>CAJJWN010000045.1 GCA_905196835.1 uncultured Prevotella sp. | reverse complement strand
GCCGTCAATGGCAACGCAAAAGGCCGTGTTTCGCGACGCAAAACACGGCCTTTTGCAAGACCAGGCATAACCTGTTGGCTGACAGCCGGTTACGCCCGGGCATAAAAAGACCGTCCGGCAGGAGACTGCCTCCTGCCGGACGGTATGTATGAAGCCATGGGAAAGGCCGTTAGAGCTTCTGCTTCACCTCGATTTCGGTAAACGTCTCGAGGATGTCGCCTACCTGGATGTCGTTGAAGTTGACAAGGCTTATACCGCACTCGAAGTTCACGCCTACTTCCTTTACGTCGTCCTTGAAGCGCTTGAGGGCGTTGATTTCGCCCGTATGCACCACGATGCCGTCGCGCACGACGCGCGCCTTGTCCGAACGGTGCACCTTGCCCTCGGTGACGTAGGCTCCGGCCACGGTGCCCACCTTCGATATGTGGTAGACCTCGCGCACCTCTACCTGGCCAGTGACAACCTCCTTGACCACCTTGTCGAGCATTCCCTCCATGGCCGACTTGACGTCTTCTATGGCGTCGTAGATTACGGAGTAGGTGTTGATTTCGACGCCTTCCTGCTCGGCCAGCTTGCGCGCCGCAGCCGACGGGCGCACCTGGAAGCCTACGATGATGGCGTCTGACGCGTCGGCCAGCGACACGTCGCTCTCGGAGATTTGGCCGACGGCCTTGTAGATGACGTCCACCTTGATTTTCTCCGTCGAGAGCTTGATGAACGAGTCGCTCAATGCCTCGATACTTCCGTCGGTGTCGCCCTTCACAAGTATGTTCAGCTCCTTGAACGAGCCGAGGGCTATGCGGTGGCTGATGTCGCTCAGCGTGAGCCGCTTCTGCGTACGCAGACCCTGCTCGCGCTGCAGTTGCAGACGCTTGTTGGTTATTTCGCGTGCCTCCTGCTCGGTCTCGAGTATGTGGAACGAGTCGCCCGCCGTGGGCGCGCCGTTAAGTCCCAGTATGATTGCGGGCTCGGCGGGGCCGGCCTGGTCGATGCGCTGGTTGCGCTCGTTGAACATGGCCTTGATGCGTCCGTAAGTGGTTCCGGCCACAACAATGTCGCCCACGCGCAGCGTTCCGTTGCTTACGAGCACCGTCGATACGTAGCCGCGGCCCTTGTCGAGCGACGACTCTATGATGCTGCCGGTGGCCTTGCGGTTGGGGTTGGCCTTCAAGTCAAGCATCTCCGCTTCGAGTAGCACCTTCTCAAGCAGGTCGTCCACGCCTATGCCTTTCTTCGCGCTGATTTCCTGGCACTGGTACTTGCCGCCCCAGTCTTCCACGAGCAGGTTCATGTTAGCCAGGTCTTCGCGTATCTTGTCGGGGTTGGCTCCCGGCTTGTCTATTTTGTTTATGGCGAACACCATGGGCACGTTGGCCGCCTGTGCGTGGGCTATGGCCTCGCGCGTGGTCGGCATCACGCTGTCGTCGGCGGCTATTATGATGATGGCGATGTCGGTAACCTGCGCTCCGCGGGCACGCATGGCGGTAAACGCCTCGTGGCCCGGCGTGTCGAGGAAGGTGATGTGGCGGCCGTCGCCCAGCGTCACGTTGTACGCTCCTATGTGCTGGGTTATGCCTCCGGCCTCGCCTGCTATGACGTTAGACTTGCGGATATAGTCGAGCAGCGATGTCTTTCCGTGGTCTACGTGGCCCATCACGGTGACGATTGGGGCGCGCGGCACGAGGTCGTTCTCGTCGTCGGGCTCTTCCGTTATGGCCTCAGACACCTCCGCGCTGACGTACTCCGTCTTGAAGCCAAACTCCTCGGCAACGAGGTTTATGGTCTCCGCGTCAAGGCGCTGGTTGATTGACACCATGATGCCTACGCTCATGCAAGTGCCTATTACCTGGTTGACCGACACGTTCATCATGCTCGCCAGCTCGCTGACGGTTACAAACTCGGTCAGCTTCAGTATTTTGCTCTCCGCCTTGGCCTCGGCGCGCTGCTCCTTCAGATGCTCCTGGGCGGCCTCGCGCTTCTCCTTGCGGTACTTGGCTCCCTTCTTGTTCTGCCCCTTGCTTGTAAGGCGTGCGAGCGTCTCCTTTACCTGGCGTGCAACGTCTTCCTCGTTCACTTCGAGCGGCTTGTGCCCGCGCTTGCGGTTCTTTTTCTTGCTTCCGGCCTTGTCGGCGGCGGCGTTTCCTGCCCCGGCAGTCTTCGCGGCCTGGTCTATGTTGACGCGTTCCTTGGTTATGCGCGAACGCTTTTTCTTGCCGTCGGCGCGTGTCTGGCCCGCCTTCTCCTCGCGTTCCTTGCGGCGTTCTTCCTTCGACTTCTTCTTGGGACGCGTGCTTTGGTTGAGTGCGTCAAGGTCAATCTTGCCGAGCACGTTCACCTTCGGGGCGAGCTTTTTCTCGCTTTTCAGAGTGAATATCTTGCTTTCCTCGTCCGTTGTAGCTGCCGTTCCGGCCTGCTCCCGCTGCCCTTCAACGGGCTTCCCGGCCGTCGGATTGGCCTCTACCGGCTGTGTGCTGGCGGCTGGCTTCTCCACAGGCGCGGCGGCTTCAGCCTGTTCAGGGCGTGCAACCGGCGCGCTCACGGCCTTTGCCTGATGCTCCGCCACGGGCTGTGCGTCATGCTTAGGCGCGCCGGCAACGGCCGTTTCCGTTTCGGCCGGCTTCGCCTCGTCCGAAGGCTTACCGCCTTGTTGCGGCTGTGCGGCGGCCTGCGACGGCTTCTTGCCTATGTTGTCAAGGTCAATCTTGCCGAGTACGGTGTACTTCTGCGTAGCCGCAGGCTTGGCCGGAGCCGACGGTTTGGCTCCGCCTTCGGGGCGTTTCTTCTCCTTGGGGTGCTTCGGAAAGAGCTTTTCGGCCTGGTTCCTGGCCTCCTTGTCGGTCTTAAACTCTTCCACCAAGGCGTTGTACTGGGCGTCGTTCAGCTTGAAGCTGAGGTCGTCCCTTACCTCGCCGAGGTCACTTTTCTTTTTCAGGAATTCAACTGCAGTTTGAAGTCCTATATTCAATTCACGGATTGCTTTATTTAATCTGATGCTCATACTCTTTTTAATTCATAATTCATAATCCATAATTCATAATTCCCAACCGGTCTGTCCGAGCTTTGTTTCATAATCCATAATTGGCTTTTGCCTTTGTATATGCGCAGCCAATTATGAATTACGAATTATGAATTATGAATTACTCAAACTCGGCCCTAAGCACTTTCAGCACGTTGTCAACGGTCTCCTCCTCGAGGTCGGCCTTCTCTACGAGCATTTCGCGCGGCGCGTTGAGCACAGCCTTGGCGGTGTCGAGGCCGATGGCCTTGATGGCGTCGATAATCCACTGGTCGATTTCGTCGGAGAATTCGTCGAGGTAGATGTCCTCGTCAACCTCGCTTTCGTCAAGCTCGCGGAACACGTCGATGGTGTATTCTGTCAACATGCTGGCCAGCTTGATGTTCATGCCTCCGCGTCCGATGGCGAGCGACACTTCCTCCGGGCGGAGGTAAACCTCGGCCTTGCGGTTCTCCTCGTCAACGTTGATGCTGGATATTTTGGCCGGACTGAGGGCGCGCTGTATGAAGAGCTTGATGTTTGCGGTATAGTTCACCACGTCGATGTTCTCGTTGTTGAGCTCGCGCACTATGCCGTGCACGCGGCTTCCCTTCACGCCGACGCAGGCTCCTACGGGGTCTATGCGGTCATCGTAGCTCTCGACGGCTATCTTGGCGCGCTCGCCGGGCATACGGGCTATGCGGCGTATGGTGATGAGACCGTCGGCTATTTCGGGCACTTCGGCCTCGAGCAGACGCTCAAGGAACATGTTGCTCGTGCGCGAAAGTATGATTTTGGGGTTGTTGTTGTCGTTGTTCACCTCCTTGATGACGGCGCGCACGGTCTCGCCCTTGCGGTAGACGTCGTGGGGTATTTGCTCCGACTTGGGCAGGATTAGCTCGTTGTTCTCGTCGTCTACGAGCAGCACCTCGCGCTTCCACACCTGATATACCTCGGCGCTGATTACCTGGCCCACGCGGTCCTTGTACTTGTTGTACAGGCTGTCGTGCTCAAGCTCGAGTATTTTCGAGGCGAGCGTCTGGCGAAGGTTGAGTATGGCGCGGCGGCCGAACTTGCTGAAATCGACCTTCTCGCTGACTTCCTCGCCCACCTCATAGTCGGGTTCTATCTTCAGCGCGTCGGCCAGAGCTATTTCCTTGTTCTCGTCTTTCACCTCGCCGTCGGCCACGACGGTGCGGTTGCGGTATATTTCAAAGTCGCCCTTGTCGGGGTTCACGATGACGTCGAAGTTCTCGTCGCTGCCGAAGATTTTGGCTATGACGTTGCGGAAACTCTCCTCGAGCACGCTCATGAGCGTGGTGCGGTCGATGTTCTTCGTGTCTTTGAACTCCTTGAAGGTGTCAATCATGCTTACGGTTTCTTCACCGTTCTTTCTTGTTGCCATATCTGTTTATTGTTGTTTTCTGTGGGTGTACCGGGAGAGCCGGGAGAACTGGGAGGGCTGGGAGTAGTCCCGACGCCTCGCCTTCCCTCCGTCCCGCTTTTTATTTAAAGCTTATAAGATACTTAGTGTACTTCACTTCGTCCATCGAGAAGGTCTTTTTCACGTCCTCTACAACCGGGCGCTTGGCGCCTTCCTTCTTCACTTTCTCCTTCACGGTGACGGTGAACTGCCGGCCGTCAACGGCCGTGAGCGTGCCGCGGTGCTTCTTGCCTGCGGCGTCAAGCACCTCTACTTCCTTGCCTACATAGTTCTCGTACTGCTGCGGCACCTTGAAGGGCTGGCCCAGGCCGGCGCTTCCAACCTCGAGCTCATAGTCTTCCTCGTCACGGCTGAGATGGTCCTCGATGTAGCGGCTCAGCTGCACGCAGTCCTCAATCCACACTCCGTCGGCATGGTCTATTTCAACAACAATCTTGTCGTCGGCGCTGATTTCCACGTCTACAAGAAAATACTCCTTGTCCTTCAGCCACTCTTCCACCAAACTTCTAACTACGTTCTTGTCTATCATAAAAGGGTAATTAAAATAAAATGAGGAGCTTCGCAAAGCCCCTCATTCCTCTGAACGGTGCAAAGGTATGAATAAAATCGCATACATGCAAATATTTTCCGGTTTTTTATTAAAAATGTAACGCCGGGGCGCAATTTTCCGACGGCGATGCGAAAGGCGGCCTTCCGCATCGTCAACGACGGCCTTTCGGCGTGCCAAAGACGGTCTTTCGCACTGTAAAAGGCCTCCTTTCACAAGCCTCAACGTAACATGTTGTTTATCAGCTAGTTGCATTTACGGCAAAAGAAAGCCCCCTTGCGGCGCGCAGTGCGCTGCAAGGGGGCTTGCTGTTGTCATGCTCTTAGTGTATGTTATTTCTTCTCTGCTTCGGGCAGCATCACTACTGTGACGCTGTTGCCACCTGCGAAGATTACGTCTTTCATGAACTTGGCAACCTTCTCGGGTGTCAGTGCGTTGACGATGTCCTTGTACTTCGTCACGGTGTCAACGCCGTACTCGTCCATATCGTTGATTGCGCTTACCCAGTAGCGGTTGGTCTTCGCGTTCTCGTCGGCACGCTTCAGCATCAGCTCCTTTACCTTTGTAAGCTTCTCCGCATCAACGGTGGTACACATCTTCTTGGCTTCCTCATTCATTATTTTCAGTGCCACGTCGCACATCTCGGGCTTCATCGGGCATACGCCGACTACCGCACTGAACGGCGTGTCGCCTCCGAGGCGTACAAATCCGGCAGCACCGGTAGTGTAAGCCGCGCTCGCGTCCTCGCGGATTGCCTTCAAGTAAATCATATCGAGGATTTGTCCGGCGGCGTCGGCAGCCACAGCGTTCTCGAGAGAATACGGCACGTCGAGATTGTACCAGTAAATGTAAGAGTTGGCCTTCGGTGTCTCCATCTTGCGCGTGAACTTGTTTTCAACGTTGCCCTTGGCGTAGCTTGACACGGGCTTCCACTCCTCCTTCACGCCGTTTGCAGGCAGAGAGGCTATGTACTGCTCGATGAGCGGACGAATGGCAGCTTCGTCGAAGTTGCCCACGAAGGTAAAGGTGAAGTCACCGGCGTTGGCCGTGCGCTCCTTGGCTATTTGCAGGATGCGGTCGTAGTTTACCTTCTTCAGGTCGTCCATCTGCAACGACTCGAAGCGCGGATTGTGGCTGTATAGGGTCACCATGAGCGAGTCTGAGAATGCCTTTTCAGGCGACAGACCCTGGTTCTTGAGTTGTGTCTCGAGGATGTTCATCAGTTGGCCGTAACTCTTCTCATCCTTCTTTACGTCGGTGAAGTAAAGATATGTCAGCTGGAACAGCGTCTCAAGGTCTTTCGGAGTTGACTGGCCGCTTGCGCCTTCATGCAAGTTAGCCAGCGTGAGGTTGACGTTGGCCTGCTTTCCGGCGAGCGCTTTCTCAAGCTCCGTGCTGCTGAAGTTGCCCAGTCCGCTTGACCCTATGACGGCGTCAAACAACTTGGCGTTGACGATATCGCTTTCGGGAAGCAGTGAAGAGCCGCCCTTCGACGTTGCACTCATCACGATTTCGTCATCCTTGAAGTCGGTCTTTTTCAGCAATACGCGTGCTCCGTTAGAGAGGGTAAGCTCCTTGTAGCCCAGCGCGGCGTTCTCCTTCTCGCTCACGATGCTGCCTTTCTTGGGTAGTTCCTTGATGAGCGGCTCGTTCTTCACGTTGTCAACCCATGCCGTAAGCTGCTCTCCGTGAACGGCGTCAATGGCCGCCTTGATGGCCTCGGGCGTAGGATAAACGGCTCCGTCCTTCTCTGTGTATGTAGCATAGACCACGAGGTTGGTGTCAGATACGCTGACAAGCTCCTTTATTATCTCATTGGCAAGGTCGACGGGAAGCATCGGCGTTACCTGCTGCATCATCTGATACTGGTCTGTGAGGGAAGGTATCGGCTCGTTGGCGAGGAAGTGGTCGCGGTACTGGTTGCCCCAGAAGCTGTTTTCCTGCTTGTCGCGGTTGGTGTAAAGCTTCTCCAACCAGCTCATGTATTCATCCTTTGCGCGGACGTACTCGGTAGCGGTATAGCCGAACTTGGCGGCGCGCATCACCTCGCGCATTGCCGCCTTGATGGCCTCTTCGGTCTTGCCGGGCTTCGGCATGATGTCGAGCGAGAAGGCGTCCTTCGTCTTTGAGTAGATGTACTCGCCGTCATATACATACGCAGCTACGAACGGGCAGTCGGGGTTCTGCGCCACCTCGGAGAGGCGCGAGTTAAGCATCTGCGTGCAGGTGTACACCCCGTACTGTTGCATCAGGTACATTACGTTGCTCTTCAGGCTGTCGGGGAAGGCGTCGTGCTTGAACATTATTGAAATGCCGTCAGTCCTTTGCTCCTTGTCCTTGTCAACGATGATGATTGCCTCGTTGTTGTCGGGCACGAGCTCGTCAACCACCGGTGCTGCGTTTGCAGGCATCTTGATGGAGCTGAACATCTCCTTTATTTTCTGTTCGGTGCGGTTCACGTCAACGTCGCCCACCACGATGATGGCCTGGTTGTCGGGTCTGTACCACTTATGGTAGTACGCACGCAGGGCCTCGGGCTTGAAGTTGTCAACCACCGACATAAGTCCGATGGGCATACGCTTGCCGTACTTGCTGCCGGGATACAGCTTCTCGAGGTTGCGCTCCATCATTCTCTGGCCGGCGGAAGAGCGCAGACGCCACTCCTCGTGGATTACTCCGCGCTCCTTGTCTATCTCCTTGGCGTCGAGCGTGAGGCCGTTTGACCAGTCTTTGAGTATGAGCAGGCAAGAGTCGAGCGACGCCACGTTGGCCGAAGGCACGTTGCACACGCGGTAAACGGTCTGGTCTACGGCGGTGTAAGCGTTCAGGTCGGTGCCGAACTCCACGCCTATTGAGCGCAGGTATTCGATGAGGCGGTCGCCCGGATAGTTGTCAGAGCCGTTGAAGGCCATGTGCTCCAGGAAGTGAGCCAGTCCGCGCTGGTCTTCCTCCTCCTGTATGGAGCCTACGCGCTGGGCGATGTAGAAGTTGACACGGTGTTCCGGGTAACCGTTATGGCGGATGTAATATGTAAGGCCGTTAGGCAGCTTGCCTATCCTTACCGCGCTGTCCACGGGGATTGGGGGCAGCTGCATTCCTTGCGCCATAACAGCCGCTGCGCTTGTAACGAATAGCACTGCGGCGACGAAAAGATGTTTTAATTTCATAAAAGTTTGGTTTAAAAAGGTGTACAAATATAGTTTTTTCCATGATTAACGGTGCTTACCGTATTCCAAATTTAATTATTTTTATATCTTGTGTAGGCAAAAACGCGGGTTTTGCCTGCAATCTGTCACACGTCGGCTTACGTTTCGCCGCTGTATTCGAGTATGTCGCCGGGCTGGCATTCCAGCTCGCGGCATATTGCCTCGAGCGTGGAGAAGCGCACGGCCTTGGCCTTGCCCGTCTTCAGGATTGACAGGTTCGCCTGTGTAAGGCCCACGCGCTCGGCCAGCTCGGAGAGCGATATTTTGCGGCGTGCCATGACCACGTCGAGGTTGACTATTATTTTTCCCATATTATAAAAGGTAAAAAAGTAAGCCGGGGTGGGGCTTATATCGTCAGTTCCTGTTCTTCTTTCATCCTTAGCCCTATGGCGAACGCCTCGGCCACAACCACGGCGAAGAGGCCGAAGATGACGCTTGTAATGTAGGCGGCCGAGCCGTAATCGACCACGTAGCCCGTCAGGCTGAACGACCGCTGGGCCAGATACGTGTCATAGTAGCCGTCGGCCGTGGCTATGGCTCCCGTCGCCACGAGGCACCAGCCCACGACGCGCAGCAACGTGATGTTGCGCCGCGTGAAGATGGCGTTCCTGTTTACGTTGCGCACGAAGAGGATGAAGGCCACGAGGGCGGCCACGGCCGTCGCGCCGTAGAGCAGCGTGTAGAGCAGGCGGAACACGGCCGCGCCCGGCCCGAGGCTATCGTTCAGGGGAACAATCAGCTGCGTGGGCCAGGCCGTCAGTTGCCTTGATGCGGCCTTGTCGGTTACCGTCACGGCGGTGGTTTCGTCCATCACGGCAGGCAGCAGCGTGATGTGGCTGAAGTTGCTTGGCGTCGTCTCCGTTACCGAACGCTCCTCCATGCCGTGCTTCATGCCGGCCGAAAAACCCGTGAAAAACGTGTTCGACATGGACAGCAGATGGCAGGCTATCACCACGAAGATGAGCGTGCAGAATAGGTTGAGTTTCTTTTTCATCGTTGTTCCGGTTTTGTCCCGCCTTCGGTTCGCCGCCGTACGGTGACGGGCGGCTGGCCTCCGGCGCATTGTTTAATCAGAAAGAGTATTATCGTTATTTGATTATTATTTATCGTTTTTCGATATGCAAAGATATGGACAATAATTGAATGCTCCAAACTTTTTCAATAAATATTTATCGAAAAACGATAATTTAACTTCCGTTTGCATACCGGCGGCGTTGCGAAAGGGGTTCATCCACAAATCTGTTGGATGTATATGTACCCCAATTCTCGTCCCCGAAGGGGGCGAACTATGCTTAACCGCATGTGGAGTGACCGAAGGGAACGGAACTTGCGGTAAGTCGAAACACATCTGCCCGTCCCCGAAGGGGGCGAACAACAGACGGCCATTCGCCCTCTTCGAGGACGATATTATCTTTCACATATCTACCGCAAGTTCCGCTTCGCTCCACATGCGGTTAAGCATAGTTGGACGTCTTCGACGCCCTTATGCGCTTTGGTGTCATCCAACTGAATTGCAGATGAACCGCGAAAGGCGGCAAATCGCGTTGCAAAAGGCCGTCAATTGCACGCTAAAAGGCCGTCTTTTGGCCTCTAAAAGACGGCCTTTTGCAACGCGTTGAGCATCAGCCCATTAGGCTCATTCGGCTCATTGGGCTTAATAAGTTCAATAGGCCAATGAGCCAAATGTGCCTAATAAGCCCGATGATGCCGGGTAACGGGCGGCGCAGAAGGCAGCGGCGACAGGTGAAAAAATGCTAATATGGAGCTTGGGCGGTTTTACTTTCGGCCGTCCCGGAGGTCTATATAATAAAGCGACGGCCGACAGGCAGGGCGTTTTTATGGACGTAACACCTAAAAACAGATACGATTATGAAGTCACTAACGATGATGAAGACAGCAGCGGCGGCCGTGTGCATGTCGCTGATTTTCGGCTCGTGCGTAATACACAGGCATTACGACGGGCCGCCGCCTCCGAAGAAACACAAGAAGCACAAGAAGCCGAAGCCGCCACGCCACCACAGGCACCATGCCTCAACTGACGGCAACCCGGCAGGCGGAACGTATTACGCGGACGCGTGGTATTCGGCTTGAACCGATTGGTAACAAAGCAGAATACAAGCAGACGAGCAGACAAGGGACAAGTCTTAAGCAGACAAGAGACAAGTAGACGAGCAGACAAGCGGATATGTTTTGTTACATGCAAGCAAGTTAAATTGCTCATCGTAACCAACAAGGCATATCCGCTTGTCTGCTCGTCTGCTTGTCTCTTGTCTGCTTAAGACTTGTCCCTTGTCTGCTAAAGGCTTGTTACTTAACAGCGGCGAACGCCCTCTTGAGCCGCAGGATGAAGTCGTCGGCCATGGCCTTGGTGAACGTCAGCGGCGGCAGCAGGCGCAGTATGTTAGTGGATGCGCAGCCCGTGAAGCAGTGCTCGCTGTAGACGAGGTGGCGGCGCAGCTCCTTGTGCGGCATGTCGAGGTCGATGCCAATCATGAGTCCGCGGCCACGCACGTCGGTGATGCGCTTCTCCTCGGCCATCAGCCCGCGCAACTGCGCCATGAGGTAGCCGCCCGTCTCGCGCGCGTTGTCAACCAAACGGTTGCTCTCCATCACGTCGAGCACGGCCAGCGCGGCGGCGCAGGCCATGTGGTTGCCGCCGAACGTGGTGCCCAGCTGGCCGTATTCGGGCTTGAAGTCGGGCGAGATGAGCACCGCACCCATGGGGAAGCCGTTGGCAATTCCCTTCGCAACGGTGATGAGGTCGGGCCTGATGCCGAGCCACTGGTGGGCGAAGAAGCGGCCCGAACGGCCATAGCCGCACTGTATTTCATCGCATACAAGCACCGCGCCGTGCCGCTTGCAGGCGGCCTGCAAGCCCTGCGCAAACTCCTCGGAGGCCATCCGTATGCCGCCCACTCCCTGTATGCACTCTATGATGCAGGCGCAAACGTCGCCCTTGGCAAGCTCCGCCTCCCACGCCGCAAGGTCGTTCAGCGGCAGGTAGGTGACGTGTCCGTTGGCGTTGACGGGCGCTATTATCTTCGCGTTGTCGGTAGCTTCGACGGCCAGCGACGTGCGTCCGTGGAAGGCCTTGGCGGCAGAGAGGATGCGCGTGCGCCCCGTCTTGAACGATGCCAGCTTCAAAGCGTTCTCGTTGGCTTCGGCTCCGCTGTTGACGAGAAACAGCTGGTAGTCGTCATATCCGCACGCCTTGCCCAGCCGTTCGGCCAGCCGCCGTTGCAGCATATTCACCACGGAGTTGCTGTAAAAACCGAGTTCGGCGGCCTGACGGGCCAACGCCTCGACGTAATGAGGATGGCAATGGCCTATGCTTATGACGGCGTGGCCGCCGTAAAGGTCCAGATATTCCTGCCCCTTGTCGTCCCAAACGGAGCAGTCTTTGCCATTGACGATGTTGATGTCGAATAAGGGATAAACGTCAAATAGTTCCATAATGAAATGTATAAGCCCCCTCCCGTCCTCCCCGAGGGGAGGGGTTTTGTTTACCTTATGTTGCCGATGCCAGCCAAGCCCCTCCCCTCGGGGAGGACGGGAGGGGGCTGTTTTTTAGAACGCCGACGGCTTAAGCCTTAGTCCCATGTCCTCCTTCACTCCGAACATTATGTTCATGTTCTGCACGGCCTGCCCTACGGCGCCCTTCAAAAGGTTGTCTATGCAGGACGTTATGAGCAGCTTGTCACCGTACTTCTCGCAGTGTACGAGGCACTTGTTGGTGTTCACCGCCTGCTTCATGTCTATTGGTTTGTCGGTGTAACGGGTGAAAGGCTCGTCCTTGTAGAAGGCCTTGTAGCCATCGACTATCTGCTCTATTGGCGCAGAAGTGCGCACTACGGCGGTGGCGAAGATGCCGCGCGCGAACGGGCCCCGGTACGGAATGAAGTCTACCGGGCCTACGGGCGCGCCCTGGGTCTGCTCCAGGCTCTGCCTGATTTCGGGCACATGCTGGTGCGTGAAGGGCTTGTATATGCTCATGTTGTCAGTGCGCCACGAGAAGTGAGTCGACGGCCCGGGCTTCTGTCCCGCCCCGGTGCTGCCCGTTATGGCGTTGACCGATATGTCTCCGGCGAGCAGTCCCATCTTCGCCGCGGGCAAAAGGCCGAGCTGTATGCACGTGGCGAAGCAGCCGGGGTTGGCTACATGGCGCGCCGATGATATTAGTCCGCGGTTGATTTCGGGCAGACCGTACACGAAGTCGTTGCCCTCGGCGCGGAGGCGGAAGTCCTGCGCCAGGTCGATGATGCGCACAGTGTCGGGCACATGGTGTTCTGCCAAGAACTGCCGGCTCTTTCCATGGCCGAAGCAGAAGAAGAGAACGTCCACCTCGCCCAGCGGCATTGCGTCTGTGAAGCACAGCTCCGTGTCGCCGTAAAGCCCCTCGTGAACGTCGGCCACGGGGTTGCCTGCGTTGCTCTCGCTGTTCGCAAATACTATTTCCGCCTGCGGATGGTTGAGCAGAAGGCGGATAAGCTCGCCGCCGGTGTAGCCTGCGGCGCCTAAGATACCTATTTTCATAAACACCTGACACCCACCCCTACCCTCCCAAATGGAGGGGGCTTGAATAGCCGTGGCGGGCATTTTTATTTATGGTTAATATTTAAATTCCAAACACTATGCCTTTTATGTAAAAGCCACCGGCAACCTATCGTATGACAGATAGATTGAGCCTGTTTTACCAAAGGCCACCTTTTGCCATCCCAAAGGCCGCCTTTCACGCTCTAAAAGACGGCATTTCGCAGCCTGAAAGACGGCATTTTGCAAGACGCCTGATTGTCAGCCGGTTAGCAGGCTTATTGGGCATATTTGGCTTATTGGCTCCAATGAGCCAGATGAGCATGATTAGCCTGATGCGCCAAGGCTGCATATTTACCGGCTAAAACATGCCCAGCCCCCTCCCTTCGGGAAGGTTGGACCGCTTATCTTTCCTCTTCCGCGTGTATTCCGTAATACACCCTCAACGGCGTGGAGAGCACCTTGATGAAGCCCTTTGCCTCTTCGGCCGTCCAGCCGTGCTGCATTTCGCCGTACTCGCCGAGCTTCGATTTCAGCAAGTCGTCGGGCGAATCGACGCCCACGCACTCAAATCCCAATGGGCGAAGCTTGAGGATTGCCGTGCCGTTCACGTTCCTTTGGCTGCTCGTGAGCATGGCCTCGATGTCGGGCATGACGGGCTCCAGGTACTGACTTTCGTGCAGGAACATGCCGTACCAGTTGGCAACCTGGTCCTTCCAGTACTGCTGCCACTTGCTCAAAGTATATTTCTCAAGCATACGGTGAGCCTCGATGATGAGCTTGGGAGCCGCCGCCTCGAAGCCGACACGCCCCTTGATGCCGATTATTGTGTCGCCGACGTTGCAGTCGCGGCCTATGCCGTAGGCTGCGCCCAGCTCCTCGATGCGCTGTATCGCGGCCACCTTGTCGTCGTACTTCACGCCGTTCACCGCCGCGATTTCACCCTTCTCGAACTCTATGCGCAGCTCGCTCTCGTCCTGACGGGTTACGTGCTTGAGGTAAGCTTCTTCCGGAAGGCCCTGCGCCGAGTCAAGCAGCTCGCCGCCGCAGATGCTCGTTCCCCAGATGCCTACGTTGTAGCTGTATTTCAGTTTGGCGAAGTCAGCCTTGAAGCCGTGGGCGTTCAGGTAGTCCACTTCCTCCTTGCGCGAGAGTGCCTTGTCGCGTGTCAGGGTGATGATTTCCACGCCCGGCGCCATTACGAGGAACGTCATGTCGAAGCGGATTTGGTCGTTGCCCGCGCCGGTGGAGCCGTGCGCTATGGCGTCCGCGCCTATCTGCTTGGCGTAACGGGCAATGGCTATGGCCTGGAAGATGCGCTCTGACGACACGGATATGGGGTAACAGTTGTTGCGGAGCACGTTGCCGAATATCATGTATTTGAGGCTTTTCTCGTAGTATTCTTGCGTAACGTCGAGCGTTACGTATTCTTTCGCGCCCAGCTTGTAGGCGTTTTCCTCGTTCGTCTTCAGCTGTTCGGCGCTGAAGCCGCCGGTGTTGGCGCAGGCGGCGTAGACCTCGTAGCCCATGTCGTGCGACAGTTTCATCACCGTGTAGGATGTGTCAAGCCCCCCGGAGAAGGCGACAACTACTTTCTTCTTGTCTGACATAATCGTTTGTATTTATTGTTTTTTGAGGAGGGGAGGAGTAAGGAGTAAAGGAGTAAGTACAAATGCCATGCTTATATGGCAAAGCCCAATGAGCCGAATGAGCCTGATGCGCCCTTGGATACACTGGCTGCAAGGCTTTTCTACTTACTCCTTCGCTCCTTACTCCTTCCCTCCTTATTTCTTACTCCTTCTCTCCTTACCTTATTTCCTAATCCTTCTCATCACCTCGCCGGGCAGCTCTATGGGCGTAGGTTCGCCCTCGTGCTCGTCAGGGTCGTACAGCATTCCGGTGCAGATGCAGTATTTGCGGCCGGTGCGTTTCAGCACATCGACGTTGATGCAGCCCTCGCAGCCGCGCCAAAAGGCCTCGTCGTCGGTAAGGTCGGCGAACGTTACGGGCACGTAACCCAGCTGTGTGTTCATCTTCATCACGGCCGCACCGCTGGTAAGACTGAATATCTTGGCCTTCGGCCAGCGTGTCCTGGCGAGGGTGAAGGTCATGTCCTTGATGCGCTTCGACACGCCGAGGCCGCGGAAATCGGGATGGACGATGAGGCCGGATGTGGTCACATAGTGCTTGTTGCCCCACGTCTCGATGTAGCTGAAGCCGGCGAAGCGGTCGCCGGCGAGGGCTATTACGGCCTTCGTCTCGCGCATCTTGGTGGCCAGGTATTCGTGTGTTCGCTTGGCTATGCCCGTGCCGCGCACCTTGGCAGCGGCCGCAATTGTCTCAAGTATGGTGTCGACGTACTTCTCATGTGAGGCGTCGGCCACCAAGACTGTTATCTCTTCCATTGTTCTTTTATAGTTGTATAAGCAGGGCATAAGCCCGATATGCCCAATAAGCCTTATACACCCGCGCTGCCTATGGCAGTCAAGCCCCCTCCCTTAGGGAGGGTTGGGGTGGGTGTCAGCTGGCTTTATGGCGTCTGCTCACTTAATGTCTGGTATCACGCTGCGCAGCTCTTCCACCACGTTGGCGTACGTCTCGCCTTCCTTTATGACGATGAATATGGTGTCGTCTCCGGCTATTGTGCCGATGATTGACGGCAGTCCGCCGTTGTCAATGTTGTATGCCAGGCTGCTGGCGTAGCCCGGACGGGTCTTTATCACGCCCATGTTGCCGGAGAAGTTGACCGACAGGAAGCCCGACGTAAGCAGCATCTCGGCCGCGCTCTTGGGGCTTGCCACGCGCTTGTACATCGTCTCGTTGGGCAGCACGTAGAAGTATTTGCCGCCCAGGCTGGTGGCCTTGGCTACCTTGAGCTGCTTCATGTCGCGGCTCAGAGTGGCCTGGGTCACGTTGAAGCCCTCCTTTGCAAGGGCCTTCAGCACGTCGTCCTGACAACACAGTTCCTGGCTTGATATAAGCATCCGTAGCGTCTGCAAACGACTGGTCTTTGATTTCATTTAATGTATATTTATGCAGTTACGGGTGCAAAAGTAGGTATATTTATTCAAAACTCCAAGTCTTTTTGCATAAAATTGCAAAAAGACTTGGAGTTTTGATAAGAGTAAAGGAGTAAGGAGAGAAGGAGTAAGTAGGTTTGCATAGGTTGCCTTTACGATGACAGCATTGCAACAAAGCAAATCTACTTACTCCTTCTCTCCTTACTCCCTTACTCCTTTCTAAAACCTCCTTTACTACTAAAAAACCTTACTCCCTGTTCCCTCCGAATATGCGGAGCAGGTAGAGGAAGAGGTTGATGAAGTCGAGATAGAGGGCGAGCGAGCCCATCAGGGCTATTTTCTGCGCGCCTTCGCTCACGTCGTCGGCCTCTACGAGCATGTTCTTTATCTTCTGCGTGTCATACGCCGTGAGGCCTGTGAAGATGAGCACGCCTATGTAACTAACGATAAGGCTGAACCCTCCGCTCTTTATCAGGAACGCGTTTACCAGCGTGGCGATGATGAGTCCGATGAGGGCCATGAAGAGTATGCGGCCCAGCGGCGACAAGTCTTTCTTGGTGAACAGGCCGACGAGCGACATGGCGGCGAACGTTCCGGCGGTGATGAAGAACACCGAGGCGATTGACTGCATCGTGTATGCCAGGAAGATGATGGAGAGCGTGGCTCCGTTGAGCACCGAGTAGAGCACGAAAATGACCGTGGCCGTAGCCAGCGAGAGGCGGTCGATGCGCGCCGATACGTACCACACCATAGCCACCTCGGCTATGAGCAGGCCCCACAAAAGCATCCTGTTCGTCACGATAGCCGTCATTATGCCGGGGCTGGTGGCAACGCCGTAGGCCGTGAAGCCGGTTATCACGAGCGCCAGCGTCATCCACACGTACACCTTGCGCATCAAGGCGGGGAAGGCCACGGCGGCCGCTTGCTCTTTCTCGCGTATCAGTTCATAAAGTCTGTCTTCGTTCATTGTCTTAAATGTATTAATATAATTACCGGGTGCAAACATACGGAAAAAAATCGACGTGCGCCCCGTTTTTAATAAAATTCATTGATTATTCACATTTCTTCTCCACCTTCGGCGCGCCGCCCGGCTGCCGTTTGCCGCGCCGCAGGCGACCTTCCGCGTAACACATTGACACTCAACGCATTGCGAAAGACGGCCTTTTACGTCCCAATCGACGGCCTTTCACAAGCCCGTTTGCCGCCTTTTAGTGCGCAAAAGGCAGCCAATTAGGTTCATCCGCAATTTATATGTATGGGAATAAACATTCATCCATATGTTCATTCTTCTTATTTATGGCTACATCCTACTATAATCCAGGTTGTCGGAGCGCGGAACTGAAAGTCGCCGTTAAGGCAATGACGGTTACCGACAGCTTGAATTAAAGTAGGATAAGTACAGGAAATACAATGCAAGAACAAAAAAACATACAATTTTTCCCATACACCTGAACTACAGATGAACAGCCTTTTGAATTACAAGCCCGGCCAACGTGAAGCCGAACACTGCCGTAATGTGCACCATAGAGCCGTTTGCGCGCGGCTCCTGGGGCGTTCCGGCGTTGTCAAGCAGCTCGTCGCTGTACACGCATTGGAACTTGCGCGAGGGCAGCCTGCCGCTCCGTTTGAAGCCCTGGCGCAGCGAACGGGCGAGCGGACAGCCCTGTACCTTCCAGAACTCGGCCACTCTTACGCGCGTAGGGTCGAGCTTACGGGCGGCTCCCATCGATGAGAACAGCGTGGCCGGGGAGTCGCACGCCGTGCGTATGAGCAGCATCTTGTCCTGCAAGCTGTCGATTGCGTCGATTACGTAATCATACTCTTTAAATTCAAATTGGTCTGCCGTGTCGGCGCAGAAAGCCATGTGGCGCGCGTCAATCTCGGCCTCGGGGTTTATCGTAAGCAGGTGTTCACGCAGCGCGTCAACCTTCACACGGCCCACGGTCTCGGACGTAGCCATGAGCTGCCGGTTGACGTTCGAGGGGCAAACGCAGTCGGGGTCAACGATGGTGACGCGCCTCACGCCCGAGCGCACAAGGCCTTCCACGCACCAGCTGCCCACGCCGCCCACGCCGAACACTATAACCTTGATGTCAGCAAGCCGCCCGGCGGCATCGTCGCCTATGAGCAGCCGCGTGCGCGATTGGTAGTCGGTAGACATATAACAATTAAGAGTTAAGAGTTAAGAATTAAGAAAAACAGCACTATATGAGTTAAGAATTAAGAGTTAAGAACCGAAGGTCAGCGTTAAGCTAATTAAGAAAAATACCTTTGAAGGATACCAACAAAGCATATTTTCTTAATTAGCTTAACGCTGACCTTCGGTTCTTAACTCTTAATTCTTAACTTAACACCTTCCTGCATTGCTCCAATATGTCCGTAAGTTCGCTCACCGTCTCGGCGCGGAGCATGGCAATGCGCGTCTGCCGGAAGTTGGGAATGCCCTTGAACACGGGGCTGGCCGCCAGGTGGCGGCGCGTGTGCAGTATGCCGCGATACTCGTCTATGCGCTCCACGTTGATGCGCAGCTGCTCCTCGAGTATGTCTATTTTCTTGTCCGTTGTGAGCGATGTGTCCGCCGGTAGGCCGTCGAGATAGTCGCGCATTTCCTTGAACAGCCACGGATGTCCGAACGTGGCGCGGCCTACCATCACCGCGTCCACGCCGTAACGCTCGAACGCCTGCCGTGCCTCCTCCGGCGTTCGGATGTCGCCGTTGCCTATTATCGGGATGTGTATGCGCGGGTTCTGCTTCACGCGGCCTATCAAAGTCCAGTCCGCCTCGCCGGTGTACATCTGGGCGCGGGTGCGTCCGTGTATGGTAAGAGCCTCTATGCCGCAGTCTTGCAGCTGCTCGGCCAGGTCTTCGATGATGATGTTCTGCGCGTCCCATCCCAGCCTTGTCTTCACCGTTACGGGCACTTTCACGGCGTCAACCACCGCCCGCGTGATTTTCAGCATCAGCGGAATGTCGCGCAACATGCCGGCTCCGGCACCCTTGCCGGCCACCTTCTTAACCGGACAACCGAAGTTAAGGTCGATTAAGTCGGGCTTGGCCTGCTCCACGATTTTGGCCGCCTCGGCCATCGACTCTGCGTCGCGGCCGTAGATTTGTATGCCAACGGGACGCTCGTCGTCGCTTATCGTCAGCTTCGACACGGTGCTCTTGACCGACCGCACAAGGGCTTCGGCACTGACAAACTCGGTATATACCATCGCCGCCCCGTACCTCTTGCACAGGCGGCGGAAACCTATGTCGGTCACGTCTTCCATCGGAGCGAGGAAAAGCGGGCGCGGCCCGAACTGTATGTTGCGTATGTTCATTGTCTTACACAATTTATAATTGAGAGTTGAGAATGGAGAATTATGATTACCATTGACATTGAGAACTTTCTCTATTGACCGTTCTTGCAGCAGACATATTACCATAAATCGCTGTTCACGACAAAAGGTAATCATAATTTTCCATTCTCAACTCTCAATTCTCAATTTCTTATTAAATGGTAAACTCCTCCCGCGCGGCACTTCACCAGCCCTTTCATCTCGAGCGAGAACATCACGGCGGCGAGGCGTCCTACGGCCATTCCCGTGGCGGCGGCAAGCTGGTCGAGCTGGCGGTCGTTGTCTTTCGCGAGGAGGTCGGCCACGGCCTGCTCCTCCGTTGACAGCTCGGGGAAGAGCGTGCGCTCTATTCCCTGGCGGCGGGCAGCCGTCAGCCGGGCGTCGTCCTGCCAGCCCATAGCGCGCACCAGGTCGTCGGCAGAGGTTATGAGGGCGGCCTTGTTGTCGCGGATTAGATTGTTGCAGCCCTCCGAATACTCGTCGCCCACGCGGCCTGGGAAGGCGAACACGTCGCGGCCATACCCTTGTGCGAGGCGCGCCGTGACAAGTGCGCCGCCATGGCTTGCGCTCTCCGCCACTATGACGGCGTCCGCCAGACCGGCCACTATGCGGTTGCGGCGCAGGAAGTTGAGCTTGTCCGCGTTGGTGTGGGTAAAGTGCTCGGTGAGCAGTCCGCCGTGCATGAGCATACGGTCGGCGGTGTCCCTGTGGCGCGGAGGATAGAGGTTGTCGAGCCCGTGGGCAAGTACGGCCACCGTGTCGAGCCCTGCTTCGAGCGCATCGCGGTGCGCGCAGATGTCTATTCCGTAAGCCAGTCCGCTCACTACGAGCGTCTCCGGGCACAGCCCGGCCAGCCTGCTGACGAACGAACGGACGCAGTCCTGCCCGTAGGCGGTGCACCGGCGCGTGCCCACTATGCTGACAACGCGGCGGCTGTCGAGCTTCCCCGTGCCGCGATAGAACAGCACAAGCGGCGCGTCTTCACACGAAGCGAGCCGCCGGGGATAGCCCTCGCTGCCCAATACGAGCGTCTTCACGCCCGTGCGCATGGCGTATTCCACCTCGCCCTCGGCCTTGCGCCGCGCCGCCTCTACGTCGGCCAGCGCGTCAACCACGCGCTGCGGTGCGGCAGGGGCTATGCTGCGTATGTCGCGCCGGTTGTCTATGACGGCCTGCACGCTGCCCGCCGCGCGGCACAGCTGCACTGCCGTGCCCGGCTGTAGTCGGTCGAGCGAAGCGAGGATTAAGGCGGAAAGGACTTCGTCCATTGTCTTATTAATTGATAATTTATAATTGAAAATGGAGAATTATGATTACCGTTGTTATTCATGACATTCACTTTCGGCTGGCTTGGGAACGGGTATGTTGCCATAAGCTACCAGTTCGCAGCATAAAGCAACCATCATTCTCAATTCTAAAACTCTCCATTCTCAATCAACAAAGGTAATCAAAATTATCAATTATCAACTCTCAATTCTCAATCAGAAACAAGCCCGAACGCCTCGTCGTACTCCTTGCTGTGGGCCAGACGGCCGTCAACAAGGCACACAAGGTCGATTATTCCCTTGAAGCAGAGCTTGTTGTCGGAGGCGCGGTAGATGTCCTGGTAGAACACGTAGCGCAGTCCTTCTTTCTTCAAGTTGATGCAGGATATGAACTCGTCGTCGCACCTTAGCGGCGTCTTGTACTGCAAGTTCATGCGCGCCACCACGGCGTCGGTGCCGCGGCGGTGCATCTCGGCGAAGCTAAGTCCGCACTTTTTCAGGAACAAGTGGCGTGTATGCTCGGCGTAATGCAGGTAGTTGGCGTTGTTTACAATGCCCTCGATGTCGCACTCATAGTCGCGCACCTGCATCCGTGTAGTGAATATATAGTCCATGATGGGTGCAAAGATAGTGCAAGTTAAGCGAAATGCAAAATAAAAAAGGATGAAAAGAAGCCGCCAGCCAGCCAAGAGGAAAGCCCCTCCCAGCCAAGAGGAAGCCCCCTCACGACTAAGAGGGAACCCCCTCCCAACTAAGAGGAAGCCCCCTCCCGACCTCCCCGAGGGGAGGAGTTGGTTTGCCGTTGCCTGCCATTTCGCCGCAATGGCGCATCCGGTTCATCGGGCTAATTGGGCTTATTTGCCCGGCCTATCAGGCTTATTAGGCCCAATTAGCCCAATGAGCCACATTAGCCTGATAAGCCGTTGATAATCAGCGGCTTACCAATATGCCGTCTTTTAGCCTGCAAAAGGCCACCTTTTACGCTCTAAAAGATGGCCTTTTGCATCGCGATTTGCCGCCTTTCACAGCACCGCCAATCCATCCCCTCCCCTCGGGGAGGTCGGGAGGGGGCTCCTTTTGCCGCCTTTCGCACTACAGCCAATCCATCCCCTCCCCTCGGGGAGGCCGGGAGGGGGCTTCCTCTTGGCCGGGTGGGGGCTTATCTCCTCAAATACTCATACCCTATGCGGCACCTAAGGCAGTCCTTACGGTCGCAATACTCGCGCTTGAGCTGTATTAACGCCTGGCTGTCGGCAGCGTTCTCGGCCTGCAAGCCGCACTCCGCCCAGAGGCGCGTGATGTGGTTGTTCTCCGCCTTCAGCTGCGCGAGCATATCCAGGGAGCGGCTGCAAAGGCTCTCGTCCATGCGGTGACGGCCATAGGCGAAGAGCACAGGCAGGGCCGTGTTGATGATTACCACGTCGAGCGAAGCCGCCGAGAGAGCCTTCCTTGCGCGGCGGCTCGGCGCGCCGAAGGCGTAGTGCTCCTGCCAGTAAGGCGTGGCCTCGGTGCGCAGCAGGCGGCGCATGTCGTCCGCGGTGGCGCACTCCGCCAGTCGGCTGAGGTCGCTGCGGCGCGAGTGGTACAGGCTGGCCAACTGCGACAGGCGTATGTACGGGAAGTTCTGCGGACGCATACGCAGAAACTTCCACGCGCCGCCGTCCATCGCCCGGAGCCCGAACTTGTGGGCGAGATACTCGTATTCGGCCTTCAACTTACCGAAATACCCGTCCTCGGTGGCCGCCTCGCGGTAACGCGCGGGCATCGCCCCGGGGTCGAGCAGCCCCGCCTGGCCGAAGAAAAGAGCCTCTATCTGGAAGAGGTCGTCCCTATGGTGCGCCGCCGCTTGCAGCCATCCGCCCCCGGCCCAACGCTCGAAGGCGTCGCCGTTGACGCCGAAGCCGAACGTGCGCGCCATCGTAACGAACAACGCCTCTTCCCACGAGCCGCCGCAACGCTCCACCCTCGCCCCTATGTCGGCCGTCTTGCGCTCCATGCGCTCGGCCACAAGGCGGCTCAGCCAGCCGTGAACGGTCAGGCGGTCGAGCGCCGGGATGACGGCGCGGCACGGCGGATAGCGGTCTTCATGCAGCAGGGCGGCGTAGCCTTCGGCCACCTGCGGCGGCACGTCGAGCCTCACCTGCGCCACCCTTCGGCCCTCGCTCGTGTAGGCTTCGGCGTCGGCCTCGCCCACGATGTGCAGCACTACGTTGTCATACCGCCGGTCGCCGTCGTGCCCGTGCGTGCGCCAGAGCGACGCGCGCTCGTGTATCTCGACGTTGCCCACCCACTCCGTGCCGCCGATTTTCACCTTCGCGTTGAAGAAGTCGGGCCCCGCGTCGCTGTTCGGCAGGCCGGTGTCGATTACCTCTACGGCCAGCCCGTCGGTTGTCTCCAAAGGCTTCAGGGGGAACATCTTGTGCTTCCACACGTATTGCAGCAGGGCTTCCATGGCTGTATTCAGAAGTTTAAGAGGTTGTTTTCAGGTGTTAAAGGAGTTATATTTAGACGTTAAAGGAGTTACAGAAGTTATCGCCCGCCATGCTCGCTAAGAAGTTAAAGGCATGTGTTTTGACGCTTGCGAGCTGCTTAAAATTCAACTATTGTTTTTTATTCAACCGCAATCCATATATGCCATACACTATTCCCATACGTTTATTTTTACCGCCATTACCGCCAACATCACCGCCATCACCGCCAAACATCATAATCGTCAGCTATCAGATGCAAATCTACAAAAAAATCACGGACGGCATATCGCTTCCGTGGTTTTTATCGCAAAAAACTTTACTTAACGTGAGTTCGGTATAAAAACTAATTTTACAAACACCTGAAAGCACCCATTGT
>CAJJWN010000044.1 GCA_905196835.1 uncultured Prevotella sp. | reverse complement strand
TCATTGTTAGTCTTTTTTCCATAAATACTCTCTCTAATTAAATAACTTAGAGACAGTTTTGTGTGTTTTTGCGGTGGTGCGGCGCGTGTCTGGCGTTGTGACGTTTTGTCGGTTTTCAGGGTGTTTTGCTTTCTTTTTGATTTTGGCGGATGGCGGTGCCGGGACGGTTGCAGCGGTGTTGGGAGGCGGTTGGGTGTGTGCCTGTTTGCGAAAGGCGGCCTTTGGGGCTGTGAAAGGCCGTCGGTTGTGACGCGAAAGGCCGTGTTTTGCATTGCAAAACACGGCCTTTCGCAGGGGTGTATGTAAGTGGTTGGCTGTCAGGCGGTTGCCGTTCCGGTTTCGATGTCGTCCTTTTTCTTGGCGGAGTAGCTTACGCTTAGTATGACGCCGATGTATGCGCAGTTGATGATGGTTGACGTTCCGCCTTTGCTGATGAGGGGCAGTGGCTGGCCGGTGACGGGCACGAGGCCTACGGCTACGGCCATGTTGAACAGTGCCTGGACTACGAGGAGCAGGGCGAAGCCCATGATGAGCAGGGCGGGGAAGGTGTTGGCGCAGCGGTTGGCGATGGTTGCTGTGCGGAAGAGGAGTATGACGTAGAGCATACATACGAACACTGCGCCGATGATGCCGAGCTCTTCTATGATGATGGCGTAGATGAAGTCGGAGAAGGCTTGTGAGAGGAAGTCGCGCTCTACGGAGTTGCCGGGGCCTTTGCCGATGACGTTGGATGAGGCGATGGCTATGTTGGCGTGCGATGTCTGTGCGTCGCGGCCGTTGATGTCAACGTCTTCCGGCGCCACGTATTCGTTGCTGAGGAAGTTGTCTATGCGTGCCTTCCACGTGTCGAAGCGGTGGAACACTTTTTCGATGGCGTTCTCTTTCTCGGGCGCGGCCTGCTCCACCATGGCTTGCTTGGCTTCTCCGGACTGTTCTTTTTGCTCGTCGTGGCCGAACACCATTACCATTGTCACGACGAGGGCAAGCGTGAGCGTCACTGCGCCGAGCAGCTTGCCGAGCTGCTGTCCGGGCACTTTGCCTATGAACATCATGAGGAACACCACCGTGGCGAGGAGCACTGCGGTTGACAGGTTCTCGACCATTATGAGCGGTATTATCGCCACGCATACTATCATTATGTACTTGAAGGCGCGCTTGTCGGTGCCCGTGGGAGTCTGCATGGCGCTTAGTATCTGTGCCGTGGCCAGTATTATGGCGCCCTTGGCCAGCTCTGACGGCTGGAACTGGATGCCGAGGAAGTCAATCCAACGCTGCGAGCCGTTGGTGCTTTCGCCCACGCACAGCACGATGATGAGCATCGCGAACGATAGCAGCAGGGCGAACGGGGTGACTATCTTGAAGTAGCGGCACTTTATGTTCATGGTGCATATCATCACGACGACGCCCACTGCCAGCAGCACGCAGTGCTTGAGCACGGGGCCGAGGTAGTTGCCGGTCTTGAAGGAGAGGTTGCTCGACGCGCTGAACACCTCGACTATGCTTATCAGGCAGAGGAAGAAGAACACCGTCCAGATGACGGCGTCGCCCTTGAACTTGCTTTCTTGTATCTTGTCTTTGAGCATGATTTGTGACCCACCCCAAACCCCTCCCGAAGTGAGGGGCTTTGATGTGCCTTGTGGGTTAAGGCTTTTTTTTAGTTGGTTTGTATATTGGAAAAGCGTCGGAAGCTGCTGCGCACACCTTTGTTAACCTCAAAAAGTATTAAAGCCCCTCACTTCGGGAGGGGTTTGGGGTGGGTGCTTACAGCGCCCTTACCAGCGTCTTGAACTGCTCGCCGCGGTCTTCCATGTTCTTGAACAGGTCGAAGCTGGCGCAGCAGGGGCTCAAAAGGACGGTGTCGCCGGGGCGCGCCATCTCGTAGCAGGCCTGCACGCAGTCCTTCATCGAGTGCGTGTCGCGCACCGGGATGCCCATCGGGTCGAAGAAGTCGTGCAGCTTCGTGTTGTCAGCTCCAAGGTAGACAAGGCCTGCGCACTTCTCCTTTACCAGGTCTTTTATGGCGTTGTAGTCGTTACCCTTGTCCTTTCCGCCGAGTATGAGGATTACCGGTGTCTTCATGCTTTCCAGCGCATACCAGCACGCATCTACGTTGGTCGCCTTAGAGTCGTTGACGTATTGCACGCCCGCCACCTTCGTAACCTTCTCCAGGCGGTGCTCCACGCCGGGGAAGTCGCTCAGGCTCTTGCGTATGTATTCGTTCTTTATCCCGGCCACGTCAGAGGCTATTCCGGCGGCCAGAGAGTTGTATATGTTGTGCTTTCCGGTAAGGCTAAGCTCCTCTTGCTCCATGTTGAAGGGGGTGGGGCGCTCTATCTTGTACTGTCCTTCCTCGATGTAGCCGATGGAGCCGACCTCTTTCAGTTCGGAGAACGGGTACTGTATGGCCTTTATGTCATACTTTTTCAGCTCGCGGCGGATAACCGGGTCGTCGTTCCAATAGATGAAGGCGTCGTCTACCGTCTGGTTTTGCAGTATGCGCATCTTGGCGTCCACGTAGTTCTGCATACAGTTGTCGTAGCGGTCGAGGTGGTCGGGCGTGATGTTGAGCAGTATGGCTATGTTGGCGCGGAAGTCGTACATGTTGTCAAGTTGGAACGAGCTAAGCTCTATGACGTAGTATTCGTGCGGCTCTTCGGCCACCTGAAGGGCGAGCGAGTTGCCTATGTTGCCGGCCAGGCCGACGTCGTAGCCCGCGCTTTTGAATATGTGGTAGATGAGCGAAGTGGTCGTAGTCTTGCCGTTGCTGCCGGTGATGCAAATCATCTTGGAGTGCGTGTAGCGTCCGGCGAACTCTATTTCGCTGATTATGTGGATGCCCTTCGCCGTGCATTTCCTTATCATCGGCGCGTCGCAGGGTATGCCGGGGCTTTTTATTATTTCGTCGGCGTTGAGTATTTTATCCTCCGTGTGGCGTCCTTCCTCCCACGCAATGCCGTGCGAGTCGAGCATTTTCTTGTACTTGTCCTTGATGGCCGACATGTCGGAAACGAACACGTCGAAGCCTTGTTTCTTGGCCAATACGGCGGCTCCTGCGCCGCTTTCTCCTGCTCCGAGTATTACTATGCGTTTCATGTTGTCTGTGTTAAGCCCCCTCCCGGCCTCCCCGAGGGGAGGGGCAAAGTTTCTTTTGTTGCTGTTCTTTTTTCATTTGGGCAAGCTCCTCCCCTCGGGGAGGCAGGGAGGGGGCTCTTTTTTTATCTAACTTTCAACGTTATTATGGTAAGTGCCGCGAGGATTATGGTTACAATCCAGAAGCGGATGGTGATTTTCGACTCGTGTACCGCGCCCTTGGGCTTCTTGAACAGGTACTTGATTTCGGGGTCGAGCTGCGACTCTTGCGTGCGGAACGTGTCGTGCAGCGGTGCGCGCTTGAACATGCGCTGCTTCACTCCGTGGCGCGTTCCGAGCTTGGCGTACCACACTTGCATGATTACGCTCAGGCTCTCTACGAAGAATATGCCGCACAGTATGGGCAGCATCAGCTCCTTGTGGATGATGATTGCGCAGACGGCTATTATGCCGCCGATGGTGAGCGAGCCGGTGTCGCCCATGAAGATTTGCGCCGGGTAGGCGTTGTACCAGAGGAAACCTATGAGCGCGCCGACGAACGCGCACATGAACACCACAAGCTCCTGCGAGCCCGGGATGTACATTATGTTGAGGTAGGCGGCGTATTCTATGTGGCTCGACACGTAGGCGAAGATGCCCAGCGCGACGCCTATTATGGCCGAGTTGCCGGCGCACATGCCGTCCATTCCGTCGTTGAGGTTGGCTCCGTTAGACACCGCCGTCACCACGAATATTGTCATTATGACGAACAGCACCCATCCGGCGGCCGTCTTGTACTTGCCGAAGAAGCCCATAAGGTTGGCGTAGTCGAGGTTGTGGCCTTTGACGAACGGGATGGTGGTCTTGAGCGACTTGCGCGCCTCGGGCCTGTGTTTCACTACCATTTCCTGTCCGTCCTGCTTCTCTATGGCAAGGTTCTCGTTGATTTTAGCGTCGGGACTGTACCACAGTATTAGGCCTACGATGAGGCCGATGCTTATTTGCCCGACGATTTTGAAGCGTCCCGGCAGGCCTTCCTTGTTGCGCCGGAAGATTTTGATGTAGTCGTCCATGCCGCCGAGGAAGCCGAGCCAGAGCGTCGTGACAATCATCAGTATGAGGTAGATGTTGCGCATACGGCCCAGCAGGAGCACGGGCACGAGTATGGCTACGATGATGATTACGCCACCCATCGACGGCACTCCGATTTTCTGAACGCCGAAGGGGTCAATCTTGGCGTCGCGCTGTGTCTCGGTGATTTGCTTGCCTTTGAGGTACTTGATAAACTTCTCGCCGAACCATGCCGAGATTACCAGCGCCAGGATTAGCGCCAGCAGCGAGCGGAACGATATGTAGCCCCACATGTGGGCGCCGGGGATGCCGAACTGTTCTAAGAACCGGAATAGGTAGTATAACATGTCTTTTCAGAAGTTAAAGAAGTTATGTTCAGAAGTTAAAGAAGTTATAGAAGTTATCGCTCGCCATGCTCGCTAAGGAGTTAAAGGACGAATGCCTTGCCGCTCGGGCGTTGCTTGATTTTTACTTGTTACTTTTTAATTTTCCAATTTGCAGACGGCTGCCTTGCCTTCCTTGGTCGTTTAATTTTTACTTGTTAATTTTTAATTTTCCAATTTGCGGTCTTTCGCCTTGTAAAAGGCGGCCTTTTGGAGGCTGAAAGACGGCCTTTCGCAGCCTCGTTTGCGGCCTTTTGCAAAGGTGCTGATTATCAGCGGATTGCCGGGCGGCCTGCATTGCCGTTTTTATTTGGCGTATTTGGCTCATCAGGCATATTTGGCTTATAAGTCCCAATGGGCCAAATTAGCCCGATAAGCCCAATGCGCCTGATGCGCCATTGCCGCAAGAGCAATCCAAGCTCCTCCCCTCGGGGAGGATGGGAGGGGGCTTGCGGCCGTCTGGTTACTGCTCCGCAAATATCTCCTTGAGCACCTCCTTGTCGTCGAAGTGGTGCTTCACGCCCTTGATTTCCTGATAGTTCTCGTGCCCTTTTCCCGCTACGAGCACTACGTCGCCCTTCTTCGCCATCATGCAGGCGGCGCGTATGGCCTCGCGGCGGTCAACGATGCTGACTACCTTTTTCATCTGTTTCGCGTCGAGTCCGGCCAGCATGTCGTCGATGATAGCCTGCGGCTCCTCGAAGCGCGGGTTGTCGCTCGTGATGATTACGCGGTCGCTCTGCTTCACGGCTTCCTGCGCCATCAGGGGGCGTTTGCCCTTGTCGCGGTTGCCGCCGGCGCCGCATACGGTTATCACCTTGCCCTTGCCGCCCAACACTTCGTGTATTGCCTTGAGCACGTTTTCCAGCGCGTCGGGCGTATGGGCGTAGTCTACGATGGCCGTGTAGCCCTCGGGCGAGTGCACGGGGTCGAGCCTTCCGCTGACGCTGTGTAGCGTGCTCATGGCCACGAGCACGTCTTCCTTGCTCTGCCCGAGCATCACCGCCGCGCCGTAGACTGCCAGCAGGTTGCTCACGTTGAACTTGCCGATGAACTGTACGCCCACCTCGCGGCCGTCAATCTCGAGGTACATGCCGCCGAAGTGGCACTCCAATATCTTGGCGCGGAAGTCGGCCATGCGCTGCGTCGAGTATGTCTTGACCGTCGCCTTGGTGTTCTGCACCATCACGAGGCCGTTCTTGTCGTCGGCGTTTGTTATTGCGAAAGAGCCTTTGGGCAGGCCGTCGAAGAAGGCCTTTTTGGCGTTGCGGTAGTTCTCGAACGTCTTGTGGTAGTCCAGGTGGTCGCGCGTAAGGTTGGTGAATATGCCCCCGGCGAATTTCAGTCCGCCTATTCGCTTCTGCGCTATGGCGTGCGAGCTGCACTCCATGAAGGCGTACTGGCACCCGGCTTCCACCATGCGGCCGAGCAGCTGGTTAAGCTCGATGGGGTCGGGGGTGGTGTGCGTGGTGGGCAACTGCTCGTCCTCGATGTAGTTGCACACGGTAGACAGCAGTCCGCAGCGGTAGCCCAGCTTGCGGAACATATTATATAATAAGGTGGCGATGGTGGTTTTCCCGTTCGTCCCCGTCACGCCTACAAGCTTCAGCTTGCGCGAAGGGTCGCCGTAGAATGCCGTCGCCACTTCGCCCACGGCGTCTTCCGTCGATGCCACCTGCACGTAAGTTACGCCCTCGGCAGTCTCCTCCGGCATGTCCTCGCACAGTATGGCGGCCGCCCCCTGGGCTACGGCCTTGGGGATGAACGTGTGCCCGTCCACTTGCGTTCCGCGCATCGCCACGAACAGGTGGCCGCGTTCCACGCGGCGCGAGTCGATGTCAACGCCCGTTATTTCCACATCCGTGCCGCCCGTAACGCCTGTCGGGCGGATGTTCTTAATCAGCTCTTTCAGTGTCATGCTTGTATCGTTTTATAGTTCCAGGTTGAGTGTGCAAGCCTCGCCCTTCCTTATCTTGTGTCCCGGCGGCAGGCTCTGCGTCTTCACCTTGCCGCGTCCGTGTATCCTTACTTTCACTCCTCGGCTCTCGAGGACGTACACTGCGTCGCGCGCTCCCATGCCGGTCACGTCGGGCACGGTGCCCTCCGCATAGCTTGCTCCGCGCGTCAGGGTCACCGCCTTGCCGTCGTTCTCGGCCTTGCCCCATATTGATTTGCCGCCCACATGCTGCCAGTCCCATGTCTTCCTGGCGTTCACGCCGAGGTATCTTAATACGTAGTCGGCGGCGGCGAGGTCTCCGTTCTTCACGTCGGGCACCAGTACGGACAGCGAGTCGCGTGCGTCGGCCACGTCAAGCTTGAGGCTTTGCGCCATGATTCCTTCCGCAATGTTGTGGAATACCAGCGCGCTGAAGCCGCTCGAAGCCGGCAGTCCCGGCCTTTGTATGCACACTATGCAGCTGTATCGCGGCGCGTCGGCCGGGAAGAAGCCAACGAAGCTGAGCAGATAGTTCATCGTTCCGCTCTTGTAACCTGCCGCGCCCTTCGATATCTGGGCTGTTCCCGTCTTGCCTGCGACCTTGAACGAAGTCGAGCCTGCCTTCTTTCCGAGGCCCTGGCTGACAACATGTTCAAGTATGGTGGTTATTTCGCGCAGCGTCTTTTCCTTGCAGATGCTCTGCTTTACCACCTGCGGCGGGAACTCCTGGATTACCTGTCCGTCCTTCATTACGGCCTTAACGAAGCGCGGACGCATCATGGTGCCGCCGTTGGCGATGGCGTTGTAGAACGTAAGTGTCGAGATTGGAGGTACTTGTGTCTCGTAACCTATGCTCATCCAGGGCAACGCCGTCTTGCTCCAATTGGTGTACTGGCCGCGCTTGTTCTTCTTAGGCATACGGATGCGAGGCGGCGCGTAGCCCACGATGGGCAGCTTCAGGTCCTCTCGAATGCCGATGCGGTCAAGGCCCTGGACAAACTTTTCGGGGTTCTTTCCGTAGTATTTGTCGATTATGCGGCTTACTCCGATGTTCGAGCTGTATTCCAGCGTCTGCGGCAGAGTGAGCACCTGGTAGCCTCCGCGGTGCCAGTTGTGGTCGCGCATCTTGGCTCCGTACATGTCCCATATTCCGCTCCCGGTGTCTACTGTGTACGTGGTATCAACCACTCCGTCGTCCAGTGCCACCATGAGCGACGCCGTCTTGAACACCGAGCCGGGCTCGAGCAGGTCGGAAACGGCACTGTTCTTGATTTCGTAATACTCCCCGTCGGCGCATTTCGTCATGTTCACTATGGCCTTGATGTCGCCAGTCTTCACCTCCATCACTACCGCTACGCCCACGTTCCCGTTGATAAGTTTCAGCTCGTCAACGAGCGAACGCTCGGCAAGGTCTTGTATGTTGACGTCGATTGTGGTTACGATGTCGGCACCGTTGACGGGGTCTTGTATGGTGATGTCAAGGAATTCGCTGCGCACTTTCTGGCGGCTTATCTTGCCCATTTTGCCCCTTAGGATTGAGTCGTACGACAGTTCGAGGCCGAACTGCGCCGTATCCTTCGCTCCGTAGAGGTCGCCTATGGTGCGCTTTGCCAGCGAACCGAAGGGGCGTTGGCGTGCGTTGAACTTCTCGTAGTGGAAGCCTCCCTTGTTGGCCGACAGGCGGAATATTGGCAATTTCTTCACTTCGGAGAACGTGTTGTAGCTCACACGCTTGCGCCATACCGGCCAGTGGCGGCTGCCCTTGGCGCGTCCTTCCTCAAGATGGGTCTTGAACTCCGCCGCCGTTTTGGTCGGGAAGATTTCGTGCAGGCCGTTGCATATGCTGTCAACCTTGGCTTCCCAGAGCGAGTCGCGCTGCTCGTTCTCGTCGCCTCCGGCCTTGAAGTCCATGAACATGCGGAATTCGGGCAGCGAACTGGCCATGAGCCGTCCGTCGCAGCTTAGTATGTTGCCGCGCACGGGCTTTACGTCTACGCTGTCGCGGGTGAGCCTTGAGGCCACTTCGAGCCAGTATTCGCGCTCCACGGTGGATATGTAGACCACCTTTATGAGCACCAACAGCGCGAAGGCCAGCATGGCGTAGGCCACTACCTTGTACCGCTTGATAACCTTTTTCCTGTCGAACATGCTACTCATTTTCCGGCACTGTTATGATGTAAGGCGGCTGGTTGGGAATGTGCAGCACGCTGTCCTTGTTGTTCCTGAGCATGTCAAGGACGTTGCTCTCGCGGCAAATTTCGGTGAGCTGGCTCGAACTTGCCAGTGCCTTGTACTTTGCGTCCTTCAGCTCTTTTTGCAATTCGTTTATCTCTATCATGTCCTGTTGGCAGCTGTACCTGTTGGACACGTATATCATTGTCATGAAGGCGACGAGTATGATGACGCCTATCTGCTTCCTCATGAAGTCTGCCGTGAGGAAGTCGCCGCCCAAAATCTTGCGCAGGGTGTAGCTGGCCGAGGGCAGCGCATCCTCTTCCCGGGCCTGTTCCCTTATGGCCTGGGTCAGTTGCATCGGTTTTTTTTGCTCTTCCCCGGCGGTTTCCGGGGTTTGCTGCTGTTGTTGTTTTATGTCTTCCTTGTCGTCCATTTGTCAGTTGTTGGTCCTTTCCGCCACCCTCAGTTTTGCGCTGCGGCTTCTCGGGTTGCAGTCTATCTCGTCATCGCCGGGCGTTATGACCTTGTTGTTGACGGCCTTGAAGGGTGTCGCCGTGCGCCCGAAGAAGTCCTGCTCGGCCATGCCTGCGGTGTCGCCGGTGCGTACGAAGTTCTTTACTATGCGGTCTTCGAGGCTGTGGTATGTTATCACCGAGAGCCTGCCGCCCGGCCTGATTAGCCGTGTTGTGGCGTTGAGCATGTCGGAGAGTGCGCCCAGCTCGTTGTTGACGTGTATGCGCAGTGCCTGGAACATCTTGGCAATGTCCTTCTTCTCGCGCTCCCGTTTGAATACGGATGATGTCGCCTCGACCAGCTCTTGCGTCGTTGTTATCGGCTTTGCGCTCCTTGCCTTGGCTATGGCCGACGCTATCCGGCGCGAGCTTTTCAGCTCGCCGAAGAGGTAGAAGATGGTCGCCAGCTGCTCTTCCGTGTATTTGTTCACCACGTCGGCTGCCGTCTCGCCGTCGCGCTTGTTCATGCGCATGTCCAGCGGAGCGTCGAAGCGGAAGGAGAAACCGCGCTCGGCGTCGTCGAAGTGGTGGCTTGACACGCCGAGGTCGGCAATGAGTCCGTCGATGTGTTCCACGCCGTAGTAGCGCATCCAGTTGCTTAGGTACCTGAAGTTGCTCCTCACGAACGTGAAGCGCGGGTCCCCGGGAACGTTCGCCTCGGCGTCGGCGTCCTGGTCGAAGCCGAACAGGCGGCCTTCCGCGCCGAGCCTTTTTAGGATTTCGCGGCTGTGTCCGCCGCCGCCGAAGGTCACGTCTACGTACACTCCGCCGGGGTGGATGCCGAGTCCGTCAACGCTCTCTTTCAGGAGCACGGGCACGTGGTATGTCTCTGCTGTGGTTGGCATTGTGGTGTCATTGGTCGTTGTGCGCGGCGTCGGAGCGGTTGGGCTGCGGCGTGTCCGCGCTGTGTTTCATTATGCTTTCGATGGCTTTGCCGAACTCGTCATGGCTCATGAACGGCTTTTCGGCCTGCTCCGCGCCCCATATTTCGATTACGTCGTCCATGCCGATGAACCTTACCGCCTGCGCCGCCCCGGCCATCTTGATGTGCCTGCGGCTTAGGATGAAGCGGCCGTTGGCGTCGAGCGTGACGGCTTCCGCGTCGGCTACGAACTGGCGCAGCACGCTCTGGTGGGTAGGGTCCCACCGGTTGAGGCGCGAGCGCAGCGTGTCCATCAGGCTGTTCCATACGCTTTCGGGATAGAGCACAAGGCACGGCTGGAACACGTCCTTGCGCACGATGAGGCTTGCCTCGCCGCCGCATTGCAGCTCCTTGCGGAACGCCGCAGGGAGGAACACGCGCCCCTTGGAGTCGATTTTAGCTTCTATGTTGCCGAGAAAACGCATTTTTGCCACGTTGTATGTTCACCCGGCAAAGATAAGTATTTTTCCCCACAACGCGCCACTTTTCCCCACAAAAGTGCTGATTTTTATTTTATAAGGAGAAAAGGAGTGGGGAGAGGGGAAGTAAGGAGTAAGTAGAGGCGGGGTAAGTAAAAATGAATTTTTATTCAATTTGTGCTTTCGTGGCAGGCGTTTGCCAATCCGTTTGACGCGCTGAGAAGGCCGTTGCCGCGAGCGGAAGCGTGCTTCGGCGCAGATTGTGCCGTTTTCTTGCTGCTCGCATAACGGCTTGATATACAGCGGTTTACGGTTTTATGGGGTTTTAAGAAGCGTCTTTTTGTCCGTGAAAAGCCGCAAAATGCCGCCTGGAAGGCGGTGTTTCATCCGCCGAAAGGCCGCAAACAGCCGTGCGAAAGACGGTCTTTTGCAAGCCGAAAGGCCGCCTTTCGCAACATCAAAGGCCGTCTTTAATCGCCAAGACGGCCAAAATCGGCCATTTCATCGGCCGTTTTCTGCCTTCCGTTTTCTATTTCGCCGATTTCTTTTGTCACGTCTTTTTACTTCCAGCTGTGCATGTTTATTCATCCGTTGTGCATGAATATGCAGTCAAGTGCGCCGCGATGCGCGTTGCAGGGCGCGCCATGCGGCCGCAAAGTTTACTTTCCGTCGGCCTGTTGTTGCTATTTTGTTGCAAAACAATGTTATTTCAGATATTTTTTAATAAAATGTGTCTTATTTTGGAAAAGTTGCGTTATTTTTGCATTGTGTTAGTAGAGAGAGCATGAATGTGATAACCGAAAAGACCATTGACGTGCGCGAGATACTCAATGGCAAGATGGGAACAAAGGCCCGGTATGTGCCGGCGTTCGCCGTGAAATGGCTCGAACGCATCCTCCATCAGGACGAGGTAAACGACTTTCTTTGGCAGAACCGCCACCTTACGGGTGTGCCTTGGCTTGAGTCTTGCGTCAAGTACCTCGGCATGACGCTCGACATCGTGGGCGAAGAGAACATGCCGGCCGACGGCGACGGCCGCCTGTACACATTCGTAAGCAACCATCCGCTCGGCGGACAGGACGGCGTAGCCCTCGGCGCTCTGCTCGGACGGCACTACGGCGGACGCTTCCGCTACCTCGTGAACGACCTCCTGATGAACCTTCCCGGCCTTGCTCCGCTCTGCGTCCCCATAAACAAGACCGGCCACCAGAGCCGCAACTTCCCGGCCATGGTCGAGGCCTGCTTCCACGGCGACAACCATGTAATAATGTTCCCGGCCGGCATCTGCTCGCGCCGCATCGACGGTCAGATACACGACCTGCCGTGGCGCAAGACCTTCATAACCAAGAGCGTGGAGACGAAGAGGGACGTAGTGCCCGTGCATTTCGGCGGACGCAACTCCGACTTCTTTTACAACCTTGCCAACATATGCAAGCGTCTCGGCATCAAGTTCAACATCGCCATGCTCTACCTGGCCGACGAGATGTACAAGAACCGCGACAAGACGTTCCGCGTAGCCATAGGCAAGCCTATCCCGTGGCAGACCTTCGACAAGTCGAGGACGCCCGCCCAGTGGGCTCAATACGTGCAGGACATTGTATATAAACTGTGACAAGGCTCGTTACCACAATACAATCCATATCGACAACAAGCATCAATCCTTAGACAAAATGGAACAAGAGATTATCCGTCCGATAGACAAGCAGCTGCTTAAAAGCGAGCTTACGCCCGACCGCCAGCTCCGCATGACTAACAAGAGCCACAACGAAATCTACATAGTGACGGCCCACAACGCACCCAACGTGATGAAGGAGATAGGCCGTCTGCGCGAAATAGCCTTCCGCGAGGCCGGCGGAGGCAGCGGCAAGAGCATGGACATAGACGAGTTCGACACGTGCGATAACTGCTACAAGCAGCTCATCGTATGGAACCCCGAGGAGGAGGAAATCATCGGCGGGTACCGTTATCTCTTAGGATGTGACGCCGATATTGACAAGGACGGCCAGCCCGTGCTCGCCACGAGCCACATGTTCCACTTCTCGGACAAGTTCATGCGCGAGTACCTTCCTTGGACGGTAGAGCTCGGACGTTCGTTTGTCGCCCCGGCATACCAAAGCTCCAAGATGGGCGCAAAGAGCCTCTTCGCCCTTGACAACCTGTGGGACGGCCTCGGAGCGCTTACCGTAATACGCCCCGACATAAAGTATCTCTTCGGCAAGATGACGATGTATCCCTCTTACGTACGCAAGGGCAGGGACATGATTTTGTACTTCCTCAAAAAGCATTTCAACGACGCCGACAACCTCGTCATACCGATGAAACCGCTCAAAATAGAGACCGACGAGGCCGAACTGGCCGCCCTTTTCAGTGAAAACACTTTCAAGGACGATTACCGCATACTTAACCGAGAGGTGCGCAAGCTGGGCTACAACATTCCGCCTCTTGTCAACGCGTACATGGGATTAAGTCCTACGATGAAGATGTTTGGCACCGCCATCAACTACGGTTTCGGCGATGTGGAGGAGACGGGCATACTAATCGCCGTCGATGAAATACTTGAAGAGAAGCGCATACGCCACATCGACTCCTTCATCAAGGAGCATCCCGAAGCACTGAAAATCACCTCCGGCGCCAACGCGGTGATTTATAGGGAAAAGGAATAAAGGTGAGAAAGTGAGAGGGTGAGAAGGTGAGAACACACACAAACAGACTTTTCTCACCTTCTCACCCTCTCACTTTCTCACCTTTAATATATATCCTTTCTTTATTACGGCCTCTATGCTTACCGTAGGGTCTGACCGCAGGGCGCGCCGCAGGTAAGTTATTTGCACGTTCAAGGCCATCGAGTTGGCATAGGAATCGTCTCCCCAAACCTCCGTAAGCAGCTCTTCTCGGCTTACAACCTCGTTTTTCCGCTCGGCCAGGAGCCGCAATATTTCCGCCTGGCGGCTGGTTATTATTACCTTTTCCGCGCCGTGCCGCAGTTCGTTAAGCGAGTAGAAAAACGCGGTTTTACCGATGTTTACCGCCTCGCTTGCCGTAGGTTCTACCGTAGGAGGCTGCTTCATTTCGTATATCATGTTCTTCATGAACTCGTGGCGGATGCCGTCGATGCGCTTCTGGATGATGATTGTCTTCATCTGGTACGCCAAGCAGAAGGCCAGTACGAGCACAAGCACTATGCAGCCTGCCAGCTGCCACCCCATCGCGCTTATTATGTCGCCCGGCCTTACAGCAATGCTGAACGCCACGGCGACAAACTCCAACGGGTTGGTTGAGTATCTTATGTCGAGCCGTTTGCTGAAAGTCCCATTTGTAGTGAACACCGGTTTTACCATGCAGCGGTTGGTTTTGTAGAATCTGAAAGCATACGTTGTGTCGTGTCCGGCGGTCGTGAGCAGCGAGTCAAGATAGTGTTTGTCGAACTTGCGCTTGTTTGACGCTATGTATCTGTTTTGCAAATCCATGGCATCGTCCAAGCTCATGTCCTTCAATATCCTTCTTGTCTTTTTTCCGGGCAGGGTGAATGTCACGCAGGACGACACTTGTTTGCCGTCGGCTTCGCGGCTTGTCTTCTTGCAGTCAAATTTTATCGTGTACGTCTTTCGTATCTTGTTTTCAAGCGTGTCGCCGCGTTCCATCGTCTCGTAACGCCATTGCTGTTCTTTGTCAATGGCTTCCGTACACGCCGTTTTCAGCTGTTCAATGTGTATGTCGGTGACAAGCTTGTACTGGTTTGTCAGCCAGTAAGCCTGTCCGCAGAGAATAAGCACCATCGTTGCGATGCTCAACACCCAAACCGTCTTTATCCTTTTGTTCATCGTTGCATAGCGTATTTCCGTATGCAAAAATAGCGATTTTCGCGCGTATGCGTACCTCTTATAATATTTTAGTAATACGTCCGGTAATATGATGGTAATAAAAAACGGCGGTTTCATCGGTATTTATGTTGTAATTTTGCATCAAAACCATAAATACTTGCAGATATGAACAGATTTGTTTCTTTACTTTCGGCCATTCTCCTCGCCGTCGGCGCTCATGCGCAATTCGAGGTCTTTACCGCTATGGATTTGGAAAAAGGCGAGCCGTGTGACACCGCACGCTACGTGGTTTATTATAACATGACGTGCGTTACGGACACAAATCCGTCGGCGCGCACGTTCGTTGATGACATAATGCGTCTTGAATTGGGCGACCGCGTGCATTATTTCTACAGCTACAAGGCGTTCCAGGCCGATTCGGCCAACGCCGTCATCATGGCCAACGGCGGCAATTCGTTCACCGGCGGCGGAAGTATTACGTGGCGGTTGTACAAGAATTACCCCACGGCAGGCAAGACCTCGCTGCTTGAGAAGTTCGGAATGGACCGCTTTGTGTGCACCGAAGACTACGCCGCGCCGCTTTGGCAGCCCGTGGCCGACAGCTCGGCGGTAATCATCGGCTATCCGTGCAGCCTCGCCGTCACCACCTACAAGGGGCGCACTTGGTACGCATGGTATGCCGAAGACATACCGCTTGATGCCGGGCCGTGGAAGCTCGGCGGCCTGCCCGGACTCATCCTGCGCGCCTACGACTCGCAAAGGCATTATGTGTTCGATGCCACCGGCATGGTGGAAGCCGCTCCCGGAACACCTATATATTATAAAGGTGGAAAGTACGAGCCGGTCAGCCGCAAGTCGCTTAACGACATCTACCGCCGCTATTATGCCGACCCGGTGGGTTACATCACCAATAATCCAAAGGTGACCGTCCGCCGTTACGATCAAAGCGGCAACGAAATCACCACGCGCGAGAGCGAGCCTTACAATCCGATTGAGTTGCAATGAAAGGGCAGCCCCCTCCCGACAAAGAGGAAGCCCCCACCCAACCTCCCCGAGGGGAGGGGCCGGATAGCGGACGAGGGAAATCGGACAGGTAGACGAGTAACGAGTTGACAAGGGACTTTTTCACCTTTTCACCCTCTCACCTTTTCACCTTTCCGTAATTGTCTGATAATCAGTGCCGTTACAAAAGGTCATGTTTTGGCCTGCAAAAGGTGGCCTTTTAGCGTGCAAAAGACGGCCTTTTGCCCTCCAATTTGCCGCCTTTTAAATTGAGAGTTGAGAATGATGAACTGAAAGTCAGCGTTAAGCTAATGGACAATTGTGATTTGCCTTGTTTGCAGACAGTCAAATGTCCGTGCGGATTTGCAATCCGCACATGGTATAATACGGGATTTACAATCCCGTAACAAATAGTTGCCGCGCGGACATTGGCCTACTATTTGGAACTGGATTTTACAGCGGATTGCAAATCCGCTGATACCATTTGCCTTGTGCGGATTGCAAATCCGCACGGACGGTATGCCGCGGTTGTGGCTAAAAGAAACAGATGCCCGCATGGATATAAGAATGTTTTTATACATAACAAACATGTTTATTACGATGAAACCGATGAAAATGCTCTTTCTTGTTGCCGTTCTGGCACTGTTTGCTTTGCCTGCTTTGGCTCAGACAAAGGTTACGGGCTGTGTTGTTGACAGCCTTTCGCGCAACCCTCTGAAGGGTGCTGCGGTGACGCTGATGCGCGGCGGACGAACGGTCAGCTTTGCCAAGACCGATGAAAAGGGGCGGTTTGCCGTTGCGGCGGAGGCTGGCGACAGCCTGCAAGTGACGTTCCTCGGCTACGCCAAAAAGCGCGTTGCGGCGGTGAAAGGGCAGGTTTTGGAAGTGCAGCTTGTACAAAAGGCGTTTGCGCTTAAAGAGGTTCAAGTGAAAGGCTTGCCTGTGTTCGGGCGGCAGGACACCACCGTGTTCGACCTGAAACGCTATGTCTCCGACCGTGACAACTCGCTGAATGACGTACTGAAGAAACTCCCCGGCATTGATGTCGATGAAAACGGTAAAATCAGTTTCAACGGAAAGGACGTGTCGCGGTTTACCATCGAGGACTTAGACCTTGCCGGAGGCCGCTATAACCAGCTCAACGAATTGCTTAAAGCGAAGGATGTTGACCGCGCGGAGGTCATCGAACACGACCAGCCCGTAAAGGCTTTGCAGGGCAAGGTGTTCACTGACAATGTGGCGATGAACATCCGCCTGCGCCCCGAAGCACGCGACAAGTGGGCGCTGACGCTGTGTCCCGGTGCGGTGGTGACAACTCCCTTGGAGGACACGAGACCTCAGGGAGGAGCCGACGCACTGCAAATTGGCAAGCGGCGGCAGCGCATGTATGTGGCCGGTTACGACCGTTCGGGACGCGACCTGTCGCAAAACAACCGCCTCTTGGCCACCGGCGGCACCGAGGCTTACGACGCCTCGGTCAGTGTTCCGCAGTGGTTCGCCGCGCCGCAACTGGCCGCCCCGATTGACGCGGAGCGCCTGCGCTTCAACCGCTCGTGGGAAGTGACGGTGAAACAGACGCGCAAGTCCAAGGCCGGAAGCGAGCAGCGGTGGACAGCCGGTTATCTGCACACCGACGAGACGCAGCAGACAGGCAACACGTCGGTGTACTATTTCGACGGCGGAGACCCCGTGCAGACCGATGAAACCGACCATTCCAGAATACGCAACGACCGTGTTCACATAGACTTCACACACAATACGAACACCGCCGAGGCGTATGGCAACGAGTATTTTCGCCTTGAATGGACGCGCGCCGACGGCCTTTCGTCGTTCACCGGCGGTGACGGAGACGACGTTAGGCAACGTGTAGAACTGCCGGAGCTGCACGCGCAGAACACGTTTACGCGCCTTTTCACGCACGAAAGGCACTCGTGGGCCGTACATTCCACGCTCGACTTCCACTACGCTCCGCAGGAAATGGCCGTTGACGGACGGCGGCAGAAGCTGGACAACCTGCTGTATTACGCCGACCATTACGCCCGGCTGACGCTCAACCGCAGACTGTTTACCCACCAGTACACCCTCGGACTTACCGCCGAGCACCTTAACCTGCACGGCGGCCACACGCACCTTACGGCATACGCAGAGCCTAACTGGCAGTACAAGCATATAGGAACGATGCTAAGGTTGAGCGTTCCGATGAAATGGGAGGTTTTTACCGATATCGGCCTTCATTGCCTGGATGCCTCGCCCTTGCTGTATGCCAGCATCAAAAGCGGCATGCGCGGCGAGTGGAATGTCAGCGCGGGGTATGACATGACGACAGGAAGCTTTGCCAATTACGTGCTCGGTGGCTACATGAGCGACTACCGCACGCGTGTCGTGACCAGCGGAGACGTGCCCCGGCAGGGCGTGTTCCACGTCGGCGCAAGCTATGACTACAAGCGCCCGGTGACGGAACTTTTTATGAGTTTCGGCGCGAACTACAGCTACAGTCACGGCAACATGATGACCGACATGGCAATAGCCGACGGCCAATACCTGCTGACATCGGCGTTGCACGATTGGCACGGACAGGCCGTTTCGGCAAATGCCGTGGTGTCGAAGGGCTTTTTCGACCTGCACCTTAAAACCAAGTTGGCGTTGCGCTACACGTTCGGCACAGGCCAACAGCTGTCGGGCGGCGCGGTGACAGGCTATCAGTCCCACGTTTTCCAGGCATCGCCAGAGGTTGTGTTCACGCCGAAATTCGGCACGTTCACATATCGCGCAACATTTACTCTGAACAGGATGAGCACCGATGAAATGGACGGAAACAGCCTCTTTGGCTGGCTGCAACGCCTTGCTTACACGCAGACAATCGGCAAGGTTGACATCACCGCCGCGGCCGTACACTACCGCAATGCGCTGCAGTCAGGCAATAACGTGAACACGCTCTTGGCCGATGCTTCGGTGGTATGGCGTTTGAAAAAGGTGCGCCTGTCGGCGGAAGTGCGCAATCTGTTCAACAAACGACGCTACACGGTAACCACTTACAGCGGCGTGATGTCATCGACTGACTGGTATGAGCTGCGCCCGAGGGAGGTGGTAGTTGGTGTACAGGTGAGGTTGTAGGCAATCTAAAAGTCCACCCAAACCAACCCAAAGCCCTGCCCAACCTCACGGAGTGCCCCTCCCGACCTCCCCAAGGGGAGGGGCTGGGTATGCTTTTGCAGTAAGGGCGCATACGGCTTATTAGGCTAATCAGGCTCATTGGGCTTATAAATGCAATAAGCCCGATGGGCAAAATGAACCCAATAAGAACGGCAATACAGGCCGTTCGCTAAGTGCTTGATAATCAACGCGCTTGTAAAAGGCCGCCTTTTAGCTTGCAAAAGACGGCCTTTTAGCCTGCAATTCATGGCCTTTTGGAAGGCAAAAGGCCGTCAATTGGAAAACAACTTTTTCGCCATTTATTTTGCATTTAGCCTGATTTGTGCTAATTTTGTGGCTTGAACAAAATTTAAATCATCATGCAACAGAACTTTTTAATCTACAATACGCTGACCCGTAGTAAGGAACGCTTTGAGCCGCTGCACGCCCCCAACGTGGGCATGTACGTCTGCGGACCTACCGTCTACGGCGACCCGCACCTTGGGCACGCACGCCCCGCAATCACGTTTGACGTGCTCTTCCGCTACCTGAAGCACCTTGGTTACAAGGTAAGGTACGTCCGCAACATCACCGATGTGGGCCACTTGGAGCACGACGCGGACGAAGGCGAGGACAAAATAGAGAAGAAGGCGCGGCTGGAACAGCTGGAGCCGATGGAAATAGCGCAGTATTACACCAACCGATATCACGACGCCATGGCCGCACTCAACGTGCTGCCGCCCAGCATAGAGCCGCACGCCACGGGGCATATCATCGAGCAGGAGGAGCTGGTGAAGCAAATACTCGACAACGGTTACGCCTACGAGAGCAACGGAAGCATATACTTCGACACGGAGAAATACAACAAAGACCACCGTTACGGCATACTCTCCGGCCGCAACCTTGACGACGTGAAGGATGCCAGCCGACAGCTCGACGGAGTGGGAGAGAAGCGCAACCAGGCCGACTTCGCCCTGTGGAAGAAGGCACAGCCGGAGCACATCATGCGCTGGCCGAGCCCCTGGAGCGACGGTTTCCCGGGCTGGCACTGCGAGTGTACGGCAATGGGCAGGAAGTATCTGGGCGACCATTTCGACATACACGGCGGCGGAATGGACCTCGTCTTCCCTCACCACGAGTGCGAAATAGCGCAGGCCGTGGCATCGCAGGGTAGCCAGATGGTGAAATACTGGATGCACAACAACATGATAACCATCAACGGGCAGAAGATGGGCAAGAGCCTCGGCAATTTCATTACGCTGGAGCAGTTCTTCAAGGGAGAGCACAAGCTCCTGTCAAAGGCCTACTCGCCCATGACAATACGCTTCTTCATACTCTCCGCCCACTACCGCGGCACGGTGGACTTCTCCGACGACGCCCTGCAAGCCAGCGAGAAGGGACTGTCACGCCTGATGACAGGCATCGCCGACCTGAAGCGTATCAAGCCCTCCGCCGAGAGCAGCGCGCAGGTGAAGGAGGCTGTCTCCACACTGCGCCAGAAGTGCTACGACGCGATGAACGACGACATGCAGACACCCATTGTGATAAGCAACCTCTTCGAGGCTTGCCACCTTATTAATATTATACTCGACCACAAGGCCGACATATCGGCCGCCGACCTCGCAGAGCTTGAGGCCGTGATGCGCCTCTTCGCGCTTGACATTCTCGGTCTGAAAGAGGCCGACGCAGGCGGAAGCAAGGAGCGCGAGGAAGCCTTTGGAAAGGTGGTTGACATGGTGCTCGACCTCCGCGCCAAGGCAAAGGCAGCTAAGGACTGGGCCACGAGCGACCGCATACGCGACGAACTGGCCACCGCCGGTTTCGAGGTGAATGACACCAAGGACGGCAGCGTGTGGCGGCTTGACAAATAGGCAGCCCCCTCCCGGCCTCCCCGAGGGGAGGAGCGTGGCCGTAAATCAAGGTTATACATATATGAAGAAGGTGAGAAACATCTGCACAGCTATCCAGACTCCTCTCCTCACGGGGAGGCTGGGAGGGGCTTCGTGGCTGTTTCTCACATTCTTATTATGCCTTTTCCTTTCCTGTTCAAACGGCAAGAAAACTTACGTTATAGGCGTTTCGCAGTGCAGCGAGGACAGCTGGCGCAAGAAGCTTAACGGCGAGTTGCGCGATGCAACGTACCTGCACGACAACGTGACGCTGCGTGTCGTGTCGGCGAATGACGACGACAAGTTGCAGACAAGGCAAATAAACGCCTTTACGGACGAAGGCGTTGACCTGCTGATTGTCTCGCCAAACCAGATTAATACGGTAACTCCTGCCATCGACAGGGCCTACGACAGCGGCATACCCGTCATCCTTCTTGACCGCAAGACGGGCGCGGGCAAGTACACGGCGTTCATCGGAGCGGACAACGAAAAGATAGGACGCACCATCGGAGAGTACATCGCCACGCGCCTCGGAGGCAAGGGAACGGTCGTTGAGATACGCGGACTTGAAGGCTCGTCGCCTGCCATCGAGCGCCATAACGGTTTTGTTTCGGCCATAAGCAACTATCCCGGCATACGCCTGTTGGCCAGCGAAAGCGGTACATGGTTGCAGCAAAGCGGCGACGAGGTGGCAACCAAGATGTTCGCCAAAGGCATCGTGCCCGACTACGTTTTCGGGCAGAACGACCGCATGGCGCACGGCGCATGGCAGGCGGCAAAGCGGTTCGGACTGGTCGGAAGGATGCGCTTTGTAGGCATAGACGCGCTTCCCGGCAAGGACGGAGGCATCGACTTGGTGCGCCGCGGCGTGCTCGACGCGTCGTACATATACCCTACGCGCGGCGACCTTGTGATGCGGCTGGCTCTCGACATACTTGAAGGCAGGCCATACGAGCGCGACAATTACATGAAGGCCGCGCTCGTAACGAAGGACAACGCGGAGACGATGCTGATGCAGGCGGAGGAGATGAGCCACATCAGCGGTCAGCTGGAGAAGCTGAACGGGCGCGTTGACTTCTTCTTTACGCAGTACAGCCACCAGAAGGTTTACTTCCTGCTGTGCATCATAATCCTTTTACTTGTTATTGTGGCGTTCGCCGCTTTCTACCGTATGGTTATGGTAAGGCGGCGCATGGAGCGCGAGGCTGCGGAGGCGAAGATGGCTTTCTTCACCGACATGAGCCACGACCTGCGCACTCCGTTGACGCTGATTGCCGACCCTGTGGAGCGCATTCTCGACGACGAGAACCTTACCGGGCGGCAGAGACACATGCTCGGCATAGTAAGGCGCAACGCCGCGCTGCTGCTTAAGCTGGTCGGCGAGATACTGGATTTGCGCAAGATACAGGGCGGAAAGATGGAGCTGACGGTGACGGAGTTCAACCTTGCCGACGCCGTAAGGCTGTGGGTTGACGACTTCAAGCCGCTGGCAGCGTCATATGAGGTGACAATCGTGCAGAAGGCCGACGGCGACCTGACCGTCAAGGCCGATTATTATAAGGTGGAGCGAATATGCTACAACCTCATAAGCAACGCACTGAAATACAACCGCAAGGGCGGAACGGTGACGGTGGAGGCCGTCTGCCGGGGCGGCAACGTGGAAATAACGGTGGCCGACACGGGCGTGGGCATACCCAAGGATGTGGTAAGCCGCGTGTTCGACAAGTTCTACCGCGTGCGCGGCGGAGGTTCGGGCACGGGCGTTGGGCTGGCCGTTGTCAAGGCGTTTGCCGAGCTTCACGGCGGCCGCGTGTCGGTGAAGAGCGTCGAGGGCGAAGGCTCCGAGTTCAAGGTTGAGCTGCCGCAGGAGACACTTAGCACCCAGCCAACGGCACCCGACACCCTCTCCAAACATCCCGAAGGAAGGGAACTGGATATGCAAAAGCGGCGAAAGGCGTGGATAGAAGACGTTGATGACGATATTGACGGCAACCGTCAAGGCATGTCAAGCACCCTCCCTTCGGGAGGATTGGGCTATGTTGCAGAGCCTGACGGAGCGTCGGCGTCACGTCCTTTGGTCCTTGTTGTCGATGACAACGCAGACGTGCGCGAGTACGTTGCGCATCTGCTTGGCGGCGAATACGACGTGCGCCAGGCCGCCGACGGCAAGGAAGGACTGGCCGCCGCGCTGAAAACCGTGCCCGACCTCATAGTGTGCGACGTGATGATGCCCGTCATGGACGGTCTCGAGATGTGCCGCCGCGTCAAGGCGGAGACGGCCACCAGCCATGTGCCCGTAATCCTGCTGACATCCAACGCGCAGGAAAACCAGCGCGCCGAGGGCTACGACTGCGGTGCCGACGCCTACATTACAAAGCCCTTCTCGAGCAAAGTGCTGCTCTCGCGTGTGCGCAATCTCTTGGAGAACCGCAAGCGGCTGAAGTACGTCTACGCGTCGGGCGCGGACGACGAGGCCAGGGACGAGGCCGACCCCGACAGCCGCTTCATGGCCGACTTCGGCCGCGTGGTACGCGAGCGCATGTCAGACTCCAGCCTGAGTGTCGAGACGATAAGCTCCGCCCTCGGGCTTAGCCGCGTGCAGATGTACCGTAAGGTGAAACAGCTTACGGGCCAGTCGCCCGTCGAAATAATACGCGTCACGCGCCTGAAGAAGGCCGAACGCCTGCTGAAGACCACGCAGATGACCGTCTCCGAAATATCTTACGACGTTGGTTTCTCGTCTCCCTCTTATTTCTCAAAATGCTTCAAGGACTACTTCGGAGTGCAGCCGGGCGAGGTGAGGGAGAACTCGTGAAGCACCGTTGACAAACCGATGTTTTGCGAAAAGCTGTTCATTCGCAGTTGTTTGGGTGGGCATATGTTTTTTATTGGCTATAGATTGATGTCGTTAGCCAAATATACCCTATTATAAAGCCAGGCGGTCAGTAACCGTCATTGCCTTAACGGCGACTTTCAGTTCCGCGCTCCGACGCGGAATCCAGTGAATATAATAGGCTTTATTGGGCATCCTTGATGTTTTCTGGATTCCGCGTCGGAGCGCGGAACTGAAAGTCGCCGTTAAGGCAATGACGGTTACCGACCGCCTGGTTTATAGTAGACGGCTTGTTGTAGATACACAGACAATCAATCCAAATAAACTGAAGATGAATCCGAAAGGCCGTTTGCCGCCTTTTGCAAGCCAAAAGACGGCCTTTTAAAATACCTCTATAATTCCGCAGGCTGGCAGGATATGCACAGGCGGCGCGCCGTTCACTCCTCGCCGTCGGTGTCGGGACGGTCTCTTATCTGCTCTTCGTCATAGTCTATGGCCTCAAGCTCGTCAAAAAGCTCGCTCGGGTAACTGCCCTCGTCGTCGGGGTCTTCCAAGTATTCGTCGCGCAGCATGGTGTGTACGTACTCCCGTTCCTCGGCCGTAAGCTCCTCGCCATGGTTGTACTTGTCGATAAGCTCGTGCGGGTCAGCGGGCAGGTCGTCGCTCCAGCGGAGGTCAATGTCGGCCTTACGCCTGCCGCCACGCTCCTCGTCAATCTTCAGCATCAGCCGCTTATGCCGCGCGTCAAGCACCTTCATCAGGCTGTCGCGGCTACGCCGCTGGCGCATATTGTACTCTTCTATCTGCCGTTTCTCCTCCGCCATGCGCCTGAAGGTAGGCTGGAGGGCGAGATAAAGCGCAATGAAACATGCAGCGAATATGGCCGCCTTCAGCCACGCAGGCCTCGCCTTGCCCATGTTGTCACGTCTGTTTACTGCCATGGTGATATATAGTTAACGTTGCTTTTGCCGCAAAGTTACGCCGCGGAGGCGACAAAGCGTGTCGCCGGGCCGACCTTTTACACTTCCGGGAAAAACATTTCAGGCTCTTTCCTTGCCGAGAACGCCGCCGTGAACTTTGCCCCGAAGGCGGCGTAAGCCTCGCCGCGGAACATGCGCGCGCCGTGCGGACACACCACTACGCAGCGTCCGCAGGCCATGCACCGGGTGCTGTCGGTAGCGCAGGGGTCGGCCTCCGATATGGCGTTCACCGGACAGAGGCGCACGCATGTGAGGCACTTTGTGCATAGTGAGGCGTCGCCCGTGGGGCAGAACGTCGATGCCCCGCCCTGCTTGTAAGGGCGGTTACCCTTCACATATAGGGGTGGCAACGATGAGACATCGCGCACATCGGCCAGCAGCGAGGCGCAATGCGCGGCGAAGTCGGCCGCCTTCTGCATGTCGGCGTCGTCGGGACGGCCTGCCGCAACGGCCGGGAATATGCAGTGGCGGCCTATGAACGCGGCGGCGGCCACCGCGCGGAAGCCCTGCGCCTCGACACAATCCTGAAGCTCTGCGAGCGCGTCGTCATAGTCGCGGTTGCCGTAGACGCACACCACTATGGCCGGAGTGCCATTGCCGCTGAACATCCTCAACGCCTCGGCCATGCGCCCGGGGATGCGCCCGGCGTAAACGGGAGCGGCGGCTATGAGCAGTTCTCCGTCGCTTGTCAACGCCGTCTCTTCCTGCGGCACGGAGCAGGTAACGTCGTGCTCCACCGTCTCGCAGCCCATGGCTTGCGCCATACAGCGCGCCACGGTGCGCGTCGTGTTGGTGGCGATGGAAT
>CAJJWN010000043.1 GCA_905196835.1 uncultured Prevotella sp. | reverse complement strand
TATGGGGTATTGAGGTCTTGCGGTTATACGGTATGACAGTAAAGCCTCATAACCTTACAACCGTAAAACCTCATAACCGTAAACGCTGTTCGCCCCCTTCGGGGACGGGCGGGTTAGTTTTGAATTACCGCAAGTTCCGTTCCCTTCGGTCACTCCACATGCGGTTAAGCATAGTTCGCCCCCTTCGGGGACGAGAGTAAACCTCAAGTACCTACAATACGGTTTACTTTTTCATTGTTAATTGTTAATTTCCGCGAAGCGGTTTTACCCCTTTGGGGACGGGATTGTCACTTATACGTCATACACCCAAACTGCGGATGCTCCTCGAAAGGCGGTCTTTTGTATTGCAAAAAGCCGTCAATCGCACGCTGAAAGGTGGCCTTTTGCAGGCTAAAAGGCGGCCTTTTGCGGAGACGTTGATTATCAGGCTGTTACGCAGGGACGGCATGGCGTTGTGGCGGAGATGGCAATGCGCGTTGGCGGAGGCGGCCGCCTGGATTGCTAATAAATGATAAATGTCGGGCGGAAAGGTTGCCGGTACGGCTTTTTTCGGTATTTTTGCATGTGCCGCGAGGCTCTGCCAAATGTGCAGGCCATGGCGTAATGGTCTGCCTTGGCATGTTTTTTGATGTGCTGATAATGGAACATTAACTTAAAAACGATAAGATTATGCTTAACAAGAAGATTGAAGAGGCTCTTAACGAGCAGATTAACGCCGAGATGTGGTCGGCTTACCTGTACCTGTCAATGTCGGCTTACTGCCACTCAATCGGCCAGCCGGGCATGGCTAACTGGTTCGAGATACAGTTCCAGGAGGAGCAGGACCATGCCAAGATACTGTTCAACTACGTCAACTCGCGCGACGGCCGCGTGACGCTCAGGCCCATCGCGGAAGTGCCGACGGAGTGGGACGGCATACTCGACGTGTTCAAGAGCACGCTCAAGCACGAGCAGAAGGTTACCGCGCTCATCAACAAGCTGTACGCCCTGACGCACGAGGAGAACGACTTTGCCACGCAGAGCATGTTGAAGTGGTTTATCGACGAGCAGGTGGAAGAGGAGGAAAACGCCAAGACTATCATCGACAACATCAAGATGATAAAGGACAACGGCTACGGCATCTACATGCTCGACAAGGAGCTTGGGGCGCGCACGTACACGCAGGCAAGCCCGCTTAGCGGCTCGGCAGAGTAAGTCTGTTTAGTTGAGAATTGAAAAATGGAGAATTGAAAATTATGATTTGCCTTGTTGTTTGATAATTGCAGGCAACAAAAAATGGTAATCATAATTTTCAATTCTCCATTTTTCAATCCTCAATTTGATGAAAGGGCAATCCCTTTCTTCTTAAACATCTCGAAGTCTTTTTCGCTCCTTAGCAGCTTTGTTACGGGCACGGCGCGGTTGTGGTCGTCAAGATATAGGTATGGGGTGACGGTGAACTGCCGGCTGGCTGCCGACAGGCTGTCGCGCCGCAGGGGCGTGTCGATGCCGGCAAGGGTGAGCATCGTGTGGAAGACCGACGCGCTCGTGGCCACGCGCTTCGCGCTGTTGCCCCGCAGGGCGGCCTCCACCGGGGCGTACGCCTGCCTGTACCGGGGCGACATCCATACCATTAGCGGCACGTGTAGCTCGTAGTATGACGGCACGGGCGATGCGTGCAGGAAGAGGCGGCGGCTGTCGTCGAAGATGTTTTCGCCGTGGTCCGACGTGTAGAGCAGCGCCGCCTGCGCGCCCGTCTTGCCGAGCATGGTGGTGAGGTCGGTCAGGAAGCGGTCGGTGAAGCGTATTGTGTTGTCATACGCGTTGACGAGTTGCGGCCTGTTGCCGGGCTTCGCCTCGGTGGCGTCGTCGGGCTTGAAGAAGGCCGCGCGGCGCGGGTAACGCTCGCGGTAGTTGAAGTGCGAGCCGTACATGTGCAGCACTATGAACTCCTTTTGCCGTCCCTTGGCCAGCACGTCAGCCACCTCGGGCAGCATGGCTTCGTCGCCTATGGCCGCCGCTTCGGGGTCGCGCTCCTTTATGAAGGTCCACTCGTCGGCCTCTTCGCCGAAGAAGTCGATGAACGAGTGGTTGGGTCTCTGGTTTGAGATGAACACCGTGTGGAAGCCCGCTTCCTTGAATGCGGTGATTATTCCCTTCTGCGTGTAGATGTCGTTGAAGTCGGTTGCCGACACGGCCGACAGCAGCATGGGCACGCTCTTGTGCGTAGTGTTCGACTGGGTTACGGCCTTCCCTAAGGCCACAAGCCCCTCCGTCCGTGCCAGCCGGGGCGTAGTGTCGCGCCCGTAGCCGTACAGACCGAAGCTGCACGCACGCGCTGTCTCGCCTATTACGAGCACGTACACCTCGCGCTCCGCGGCTGGGTGCGTGGCCTTCGCGTTGAAACGGAAGTGAGCCGAGGTCTCGGCGTAAGCGTTGGTTTGCGCCGTGCGCTCCACGGCCAGCCCAAGGTTGTAGAACACGTTGACGGGGTAAAGGTGGAGTTCGGCGCGGTAGTCGCGGTCGGAAGCGTAGCTTGCGCCGAGCGAGAGCACGCCCGCCGCCGCGGCGACGGCGGCATATCGCCTCTGCCGCAGCATGAAGCCGCGCTCCAAGCGGTCTTTCCTGCGTATGGAGACGACGGCCAACGTGAGCAGCGGAACGTAGACAATTACCACGCCGAATACGGCCGGGATGAGGTTGTCAAGCAGTTCGAAGGCCTCTCCGGGGTTGGTCGTCACGAGGTTGAGGAACATGTCCACGGCGATGATTGAGTGCCCGAAGAGGTACAGCAGCACAAGTTGGAACGCGGCGAAGAACACCAGCAGGAACAAGTACCACACCATCTTGCCCGGGCATCGGTTGAGAGTCATCAGCAGCCAGACGGCCGCCGTGGGCAGCACTACGTTGGTAATGCAGCCCATAAGGCCCATGCGCTCGGTGAAGCAGAGCGCGATGTTTGGCAGCGCGAGCACCGCGATGGTGATAAAAAAGAGGCTGCGCGCTGAGGCGCAGCCGTGCAGTATGGTTTTTATTGCTTTCATTTCAGGTTGTTATTGGGTTGATTGGGAGGACTGGGAGGACAGGGGTTGGGTCAGAAGGCCTCGTTGATGTTGAAGACGAAGCCCTGCATCCCGCGCTTGCCGAAGCCGTAGTCGAGGCGCACGTTGCCGTTCTTCTTGAACTCCCAGCGGTAGCCTATGCCCCAGTTTGGCAGCAGACGCTCGGAGCGCATGGCGCTGAACTTGTGGAATACGGTTCCTAATCCCACCCAGGCTACCACTCCGTTGCGCTTCCATACGTGCTGGCGCAGCTCCATTTGTGCCTGGAGTATGTGCTTGTCGCGGTACCGTCCCTTGTAATATCCGCGCATGGTTGACGAGTTGCCGAGCAGCGACATCGTGGCCCACGACGGGTTGCCGAAGTTGAACGTGCCGCGGAGGTCGCCGCCGATGACCGCCCCCTGCCACAGCTTGCCGTATGTGTTGAAGCGGAAGTCGGTAGTGGTGTAGGCGTAGCCGCTGCTAAGGAACTTTGGGCGGAACAGCTGTGTCACGTTCAGGTAGACGCCTCGCGTGGGGCGTGTCATTATGTCGCGCGTGTCGTATGCCAGCGAGAAGCCCACGCCTATGTTCCATACGTGCTTGTCTTGTCCGGCCAGCAGCTCTGGACGGTCTATCTCGAGGATGTCGGCGAAGTCGTAAGTCAGCGACGGGCCGATGAACACGTTGCGCGCCACTTCCCACAAGAAGTTGGCCTTCGCGCCTATTTTCCACCTCTTCATCACGCCCTCGTTGGCGTCGTTGTTAGCCATTTCGTAGCCTATTCCCCAAAAACTCTCCTTGAAGTAGTTGGCCGCCACCTCGTAGTCTATGCGCCCCTTGTCGTACGGAAACACGTGAGTGCCGAATATGCCGACGGTGTACGAGCTTTTGGTTGTTATGTCGCCGAAGATGGATACGTTCGACGGTTGCGATATGGTGTCGCGCCTGTCTTGGCGGTAAAGGCCCATGCCTATGATGCCGAGGCCAAGCCCCGTGTCCGAGCTGAAGTGCGGGCCGGGCAGCACGCTGAAGTCGAATTTCTTGTGCTTCTTGTTCTTGTTGGTGTTGTTGAGGTAGTTGAGCACCCAGTTTATGATGCCTTTTTTCTTCTTAACCGTGTCCGGCTGTTGCTCGTGTTGTATCGTCGCCGTGTCCTGCCGTTCGTTGCCGGGCGCGGCGGCAGCCGCCTTGGCGGTGCAAAGCGTCAGCAGGGCGGCGAGTAGCAGTCGTGTCATTGTATGTGGCCTTGTAGTTTTTAATATACTAATCTTACGTTGTCAACCCAGAGGGTGTTGCCAGGCGAGCCGATGTAGGCCCCTCCGTGGCTTGACGAGAACTGCAGCATCAGGTGTGTGGGTGTCTCGTCTGCCGATGCCCATCCCGTCTCTTTCACGAGTACGCTCTTGCCTTTGCTGTTGCGTGCGTAGTCTGTCGAGCGCAGGCCCATTGTCGCGGCGTTGTAGTGGGGGTTGTTGCGTATGTCGCCGTAGAGTATTTCGTACGTGGCTCCGCTGACCCATCCGCCGGTGCTCTTGCCGTATCTTACCACCATTGTGCCCACGCGCTTGGCGGTGATGTTGCCTTTGGCGTCCTCCGTGCGCTTCTGTAGGAAGAGCACGCATGTGGCGTAGTCCTTGCCGGCTACGGTCTTGCCGCTGCTGAAGCCGTTTTGCTTTACCCTGTTGGCCGTGCCTGCGGCCTTGAACATGTAGTCGAACCTGAGGGCCTTCGGCCGCTTGGTGAAGCGTATGCCGTTGTTCATGGCCTTGGGGCCGTCCTTCGTTCCGGTGATGGGCTCCTTCATGTCGCCGAGGAAGAGCGAGCCTGCGGCCAGCACCTTCATGTTCATCAGTCCGAGCACGCGTACCTTTTCTATATGCGTCTCAAGCTTCGCGCAGTAGCCCGAGCCGTGCTTGTCGCGGTAGACGGAGTTGTTGGTCTTCACCACGCCCATCACCTTCGCCATGACGTTGGACGTGCCCCAGGGCGAGCCGCCGCCGTTGACGTAGGGCTTGTTGCCGGTGATTGTGCGGTTGGGACCCACCTCGTAGAGGGTCTTCGTGTCGCCGCCGATGACGCCGGACTCCTTTATGTGCCTTATGGTCCAGCTGTTCATGTTGCCGTATGGCAGGTATTCCTCCTTGCCTTCGGCCGACGCGCTTGTCGCTATGACGCACGCAACGAGTGCCAGGATGATTTTGCAGGTATGTTTCATCGCCGTTACAATAATGGTAATTTATGCGTGCAAAGGTATGGAAACTTTTTGTTTTAAAATAGTTTTAAGCCTCTTTTTTTGCATAAAAACGTAAAGACGGTTACTTTTCTTGCCAAACGGGACAGTGCGCCCGTTCAACGGCGGTTTTGCGAAAGGCCGTCTTTCGCGTTCCGAAAGGCCGTCGATTGGAATGCAAAAGGCCGTCTTTTAGCGTGTAAAAGGCCATGTTTTACAAGGCGTTGGCTAACGTATTGGTTTCCAGACGGTTACAAATGACAGCCAAACGGCGGCTAAACCGCACCACGCCGGGAACGCTCCGAAATGGACGAAAGTTGCAATTTTTATCGCCGCACGTGACCCTATTTCGGGAAAAACACTTATTTTTGCAGATGCCTGACGCACTTCGCTGACGATTGCCGCCGGGCAGACATTTTGGGAAAGGCGTTACCTGAAACGTTGTCTTCCGTCTTTGAACTTCGCACATTCAAACAAGCATACGAAGATTACGACTACGGCGACGCCCACATGATGCATGTACACACATGCGGTAAGGCTGCGGCCGCGCCCTTGAGGAGCGGCTGCGCCAATCTGCATAGTGCCCGTATAGTGCATGGACGTGGGCTGGCTGGTCGCATATCCGTATGCTGTGGCAGTGCGAAGGCCGAAGACGGGATATGCTGTCTGGCAGAACCCTACGTCCATTTCTACAATGTCATAACCTTAATCACGTTTTAAAAGCGGGGCTTCGGTGGTTCGGCCCGCATTGTTCACACGCAGCCGCATGGTACATATCGGCATGATGATAGAGCTGGAGCTGCGCGCACAGGAGCGCACGGTGTCATGGCTCGCACGCAAGTTGTGCTGCAACCGCCAGAACGTCTACGACATATTCAGGCGTGAGAGCATCGACACCTCGCTGCTATCACGCATATCAGCCGCACTCGGCCACGACTTCTTCAAGGACCTCTCTGACGACATCAAAGGCACGGGCATGGCAATCCGGACGTGACGCGGACGCGCTTCTTGCCATGGGAAAAAGTGCAAACAAAAGCTGCACATAGCAAAAAGAATGTGACACAAGTGTGCGAAGGCGTGCTACGCGCCACCGTTGTGCGCGTCGGGCAAACTATATAAATTTGCAAACGAAAACATTTGTCATAGCTTGCATACATCAACCACATTATTTATATGGACATTCTGAACAGACACGGCTTGATTGTAGCCGTATCAGCCACGGCCTTGCTGCTGACTGGGTGCGGCCGTCAAGGCGGTGGAACACACGGAGCGGCAGCCGAGCTGGACTCGTTGCGTGCCGAGAACGAAAGCAACAGACAGCAACTCTCGGCCGTGTACGACATGATTGGGGCGGTCAACAAGACGCTCGACTCAATATCACTGGCCGAGGGAATGCTCTTCGGAGACCCACGCCAGGAGACATCGCCGACAAGGGGAAGCGTGCTCGAAAGCCTTGAGAGGTTTGAGCAAGTGCTGCTACGGCAGCACAGGCGCATAGACGAACTTGACTCGATAGCCGCCACAAACAAGACAGACGAAGGCCTGCGCAAGCTGATAGCTCACATGAAGGAGCAGCTGGCGGAGAAAGACAGGGAGATAGCCGCGCTGCGCAGGGAACTGAATGGACAGGACGCAGACCTCGGACGGCTGCGCCGCAGGGTGGCCGCACAGACCAAGGAACTGGCCCGGCAGGGCGACGAGCTGGTCCGTCTCGGCGCGAAGGCCGACAGGCAGGCCACCGCCCTGGCGCGGCAAGACCAGGAACTGAACAACGCTTACGTGATGATAGCCACCAAGGCCGAACTGAAAAAGCGCGGAGTGGCCCGGCGCGGCAAGGTTGCAAGCGACGGTCTGGCCGACCCGTCAATGTTCACCAAGGTTGACATACGCCGCCTTGGCGAGATGACGTTCAAGGCCAAAAAGGCGCGCATACTCACCAACATGCCCACGTCGGCCTACACGCTGGTCAAGAACGGCGACGGCACGTACACCCTGCGGATAACCGACAAGGCACGCTTTTGGTCGGCATCCAAGTTTCTCGTGATACAGACTAACTAAAACCATACAATCATGAATAAAACAATCTTCAAGAAAAGGGCCGCGGCCTTGGCGGCGGCCGTCATCCTGTGCTCGGCCATGGCCGTGGCGCAGGAAGCAAGGACGCACGTTGTACAGCGTGGCGAGACGCTCGAGTCGATAGCCGAGGACTACGGCGTCACCACAGACGACATCATACGGCTCAACTCCGACGCCGCCCAGTTTGTCTACGTCGGTATGGAACTGCGGCTGCCGGTGAAGGCCGCAAAAGCCGATGCGGACAAGCCCGCTACCGCCGAAGCCGCAACAACTTCCAGCCATACAGGCGGCTATAAGCCTGACTCGAAGAAGGTATCAGGACAGAACGGAGAGGGAACGTTCGAGACAGAAGTGTTCCTCGGCCTCTCGATAAACAATTATGTAGGAGGCGACATCAAGGACACAAAAAGCAAAGTGGGCTTCAATGTCGGCATCACAGGCCGCTATTTCTTTACAGACAACTGGTTCGCCGAGACATCCGTCGGCCTCTCCACCAAGGGGTACAAGGCTGACAACACTCTTTCTTCGGGAGATTATTGGGACGACGAGGGTGCCAACTATGACAGCGAACTGGAGACAACGATGACTACCTACAACCTGGAGATACCAATAAACGCAGGATACCGGTTCGTATTGACAGACAAGTCGAGCCTGAAAGTGAAGGCCGGCCCGTACATCACATACGCCTTGGCCGGTGAACAGAAGGTGAAAGGGTACAGCACTATTTATCCTGACATCCACTCAAGCGAGACCGAATACATTGACGAGTCTACCGACATAGACGACATTGAAGGCTTCAACAGCTTCGGCCTTGGCTTCGACATAGGCGTAAGCTATGACTATGCGAAGTTCAGCTTGTCGGCAACATTCCAGCGCGGACTTACCAAGCTGTTCAAGGACAGCAAGGTGTATGAGCAAAACTTTATGTTGACATTGGGCTACAAGCTGTAAGGTTTTAATGCAAGATGCGGCCTTTCGGAACGCGAAAGGCCGTCGATTGGAATGCGAAAGGCCGTCTTTTACACGCTAAAAGACGGCCTTTTGTAATGTATTGTACTACAAGCTGTTACGCGTCAGGCAAAAAGCTACGCGCCCTTCTGCCGCGTTCCCATGCGCGCCTCGACCACGTTGATTACGTAGTCGCCCAGCTTCTCGCATTCCGATACGATGTCCATGTACATCGTACCGATGGCGTAAGAGTATTCGTTCGCGCTTATGTCGTTGATGTTCTGGCTGCGCAGCTGGTTGCGGTAGTTGTTTATTTCGTTCTCGATGTTGAACGAGCGGTTTACGTCCAGCTTGTCCTTGCGCCCTGCCAGCATTACGCTCATCTGCGTGAGGCTGTCGTCCGTAAGCTCGAACATCTGGTGCAGGTGCTCGTACTGGCGCCCGGTGAAGTCCTCCTTGCCCCTCACCTTGCGGTTCAGCGTGCGCGCAATGTTGTAGCAGCTGTCGCCGATGCTCTCAATTTCGGATATTTCGCGCAGCATAGCACGTATCTTCGCCTTTGTCTCGTCGCTAAGATGCGCGTCGCTCACACGGTCGAGATACTTGGCAATCTCTATCTCCATGTTGTCGCTGATGCTTTCGTACTTCTCTATGCGGCTGAACAGTTTGTTGAAGTCGGCGTCGTTCTTCGTGCCCAGAAGCTCGCGCACGAAGCCGAACATCCTGTGCGTCCTTTCGGCGAAGAGCTGTATTTCCTTTTGCGCCTCGAGCACCGACAGCTCCGGGGTCTTCATGATTGTGTCGCCGCCGATGTAGCGCAGGCGGAACTCGTCGTCGCTCTCCTTCGCCTTTGGCTTGATGAGCCAGCACACGGTCTTCTCAATCTGCGGTATGAACCATATCAGGATGGCCGTGTTGCATACGTTGAACGCCGTGTGGAACGCCGCCAGCACTACCGACAGACGCGCCGGGTCGATGGCCCTTGAGGCCGGGTCGTAGCCCACGAGGGAGCACACCGTGTCAACAAACGGGTAGAACAGGCACAGCACCCAGAGCACTCCGAAGACGTTGAACACCAGGTGTGCCAGCGCGGCACGCCGCGCCTGGGTGTTCGCTCCGAGTGCCGCGAGGTTGGCCGTGGCCGTAGTCCCGATGTTCTCTCCCATCACAAGGGCGATGCCGAGGTATATTGGCAGCACGCCGCTCGAGCAGAGCATCATCGTGATTGCCATCAGCGCGGCCGACGACTGGAGGATGCACGTAAGCAAAGTGCCTATGAGCAGGAACACTATTATAGTGGTATAGCTGCCCGTATCGAACGTGCTGAAGAAGTGGATTAGCTCCCGGTTGTGTCCAAGGTCCATCTCGTTGCCCGTCTGGCTGAGCAGGGCGAGCGAGAAGAACATGAACGCTATGCCGAAGAGGAAGTCGCCTATGTACCTGTGGCGGCGTGTGTAGATGAGCAGGATGCCGACAATGAATGCGGGGAACACCGCGTCCATGAAGTTAAAAGAAAAGCCCAGGCTCATTATCCAGGCGGTAAGCGTGGTGCCGATGTTGGCTCCCATTATTACGGATATGGCTTGGGCGAGGGTCAGCAGGCCAGCGTTGACGAACGAAACGGTCATCACCGTGGTGGCCGACGACGACTGTACGGCCGACGTTACGAACATACCGGTGAACATGCCGGTGAACCTGTTTTTGGTCATTGTGCCTAAGATGTGGCGCAACTGCGAGCCTGCCATCTTCTGCAAGGCCTCGCTCATCACCTTCATTCCGTAGATGAGAAGGGCCAATGAGCCGATAATCTTAAAAAAAATCCAAATCGACATATTTTAAATTAATTTGTTGTCGAACATTGTGCGGTGTCGGGAAAACGGAGTATCTTTACCAACGTTTAACCTAAAAACGCATGAAAAATGAAACAAATGATACAAATACGTTGCAAAAATAATAAAAAAACGCTAAACGTCCCAATAGGGAGCACTCTTTCTGACGTTTTCCGTGAATTAAATTTAAATATGGACTACGGCCCGTTGAGCGTGAAGGTGAACAACAAGGTGGAGGGACTTCACTACCGCGTCTACCACAACAAGGACGTGGAGTATCTTGACATCAAGTCGCCGTCGGGTGCCCGTGCCTATACGCGTACGCTCTTCTTCGTGCTCTGCAAGGCCGTGCACGACCTGTGGCCTGCCGCCGACGTGGTAATAGACATCCCCGTATCTAACGGCTATTACTGCAATATCAACATAGGAAGGCCGGTCACGCGGTTTGACGCCGATGCCGTGCGCCGCCGTATGCAAGAGATAATCGACGCGGCTATGCCCATCCGCCGCCACGAGAGCACTACCGAAGAGGTTATCCGGATGTTCACCGACATGGGCATGACGTCGAAGGTCAAGCTGCTCAAAAGCGTAGGGCGGCTCTATACAACGTACTATGAAATAGACGGATACAAGGACTATTACTACGGCACATTGCTCACAAACACGCGCCAGCTTTACCTGTTCGGCCTTGAGAAGTATTACGACGGCATGTTGCTGCGCATCCCATCGCGTGACGACCCGTCGCGCCTTGGCGACCTGGTGAGGCAGGACAAGATGTTCGAAATATTCCAAGAGCATCACCGTTGGCAGCATATCCTCGGCATGTCTACCGTGGGCGACTTCAACGAAGCCGTGCAGCAAGGCCGCTCCACCGACCTAATCAATGTGTCGGAGGCGCTTCAGGAGAAAAAGATTTCGCAAATAGCAGACATGATTTCGACGCGCCGCGGAGTGCGCATGGTGCTCATCTCCGGCCCGTCGTCAAGCGGAAAGACCACCTTCTGCAAGCGTCTTTCAATCCAGCTGCTTACCTGCGGCGTGAAGCCCGTGCCCGTGTCGCTCGACGACTACTTCGTAAACCGCGAGGAAACGCCCAAGGACGAGCACGGCGAATACGACTACGAGAGCCTTTACGCACTCGACATTCCGCTGCTGAACAGCCAGCTCAACGCCCTGTTCGCTGGCGAAGAGGTTGAGCTGCCGCGGTATAACTTCCAGACGGGGCGCAGCGAGAAGAGCGGCAGGAGGCTGCGTTTAGCCGACGACGAGGTGCTGGTCGTTGAGGGAATACACGCCCTCAACCCCGAGCTTACCGCCCAGATACCCGAGGGGCAGAAGTTCCGCGTCTATGCGTCGGCGCTCACCACCATCCTGCTTGATACTCACAACTACATACCTACGACGGACAACCGCCTGCTGCGCCGCATCATCCGCGACTATAAGTACCGCGGAGTGAACGCGCAGGAGACCATACACCGCTGGCCCAGTGTGCGTGCCGGGGAGAACAAGTGGATATTCCCTTACCAGGAGAATGCCGATGCTATGTTCAACACCGCACTGCTCTTCGAGCTTGCAGTCATCAAAAGCCAGGCCGAACCGCTGCTCGAGCTCGTGCCCGAAAACGCCGACGAGTACGCCGAGGCGTACCGCCTGTTGAAGTTTTTGAAGTACATCGCGCCTGTACCCAACCGCCAATTGCCGCCCACTTCGCTGCTGCGCGAGTTCCTTGGGGGCAGCTCTTTCAAATACTGATGCCGCAGGCCGTCTTGCGAAAGACGGCAAACCGCGATGCAAAAGGCCACCTTTTACAAGCTAAAAGGTGGTCTTTTGCAGTGTAAAACACGGCATATTGGCAAGTCGTTGATTGTCAATAACTTAGCGACAAGGTTTTTCCCATGGGCGAAAGGGAGGACTGTGCGTGTCAGGAGAACTGCGAAACGGTAATGTTTTTTTCGTTCTTAACTTCTCACTTTTCACTTAAACGGTTATGGATTTTTCATTTTTCATTATTAATTTTTAATTTAATTATAGGGTTTTCCCTATCAATTTTAGGTGTTTTTCGCGCCGTGTTGTCGGTCAAAATGCGTAATTTTGCGGTGTAGACAATCTAAAACTGATGGTTATGAAGAAGTACATTATATTGTCGCTGGCGGCAGTCACGCTGCTTGGCAGCTGCGGGTCGTACACGGGTGCAGGCGCATTTTCGGGCGCAACGCTTGGTTCGGTCATCGGCTCGGCCATAGGCGGAATAGCCGGAGGGCCGCGCGGCAGCGACATCGGCACGCTGGTTGGCATGGCCGGTGGTGCCGTAGTGGGCGGCGCAATGGGCGCGCAGGCCGACAAGCAGGAGCAGGAACGGCAGGCATATAGCGATGCGCGGTTTGAACGTAAGTACCGCGAGCACCGCGCCTCAGCCACGCGTGGCAACGGCTACGACGGCCAAGACTATGGTTACGGCTATGAAGACGAGAGCGGTTTTGACCCTGCGGGAGGCGGTGACGACGTGCTTTACGACTTCCAAGGCTCTGACTATACGGGCGACTACACCGCAACGCGCCCTACCGACGTGCCACCCTCGGTGCGTTATGACGACATACACGCTCCCTACAAGCCGTCGGCGCAGCCGCTGGAGGTGCGCAACGCGCGCTTCGTTGACGATAACCAGGACCGCCGGTTGAACGGTGGCGAGCTGTCGAAGGTTATTTTCGAGGTGTATAACACATCGCGAGAGCCGGTGTACGACGTGCAGCCCATGGTCGTGGAAACTACCGGGAGTAAGCACATCACCATATCAAACACTATCCACGTAGAGCGCATACTGCCGGGCAAGGGCGTGCGTTACACGGCCATGGTGAAGGCAGGCAAGCGGCTCAAGGACGGCCGCCTGACCTTCCGGGTGTACGCCGTCAGGGGCAACCACGACGTAGTTTCCAACGTCAGCGAGTTCAGTATCGAGGCCAGCAGGAAGTAACGCAAATTGAAAATTAACAATTGAAAATTAACAATTAACAATTAGAAATTAAAAATACGTTGCCTTTTCGCAGCTCTCCCACAGCTCCCAGTCCTCCCAGTTTTCCCAGAACCCCCAACAACCAACAATGATTTCAATGAAGAAAAAAGCCCTCATAGTCGCAGCTTCGGTGCTCGCCGCGCTGTTGCTGCTCACCTTCGGCGCAGCATGGTACATGCTCGACTACGCCCTTACGCCCGCCGCCGATGCGCGCGACATGGCCAAACGCTACTCACTGATGTACGCCGAATACCCGTACATGCGCCACTGGGTTGACAGCATGAAGTCGGTGAAGACCCTGCGCGACACCTTTATTATAATGCCCGACGGCGAACGCCACCACGCAGTGTACGCCCGCGCCGACAGCGCGGCCGGCCGTACGGCGGTGCTTGTTCACGGTTATAAGGACAGTCACGCCGGTATGCTGCCCATAGCGAAGGTATATGCCGACATGGGTTACAACATCCTGCTGCCCGACTTGCACGCTCACGGCCTTAGTGAAGGCTCCGACATACAGATGGGATGGAAGGACAGGGAGGACGTTATGCGGTGGATTGACCTGGCCGACAGCCTCTTCGCCGCCAATGAAGGCCGTCCGCGCATAGTAGTACATGGTGTATCTATGGGCGCGGCCACCACGATGAACGTGTCGGGAGAGAGCCTTCCGGCAAGCGTCAGGTGCTTTGTAGAGGATTGCGGGTACACATCCGTGTGGGACGAGTTCCGTTGCCAGCTGCGCGACCAGTTCGGTCTGCCGCCCTTCCCGGTGCTCTATGCCGCCAGCGCGCTGTGTAAACTGCGCTACGGATGGTCGTTCGGCGAGGCGTCGCCGGTGGCCCAACTGGGCGGGAAAGACACTCCGATGCTCTTCATCCACGGCTCGTCAGACACTTACGTGCCGTCGCAGATGGTCTTTCCACTGTACAACGCCAACCCAATGCACATGGCGGAGGACGGCGTTTCGCACCGTTTCAACGGCATTTGGATTACTCCCGGATGCGCGCACGCGCGCTCTTTCCACGACTATCCGCAAGAATATGCCGAGAGGGTAGGGGCGTTCGTAAGTGAGTTTATGGATTGAACGGTTAAGGATTTTATGTGAGTTAGTTATAAGGAATAACCCTTCTAACAAGGGTATAGCTACTTGTTTTTTCGTTTTCAAGCGGTCAATTGGTAATTGTCATTCCGCGCTCCAACGCGGAATCCAGTATAAAAGGGTGAAAATAACCAGGTAGTTAACACTGGATTCCGCGTTGGAGCGCGGAATGACAATTACCAATTGACCGCTTGAAGTGAGATTGTTTACACGCTATCCTTATGCTGAACTCACGTAATTTTTTTGCTTTAACAGCCCTGATTGTTTCTGATTAATTCAACCACCGCCGAGCGTAGGTTGGCCAAAGCCACGTCTTTCCGCATGGCTTCGGCCAGCGTCATGCCGTCGGGCGTTATGCTTTCCACCCGGGCGAAGCCTGCCCGCAGCAGTTCGTCCCTGTCGTCCGTGTGTCCGGCCAGCAGCCATGCGGGCACGCCCTGGGCCTTGGCGCGCAGCATTACGCGCACGGGCAGCTTGCCCATCAGCGTCTGGCGGTCGGCGTGTCCCTCGCCGGTAATTACGCACGCCGCGCCGCCAAGCGCACCGTCGAAGCCGCAGAGGTCGAGCAGCAGGTCGGCACCGGGGCGCACGTCTGCATTCAAGTATTGCATGAAGGCGTAGCCGAGGCCGCCAGCCGCGCCTGCCCCGGGACGGCGAGTGCGGTCGAAGCCGAAGTGCCGGGCCGACGCACGGGCGAACCGCAGGGCGCGGTTTTCAAGCATGGGCAGCAACTCCGGCGTGGCACCCTTCTGCCGGGCGAACACCATGGCCGCACCGTCAACGCCGCAAAGGGGGTTACTTACGTCGCACGCCAGCGTGAAGCGGCACTGCCCCAACGCGCCGCCGAGGGCGTCGTCCACCGTTCCGCCGCGCGGCGCGAGCCTGTCCGTGAGGGCGCGCAGCATACCAATGCCTGCGTCGCTCGTGCCGCTTCCGCCCAAGCCTATGATGAACTTGCGGCATCCGCGACTGACGGCGGCCGCCACAAGTTCGCCCACTCCATATGTCGTTGCACGCATAGGGTTGCGCTCCTCTTCCTTTATTAATGTCAGACCGCAGGCCTGCGCCGTCTCGATGATGGCCGTGCCGTCGGGCGCAACGCCGTATTCGGCCCACACGCGGCGCATCAGCGGGTCGTGCACGTACGCCTTTTCGACGCTGCCGCCCAATGCTTCGGTGAATGCGCGGAGCATCCCCTCGCCGCCGTCGGTAACGTTGAAGACCACCGTTTCGGCATCCTTCTCCGCCTGCCTTGCGGCCTCTGCCACAGCCTCGCCGGCCTCCTTTGACGTGAGGCAGCCCTTGAACGAGTCGATGGCGATGACGTATTTTCTTTTCATAAACAGCATATTGTATATTGCAAAGATACTGCTTAATTTCCGAAAGGCCGTCTTTCGCCTTCCAAAAGACCGTCTTTTGCACGCTAAAAGGCCGCCTTTTACAATGCGAAAGGCGGCCTTTTAGAACGGCATTGATTATCAACGACTTACAGACTGGTAACCAACGTGCCCATAAAACGCCATTAATTAATGTGAGTTTGGTATAATGAGAATATGACAATCATCCTATTTCAAGTGGTCAGTTGGTAATCAGTCATTCCGCGCTTCGACGCGGAATGACTGATTACCAACTGACCGCTTGAAGCACAAAAGGTAAGCAAGTTTTACCCTGTTGGGAAAATAAATCCTTATGCCGAACTCATGTTGATTGCTATATTGCATATCAAGCCCCCTCCCTTTGGGAGGGCTGTGGTGGTGTCAGGTTGGGAGCATGTATGCTGTCTTTTTTTAATGCTTTAAATCTCAGATAATTGGCCTGCGCGAGTACAACTATCGCATATTTTGCCTAAATTTGCTTCGCGAAGACAGGATGCGGCTCGGCAAAGACAAATCAAAAAACTTCGTTTTTCATTTGTCATTGCGCTCGCCTTTCACTATCTTTGCATACCGAAATCTGATAAAACGAAAAATATGCCCAATTTAGACGACCTTTACAAGGCACGATATGTGCTTAGTAAGATACTTAGGCGGACCGACCTTGTACACGCGCCTAAGCTCAATCCGGAGAGTGACATTTACCTGAAGCCCGAGAACCTGCAAATAACCGGCTCGTTCAAGGTGCGCGGCGCGTACTACAAAATATCGCAGCTTAGCGACGAAGAGAAGGCGAAAGGCGTCATCGCCTGCTCCGCCGGAAACCACGCGCAGGGCGTGGCCCTCGGCGCGACGAGCCACGGAATAAAGTCGCTAATATGCCTGCCCGAGGGCGCGCCAATCAGCAAGGTTGAGGCCACACGCCGCTTGGGGGCGGAGATTTGCCTCGTTCCCGGTGTGTATGACGACGCTTATCAGCGCGCACTCCAGCTGCGCGACGAGCACGGTTACACCTTCATCCACCCCTTCAACGACGACAACGTAATCGCCGGACAGAGCACAATAGGCCTTGAACTGCTCGACCAGCTGCCCGACTTGGAGGCCGTCGTGGTGCCAATAGGCGGCGGCGGGCTCATCAGCGGAGTGGCTTACGCCATAAAGTCGTTGAAGCCCGACGTGAAGGTGTACGGCGTCCAGGCGGCCGGCGCGCCCAGCATGTACCAGAGCATACGCGACCATCACCCCGAGACTCTTGCCAGCGTATCGACCGTTGCGGACGGTATCGCCGTGAAAACACCTGGCGACCTTACTTATGAAATATGCTCGAAGTATGTTGACGAAATCGCTCTCGTAACCGAAGACGAGATTTGCGCCGCCATACTGCGCCTCATGGAGGAGGAGAAGATGATAGCCGAGGGTGCCGGAGCGGTGAGCGTTGCCGCGGCGATGTTCGGCAAAGTGCCCATTAAGGGTAAGAAGACCGTCTGCCTGGTGAGCGGCGGCAACATCGACGTTAACATCCTCAACCGCGTCATCAACCGCGGTCTTGACAAGGACGGACGCATCTGCACGCTTGCCATGGAGCTTGACGACAAGCCCGGCCAGCTGCTTGAAGTTATCCAGGTGCTCGCCAAGCTCGGCGCAAACGTGCTTAGCGTACACCACGAGCGCGGCATAGCCAGCCACAGCGTGAACTCTTGCGAGCTGCGCGTGCGCCTCGAAACGCGCAACCACGAGCACGTGGCCGCCATCAAGGAAGGCTTGCAAAAGAAGGGGTTTAAGCTGAAATAAGCGAGAAGCAGCCCCTCCCCAACCCTCCCGAGGGAGGGAGAAAGGATGCAGTAAGAATAAAGAACCAAGAATGAACAGTAAAGAACAGGGAAGTAAGAGTAAAGGAAACAAGCCCTGGCGGATGTGTAAAAGCGGTTATGCGGAACACATACAACCGTTTGAACGGACGACATCCGACGAGTCAATTCTCCTTACTCCTTTTACTCCTTACTCCTTTACTCCTGAAAACAACATATAAACGAAAAGAAATGAAAGCATTACATTCAGACAAGGCGCCTAAGGCTTTAGGCCCTTACAGCCAGGCAATATTAGCCGGCGGATTTGTGTTCGCATCGGGACAGGTGCCCATCGACCCTGCTACGGGCGAGTTTGTAGAGGGCGGAATAAAGGAGCAGACACGCCAGTCGCTCACCAACGTGACCAACGTTCTTGCCGAGGCAGGCATCGATTTGTCGCATGTCGTTAAGACAACCGTCTTCCTTTCAGACATGGATAACTTCGCCGCGATGAACGAAGTGTACGCAACCTTCTTCAAAGAGCCGTTCCCCGCACGCTCCGCCGTTGCCGTAAAGACCCTCCCGAAGGGCGCACTGGTAGAGGTGGAAGTGATTGCGGAGCTGTAAAAAGGTGAGAAAGTGAGAGGGTGAGAAGGTGAGAAAAGAAACATTGAAAACAACAATGCGAAGCTTTTTCTCACCTTCTCACCCTCTCACTTTCTCACCTTCAAATATTCCTTAATCGCCTCCACGTATTCCTCGAACGCCGCCATGCCTTCCTCTGTGAGGCGGCACGACGTGTTGGGGCGTTTCCCTACGAACGTCTTTGTTATCTCGATATACCCCGCCTTGCTAAGTTTGTCGAGCTGGACGCTAAGGTTTCCTGCCGTCGCTCCTGTCTGTTGGCGCAGATAAACGAAGTCGGCCTCGCCCACGCCGACCAGCAGTGACATCACCGCAAGGCGCAGTTCGCTGTGCAGAAGGGGGTTAAGCGGTCTCATCAGAATGTCTTTATTTCGTCCACATTGCCGCTAAGCGACAGACCTATGTACACGCAATAGGCGTAAAAGAGGTATGCGAGGAGCACATAGTTGCCCTCGTAACTGCCGTTGGTGGCAATCACCATTGCACTTGAAAACAGCCCGATGAAACTTGCTGCCAGTATAGCCTTTTGCTTATAGATGCCGCTTAGCATAAAGAGGGCACAGCTGCCGACTATCGTCATAAGCGGAGCCACATACGTGGAAAGCGCCACGCTGCCTACGAACGCTATCGCCATTCCCGTCAAAGCGAAGTATCCCCAGCCTCGCTTGACTATCCGTCCCGTGACGGTCATCGGCTTGCGCCACATCTTGTGGTAAACGAACGGCACGCCGTAGCTCAACGCCGCCACCGCAATCCACAGCAACTGCCATTGCGGTTCACGCATTAACTGGGTGAAAGCGTATGTTGCCAGCCCCAATATTCCGTACAAAGTGATGAAGTTCAAGCGGCCTATTTCCGTCTTTCGTGCGCGCTCTATTGTCTTGGCTATCAGCTCAAGGCTCTCGTATTCAGTAAGTTTCTTGTCCTCCATGTTGCTTCTAAGTTTTGTTTCTACTTCCTTTTTGCCTGACGGTTAATCATTATTCCCGGTATTACGAGCAGCGTTACGGCCGACAAGGCGAGGCATAACGCCTCGTAAGGGCTGTGGTATAGCAGGACGAAATTCACCAGAATGATGTTGGCGCCGATGAAAACGCCATACGCCTTGTCCCTCATAACATAAGCCGTTACCGACGAGGCGAACATCAGGAGCAGCATAATCACCGCCGTAATTGGCAGGCGCGAGGCGTAGACCGCCGTATTGTAAGACAGAAACCCGATTACGGCGACGGCAACGGCGAGCATCCCGAACACCGCCCACGTCCATCCTACGAGTTTCCATACGTATGAGCCGGGGCGGCTCTCGCGGTGCTCTCTGTGTTTCATAGCAGTCTGCACGGCCCAGCCTACGGCGCACATGGCGAACCAAAGCGCGTTCCACACCGCATCGCCTGTAAGCTGCCAAAGCAGGCATACGATGCAGCCCGTGACACAGGTGAGCACTCCCCACATTATCATCGGCGTGCCGGCATTGCGAGCCACGTCGCGCTTGCCCTGCTCTATTGCTTCTCTTATTATTTCAAGACTGCGCTCGGCAGTCAGCTTGTCGTTGTTCTCCATAATCTTGGTTGCTGTTTTATAGGTTGACGCAAAGGTCGTTCGGACGTTTACAGAGAACTTTCCGACAGACCCTTGCGCCATGCAATTTGCTACATTACACGTCACTTGGCCTTCGCCTCAGCCACTTTTTCAGGTATGTTCTCAAGCTTCACTGTTACTGCCTTGTTGTCTTTTGAGACATTCGCATAGGCTACTCCCACATATTCCTTCGGCATACCGTTCTCCATCTCACACTCCATGTTGCCGTTCTCGTCGTGCATCACGTAGAAGGCCACCTCTCCGTCGGGCACGTTCTCCACGTCTATCGTCATGCTGCCCTGCTTCGCCTGCACCATGCCTGTCTGCCCTTTGCTTGTGGCAACGAGAATGTTGCCGTTGCTGTTAGGTATATTTGTCACGGTAAGCTCGACTTTGTTTTGCGCCGAAACCGCACCTGCCGCCATTATCGCAAATGCAGACAATGCCGCAGCTTTGATTGCTTTGTTCATAATCATTAATGTTTTCAAAGGTTTGCCACTCTGTTTCCTACTCAAGTCTCCACGCCGTTCCCACTGCAGTTGGGCGCAGCATGGAGTTTTATCCGGATACAATGCAAAGATAAATAGGTTTATAATATAAACCAAATAAACGTGAACGAAAGTACGCTTTGTTGTGATTTATTAACAAAAAGGACGACTTTTGACATGTGGATGAATATCAGTTGAATTTCAAGAGAAAAACAACGCCTTTCCCAAGGCCGTCTTTTAGCCTGCGAAAGGTGGCCTTTAAACGTGCCAAAGACGGCCTTTTGGAATGCGAAAGATGGTCTTTTGCAAAACGGTATGTATGGAATAGGGGAACAAAAAAAAGTCCAACGCTGCTGCGTCGGACGGTAAACTGTTGAAAGTGAGGGTGTTGTGCGGTTAAAGCCTACTTGCGTTTGTGCCTGTTCACGGCTCTCTGTTCGCGCCTGTTCTGCGCCTTTATTTCGTGCTGCGCCTTGTCTTCGTCGTCGGTTTTCTTCCATATCGGCGTTGAGAAGTCTGGCTTCCGGGTGATTTCAAAATCAAGTTCGGGTATGTCGATTTCGTCGCTCGGCTTGAACGGAACGCCCAACGGCTGCGTGTACTTCTCCACTCTTACCATGGCAACGCCCGCCCTAATCATGTCAAGCTGCTTCGCCGCAGCGTACGAGAGGTCAATTATGCGGCGCGTGCCGCAACGGTCGGTAACCTTCACCACTACGCTCTTGCCGTTCTTTATGTTAGTAACCTTGAGCATGGTGCCCAGCGGATAGCGTTTATGTGCGCACGTCAGGCTGTCGCGGTGGTAACGTGTGCCGTCGCTCATGCGCCTTCCGTGCAGCCGGTCAGCATAATAACTGGCCATACCCTTCTCCTGTGCGGGGAGGAGGGTACAGCCAGTCAAGCATAAAAGAATTATGGAAATAAGTTTCTCTATCACTCTTTTCTTCGGGTTTATACTATGCCCTGAGCCATCATCGCGTTGGCAACCTTCATGAAGCCGGCGATGTTTGCGCCCTTTACATAGTCCACGTAGTCGTCGCTTTCGCGCCCGTATTTGACGCATTGCTCGTGGATGTTGTGCATTATTTGGTGCAGTTTCTCGTCTACTTCGGCCTCGCTCCAGCTCAGGCGGATGGCGTTCTGCGTCATCTCAAGACCCGATGTAGCCACGCCACCGGCGTTTACGGCCTTGCCGGGAGCGAAGAGCTGCTTGGCTGCGATGAACTTCTGAACGGCCTCCTCACTGCATCCCATGTTGGAAACCTCGGCTATACAGAGCGGCTTGTTTGCCAAAAGCATGTCAGCATCCTCGCCGCTGACCTCGTTCTGGGTGGCACACGGCAGCGCGATGTCACACTTAACCTCCCACGGTTTGCGGCCGGGAATGAACTTGGAGCCGGGGAATTCGTCAGCGTAAGGCTGGCAAACGTCGTTGCCGCTGGCGCGAAGCTCGAGCATGTAGTCAATCTTTTCGCCGCTGATTCCGTCCGGGTCATAGATGTAACCGTCAGGTCCTGATATGGTGATGACCTTCGCTCCGAGCTGGGTTGCTTTCGTTGCGGCACCCCAGGCCACGTTGCCGAAGCCGCTGATAGCCACCGTCTTGCCCTTGATGTCATATCCGTGGGTCTGCAACATCTGGTTGACGAAGTAGAGAGCGCCGAAGCCCGTGGCCTCGGGACGTATCTTTGAGCCGCCCCACTCGAGGCCTTTGCCCGTGAGGACGCCGCCCCATTTGTGGGTGAGCTTCTTGTACATGCCGAACAAGTAGCCTATTTCGCGTGCGCCGACGCCGATGTCTCCGGCCGGAACATCCTCGTCGGGACCGATGTGGCGGTACAGTTCTGTCATGAAAGCCTGGCAGAAGCGCATCACCTCGGCATCGCTGCGACCGCGCAGGGAGAAGTCAGAGCCGCCCTTGCCGCCGCCCATCGGCAGCGTGGTGAGCGCGTTCTTGAATGTCTGCTCGAAGCCTAAGAACTTCAGGATGGAAAGGTTTACGGACGGATGGAAGCGCAGACCGCCCTTGTACGGGCCGATGGCGCTGTTGAACTGGACGCGGTAACCGATGTTGACATGCACTTCGCCCTTGTCGTCAACCCATGGAACGCGGAACGTAACGACGCGCTCCGGCTCTACGAGACGTTCGATGAGCTTGGCTTTCTCGAACTCGGGATGCTGGTTGTAAACGTCCTTTATGGACAGCAGCACTTCCCTTACGGCCTGCAGGTACTCCGCTTCACCCGGATGCTTTTGCTCCAGGTCTTGCATTATTTTTTCGACTTCCATAGTATAAGTATTAGTTAGACTAACATTGTGTCATAGTTTCTTTGCAAATATAGGGTTTTATAATGAAGCCGCAAAGGAAAACGATGAATATTTGACCTGCGTCCTTACTTTTTGTACTTTATTCACAATAGGACAAGAAAAGGTGAGAAAGTGAGAGGGTGAGAAGGTGAGAAAAGAAACTTGCAAATAATAATGCGAAGCATTTTCTCACCTTCTCACCCTCTCACTTTCCCACCTTTTAAATCTGCGCCAGCGCCTGCTTGAGGTCGTCGATGATGTCGTCCGCATCCTCGATGCCTACCGAGAGGCGGATTAGGTCGGGGGCGATGCCGGCCTCGCGCAGCTGCTCGTCGCTAAGCTGGCGGTGCGTATGGCTGGCCGGATGGAGCACGCACGAGCGCGCGTCGGCCACGTGTGTTGCGATGTGTACCAGCCGCAGCGAGTCCATGAACTTGACGGCGGTGTCGCGGTCGCCTTTCAGTCCGAAGGCCATTACGCCGCAGGAGCCGGACGGCAGGTACTTGCGGCCAAGCTCATAGTCGACGTCTTCCTTCAGTCCGCAGTACCGTATCCACGCCACGCGCGGGTCAGCGTGCAGGAATTCGGCCACGCGTTGCGCGTTCTCACAGTGCTGGCGTACGCGCAGGTGCAGCGTCTCGAGGCCGAGGTTGAGCAGGAACGCGTTTTGGGGCGACGGTATAGAGCCGAGGTCGCGCATGAGTTGCGCCACGAGTTTCGTCATGTACGCCATCTTGCCGAAGGCCTTGGTGTAGGTCAGTCCGTGGTAGCTCTCGTCGGGAGTGGTAAGTCCCGGGAACTTGGCGGCGTGCGCTTCCCAGTCGAAGTTGCCGCTGTCAACTACGCATCCGCCCACCTGTGTGGCGTGCCCGTCCATGTATTTCGTGGTGGAATGCACCACTATGTCGGCCCCCCACTCGAACGGACGGCAGTTCACCGGAGTGGCGAACGTGTTGTCAACGATGAGCGGCACGCCGTTCTTGTGTGCTATCCTGACAAACTTCTCTATGTCGAGCACGCGGCATCCGGGGTTGGATATGGTCTCGCCGAAGAGAGCTTTCGTGTTCGGGCGGAAGGCCGCCTGTATTTCCTCTTCCGTCGCTTCGGGGTTGACGAAGGTGCAGTCTATGCCGAGCTTCTTCATCGTCACGCCGAAGAGGTTGTACGTGCCGCCGTATATTTCGTTGGAGGCTACGATGTGGTCGCCGGCCTCGCAGATGTTGAACACGGCGTAGAAGTTGGCCGCCTGGCCCGATGACGTGAGCATTGCGCCCACTCCTCCCTCAAGGGCGGCTATCTTGGCGGCCACCGCGTCGTTGGTAGGGTTTTGCAGGCGGGTGTAGAAGTAGCCCTCCTTTTTCAGGTCGAAGAGCATCCCCATCTCGTCGCTGTCGTCATATTTGAATGTCGTGCTCTGCACGATTGGCGGCTGCACGGGCTCGCCGTTCTTGGGTTTCCATCCTCCGCGGACGCAGAGCGTCGCCGTCTTCAGTTTCTTTTCCATTGTCGTTGCTTTCTGTTTTAGATGACTGCAAAGGTAAAATAAAAAACTGACAGGCGGCAAGCCGCGCGGCTTAAATTGTGTTATTTTGCCGCCTGCGGCCGTTGTCAGGCGTCTTTTCCGTAAGCTTCCGTGCAATGTGTGGTGTCCTTTTGCCACCGCCTTTGCCGCCGTCTTTGTAACTACCTGATAATCAGGCGCGTTCTAAAAGGCTGTCTTTTGCATCGTAAAAGGCGGCCTTTTAGCGTGCAATTCATGGCCTTTTGGAGTGCGAAAGATGGCATATTGGGTTCATCCGCAATTTAGGTGTATGATGTGTAAAGTATATTAATTGAACTTTCTACCATTAGCCAGGCTGTCGGTAATTGTCATTCCGTGCTCCGACGCGGAATCCAGTGTATGCAGCCAATATTATTTGAAGCCATGGATGTTTTCTGGATTCCGCATCGGAGTGCGGCATGACAATTGCCGACAGCCTGGTTAAAGAACTTGATGCCATCCAATAGATTTGCAGATGACCCCATATTGGAAAATCAGTTGTCATGTGAAGTGATAATGCTTGCCGCCACACCTTATTATATATGTGCCCATTCGCGCCGCCGCCGGCTTTCGAACGATTTTGTATAGAATGTTACAAAATTGTTGCCTGATTTCAGTTTCTTTTCAGAATCGCCCCATACTTTTGCATCAGAGACGGGCGGAAAGCCGCCCCGAGAGTGAAAGCGAAACGAATAAAAACCTAAAAAAGACATTACGATTATGAAGACCAAGGAACTGATTAAATGGACTATGGCGTGTGCGTTTGGAGTGTTTGCGCTTGCATCGTGCAGCGACGACGATGACGCGCCCGTGAAAGTGCCCGACGCCGTGACGCGTGCGTTCACCGAGAAGTACACCGGCGTAAGCCACGTAGAGTGGGACAGGGAGAAAGGCGGCTACCTCGTGGCCGAGTTCTGGAAGGACGGCAAGGAGCACGAGGCGTGGTTCGACGCTAACGGCGAGTGGTTTATGACCGAGGTAGACCACGGCCGCGACATTACAAGTCTGCCCCAGGCGGTGCAGGACGGGTATAAAACTACGCGTTATAATGAGGAGCAATGGACGATTGACGACATCGACGAAATCCAGCGCAAGGCGTATGACACGTTCTACATCATCGAGGTGGAGAAGCGCGGACAGCCCGACTTCGACCTGTATTTCGACCTTAACGGCACGCTCTTCCGCGAGGTGCAGGACGGCGGCGGAGGCTCGCACGGCGACCTTGT
>CAJJWN010000042.1 GCA_905196835.1 uncultured Prevotella sp. | reverse complement strand
GTGTGTGCCGCAGAGTGTCGCGGCCGTCTGGCGGCCCGAGCCGCTCCGGCGGAGCGCGCGGCGGCTCGGCGAAAGGCGGAGGCAGAAGCGGCGGAGGCCACTTCGGCGGACACAGATAAGCACCGGCACACTAACATTATATATATTGATTGTCTATAAACGAGAAGGGGGACGCGCCGCCAACGGCACGTTCCCCCTTACCATTCGTCCGCAAGCCAATTTGTCAGCGCAGCTCAAGCACGCGCACCTCGGCGTTAGCCATGGGCTTGATGTCCTGCATCGGCTTGTCGAAAAACACCGACTGCACGGCCTTGTTGATGATGCCGTGGCCTACGGCGAGCACCACCGACGAGGGGAAATGCGTCCTCACATAGTCCAAAAACTTGGCGGCGCGGCGGCGCAAAGCCTCAACCGACTCAATGTCGGCAGGCCATTCGGCATCCTTCAGGTCGGGTATGTAGCGGCCGGTGAAGCCGCCCCAGTCCCTCTCGCGCAGCAAGGGGGTGGTCAGTACGTCCATGCCGTGAGGCCCGGCGATGATGCGGCACGTGTCAACAGCCCGCCTAAGGTCGCTCGACACGAAAGCGTCTATGTGCACGGCGGCCATCCCCGAGGCCACCTCACGCGCCTGCTCCCTACCCCGCTCGGTCAGCTCTCCCTGCGTCTGTCCCTGCATTATGCGGTTCACATTGTCTACTGTCTCGCCGTGGCGGACAAGGTAAAGTGTTGTCATATTTTTACGTAAAAGTGATGAAAAGTCTTGTTTCTGTATGATATTTTCCTTAACTTTGGGGCTAACTAACATAAACCCGCAAGCCATGAAGATATTGAGAAGCGCGGTTTTCCGCGCCGCCTGCGCCATAATCACAGGCATTCTGCTCATAAACAACCCCGACAGCACGGTTCATTGGATAACCATAGCCATTGGCGTAATGTTCTTAGTGTCGGGCGTAATATCGTGCGCCACATACCTTAACGCACGCAAGAACGCCGTAGGCGCGGAGCTGTACGACGCCGAAGGGCGGCTAATAGCCTCGCCGCGGCCGCCGTTTCCGCTCGTAGGCATAGGCAGCATACTGCTCGGACTCACCCTCGCCATCATCCCGGGCGTGTTCGTAAAGTCGCTGATGTACGTGCTCGGAGTGCTCATAATACTTGGAGCCGTCAACCAGTTCATAGCCCTTGCCGGAGCGAGGAGGCTGTTCCGCGTGCCCGTATGGTTCTGGGTGTGCCCATCGCTAATACTCGTCACAGGCGTGTTCGTAATGGTAAAGCCCATGGAGACGGCCTCCCTGCCGCTGCTAATAATAGGCTGGTGCCTGCTGTTCTACGGCGTAACGGAGTGCATCAACGCGGTGAAGATATACCGGGAAACGAAGAATGAATTAAGAGTTAAGAGCGGATTGAATTAAGAATTAAGAGTTAAGAATTAAGAAAAATACTCTTGCCGATTGACAACAGAGCATATTTTCTTAATTCTTAACTCTTAATTCTTAATTCAACTCCTTTCACTTTACTATGCTTTCGATGTACTTGCAGAGTATGTCTATGCCCGTATGGTTCTCCCCTCCCTGCGGTATTATCAGGTCGGCGTACTTTTTCGTAGGCTCGATAAACTGCTCGTGCATGGGCTTCAGCACCTTCAGGTAGCGGTCGATGACCATCTCCACCGTGCGGCCGCGCTCCAAAACGTCGCGCTGGATGTTGCGTATAAGGCGTTCGTCAGAGTCGGTATCGACGAATATTTTAAGATCCATCATGTCGCGAAGCTTCTTGTTCAGCAGCGTCATTATCCCCTCTATTATTATTACCGGGCGCGGTTCTACGTGCACGGTCTCCTTCAATCGGTTGCAGAGCAGGTACGAGTAAGTGGGCTGTTCTACGGCGTTGCCGTTGCGCAGCTCGTTCATGTGCTTTACAAGCAGCTTCCAGTCGAAAGCGTCGGGGTGGTCGAAGTTGATGGCGCGGCGCTCCTCTTCGGTCATGCTTGACGTGTCGTTGTAGTAAGAATCGAGCGGTACCACAACGACATAGTGCGGCGGCAACGCCTCCGCTATCTTCCTTACTACGGTTGTCTTGCCGGAGCCAGTGCCTCCGGCTATGCCTATTATTGTCATAAAATCAGTCTTTCAGCCCTGTTTCAACAAACATCTTTTCATAGTATTCGGCCTTCCGCTCCACCTTCATCGGGTATGCGCGCGAGCTGCTCGGCATACGGTAGAGCCGCATAAGGCGGCCTTCAAACGTGAACTCTGCCGACGTTCCCACCTTTGGAGGACGCATGGCGAAGTGGGAAGTGAACACGTCTGTGGCCTTCTGCCCCGTTGTAACCACCGCCATGCACGACGGAATGCGGCGCAAGAGGGCGTCGAGGTCGGTTGGCGTGACGACTTCAAGGTCTTTGTCTGACGCCGTGTTCTTCGTCCGGCGCACGGCGCAGGCCGTGTCATACAGGCCTATGCCCTTGGCTTCGAGAAACCGTATGATGTCCCCGCGGCGGAAAACGGACTGCTCCCTGTCAACAAAACGCTCCTTGTCACCGAAAAAGACGAGGCCGAAGATGCGCCACATGTCGTTGATGAAATTAGGGTAAAAGAAGTCCATGCACCAGCGGCGGCGCGACGGAGGGAAGCTGCCGAGCATCAGCAGGCGCGTGCCCTGTGGCAGGAACGGTTGCAAAGGGTGCTGCTCTACGTCGCTCATTGCCTCTCCTTTACGAGGTAGACGACAACGGGCAGGTGGTCGCTGTAACCGTCGAGCCAGGCTCCGCCGGCATGTGTACGCTTGGGAATGCCCTTGTAACGGCCTTCCTTGTTAATTATATAGTCGCGGCGGAATATCTGGTTCTTGAAGAACTTGAGCGTGGAAAAGTCTTTCTTGCCGCCCTTGTCTATCATGTTCGGCGTCATCACGATTTGGTCAAAGAGATTCCACGAGCCTTGATACGACAGCGTGCCCAGGCCTTGCTTTGCCAGAAGGTTGTACCAAGGGTTGTACATGTCGCCCTCGCCCACCTTGTCCTTGTCGGGCAATGCGCGCAGTATTTCCTTCATGCTCTTGTTCGTAGGGTCGTCGTTCATGTCGCCCATCACCATCACCTTCATGTCTGGGTTTACCCTAAGCAGCGAGTCCTTCACGTCGCGTACAAGGCTGGCGGCACGCTCGCGGTAGGAAGAACCGGCCGCACGGCTGGGCCAGTGGCACACGATGACGGCCACCTGGTCGCCACCCATCTCGCCGGTAACGGTCAGGAAGCCGCGCGTAGCGTAATCAGGGCGCATGGACGCGTCAGGAACGTAGGGCACGAGCTTCACCGTGCCGACCTTGAACAGCGCAGGATTGTAGAGCACGGCGCAGTCGATGCCGCGCTTGTCGGGTCCTTCCACGTGTACATATTTATATCCGCGCGCACGCAAGGGCTCTTGGGCTGTAAGGTCGTCGAGCACCTTCGAGTTCTCAACCTCCGACAGTCCGATGAGCGCGCAGCCCACCTGCGGCAGCACGTCGGTGCCCATGTCGGCCAGCACGCGCGCCATGTTGCGCAACTTGTGGCTGTACTTCAGCCCGTTCCAACGGTACGACCCACCGGGCAGGAACTCGTAGTCGTTCTTGCCGTCGTCGTGGCATGTGTCGAAAAGGTTTTCCTGGTTGTAGAAGCCTACGGCGTAAACCGCATACTTTTTCTGTGCCAGACTGCATACCGCCACGAGTGAGAATGACAGTATGAAAAACAATGTGAGCTTCTTCATGATGATGTGTTTATGAATGCAAAGATACATCATGCGGTGTAAACGGCAAAACAAAAACGGCTTTTTTTACCTTTAACGGTACGCGGAAACACGTTTGCCAAACGCAGGAAACATGATTGAAACAAGACGGCCGGCCGGCAACCGTGAAACAGCCTGCGGCAGGGCGTCGTGCAAAAGGCGGTCTTTTGCACTGCGATATGCGGCCTTTTGGCGTGTAAAAGACGGCCTTTCGCGGCGCGATTTGCCGTCTTTCGCAATGGGGCCTGCACAAGGCTTGCCGCAGGCACACGAAAGAACAGCACAAAAAACGCCGCAGACTGCCATGAAGGCTGCCTGCGGCTGCTACATTGATATCTGGGTAAATAAAAGCTATCGTTACTTTGACGAAGCGTAGAGGGCGATTACCGTGCCGGTGAAGCCGCCCGCGTTCTTTGTAGAAAGATAACCGGCGTCAACGTCGGCAATGAGCGGAAGCCACTTGCCTCCGGCCTTTGCGTAATAGAAATCGAAGTAAAGGCCGCGCGAAACTATCTTCAGGCGAATGTCGCCGTCAGCCTTTCCAAGCGGCTTGGAGGCAAGAGCCTCTTCCTTGCCGTCCTTGCCAACGCGTACCACCTGCACCTGCTTGCCTGCTGCGGTCATGGAAACACAGAGCATGTACTGGTGTGTCTCGTCCTTGAAGAGCACAAGGCCTGCCTTCTCGTTGACCTTCACGGGGTTGAACTTAAGGCTCGTCTCGCACTCGAACTTGTGGTGACTTATGCGGCGTGCGAGGAACGCGGGCACTTTCTTCTCTGACGACTTGACGTCGGCGCACTGCATTGTGAGGTATCCCGGGTTGGCCGTGAGAGAACTTAAATGGTCTACCGGGCCGCGCAGTGAGAACCAGTCAATCGACAGCTTGTCGGCCTTGAAATCGTCGCGGTAAGAGAAGTTGCCGAAGGTTACGTCGCTGCCGCGCTTAGCTCCCTTTACTTTCGAGATGAGGGGCACGGTCTCGTCGCCCTCGGTCATGTACGGGAAGCCGTCGGCATTCCACCTTACGGGCATGAGGAACGTCTCGCGTCCGAGATTCTCAAACTTGCCCTCGCACGGACGGCAGGCCAGGAACACGGCGTACCAGTCGCCTTCCGGCGTCTCCACAAGGTCGGCGTGGCCCGCGCAGGTCACGGGGTTGGGACGGTCGGCAGGCAGATGGCGCTGCGTAAGTATGGGGTTCTGCTTGGCCGGAACGAACGGACCGAAGGGGCTGTCGCTCCTGAAAATCACCTCAGAGTGCCAGTCGCTGGTGCCGCCCTCGGCATCCATGAGGTAATACTTGCCCTTGATTTTATACATGTGGGGGCCTTCTATCCAAATGGGTTTGTCCTCCGGGTGTACGCCCTTGTTGACGAGCACCTTGGTAGGACCTACGGTCTTGTCGGTCTTAACGTCGAACTCGCGCACCTTGATAGCCCTGTGTCCGTCATACTCGGCCGGTCCTTCGGGCTCGTCGTTGTTCACGATATAGGCCTTGCCGTCCTCGTCAAAGAAGAACGACGGGTCGATACCGCCCACGTCGGGCAGGCGTATCGGCTCAGACCACTGGCCGAGCGGGTCTTTCGTCTTCACAAAGAAGTTGCCCCACCCTACGTTGGTAGTAATCATGTAGAACGTCTTGTTGTGGGGGTTGTAGGATATTGCGGGAGCGAAAATGCCGCCCGAGACGTGCTGCCCGTCAAGCGGAAGCTGCGACGGACGGTCGAGAATGTAGTTCACGAGCTTCCAGTTGAGCAAATCCTTGCTGTGGAACAAGGGCACTCCGGGGAAGAAAGAGAACGTTGAAGTGACCATGTAGTAGTCGTCGCCGGCACGGCAGATGCTCGGGTCTGAATACCATCCGGGCAGTATCGGGTTGTAAAAAGACGACTCGTCGGGCAGCGGATTGCTCTTGTAATAGTCGTCGTCGCCACGGTACTCGAAGTAGTCGAACATTGCCGACGACGCCTCCGCGCCACCGTTGTCTGTCATGGCACAGGCCGGAGTGGCAGAAGCCATCATGGCCAGTGCGGCAAGCTTGATGATGTTGTTCCTTTTCATGATTATAATTAAGTTATGATGTGTCAAATGTTTTCTATACTAAACGCCGGCAGAACCAACCGTTTGCCACGGCGTGAACATTCATTCTGCAAAGATAACGCAAAACAGCCGAAACGAGCTCCGTATTTGTATAAAAAAGATTAGAATTTGTATCACATAACAAAAAAGCACTACCGAAGTAGTGCTTTCTGTGGAGCTGGAGGGAATCGAACCCTCGTCCAAACAGGGAAACCATACGCTTTCTACACGCTTATTCCGGCCTTCGGTTTTCGTGCCGCCGCAAGACCCGGACCACCAACGGCGACCTTATCCCCTGAAACTTCACCACACACGCGGGGCCGGGCGTGGCTATTCCCGATTTAACCGCACCGCCTGTTCGGAACGCTTCGGGACAACAGCTTCCGGGCGATGTCTCGTCCTGTCACCTTGTGACGGGATTAAGCCAGTAATCTACTATGCTTCGATTAGGCAGCGAGAGCGTACTTGTTTTCGCCAGATAAATTTATGACCGCTGAGATTTAGGAGCTAACAGACCACGCTCCGCGTGCTTACGTACCATTCCAACCCGCTGTCAAATCCAGTCAACCCCGGAACATGCGGCCTGACGTAGCCGTAAATCGGTGCAAAGATAGAGTTTTATTGCTTTCCAAACAAGCAAAGAGGCTCTTTTTAGCCATAATTAACACGCATGACGATGGCAAACATGTATCATGCTGATTACCAACGGTTTGCCGGAACATGGCAAACGGCGTTGCAAAAGGGCGCCTTTTAGCAGCCTAAAGACCGTCTTTCGCAACGCGATATGCGGCCTTTTGCAAAGCGAAAGGCCGCATATAAGAAAAAGGCCATGCGCGGATTGCTCAACGCATGGCCGTCGGATGTGTTTAAATAGTAACTAATTTAAGGATTGTGTCATTCGCTCTTCATCGTCTTGATGTTGCCGTCTGCGTCGATGTCAAGCTCTTTCACCTTGACGCTGCGCAGCCATGTCTTGCCCTCTGAAGGCACACAGTCGTGATGGAACAGGTACCACTTGCCCTTGTATTCAACGATTGAGTGGTGCGTGGTCCAGCCTACGACAGGCTCGAGGATTACTCCCTTGTATGTGAACGGGCCGTAAGGGTTGTCGCCCACGGCGTAACACAGGTAGTGGGTGTCGCCAGTTGAGTAAGAGAAATAATACTTGCCGTTCATCTTGTGCATCCATGACGCCTCGAAAAAGCGGTGCGGGTCGCTTGCCTTGAGAGGCTCGCCGTTGTCGTCAACCACAAGTACGGCACGCGGCTCTTCCGCAAACTGGAGCATGTCGTCAGTCATCCTTGCCACGCGTGAAGGCAAAGCCGGCTCGTCGCCTTCGGGCAGATGCTCCACGCCGAGAGCCTGGTTGTCCTTGTAACGCTGCAACTGTCCGCCCCAGATGCCGCCGAAATATGTATAAATAGCCCCGTCATCGTCCTTGAACACGCAGGGGTCGATTGAGTAAGAGCCGCGAATAGGGTCAGCCTGGGGCTTGAATGGGCCTTCGGGACGGTCGGCAATGGCTATGCCGAGATGGAATACGCCGTTCTTGTCCTTGGCGCAATATACCATGTAATACTTGCCGTCTTTCTCCACTACGTCGTTGTCCCAAAGCTGGCGGCTTGCCCAAAGAATGTCCTCTACGGCAAGAACCTGTCCGTGGTCGGTAACTTCGCCGTTCTCAACATCGTCAAGCGAGAGCACATGATAGTCCTTCATCTGGAAGTGTCCGCCGTCATCGTCAAACGCTTCGCCCGAATCCCAGTCGTGCGAAGGATAGATGTAAAGCCTGCCGTTAAACACGTTGGCAGAGGGGTCTGCCATATAATCACTCGGGAAAAGATACCTTGCTTTGTCCATAACTATTGCTTTTTAAGGTTTATACAATATTGGAATGTATTTGGCAGGCGGCATCACGCTTCACGCCCGGCCGCCTGCCGTATTGTTGAAGATTGCGTTTACTGCTTGAACAAGTCTATAATCTTGGCTACTACGGGCTTTACCTTGTTGTTTCGGTCAAACAGGAGAGGATAATTAGTGCGTCCCCTGACAGGGAAGTCGTTAAGCCAAGAGGTTGTATCGGTAACGCCCCAAAGCGTGATGCGCGAAATCTGGTGGCGGTGCCTGTAATAAATCTTGAACAGTTCAAGATAACGCTGCTCGAAAAGTTGCTCGGCTTCGGGCGTTAATCCGTTCTTGTAAGGATTGTATTTTTCCTGATACTCAAAGTTCTGGCTTATCTCCGCGCCGCTAAACTTTTCAGGTGTAGGCAGCATGTTCATGTCAAGCTCCGTCATCATTACTTTCACTCCGCAGGCTGCGAAAGAGTCGATTGAAGCCTCATATTCCTTCAAGTCTGGGTAATTGTAGCCGTTGTGCGACTGCATTCCGATTGCATCCACACGGCAACCTTTAGCCTTCAAGTCCCTTACTATCTTGCAGATGGTGGAACGCTTGCCAGGTTTTGCCATGGAATAGTCGTTGATGTAAAGCTCCGCATTGGGGTCGGCGGCGTGCGCGAATTTGAATGCCAGCTCGATATAGTCAGGCCCTATTATCTTATAATAAGGCGACTGGCGCATCGTACCGTCATCATTGACAGCCTCGTTAACCACGTCCCATCCTTTGATACGCCCCTTGTAACGGGTCATGACGGTGGTGATATGGTTGCGCATTCGGTCTATGAGGACTTGCCGCGAAACGGTGTCGCCTTTCTCGTCGGTGAACATCCACTTGGGCGGTTGCGAATGCCATACGAGGCAGTGGCCTATCATTTCAAGGCCGTTGTCCTCGGCAAACTTGACCGTGCGGTCTGCATCGTCCCAGAAATAAGTGTCTTCCTCGGGATGGATTTCCTCTCCCTTCATGCAGTTTTCGGCCACAATGGAGTTAAAGTTACCACCTACTATCTTGGCTTCGGCGGCATTCCTGCCCCATACGGCGTCTACATTCACCGCCGCGCCTACCGTGAAATACTTGCCAAGCACATCCTTCAATGTGTCAGCCGCACTAACTTCTGACGGCACGAGGCAAGCAGCCGCGCATACCGTAGCCAGCAAAAAGCTCTTATTCATGTGTGTTGTCAGTTTTTAGAACGTTTTTCTATTTCCATGTTTATCTCGTCAATCACCTCGTCGCTAAGTTCATATTTTGAGATAATGAACATGGCGAGGGCGAGCAGCAACGCCGGGATTACGGCCACGAGCCAGAGTATTCCCTGCTCGGCCATAGGCGACTGGGACACCGTATTGGTCTGGTCGAAGCCGACAAACGCCAGCACCAGCCCCGGAACAACGCCGCCAAGAGCCATACCGGCCTTGTAGAATATACCGGTAAGGGCGTTAACTATGCCGGAGATACGCTTTCCGTGAGTATATTCTCCGTATGAGATAACCTCGGGAACGAGCGCCCACATGTAGCCGGTAGCAACAATGACACCGGTAGACTTGACAAACTGCGCCACGTAAACGAGCCACATCTGCGAACGCAAAGCCGGCACAACCGATATTACATAGAGCAAAGCCATGCCCACGATTGCCACAGAAAGGAAGATGTTGAACATACCGCGCTTGCCCACCTTGCGCTTGATTGCAGGCACCATCGGCATGAAAATGAACGCGGGGATAGAGCCTAACGCCATGAAGTTAGCCACCTGCCCGGCGTCGGCATGTACATTGTAAATCATGTAATAAGAGCCGGCGGCATTACCTACCGACATCATCGCGAAAGCCGTAATGAAGAAGAAGGCGAGAATACGGAGAGGCCTGTTGCGGCGGAACTCCACCCAAAGGTCGCTGACTTTCACGTTGGCGGTCTCCGACTTGTCCATTACTACACGCTCCTTGGTCTGCGAGAAACAGAAAATAAGCAGCACAAGACCAATTACGGCATAAATAGCCATGGTGGCAAACCAGGCGTCGCCCGAGTCCTTTGAGTTCATCTTGCCGTCGGGAGACAATGCAGCCACTATCATAGGAATACCGTATGCCACGGCAAGACCGCCTGCGTTAGCCATAAACATGCGGACTGACGTGAGCACGGTGATTTCGTTCGTATCGCGCGTAAGCGATGCGTTCAAGGCTCCGTAAGGCACATTAATTAATGTATAGAGCATCGACATGCCAACGTATGTGAAGTAAGCATACGCCAGCGAGCCAGAAAATCCGTTCCAGAAGCACAGTATCGCGAAACCGCTCAACGGTATTCCGGCCAGCACGAGGTAAGCCCTGTACTTGCCAAGCTTGGGATTATGCTTGTCTACGAACGTACCGACGATGGGGTCCCAGATAACATCCACGATACGGACAAGCAGGAACATGAACGCCGCCGATGTCGGATTAAGGCCGTAGACGTTGGTGTAGAACAGCAACAAGTACATGGATATGGTCTGGTAAATCAGGTTCTGGGCCAAGTCTCCTGACCCGAAACCTATCCTCTGAATCCATGACAGCTTGTAAAACCCCTTGGCCTCATGGCCTGCGGGCTGTGTTTTCATTTCGTTTTTCATATCAAGTCAAAAAATAAGATTAATCTTGCAAACGCCGTTTCCATGATTACGCAAAGCCGCGGTACAAGCCTGCGCCTTACGGTGCAAAAGTACATTATTACTTGGTAACATACAACTATTTTTGTAGCTATTACGTTTCAATTTGTCTCATTTCGCTTTATTTCAAGTCAAATACTCGTTAAATATAGATATATATACTTATTTTTGCAAAAAAATCAACCCACATGAAACACATTAAAATTATTTTCTCATTGTTCCTTTTGTCGCTCGCTGCAACATTTTCTAACGCGGCTGAGCGTTTTGTCAGTTTCAAGTCAGGAGACGTGTTGCTCAACGACAAGGGCAAAATAGCCATCTACGTGGACGCGAACGACTGCAAGGGAGTGTCGATTGCGGCGCGAAATCTCGCCACAGACATCAACAAAGTATGCGGCGCGGAAGTGTCAACCACCGGCCAGGCCGACGCAAAGATAATAGTAGGCACTATCGGTCATTCGGCCGAAATAGACCGGCTGGTGAAGCAAAAAGTGATTGACAAGTCCGAACTTAAAGGCAAACTCGAGAAATACATCATCACAACCACGGGCGACAAGGTTGTCATAGCCGGAAGCGACAGGCGCGGAACAATCTACGGAATATACGAGCTGTCGCGCCAAATCGGCGTGTCGCCGTGGTACTACTGGGCCGACACGCCCATAGAACGCCACGCGCGCGTATATATTAATAAAGGTGTGTACACCGACGGGGAGCCTGCCGTGCGCTACCGCGGCATCTTCCTGAACGACGAGGCGCCGTGCCTTACCACATGGGTGAAAAACACTTTCGGCACCGATTACGGCGGACACGACTTCTACGCAAAAGTTTTCGAACTGATACTCCGCCTGAAAGGCAACTTCATGTGGCCGGCAATGTGGGGCTGGGCGTTCTACGCCGACGACCCTCTGAACAGCAAGACAGCCGACGAGATGGGCGTGATGATGGGCACGTCGCACCACGAGCCCATGGCGCGCAACCACCAGGAATGGGCGCGCAACCGCGACAAGTACGGCGCATGGGACTATGCCAAGAACCAGGAAGTAATCGACCGCTTCTTCCGCGAGGGCATTGAGCGCGCCAAGGACAACGAGGACGTCATCACGATAGGTATGCGCGGCGACGGCGACGCACCCATGGGAGGCGAGGAAGGCAAGGACCACGAGTTCGTGCCGCAGTACCAGCGCATGATGAAACTGATGCAGAAAATAATCGACAACCAGCGCAAGATAATCAGCGACGTGACCGGCCGCCCGGCCAAGGAGCGTCCGCAGGTATGGGCCTTGTACAAGGAAGTGCTTGGATATTACGAGAACGGCCTGCAAGTGCCCGACGACGTTACCCTGCTCCTGTGCGACGACAACTGGGGAAACGTACGCCGCGTGCCCAACGCCGAGGAGCGCAAGCGCAAAGGCGGATGGGGACTGTACTACCACGTTGACTACGTTGGCGGGCCGCGCAACTCGAAGTGGCTGTGCAACACGCCGCCGCAGAACATGTGCGAGCAGCTTACACTGGCCTACGACTACGGCATCGACCGCCTCTGGATACTCAACGTAGGCGACCTGAAGCCCATGGAATACGCCATAACCCTGTTCATGGACATGGCCTGGAGCCCGAAAAAATACTCCGCACAGACAGTAATGACGCACGTAACCGACTTCTGCCGCCAGCAGTTCGGCGACGCGCAGGCGGACGAGGCGGCGCGCATACTCAACCTTTACCTTAAATACAACGGCCGCGTTACGGCTGAACTGCTTGACAAGAACACGTACAACCTTGAGACGGGCGAATGGCGCCAGGTGGCCGACGAGTACATGCGCCTCGAGGCGGAAGCCCTGCGCCAGTACATCACCCTGCCCGAAGCGTACCGCGACACGTACCGCGAGCTCATACTGTTCCCCGTCCAGGCCATGTCGAACCTGTACCAGATGTACTACGCCCAGGCAATGAACAACCACCTGTACCAGCTTGGCGACCCGGCGGCAAACCTCTGGGCCGACCGCGTGGCCGAGGCATTCAGGCGCGACTCCGTGCTCTGCGCCGAGTACAACCACGACATTGCCGGAGGCAAATGGAACGGCATGATGATACAGAAGCACATCGGTTACTCCGACTGGAACGACAACTTCGAGCGTGACATGATGCCCGAGGTGTTCCGCGTAGACGGCAACGCGCAGGGCGGATTCGTACACAAAGGCGCGGACGGCTACGTGGCGATGGAGGCCGAGCACTACTTCAACAAGGCCGACGCACCCGAAGCGGCGTGGACGGTGATGCCTTACATGGGGCGCACGCTTAGCGGAGTGTCACTGCAACCTTACACGAAGCCCGTAGGCGGAGCGTCACTGGCATACCGCTTCACCGCACCGGCGGAAGTTGCTGGCAAGGTAAAAGAAGTAAAGGTACATGTCATCGTGAAGTCAACGCTCGACTTCCTCAACAAGGGCGGACTTACTTACAACGTGTCGTTGGACGGCGGCGAGCCGCAGACGGTCAACTTCAACAAGGACCTCAACGAGAACGGCAACAACACCTACACGATATACTACCCCCCGGTGCCGCCCCGCGTGGGGGAGAGCGTCGTGACACTGCCTCTCGGCGGCAAACCTGACGGCACGCACGAGCTGGTAATCACGCCCAACGACCCCGGCATAGTGTTCGAGAAAATAGTTGTTGACATGGGCGGCTACAAGCCCTCATACCTCTTCATGGACGCATCGGAAAAAGAGCGGAAATGACCCTTTTGTAAAAATTTCTACCTACACTCATTTTGCAGTTTCGCATGAAATGCCTATTTTCGCACATGCGAACAGGCTGCGGACGGCACACATACGCCAAGCCGTCCGCAGCCACTTACAAGGCCACATGCGGCTTTTGACACCGCAAAAGGCCGCCTTTTACAACACAAGACACGGTCTTTTGCAAGCCAAAAGACCATGTTTTGATTTATAAGGAAATACTACGGGAACATTTACATACATGACACTGCACAGCATCAAGATTGACTATTTGAAAGATAAAGCGGCAAAAAAGTTACGGTTTTCACCATCATTGAATGCCGGCAGGGTGAAAGGCGCGCTCATGGCCGCGGCAGTCTGCGTGCTCGCAGCCGTCATGGCCAAGGCCGACAGCGGCCGCCTGTACACCGCCGACAGGCTTACCAGCAGCCTGATAAGCTGCATCAGCCAGGACAAGTACGGCTACATATGGATAGGAACGGAGAACGGCCTGAACAAATTTGACGGCTACCGCTTCACCAACTACCTCAAAGACAATCTCAACGACAAGGACACCACGTCGCTTGTAAGCAACGACATAACCCAAATACTGCCCGACAGCCAAGGCCGCATGTGGATAGGCAGCGAACTGGGACTGATGACCTACGACGCCGTGAACAACCGCTTCAGGCACTATACATTCCCCTCCGGGATAAAGCCGAGAGTACAAGACATAGTAGAAGACGCCGACGGCGACATCATCATAGGCACAGCCGGCTACGGACTGTTCTGCATCAAGGCCGGCACCGAAAACATCACCACCGACAAACGGCTTGACTGGAACAGCAAATACACGTTCACCAGCAAGCTCTTCATCGACAGGCAGGGCTGCCTGTGGTTGGCCACCCACATGCAGCTTATAGCCAAAATCGGCGCGGGCGGCAAGCGCGGCGGAATAAAGGAATACCGGTCGGAATGCGGCCCGGCGGTCAACTTCATCGACACCGGCGACGGAGGCTTCATCATAGTGTGCCTGTACGGCATAATGAGATACGACTACTCAACGGGAAGGCTAACCATGGCCGACTATGACATGAGCCTGCTCAACCGCAACGCAACGATAAGGAAAGCCATAGCCGACCACGACGGCAACATCTACATAGGCACATCGGGCAAAGGCCTGATGGTCATCCCGCGCGGCAGCAAGAAACTGCGGCAGGTGGAAACGAAGGACAGGACATTCGACCTGTCAACATCCAACATCAACGACATATTCGAAGACAAGGACAAGAACATCTGGGTAAGCTGCTACAAGCGCGGCATATACATGCTCAACTACGGGAAAGACGCCTTCAGCAAGTGGGACTTCACCTCGCAGCGATACTTCCTCGGCAGCGGCCTTTCGTCAATATCGGCCGGCAACGGCGGCGACATACTGGCCGTTGTGCAGAAAGCCGGTGTCTACATCTTCAACGGCGAAGGCAACATCGTAGCCCACCCCAACTCGCCATACGGCGCAAACACAACATACAAAGACAAGAGCGGCGGCTTCTGGCTGTGCACGGAGAACGCCCTGTACTCATACGACCCTTACAAAGGAACGTACACGCTGAAAGCAAAATACGACGGCTACGACATCAACTGCATGACCGACGACGGCAAAGGCCGCCTATACATATGCAACTACGGCAAGGGCCTGTGCGTCTACGACACGCACACCGGCAGCCAGACGGCTTTCAGCATGACCGACCGCAGACGCCTCGGCACCATCTGCAACAACTGGATAAAGGCACTCTTCATCGACAGCCGCGGCCTGCTTTGGATAGGCAGCTCGAACGGATTGTCGTGCATGGACACGCGCAACGGCAACTTCAACGTGCTCGGAAGCGGCGAAAAACTGCCCGACATGCAGTGCCTCTCGTTCTGCGAGATACGCGGCGGCGACATGCTCATCGGTACTAACAACGGCCTGTACCTGTACAGCAGGAAGAGAAACAGGTTCACCCTGTTCCCCGGTACAGAGAAGCTGCGCAACAGGTCTATATACAGCATCGTGACAGACGACGCAGGCGACATCTGGCTAAGCACATCGCGCGGCATCCTCATGTACGACAAGGAAAAGCGCGGGTTCATCAGCCATGCCAGCGGCAACGGCCTTTCTAACCGTGAATACGTGCTCGGCGCAGCCGTACACTCGGCCGACGACCGCATGGCCTTCGGCACGAACGACGGCATAACCGTGTTCTACCCCGAAGCTGTGAAGAACAGCACCATCGAGATGGACAGCGTCTACCTGACCAACTTCATAGTGAACGGGAAACCTACGTTCTGCTTCAAGGACAAGTTTGAAGTGCCCTACAACAGCAACACACTGCAACTGGAGTTCTCGCTGCTCAACTACAAGCACACGGAAGAGATAAAATTCCAGTACAAAATAAACGATGGCAAAGAGTGGCAGACCGTAAGAGACGGCTCCAACGCCATACAGTTCAACGAGCTGAAGCCCGGGAAATACGAGATTTACGTCAGGGCCGAGTGCAGCGGCAAGTATTCCAAAGAGACAAAGAAGATAACCATTACGGTGAAAGACCCCTGGTATTCGTCTACAATGGCATGGATTGTCTACACCTTAGTCATAATAACCGTCGTGGCGTACGCCCTATGGCAATATGAGAAAAACAAGCGCGAAGAACTTGAAGAGGCGAAGATGCGTTTCCTAATCAACGCCACACACGACATACGCTCGCCCCTTACGCTAATCATAGGGCCGCTAAACAAACTGAAACAGAGGCTCACAGACAAGGAAAGTCTGGCCGACATTGACACCATCGACCGCAACGCGCAACGCCTGTTGCTGCTCGTCAACCAGATACTCGACGAAAGGCGCATCGACAAGAACCAAATGTACTTGCACTGCCAGTACACCGACCTGACCGAACAAGTCGGCGGAGTGACGGCCATGTTCCAAAGCAACGCGCGCCAACACGGCATCAAGCTGACCGTGGAAAGCGCGGGAGAAGTGTGCGCCTGGGTTGACCGTACCAACTTTGACAAGGTAATCCAGAACCTGTTGTCAAACTCGTTCAAGTTCACTCCCGACGGAGGCGAAATCAGCATAAGGCTCAAACAAGACAAAAACACCGTAACAATAGAGGTTGCCGACACCGGCTCAGGCTTCAGCGACGAGAACACCGAAAAGCTGTTCGACCGCTTCTATCAGGGCAAGAACAGCACCGGCACGAAGTCGGCCGGCACCGGCATAGGCCTCAACCTCTGCCGCACGCTCATACAGATGCACGGAGGCAAAATCAAGGCGGCCAACCGCACCGACGGCAAAAACGGCGCGCTGATGACCATCACGCTGCCAACCGGCAACAAGCACCTCAAGCCCGAAGAAATAGTAACGCACGAGGAAGTCGTCCAAAAGCCGCATTCCACCACGGTAAAAAGCCACGCGAGCAAGAGCTACAAGATATTAGTCGTTGACGACGACCCCGAAATATTGGAATACATCAGGGGCGAACTCAGCGAGTGGTACAAGCTCGACGGCGCCGCAAACGGCAAAGAAGCGTTGCAGGCTTTGCTGGCAAAGCATTACGACCTCGTCATCTCCGACATCGTAATGCCCGTAATGGACGGCATCTCTTTGTTGAAGAACATCAAGACGAACGACATCATATCAGACATTCCCGTGATATTGCTCACGTCGAAATCGGACGCCGCCGACCGCATGGAAGGCTTTAAGAAAGGCGCCGACGCATACCTGCCCAAGCCTTTCGACATAAAAGAACTGCGTGTTGTCATCGACAACCTTGTCAACCGCGTGCGCCAACTCAAAGGCAAGTTCTCCGGCGCACAAGCGCAGAACGACAAGGTGGAGCAAATCAAAGTGAAAGGAAATAACGACGTATTGATGGAAAGGATAATGAAATCCATCAACAAAAACATTTCCAATCCAGACTTCAACGTCGAGGAACTTACCGAAGACGTCGGCATAAGCCGCGCCCAGCTGCACCGTAAGATGAAGGAAATCACTGGCATATCCACCGGCGAATTCATACGCAACCTGCGCCTGAAGCAGGCCGCAAGGCTCATCCGCGAAGGACAAATCAACATAACCCAAGTGGCGTACAACATCGGTTTCAACAACCAGACGCACTTCTCCACCGTATTCAAGAGGCACTTCGGCATGTCTCCATCAGAATATGCAGAGAAGAACAGAAACGTTAAAGAGACTGAAAAGAAAGAAGAAGAGACTGAAAACAATAAGGACGACAACAAAAAAACAAATGAATAACACCATGAAACAGAAAAGAATAATGGCTTCTGTTGCGGCTGCTTTGTTTTTACTTGCCGCAAACGCCGAAGACGGTTCAAACTTGTGGCTGCGTATGCAGCAAAAGGCTAATACTGCCAAAGTCAAGACTAACGACAAGTCGGCCATCGCAAAGAACGCAGTGAACGAACTGACAGCTTATTGGAACGGTGGAGACGTGACGCTGAAAAAGGACGGTTCCATGCCCGACAATGACGGTTTCGCCATCGTAAAACCTGCCGACGGCGGCCCCATCGAGGTCAAGGCACGCCGCAGTGCAGGCCTGCTGTACGGTGCATACGAACTTCTGCGTATGCAGGAGACCGGCAACGGCGTCAGCAACGAGACCAGCTCTCCGGCCTTTGAATACCGTGTGCTCAACCATTGGGACAACCCCGACGGGAGCGTTGAGCGCGGATATGCAGGCAAGAGCATCTGGAAATGGGACGAAATCAACAGCGACAAGGGCACGATGAGCATCGACCTGAAGGAAAGGCTTACAACATACGCACGTGCAAACGCCTCCATCGGCATCAACGGCAGCGTAATCAACAACGTGAACGCGTCGCCGAGCATACTCAGCCTGGAATATATAAAGAAGATAAAGGTAATAGCCGACCTGCTGCGTCCTTACGGAATAAAGACTTACATATCGGTAAACTTCGCCTCGCCAATGGTGCTCGACGGCCTCAAAACCGCCGACCCGCTGAACAGCGAGGTAAGTGCGTGGTGGAAAAAGAAGGCCAAAGAAATATACAAGGAAATCCCCGACTTCGGCGGTTTCCTCGTGAAAGCCAACTCTGAAGGCCAGCCCGGACCCGGCGACTACAACCGCACGCACGCCGACGGAGCCAACATGCTGGCCGAGGCGCTTGCCCCGCACAAGGGAATAGTGATGTGGCGCAGCTTCGTTTACGGCAACCACGAGGGTGAAGACCGTGTGAAGCAGGCAATAACGGAGTTTGAAGACCTTGACGGGAAGTTCGCCAAGAACGTCATCCTGCAATCAAAGAACGGGCCGCTTGACTTCCAGCCGCGCGAGCCTTACGCCCCAATCTTCGACCAGATGAAGCAGACGCCGATGTGGGCGGAGCTGCAAATCACGCAGGAATACCTTGGGCAGAGCCTGCATCTGGTATATCTCGCTCCGATGTGGAAAGAGTTTTTCAGCTTCGTCAACCCAAAGCAGCTGCGCGGAATAGCAGGAGTAGCCAACACTGGCGACGACAAGAACTGGTGCGGACACCCCTTCTCGCAGGCCAACTGGTACGCATTCGGCCGCCTTGCGTGGAATCCCGAGCTGTCATCTGACAGCATAGCGCACGAATGGCTGACGCAGACGTTCACGCACGACGCAGCCTTCGTCAATCCCATGACCGAAGTGATGGAAGCCAGCCGCGAAGCCTGCGTAGACTACATGATGCCCCTCGGCCTGCACCACATATTCAAGGCAGACCACCACTACGGCCCCGAGCCGCAAGGACAGTACCCCCACTTCCCGATAGAATGGTGCCCAGTATATTACCACAAGGCCGACACCGCAGGCGTAGGCTTTGACCGCACGCGCACCGGAAGCGACGCCGTGAGCCAATATCGCGCGCCGTACAACGAGCAGTACAACAACATCGAGACCTGCCCGGAGGAATACCTGCTGTGGTTCCACCACGTAAGCTGGGACTACAAGATGAAGAACGGCAAGACGCTGTGGCAGAACCTCTGCGCGCACTACAACCGCGGAGTGAGCGAGACGGAGCGTTTTGCCGCCGTATGGCAGACCATGCGCCCGTATGTTGACGAAGAACGCTTTAACCACGTAAGCCGCCTTATGGACGTGCAGGTGGACAACGCTAAGGAGTGGCGCAACGTATGCCTCGGCTATTTCAGCGCATTCTCACATCAGGTAATAAAATAACGTTATGAAAAAAACGCTTTGCAAGGCATTGGCTCTTGCCATAATGTCAGGATGCGCCACACATGTTGCGGCGCAATCCGTACTGGAACGCCACGACAACGGCGCACACATTGCGGTAAACGGGCAGCCCATGCTCATACTCGGAGGCGAGCTAAGCAACTCCGCCGCGACGTGTTTCGACGACATAGACCGCGTGATGCCCGAGATGAAACGCATCGGACTGAACACCGTGCTCGTGCCTGCGCAGTGGGATTTGATTGAGCCTCGCGAAGGTGAATACGACTTTTCGCTCATCGGCCGCGCCATCGACAAGGCGCGCGAAAACCAGCTGCGGGTGGTCTTCCTGTGGTTCGGAGCATGGAAAAACTCGATGAGCTGTTACGCGCCCCTATGGTTCAAGGAGGACGTCAAGCGCTTTCCGCGCGCCGTGACGGCCACGGGCAAGCCGATGGAAATAGCCAGTGCGTTCTCCAAAAACGTGCTCGAGGCCGACCGCCGCGCATTCTCCAAGCTGATGGAATACATCAAGGAGAAGGACGAGCAGCAATCAACGGTCATCATGGTGCAGGTGGAAAACGAAATAGGAATGCTCGAAAGCGCGCGCGACTATTCGCCCGAGGCCACGCGGCTGTACAATTCCGACGTACCCGAGGAACTGCTTTCTTACATTAAAAGCCATGCCAAGACGCTGCATCCGTACACACTCAAGAAGCTGACAGGCAGCAAGACGCTTTCCGGCGGAAGCAAAAAAATGCTTTCAGAAAAGCTGAAACGCGGCGGCACATGGGCCTCGCTGTTCAGTGACGACATATATACCGAGGAAATGTTTATGGCCTACTACTACGCCAAATACGTGGAGCAGCTTGCCCAAAGCGCGCAAAGCATACACGACATACCGCTCTACGTCAACGCCGCACTCAACAGCCGAGGCCGCAAGCCGGGCGAATATCCGTCGGCAGGACCGCTCGCCCACCTCACAGACATGTGGCGGTGCGCCGCCCCGGGCATATCGATGCTCTCGCCTGACATATACGACACGGGCTTCAAAGGCTGGGCGTCGCAGTACGATTTGCCCGGAAATCCGCTCTTCATACCCGAGTCTCGCTGCTGCGAAAACAGCGGAGTACGCGCCATGTACACCTTCGGCGAGCACCGCGCCGTGGGCTTCTGCCCCTTCGCCATTGACCAGGCATCACCGGCCGACCAGGCTTCGGTAAGCGGAAGCTACGCCATCCTCAACCAGCTCTCGCCCCTGTTGCTCGGCGGCAAACCAAACAAACAAGCAGACAAGCAGACAAGCAACAAGGGGGCTGCAAACTCGTCACTTGTCAACTTGTCAGCTGAAAAGACCTGGGGACTGCTCTTCGACAAAGCCGACCGTGAGCGCACCATTACCGACGGCGACCTTGTCATGACCTGCAACCACTTCTTCACCCTGCCGTGGGATGCCCGTGCAAAGGCCGACACATGGCCAGAAGGCGGCGGAATAATCGTCAAACTGGCCGATAACGACTACATCGTGGCTGGCAACGGCATCGTGGTGACATTCCAGACGGCCACCGAGAAGGCGCAGGAAGAGCACAAGACGCTCGGCGAAGACGGCTTCGCCACGGCCGGACAGGGCACATCCTCAAACGCCGGAAGCAGCCGGAAGTTCACCGGCAGGCGCATCGGCATAGGCACGGTGGACGAAGTAAGCATCGGCACAGACGGCCAGATGAAGTACCTGCGCCGCCTCAACGGCGACCAGACCCACCAGGGGCGGCACGTCCGCATATCATGCGGCGACAACCAAATACTGCACGTCCGTCTGTACGAATATTGACCGTCTGTAACCGTCTGATAATCAGCACCTTTCCAAAAGGCCGCCTTTTAGCTTCTAAAAGGCGGCCTTTTGCGTTGCAATTCACGGCCTTTTGCACGATGAAAAGCCGTGAATTGGGTTCATCCGCAAATCCGTTGGATGGTTGTTGAAGGTAATTCCGTTTATGTCCTGCTGCAAGTCAGGCTGTCGGTAATATGTTTTGGCGGATTTGCAATCCGCCGAAAAGTAATATAAGGATTTGCAATCCGCTCAAACCACACAACCATGAGGTAAATGTATGGGCATGTGCGGATTGCAAATCCGCAATTAGAAACCGCCGGATTGCAAATCTGGCGGAACAAATGCTTTCATTAATAGACCTTGTATTTCATCCAACAGGTTTGCGGATGAACCGTGAATAGCAACATCTCCCCACTCCACCCACACTTCCACCAACCATGTTTGTAACATTATTTTATTGAAAATTTAACACCCGCTGCAACGCTCTTGTTGGATAATAAGCGTATTTTTGCAAAAGCGGACACAGCCGTTCCGCCATAAAAAAGAAACCAACCGGCATCATGGCAACGAAAACCACAAACAGGAAAAAGAAAGAGGCCCACTACATAGAGCGTGACGTGAGCTGGATGTACTTCAACCACCGCATATTGCAGGAAGCCCGGAAGGACAGCATCCCGCTGCTCGAGCGGCTGTCGTTCCTCGGCATTTACTCAAACAACCTTGACGAGTTCTTCCGCGTGCGCATGGCTTCGCTCAACCGTCTGCTCGAGTCTGACAACAAGGAAATACGCAAGCAGCACGACAGCATACGCAAGACCATCAAGACGATAAACAAGCTCAACTCGCAGTTCAGCCAGGAGTACACCGTCGCAATCGACGAGGTGTTTAAGGCGTTGGAGGAGCATAACATCCGCCTTCTTGACGAAACGCAGCTCAACGACGAGCAGCAGGCCTACCTGAAGACCTACTACCACGAGCGGCTGAACGGCTACACCAACCCCATTTGGTTCTCCGAAATAGACGAAATAGGCCAGCTCGAAGACAACCGCATATACCTTCTGATAAAGAAGACAGAGCCTGCCGACGGCCTGCGCCTGCCCAAGAGCAGCTTAGCCATAATCAAAGTGCCCGACAGGGAGCACGGACGCTTCGTCAAGGTGCCCTCGTCTGACGGTTTTGACAACATAATGTACCTCGACGACGTGGTGCGTTACTGCCTGCCGCTAATCTTCATCGGCTTCAAGCCAAGCACGTTCCAGGCCTACTCCTTCAAGTTCACCAAGGACGCCGAGATGGAGATGGAGAACGATTTTGAGTACGGCGTGCTGCAAAAAGTAGCCAAGGGAGTGAGCAGCAGGCGGCGGGGCGAGCCGGTGCGCCTCATCTACGACCGCCGTATGCCCAAGGACATGAAGAAGAAACTGATGTCGAAACTCGACGTGAGCAAGCTCGACGCCTCGCTGGCAAGCAGCCGCTACCAGAACCACAAAGATTTGATGGGCTTCCCGGACTGCGGCCACCAGGAGCTGAAATACCCCAAGTGGAAACCCATATTGAAGCCCGAGTTCCTGTCGCAGGAGAGCATCCTCGACCAGATACGCCGCAAGGACTTGTTCATACACGTGCCTTACCACTCGTTCGACGGCTACATCCGCGTGCTGCGCGAGGCCGCGCTGAAGCCCGAAGTGAAGTCAATCAAGACCACGCTGTACCGTCTTGCAAAGGACTCGAAGGTAGTCAAGGCGCTCATCTGCGCCGCACGCAACGGCAAGAAGGTGACGGCCGTCGTGGAGTTGCTGGCCCGCTTCGACGAAGAGAGCAACATAAAGTGGAGCAAGCGGATGCAAGAGGAGGGCATAAACGTAATCTTCGGCGTGGAGGGCTTGAAGATTCACTCCAAGCTCCTATACATAGAGTCGCGCCATGGCGACATAGCCTGCATAGGCACGGGCAACTTCCACGAGGGCAACGCCAAGACTTACACTGACTACCTGATGATGACCGCGCGCAAGAACATCGTGCATGAGGTGGGCAAAGTGTTCGACTTCATCGACCGCCCGTTCTCCCAAGTGCGCTTCAAGGAGCTGATGGTGTCGCCCAACTCGATGAAGAACCGCATCCTCGCGCTCATCAACAACGAAATAAAGAACGCCCGCGCGGGCCGCGAGGCGTGGATTAAGATGAAGATAAACCACATCACCGAGATTGACGTTGTCAACAAACTCTACGCCGCATCTGCCGCCGGTGTGAAAATAGGCATCGTGCTGCGCGGCAACAGCTCGCTGGTAACGGGCATACCGGGCGTTAGCGACAACATCAGGGCCGTGGGCATAATAGACCGCTACCTGGAGCATTCGCGCATACTCATCTTCTGCAACGGCGGCGCGCCGAAGTATTACATAGGAAGCGCGGACTGGATGCCGCGCAACCTGCTGAACCGCATCGAGGTGATGACTCCCGTCTACGACGCCGACCTGCAACGCGACCTTATGCGCACGGTGGAGTACGGTCTGCGCGACACTACCAACGGACGCATAGTTGACGGCACGGGGATGAACACCATACAGCCCGTCGAGGGCGACCGCCCCTTCCGCTCGCAGGAGGAGCTGCACAACGCTTACGAGGCCGAGGTGAAAACCGTAAGCACGGCGGACGGCGACTGACGGCATAGCGAAAGACCGTCTTTCACCATGTAAAAGGCCACCTTTCGCACTCCGAAAGACGGCCTTTCGCAGCGTCAAAGGCCATGTTTTGCAAGGCCATTCGTAACCTACTGATTATCAACCAAGTAACAATCTGTAAGCAACGGGCAAAATATAAACGTCCGAAAAGCGTTATTCAAATATATTACAAACATCGGGAAGCAAGGGAAAAGAGAGTAAAGAATACGGTAAAAGGCGAAGGGCTACAGCAAAAAACAGTCTTTGTAGGGACATAATTTATTATGTCCGCACGCCTTGAAAAGGCGTATTCCAAGCGGCAAGCATTGCTACAATACGTTTCTATGAAACGTTCGGACATAATAAATTATGTCCCTACAAAGGCGGTCTACGCCGCTTCGGCATTCTGCCTATTTACTCCTTCTCTCCTTACTCCTTCCCTCCTAAAACCTAAAAAACATGAGATTAGCGGCAATAGACATCGGTTCTAACGGAGCGCGACTGCTCATCAAGAACTTCAGGACTGCCGAGGACGGCAGCCAGCAGATTTCGCGCGTGATGTACATGCGTGTGCCCCTGCGCTTGGGGTCTGACGTGTTCACGCTCGGAAAAATATCAAAGGAGCGCGCGGTGATGATGAAGCACATGCTAAAGGCGTTCCGCCAGCTGATGAAGCTCAACCAGGTTGACGACTACCGCGCCTGCGCCACGTCGGCCATGCGCGATGCCGAAAACGGCAAGAAGGTGCTCAAGAAGCTGCACGAGGACACCGGCATAGGCCTGGAAATAATCAACGGACGCGAGGAAGCACGCCTGCTGTGCAACAACATAGTGGAGAACATCGAGAGCGCGAAGGGCAACTACGCCTACATAGACGTGGGCGGAGGCAGCACGGAAATATCGCTCTTGCACGACGGCACGCTCACCCACAGCCATTCTTACAACATAGGCACGCTGCGTATGCTGGGCGGCATGGTGTCGAAGGACGCCATGCGGCAGATGCGCGACGACCTCTCACGCTTCGCCAAGGACATGCCGGGGATGCGCATCATAGGCTCGGGCGGCAACATCAACAAGCTGTTCAAGCTCTGCAACTCTGACAAGGCCACGCGCACCGTGCCCGTAAGCGAAATCAAAGCCGTCTACGACAAGCTCAAGGCGCTAAGCGTTGACGAGCGCATAGAGCAGTACGGACTGAAGGCCGACCGCGCCGACGTCATCATTCCGGCGTCGGAAATCTTTATACTCGCCGCCGAAGCCTTGGGCTGCGACAGCATACAGGTGCCCAACATCAGCTTGGCCGACAGCATAATCGACGGCCTGTACCGCACGAAGTACGCCTCGGCTGACGTGTAACATACCCACCCCTACCATCCCCAAGGGAAGGAGTTGAGTATGCTTCGGCGGCTTATCCGGCTCATCCGGCCTATTAGCCTAATTGGGCTAATAAGCCCCAATAAACCTGCCGCGCGGCATCATAAATTGTAAAAGGTGGCCTTTCGTGGTGCAAAAGACGGTCTTTTGCAGCGCGAAAGGCCACCTTTTGCATTGTAATTGACGGCCTTTTGTAAGGCCGTTTGTAAACAATTGATTATCAACACATTAGCCCTTGCTAATTATTTAACGCCAAAACACGCGCCATTTACATGCAAAAGCAAGGGCAAAGAGCATTTTTATATTTAATTATTGTTAACGTTTGTCACATTTAAATATGATAAAACGTATAAACATATATAAATATGTTACTTTTGAAGCGACATCAACTACACATTATTACATAACCATACAACGAACAGAAGAATGAAAAGCAAACTTTGCCTTATACTCGCCGCCCTTACGCTTTGCGGCGCGGCGACGGCCCAGACAGACACTCTCGCCGTTGACACGACGCTCACCCTCCGCG
>CAJJWN010000041.1 GCA_905196835.1 uncultured Prevotella sp. | reverse complement strand
GGAAGCGAAATTCGGCACACACTGTCCGCCGAATTTGCAGAACCAATTCGGCGGTCGCCAACCGCCGAATCTTCTCAATACATTCAATCGGCTCAAAACAAATGGATTACCCCACCCGAAAAGTTGTTTAGCCGCCTATCCTCTACCCATTTGAATGTAATTTCACCCATTGATAACCCTGTAAAACGTGCTTTCTACGAAATGGAAGCCATTCGGGGCTGCTGGTCAGTAAAGGAATTGGAGCGGCAAATCAATTCCCTCTATTACGAACGCAGCGGATTATCCCAAAATAAGGAAACCTTGTCTGCCTTGGTGCAGCGGCAAGCCATGCAATTACAGCCCAAAGACATTATTAACACGCCCGTTACGTTGGAGTTCTTGGGATTGAACGACCGTGCTTTGGTAACGGAAAACGACTTGGAGCAATCCATTCTGGACAACCTGCAACGCTTCCTGTTGGAAATGGGACATGGCTTCTGCTTCGAAGCACGCCAAAAGAGAATCCTGATAGACGGGGATTATTTCTTTGCCGACCTCGTGTTTTACCACCGCATTTTGAAATGCCATGTCATCGTGGAATTGAAGATAGACAAGTTCCGCCACGAATACGCTTCGCAACTGAACCTATATCTTAACTACTTCAAGGCGGAAGTGATGCAACCCGACGACAATCTGCCTGTCGGCATCCTGCTTTGCACCGAGAAGGGCGACACGTTGGTAAAATACGCCACTGCCGGATTAGACCCGAACATCTTCGTGCAAAAGTATATGATAGAACTTCCCACTGAAGAGGAAATTAAGAAGTTCATTTCAACTGCAAACTATTAGCAATAAAAAACACTACTGGCGAAAAGAAGGAAAGCCATTCTTTCTCTTTTCGCCAGCACGTTTATTACTGCCAACAAGAATAGGTTTAGGTTAGTTTGGATGTATATACAAAAGACAGAACTAAACCGTAAATGCAGACGATAATTATAGCAAGTCACTTATGATACATTCTGTTCTTCCAAGACTATATTAGCATCATTATCGCATTTTTCAGGCTTAATCCGCTCTATACGACGAATATGTTTTGCCCTATTAGCTATAATTAACGGTACACGCTCGACAACAACAACCGATGTGTCAAGCCCCAACGCACTCGGTTCTCCAATGCCTATCTTTCTAATTAAGGCATAAAGGCTCATCAGCAAATTTTGTCGGCGGTTACGGGAATCTTCAGGATAATATATCCGGTGGATAATAATAAAGCGAAAATCACCCGGTATGCCATTCTTATGCAATGAAGGATAAGAGCTTGTTAGTTCTACTTCACCATCCGCAACAAGGTCATCAACTACTTGTCGTAAATAAAGGCTCACGCGCGGTTCTATACGAAAACCTATACGCATGGTTATACTAAACAATGTCCCTTTTATTAATGTGGAACAATTATATTCAAGTGTGTCTGGTGTATCCACAAATTCAAGGTTAATAAGCCAATAATGATCTGCCCGTTTAGGCTGCTTATTAATTATGGAATACAACAATTTATCGTCCACACAACCTTCTTTGTCTGCATGATTCACATAGACAAGATTAGAAGCATATTTGGATATGCTTTCGTCCGCCTTAATATCAGAAATAATGTTGTAGTATTCACTTAACCGTTTGGAAGACATATGTTTTCGACGAATTTTGTTGGCACTTACCCATACAAACATGATAAAACATAATAATCCACCTATTAACAGCGTAAACCAACCTCCGACCATAAATTTGGACAGGTTTGCAGCAAGGAAAATACCTTCAATAACACAATATCCGCCGACAAACAGTATTGATAGAATGCGTGGAATGTTATGCATATGCAAATAGAATCCCAACAACAATGTTGTCATCAACATTGTAATAGTTATGGCAAGTCCATAAGCGGCTTCCATGTGGGTGGAATCTCGAAACAACAATATAGTAAATATTACTCCAATATACATTACAAGGTTTACCATTGGAATAAATGACTGACCTTTTACGTTGGTAGGGTGCTTAATACGCATACGAGGCCAGAAATTCAAGTTCATAGCTTCACTCAATATGGAAAATGAACCGCTTATTAGAGCTTGGCTCGCAACAATAGCTGCCCCGGTAGCCATTGCAATGGAAAACAACAGTATTTCTTGTGGCATGATTGAATAAAATGGGTTCACTGTACCTTCTGCACTTTCCGGATGATGCAATACCCACGCTCCTTGCCCCAAATAATTTAGAATAAGCATCACCTTTACAAATATCCAACTGACCGTAATATTTCGTCTGCCACAGTGCCCTAAATCAGAGTATAAGGCTTCTGCACCAGTGGTACACAAGAAAACGGCACCCAATATCAGAAACCAGTGGGGGGATTCCACTAATAACCGTATGGCATAGTAAGGATTGAATGCCTTGAATACTTGAGGATAGGAAGTCAGACTGATAGCTCCGGCGATTCCAAGAAGCAGGAACCAAAGTAGCATAAATATGCCAAATGACCGTCCTATATTTTCTGTACCAAAACGCTGAACGAAAAATATAATGGTAATAATGGTCAGTGTAATAGGAATCACAGGCAGATGCGGACTGATACTTTCAAGTCCTTCTATGGCAGTTGTGACCGTAATGGCTGGAGTGATAATACCATCAGCAAGCAAAGTGCTCGCACCGATAATGGCAATGATGTAAATCCATCTTCTTCTGTGGCGGCGTAAAAGGGCATAAAGCGCAAGTATGCCACCCTCCCCGTTATTGTCGGCACGGAGAGCCACCAGCACATATTTCACCGTAGTCTGAAGAGTAAGCGTCCATATGATACAAGACAATGCGCCTAAAACATAATTTTCATCAAGAGCTTCTCCAGTATGAATGATGGCTTTCATAACATAGAGTGGCGATGTTCCAATGTCACCAAAAACAATACCCAATGTGATGAGTAACCCGGCAAATTCAAGTTTATGTTGAATATTGCCTTCTTTTGATAAGGTTGCCATAAAAAGTAGTTTTTTGTTCTACATATATTTGTTTTCCTTTTAAGCGGCGCAAATATAAAATAAAATCTTAACAATAAGATTTCACTTTTCTTTTTTCGTGAAAAATATCATATAAACCTTGACGATGGTCAAGGCTTGTCTAAAAAAAATAGTCTGTTTGAATTACGTATAACTATTAAACTCAAAAGCCGAAGTTATGGGACTTATCCTTCACCTCGGCTTTTTGCTATTTACTGATTTCCTAACCTATCAGCTTCCTTTTTCAACTGCTCAGCCTGCTCATTAAGCAGCTTTGCCCGTTCCAAGGCTTCCGCCTGCCTGCGGCAACGTTCCTCAAAATCTAGTACCGAATCCGTCAGGTTGCGGATAAAACGCTCGTCCCGCTGCCACTTGAACTTATTCTCCAGTCTTTCAAGGGTATTGCCGTCCGCTTGTCCCTGCATCAGCAGATAACGGTATTTCATGTCGTTGTCCTGCAACTGCCCCATCCGTTCAGCCAGACGGACATTCAGGAACAGGGACGTGGCACAGACAATCAGACCTGCCGAAAAGAGGAATAGCTTCGGGCGTACCAAAGAAGTTACTTTGTTGTAAATCCGCCGATGAAACGGTACGGGTTTGGCTTCTTCTTTTTCTGCCATGCGCTCATCATGGTACCGCTTCATTGTTTCCAGCATTTCCTTGAGACAGCCGAAAGTGGCTACTACATAATTCTTGACCTCCCCGAAAGATTGCCGTTGTTCCTGTCCTGATTTCCGCAGTTCGGCAAGCCGGGTCAGGATGTCTTGCAACTCTTTTTCGGGAACCGCCGGGTTCCTGCGTAACTCAGACAATGCCCGTTCTATAGCCTCCAGTCGGGAAAGGGTTTCCTCGCGTCCGGCTGGCGTCACCTGCGCTTCCTGCTTCTCCTTCAGTTCCGTGACCATGGAGAGAAGCCCCTCTAAAATCAAATTTTCTTCCATTTCCATTTATAGTTTAAGTTGTCTTTTCTTTTTCTTCTTCTTTTTTCTCAGATTCCAGTCGATTTCTTCGTCCGATGGAGCAGACGGCGAAACATCAAACAGGCTGAACAAGCCGCCCATTGAAGGGCTGTCGTTCCTTTGCGGTGTTTGCTCAGGCTCCAGAATGGATGCGGAAACTATCTGCTGCCGGCTATTTTCTGCGGTATCCATTCCTGCGTTCCCGAAATGCTTATCCAGCTTGGAGAAGCTGAAACTGCGGTCTATTTCCGAACCTTTGAACGTATAGATGCCTTTGGTGAAGGAGATGCCCTGCACCTCGTCTGTACGTCCTTTATACTTGAAGCGGATGCCGATGCCCTTTTCTGTCAGCCGCTTTTCCAACTGCTTCCAGTTCAGGGATTTGCCGATTTCACTCCTCACAGCCGTGTAAATCTCGTATTTCGACTTGTCCGGCTCTTTCAGGCGGTGCCGCTTAACCTGCTCCTTGCCTTTGGCGAAGTATAGCCCGTGCTTGGCTTTCAGCTTCTTGCACACCTGCCCGTTGCGGTACTGGTCGTTCCTGTCCGAAATGGTCTTTCCGTCGTTGTCAATGCGGTTGAACACGATATGCACATGCGGATGTTCCCTGTCCTGATGGCGCACGATGATGTACTGCGTATCGGTGATTTTCATCTCGCGCATATACTCTTGCGCAAGTTGTATCATTTTCTCGTCCGTCAGTTTGGGTGCATCTGTCGCGGAGTAACTCAGGGCGATGTGTCCGACCGGCTTTTTCAGACCGGGATTCATCCCCGCCTGCATACAGAAGCTGCGGATTATGTCGCCCCGGCTTTCCGCCAGAACCCCGTCCGCATGGAGCAAGACCGCCTGCTCCTTGCCCAGCACGTAGTCCACGCAGCCCTTAAACCCGCTTCCCTTCTTTATTTTTCCAATCATCCGACAAATGGTTTATGATTCCGACAATCCTGTTCTTGAGCTTCACCAGTTCCACCGCCACCAGCGCGAAACCTCCGGCATTTGCCCGGTGCGCCAACTGGTTGATGTTGTTGGCTTCACCCGCCAGTTTGCGGAGGGTGTCCGCATCCTGCCTGTTCAGCCGGGGGATGACCTTTGCCGATATGACCGCCTGCCGCACGTACTCGCTGACACGCAGCCCGGCTTCACCCGCCCGCTTCCTGACGGCGTAATACTGCAACTCGGTCAGCTTCGTGCTGACCACCCTTCTTTGCTTGTCTATCCGGTTCTTTGCCGGACGACCGCCTGATTTGTTCCTTGTATCTGTCATACATTTTTGTCTTTGGAAGTTGTCTTGAAAATTGCGACCGACGGGAGCGGTTTCCTTTGCGGGGAGCAAAGCAAGGTGGTTTCGGTCTACCGAAACATAACCTTGCTTCCCCTAAGAAACGTCTGCCCGTTGCTCACAGTGTCTATCTCCGCCGGGTTAGATTCCCCTGCCTTTCTTCTGCTTTAGCAGCAGTTTCTGTCCGTTTTTCTGTTCCTGCTTCCTGCCGCACAGGTAATCGTTCAGGTCGGAATATTCCCGGTAATTGTGCGAGAAATCCCGTACCCGATAGGAGTATTCCGCTGTGATGGCTTGCGTTGCCCGGATGCCTGCCCCGTCATTGTCGAGCAGGCAGTGGATGCGTTCATACTGCCCCAATGCGTCAATGGCTTTCTGTACATTGGCGGTGGAGTTGAGTATGACGTAATCCTGCCTGTCAAGGTTGGGCATGACAGGGTAGTTCTTTGTCCTTAGCGTGAGGAATGAAAGATAATCCATGAAACCCTCAAACACCAGGCACTTCTCCCTCGGTTCGCCCTGTTGCCGGATATGGGTGATGTCTTTCGGGGCGATGCAGCCTTTGAAAAAGGAGTTGCGCACCTCGTAGCCGCCAGCCACATTCGGGAAACCGATGGCGAAGTAGGGCTTGCCGTCATGAGTGAAACGCAGTTCCCTGCATTCTCTTTTTGCCAGTGTAAGGTCAATGCCACGCCCCTGCAAGTAACGGAGCAATGCCGGATGGGTGAGGTCACGGACTTCCAAATGTTGAAAACTCGGTGCCGACCTTTGCTGCCGAAAAGAAAAACTGACCGGGCGGACATGCTGTGCCTGTTCTGCTATCCGGTTTAAGAGGTACGGCAGATGGTCGGAACAGTAAAGTTCCTGTGCCAGTGCGATGATGTTGCCGCCTTTGCCAGCTCCGAAGTCATACCATTGTTCCTGTTCTGTGTTTACTTTAAAGGATGCTTCATGTTCCTCCCTCAGTGGCGATTTGTACCATAGATTCGCTCCCTGCTGCTTGACGGGTGAATATCCCAGACTGTGCAGGTAATCGGCGATGGGTATTTTCTTTGCTTCTTCAATGTTCATAATGCAAACTTTTTAGTGGATGATGAATAATTGGGAAGTGTACCAGTCCGGTTTAGACCTTCATATATACGCCCGTACTGTACCGGACTTGATTGCCGGGAGTGACGGGAAACGGGAAGTCTGTTCCCCTTATATATATGTCCGAACTAAACCAAACCTGTTTTTAGTAGTGAAAATCGGGATTGTAACGGTATCCCTTTCCTTCCTTTACAATCATACGCTTGTTCACGAGGAAGGTGTTCAATGCCACGAGGACATTGCGCCCACGCTCGTAGCCGATGCTTGCATAGCCCTGCTTCAACGCCTGTATGACGTTGGAATAGCCCTGCACGGTGCGCTTGCCGAAACCGTTTTCCAACGCCGTGCGGTGCTGCTGTTCAGTCAGTTCCGTAAGCGGGAAACTTTTTTCCTGCTTGGGCTGCTGGAATACATAGCCGTCCACGACTTCGGGCAATGCGCTGTCGTTGATGCGGAAGGCGAAAGGCTCGAAGTCCCGATCGCGTATATGTGCCGCCTTTACCTCGCTGATGTTCCCGTCCTGCGTGCTCTTGGTGATTTGCAGGACGGTTTCCGCCTTGTTGTTCAGTTCCGTGCCGATATGTCCCCTCGTATTGTCATCCCCCTTGTTCAGATGCAGCACGGTATGAATGTGCAGGTTGTATCCGCTTGACCAGCGCATGAGCAGGTTTATCAGGTCGGTCGATTCGCTGGGGCTGTTGATGTCATACATCAGGTCGCGGATGCCGTCAATGATGAGCAGCCCCACATCGGGCATGTTCTCCAGCATATACTCGATAATCCGCTTCCGCATGTCAGGGGTCTGTTCCCGAAGTACGATGAAAACAAAGTCGTCCCTGTCTTGGTCGGTCGGCAGTCCGGCAAGCCGCAGGATGCGTTCCATCACCTTGTGGCAATGGTATCTGCTCTGTTCGGTGTCCACATAAAGGATTTTCCGTTTGTCCGGAGGCAGGCACGCCGAATAGTGCAGCACCTCGTCATTGGTCAGTGCCGCTGCAACGATGGCGGAAATGTTGAACGTCTTCTTGCTTTTCGCCTTGCCTGTGGAGGCGCTGAAGTTGCCCAGCGTCCCGATGGTGGAGCCGTTTACCCAAAGGATTTCAGGCGGCACATCGTAAGTGTCCGTCACTTTCAGGCGGATGCTTTTCCAAAGGGCAGCAAAATCTTCCTTATTCATGATGGTGTCCCCTTTAGCCTCCGTGCTTTTCTTGTTTTCCATGGGCTTTACTTCTTTAAGGGATGGTTGAGAACATACTTCTGCGCTTCCTGCTCTATCTGCGTTTTGGTCTTTACCGGATTCTGGCGGAGCCATGCTTCCAGTTCGGACTTCTCAAAATAAAGCATCTTCCCCTGCGGCTTGTAATGGGGAATCAGATTGCCCGAAGTCAGCTTGTAAAGGTAACTTTTGGACAGGTTGAGGAATGTGCTCGCTTCATCAAAGCTAAGCACGTTCTTGGTTAGGAACAACATTCTTTCGAGTTCTTCCACTCGCATTTCCAAAGTTTTTTCCATATTGCTTGAAACTTTTTGGTGAAACAATATGAAGGTGCGCACCCTCGTTTTATTTTTGATGGAGCAAAAATCGGCATCCTCCAAAACATCAACACATAAGTTACGGGTAACTCACGTGAAATATTTTTGTTTTGACCTATGCCGACATGCCGCATCGTTTTGTTAACGGGGGCAAAGTTAAAGGCTTGGAAATGAAGTCAAATTGAGCTTTGTTTGACCGCTCAGACTATGCTCAACCTTTTTGCAGTTGCTTGATGTATTTGTCTATGATTTCGTATCCTTTCGGGTAGATGCACTTCACGTTGTCTGTCGCGCTCGACAAGTCGCTGCGTGTGAGGTATTTGTCTTTTATCTTGGCAAGTACCAGCTTGTTGTTGGCTATGACGGACTGCCACTCATAAGCGATATAGTTGTAGCAGCTAAGCTGCATCATCAGATAAGCCAGCAAGCGGTTGTTGTTGGACTTCAATACCCCGTTCAGTTTGCAGGCGAAGAAGTCCGAAAGGATTTTCGGGGTGATTGTCGTGGTGAATATGTGCGCTTCGTTGATACATTCGACCAACAGTTTGATTTGTTGCGTTGTAAGGACTGATTTGAATGGATTGGATTTCCCGACTATCTTGGTCGGCTCAGGCTGTGCCTTCTCTTCTTCTTTTGGCTGTTCTTCTGATTTCTCATCCAAAGGAACAGAGGCATGACTGGCGTCCTCCGATTGTTGGAGGTATTCCAGATATTGGGTCTGCATGACAAGGCGCACAATGGAAGAAAAGAACGGAAGCTGCTCATCATAGCAAGTGGAAGATTGCAGGTATTTGTCCATATCAAAAGAAGAACATTGGAACGAAATATATTTTTTCCGCTCGTCAAAAGAGAGATTCTCGAAGAAACCGCTTTCCCAAAGGAAGTCCGGCATCAGTATGTCAAAACGTATATTGTGCAGGGCACGGTTCTTTTGGCATAGGGATACAAGGTTCTCGGTCACGTTGAAAATTTCTTGCCGGATGTAGTCATTCATTTGCGCTTCCGTCAGGTATTCACGCTTTAAGGCAAGCGCATTAGTTTTCATCCCGTATTCATGGGCAACACATTTATCAAGTAACTGCTGTATCTTTTTGAAGTTGGTTTCTCTGAAATCTTCCATATACGTTGTGCATTAAAATCGGTTTGGGTTACAAAGATAAGTGATGGATACCGTTTTCAAAGCAAACAAAAGCAGGAGAAAGGAAGAAATATGCAACATCTTCGTTAATAAAGCATAAATATAAGGTTGCTAAAACGGCGAAAGTACTCTTTCTTTTTCTTTTCGTCAGGAAGTACACTTTTAGTACGCCCGATAAAAAGAAAAGCCCTTGATAATCAGTTGATTACCAAGGGTTTGAAGTACCCAGACCCGCATTTGAAATATTAAATCTGGAACAATCAGTTTAAATAGTAAAATGATGAAGTTTAAACTAAACTAAACTGATTATTAAATACTTATATCAGAATATAAAAGTGATTCAATTTAATTAGATTGAAACAAATTTGGGATAAACGGGAACAATTTGGGAACAATCCACTATCTTTGCAGTGTTCAATCCAGAAATAGAATCGAAGCTTATGAAAGTGACTGCATTCATACGAAAAACGGCAAAGAAGAATGATTTGGAGACCAAAGCCACCATCTATTTCCGCCTGCGTGACGGAAAGAAAGACATCAAGGCGGCAAGTGAGCTTTCCATTAGCCCCAACCATTGGAGCCCGGAAAAGCAGGGATACAAAGACCGCGTGGCTTTGGTGCCGGAAGATGAAAAGATAGACTTGAACCATAAGGTACAGGCATTGACCCGAATGATTGAAAGGGAATATAGGGATGATGCCGACAGCGAATGGTTAGGAGAAGTGATAGACAGATTCCATCACCCGGACAAATACAAGACGGAAGAAGAACTGGCTGCTGAAAATCCACCAACTTTTACCGAACTGTTTGATGAATTTCTGGAAAAGCATAGTTTGTCAGAAGTGAGGAAAAAGAATTTCCGTGTGGTAAAAAGAGCTCTCATGCGCTATGAGCTGTTCATCAGAGAAACAAGAAGGGGCATGAAAGACTTTTCACTGGACATAAATACAGTTACCAAAGATACGCTTGCAGACATTTGGGATTTTATGGAGAATGAACACGCTTACGCTGAAGAATATCCTGAGATTTACGCTACTATTCCCGAAAAGCGTACTCCACAACCCAGAGGAAAGAATACGCTCATTGATTGCTTCTCGCGCATACGTACCTTTTTTATATGGTGCTATAATCAGGGGAAGACTATCAACCGCCCGTTTGACAAATTTCCGATTGAAGAATGTCTTTATGGTACACCTATTTATATAACCTTGCAGGAACGTAACCAACTATTTGAAGCAGATTTATCTATGCGCCCACAATTGGCAGTGCAACGTGACATTTTTGTATTCCAAACTGTGGTGGGTTGTCGTGTGGGTGACTTTTATAAACTCACGAAGAAGAACCTCGTGAATGGTGCATTGGAGTACATTCAAGGAAAGACGCGCAATCATAATCCAAGAACGGTGAGAGTGCCATTGAACGACATCGCCAAAACCATTCTTGAACGCTACAAAGACTATGATGGAGAAACTTTGCTTCCGTTCATATCGGAGCAGAAATATAATCAGGCTATCAAGGAGGCTTTCAGACTTGCCGGACTGAACAGAATCGTTACGGTGCTTAATCCTCTGACCCGTAAGCCCGAGCAGAAGTATCTGTACGAGGTCGCCACCACACATACGGCTCGAAAGACCTTTATCGGGAATATGTATAAAAAGGTGAAAGACCCGGATTTGGTTTCATCGGTATCGGGGCATAAAGAAGGCAGCAAGGCTTTCCGCCGTTACAGAGAGATAGACGAAGAGATGAAACAAGAACTCGTACATTTGTTGGACTAAATAAAGGCTAATTATGGCTCAACAGGATTTTGAACACTTCAAGCAGGAGATTAAAGATTGGCTTGATAGTCACCCGGAGGAATACGGCCGTTTCGTTGTGGAAGTCAATGACAAATCAGCTATTGGACTATACAAAGTTTTCAAAGTAGGCATGAAACTTGCTCCCAAGCTGATGCGCAGGTATCAGACGGAATGTCACGGTGACCTTGCCGATGAAAGGCAGATGCAAGATTATGCAGCAGATGCAGATACCGCTAAATTATTGGTAGATGAATTTCACAACATAGATAAAGATTCGATAGTTCCGGCTATGTTGGCATGGCTGTATTATGGCAAGTGCTATGAAACAATGGTTAACCAACTTGAAGCGGAAGCGAACAATCCGAGAAACAATTTTATAGAACAAAAAATCTCTGCAATCATGATTCGGGTTGTCATTAAGAGTAGTATCCGCAACAAGATGCGGACGAAAGAGGATTGGGAAAGTTTCAGGCGTGAGAAGAAGGCCATTGAAGAAGGGAATGTGATGGAATCATGTATTGAGGAATTAGGGGCTATGAGTGAAACGATAACGGAAATGCCAACAAATACGGAACAGCCACTTTACTTACGGGATTATCTACTTGGCGACAAGGAAATGCTTTTGGGAAAAATCAAGCTAAGAGTTTCCACACAACACACAGGTACCGATTTGGCAAGGCTATATTTCGCATTGCAGGAAGAGCAGCTTTTAAGCCGTTGTGATGTGACTACATTCCATAGGTTACTTGGCAATGAATTACCCAACTGTGACTTGAAAAGTGTGCGTAACTTACAGATAGCCATTAAGAAGTTGAACGACAGCACGAATAAAGGGAAAATAAAAGACTGCGGTATGGAACGGACGTACATCAATGAATGGCGGAGTTATCTTACCAAAGCAGACTAAAGAAAATACGAACATAATAGCTTATGAATATGGATAAAGACATTATCGCAGAAGAAGTCAATGCCGAATATCTGAAAGGGGTTATATACTACGTCCGGGGTGTTCGCGTAATGCTTGATATGGATTTGGCTAAAATCTACGGATATAGCACCAAAGACTTTAACCGTCAGGTCAAGAACAATATTGAGAAATTCGAGCAAGACTTCATGTTTCAGTTGACCAATGGAGAGTGCGAAATCTTGAGGTGCAAAAATTCCACCTCAAGTTGGGGCGGTCGCCGATACAACCCCTATGCCTTTACGGAACAAGGAATATATATGCTCATGACCGTTTTGAAAGGTGAGTTGGCAACCAAGCAAAGTAAGGCATTGATTCGCATCTTCAAGCAGATGAAGGACTACATTGTTGACAACCAGCCGTTGTTGGGACAGAGGGAATACCTCCAGCTTTCTTTGCAGACAACTCAGAACACCAAAGACTTGCTTGATTTGCGTAAATCCTTATCGGCTGTCGATGATAAGGTTGCCAGCATAATAGACACATTGGGCAATGTCGTAACCAAGTCGGAACTGGCGAATGTCATGCTTGACTTTTGCAATCCTACCGTCAGGAGAGGATGGCTGATACTCAACGGCCAGCCTGTGGAATCCGATTTGGCTTACCAGCAGATTTATGCTACAGCCAAGAAAACGATATTTGTGGTAGATAATTATATCGGATTAAAGACATTGGTACTCTTGAAAGAGGTTTCTGCCAATGTGAAGATTACTGTATTCTCAGACAATATCGGCAATCGACTACATCAGGCGGAGTTTAATGACTTCTGTCGGGAATATCCCGATGTTTCTGTTTCGATGCAAACATCCGGCGGTATATTCCATGACAGATATATTGTCATTGACTATAAAACAGCCGATGAGCAGATTTATCATTGCGGTGCCTCATCCAAAGACGGAGGAAATAAAGTAACGACCATTACAGCCGTTACCGATGGAGAAATTTATCATCCCGTGATAGACCAACTTCTGAATAATCCAGCATTAGTGTTGCGATAAAGTCTTGCTAAAATGGGATTTTAAGCATAGCGATAAACGGGATTAATTCGGCATTCATTTCGTTTCTTTCGTTTCCAATTTCGCCGAAATAAGCGAAACGCAAATCATTGAGTTTTAGCGAAATCCATTTATACTTTTGCACCATCGTTCCGATATGGGAGCGGTGGTGCAATCGTTTATTATGCTGCCGAAGCGGTTACACCGGACAATCCGGCAGTATTGATTTTGATTATGACAGACTTGATGCAAATTATCTCCAACGGCGCAGCCAATATTAAACTGGAGATTACAGGCGAGGACTTGCGCGTATTCTTGGACGAGCTCATCAATCGCGCGATAAACGAAGTGGCATTGGCTTTCCGTGCAGCGGATGAAGAACGGCTACTAAGCCGGGAAGAAGTAAAGGATATGTGCGGAGTATGCGATGCGACCTTATGGCATTGGAACAAACGAAACTACCTGAAAGCCGTCAAGGTAGGCAGTAAGGTAAGATACCGACTGTCAGATGTGAAGCGTATATTAGGTGGAACGAATAAAACGGTTAGTGATGGAAATAAATGAAAATACTATTCCACAAAACGGGAAAGTGGAAGAAGAATATGTACGCATCGGTACTACGTTATTTCGGATATTGAACCAACCGATGATGAATGGTTCGTTTCGCAAAATGCGTGTGGAGTGGAAGATGAGTGTGTTCCGGCAAGACCATAGCAAGGATGAAGCGGCTCAGATACCCAAGTACGATGGATTCTGCACCATGCCCAGCCATACAGACTACCGTCACAATGTGAACAATTTTTATAATCTCTATGAACCGATAACCCATATTCCGGCAGAAGGGGATTTCCAACATATCTGTTCTTTGGTGGAACATATCTTTGGAGAGCAGTATGAGTTGGGGATGGACTACCTTCAACTATTATATCTGAAACCGACACAGAAATTGCCGATACTTCTGTTGGTATCTGAAGAACGTAATACAGGAAAGAGTACATTTCTGAACTTTCTGAAAGCAATGTTTCAAGAAAATGTCACGTTCAATACTAATGAGGATTTTCGTAGCCAGTTCAATGCGGATTGGGCGGGCAAACTGATGATTGTTGTGGACGAAGTGTTGCTCAACCGCCGTGAGGATAGTGAACGGTTGAAGAACCTAAGTACGGCACATTCCTACAAGATGGAAGCCAAAGGCAAAGACCGTTATGAAGTACAGTTCTTCGCCAAGTTCGTGCTATGTTCCAACAACGAGAATTTCCCCGTTTACATTGAGCCGGAGGAAACACGTTATTGGGTGAGGAAGGTCAGCCGATTGGAAAAAGATGACACATCATTCTTGCAGAAACTAAAAGATGAGATTCCGGCCTTCCTGTACCACCTGCAACATCGGAATTTGACCACCAAAGAAGAAAGCCGCATGTGGTTTGCACCGTCACTCATACGCACGGAGGCATTGGAGAAAATCATCCGCTGTAACCGTAGCCGCATTGAGCTTGATATGGCAGAACTGTTGCTTGACATCATGGACACAATGCAGGTGGATGTGGTGGATTTCTGCATCAACGACTTGTTGGCATTGTTCAACTATTCGATGGTAAGAGTGGAACGCCATCAGGTGAGGAATGTCCTGCAACAGTGTTGGAAACTGGAGCCTGCTCCCAATGCGCTGTCTTATTCCACTTACCAAATATCCGTGTTGCCGGGGCAGAAGTATTCCGCATCATCCAAGAAAGTGGGACGCTTTTATACCGTTACCCGTGAAAAGTTGAAAGACTACCGTTGAATTTGTTGAGTCTGATGAAACATAAGAAAGAACGTATGTATATGGCCTATATGATTCAACAACACCCTCAACAGATTTCAACGGAAGACCTTGCCTGCCAAAAGAGAATATCGGTTGCTGACAACGCTGTCGGATGTAAAGCATCCTCTTTTTTCTTCCCTCTTTTTGTATTCCGCTCAACGGATTCAACAAAATCAACGGTGGAATCTGTTTCAGACATCACGACCATAATACCATACGGTGTGACAGAAGCAACAATAATGTATAGAGGGGTGGCAAGCGGTACCAAGATACGTATCATACGCATATGTGGTGTGAAGTTTGCTGCCACCCCTCCCCATCAAAACAGAAACGCAGAATGATAACCAAAGTAAAATACAGCAAGAATCCGGGCAAGACTATTGACTACATCCTTAATCCCAAGAAAGATGCGCATGTAGTCATAGCCCGTGGAGTGAGTGGCCTTACCGATATTGGCATACTCACCGAGGACTTCAATCGCCAGTACGCATTGCGTCCGTCACTAAAAGTGAGAGCCGTACATATTCCAATCTCATTTCATGTCAATGACACGGCTATGCTTGAAGTTCATGCCGAAGAAATAATTGGAGATTGGATAAGGCACATGGAACGGCATGGCTATCGCTTTGACCAATTCCTTGTCGGTCGCCATCACGACAAGGATAACAAGAATCCGCACTTCCACTTTCTGGCAAACGTGGTGTTGGATGACGGTACACGCGCCAATCTTGCCAACATCGGAAAGGCGGCAAAAGAAGCATCCATTTCCGTAACAGAACAATGGGGTCTGACATCAGCCTATCATTGGAAGAGGATGCAAACGGGTGACAAGAAGGACACCAATAAAAATGAAAGTCGGACTGCAGAAATACATAACCACAGATACCAGAATTATATCGAATGGGACAGCAACTCTGCATACAATGAGGACATCAATTCCGATTTTACAGCAAGCAATGATAGAGAAAGTGCAACGTCATCTATCAGTGGCAATCTAATGGAAGGTATAACCGAACTTATCATTCAACCGACAGTTGCCCGAATAGGCACAGGCAGCGGCAGCAGCAATAACACGCTTGACCGTGATAAGAACAAAAACAAACAACGAAAAGGAGGACACAGAAGATGAAAACAGAAAATGGGAACAAACGCACCAAGCGCAAGGAAATACAGTTCAACGAAACGGAATATGCCGTAGTTGAGCAGAAAGCCAATGCCGCACGGCTGTCTGTGGCAGCGTTCATCCGCGAAGCAGCATTAGGTAAAGAACTGTCAGCCGCACTCACCATAGAGGAGAGCGAGCGGATGAAACGCACTGCCAACATCAGCTATAAAATGCAAGTCAACCTCAATCAGATTGCACGGTTGGCCAACATACATGGCTTGTCTTTTGTAACGGATGCCATACGAGAATACATCAATCATACCAACGAATATTTCAAGACTGGCACATGGCGTGAAATGGATTTGTCGACTTACGAATCTGAGCAGAAACAGCGAGAACAACTTGCCGCAAAAGTACGTGAGCTTCAAAAGAAGAACATGGAATTACAGAAAGCTGCGACTAACTATTACCTTTATACCGCCGAGGGTGAACGCCTTTTCTGCGAACGACATAACTGTAGGATTTATCCCGACAATCGAGGTGTCTATTGGCATTTTAAGGTTGACGATTATCCGGCTTATACACTTCCGACTGAAATCAGTCGGGCATACCTTAATCATGAGATCTCAATACGGGATGTATATGTGCATTGGCGGAAGAATAACCAATAACAAAATGAAAAGATAGCATATCCCATTATTGATAAAAACTCTTGTTATTTTTTAGAATTTCCATATATAAAGTCCATACACGCATTTGTATGTTAAATGCTTGATTTCATTACTTTAATGTGCAACCCAAGAGCTTTAATTTCTTCACAAACTATTGATTGATAATATGGTTCGCTGGTAGGTGAAATAACAACGCTATCTATCAGTTTTTCTAAATCTACATCTAAAGAAATACCTTTCATGTTATCACTAATTTCATAATCTGTATATAGCAATCTAACCTCTCTTTCCTGCTCAAAAAATTTTCTTTTAGTAAAAAGGATACGATAAACATTTACATTGTCACCGACGTTGTGCGAGCTGTCAAACTTATAATCAATATATTTTACAGGTGAAATATATACGCTGTGATTTCTGTCATGTTCCATACAATCTTTCAAGTGGCCGACAGTGCTCTTAATTGCAATGCCATCTTTCCCATAGCTACTCCACATTAAATTTAGTTCAAAATCTGATTTTATCCAACAACTTGCAAAATGTCTTTTAGCCTCTTTTTCCCAATATACGCTACTTTCTTCTGTATAATGAAATAAGCCCTTGTCTAAAAAGGGAAGTTTGCCCTCAAACATATCATCAAAACAATCAAGCCTACAAAAATACAGAGAATGCATCTTGAGTAAATACAAAAATTTTGACAATGACATATATTTCCACAGGATAATATTGTTATCCAAAGTTGGAAAGTCTCTATGTTCTATAATCATAATCTAATAATTGTCAATGTTGATGTTATTGTCAATGTCAATACTGGGCACATCTGTTCTTACAAATTCAGCCCTAACATTGAGTTCTAATTCACGCTTGTTTCCGTGGTTGTCCTCAATAATAATAGGAATATAGTTATCTCCATCTGTAAAATGCAACATATATGTAAATGTATATGGACTGGATTTGTCGGTTAAATCTACTACTTTATTCTCTACTCTATGCGTCCAACTATCATAACATAGTTTTTTTGTCCTTTTTACTGTTACAGATTTTACATCACCTGCAAATGAAACAACAAATGAAACATTACATTCAATTCCATTACCGGCCCAATTTGAGACAGATACATTGCAAAATCCATTTATTTGCGGCTTATTGGTAGGGAAAAGAACTGTTATATTGTTGGGAAACGTGATAGATGAATTTTCATCCGACAATGAAGATATTGAAGATACAGGGGCTAAATTGTCTATAGCTACAAGGCCCAATGGTTGAACCTTATAACTCCAATCTTTGTTTATGCCAATTAAACATATACATTTATATCCATTACTGCCAGCTCGTCGGTAGCACTCCATTCCTCCGTTAAGACTTTTAACACATAAATCAAAATTATTGGATACAACATCTTCTACAAATGCCTCGATTTCTTTTGCAGTAGAGCAAGCATACAGGACATAATAATCAGCCACTATAGAAGAACTTACTTTGTACTTCAAACCAGAGAAGCCATGAATAACTGGAATTATTGAGTTTGTTATATATTTTGTCGTTTTAGTATGAGATAATTGGTTGACAATCCCCTGCAATAAATGAATGTTGTCATCAGTCAAATGCTCTCTTTTCCGAAACAACCATTTTTTTATATCAACAGTTTGTGACGGATTAGAAAAAATCGATGTTAATGGCGCACATTGCCCCGAAATTGAGAATATACCATCTTCATCATAGTATGGAGAAATATGATATTTGTATGTTGTATCGATTTCATTATCAACTACGACTTTTATCTCCAATGTATTGCTATTTTTTAAGGCAATTAATGCCATTTCATTTTTGTCTTTACATTTCCTTGCCACATCAAGCAAAGACATAGAAATAGATTCCTTTTCAATATCTTTGAACGACATAACATTCTCATTTTGGACGAATATAGAAATGTTTTTGTTCAACGTATTAACAATAGACAAAGTATCTGTTGCAAATCTAACAACAGACTTAGTTCCAACTGATTTTGTACGATTATTACCGCAAGATATACAGGACAACAATATAAGCAAAAGAAAAAGGATATTACTGCGCATATTTTCCAGATTTAGACTTTTTTGGAGAGGTTTTCGAATCCTTATTTAGAGGTCTCTTAGGTGATTTTTTGTGTATAGAGTTGTTTGTGTCTTAAAAGGAATCTGTATAGATGTCAATTCCTTATAAATACGCTCTCTCATACCTTCTGATTTGCAAGCAAAGGTAAACCAATCAACTAAAATTGTTTCTGGCTCATTACCCGTTTTACGAACAACGATACTTCCTGGCCCTGCAAACCAAGCACTGTAATTAAAATCAGTTCCTTTTTTTATTTCCACCTTATTCAAGTCTATTTCAACAGAATAATTGGACGTGTATGACTGATTTCCAATAGTATATTGAAAAAACAGAACACCATTTTTAATATACATATTCCGTACTTCATATGGAGTTCTAGCCATTAATTGTTTACCATTGTAGTATTCGGGTAATTCTATAGATGACTTAAACTCATTTATAAAATTTTGCAAGTCTTGTTGTGCGTTGACATTCAAATTAATGCACAACAAGACCATAATCATTAATGTAAGGTATTGTTTATTCATGAGGTTTTCTAAAGCATTATAAAAATACTTAATCTACTTGCAAAGGTAGAAAAAAACAGCGATAATCTATTCTGTTCTAGTTGATTTTAACTTTTTCCACTACTTAGGCACTATTTGGAAAAAGAACTGGATATACGCTTAATCGACACAATCTTCGTTTCCATCACTACGTTGACATGAACCTGCATTGAGTTGACACTCTTATGTCTGGGCCGTTTCTGGCCGTGTAAATGGTCGCCACCTACGAATGTATGGTGGTCAGTTTGATAGCTGATGTTTTCTTTATCTCTGTACAATCGGTAATCTTTTCAGGTGTTTGTTACAGATACTCAAATAGGTTATGTCAAATACCCTTTGGTTCGGTTTGTATCCGTTTCTGTCCGGCAACAGGTTCATAGCGATTGGTTAAGAGGTATCACAACCTGTTAGTCTGTCTTTTGCATGGCTTTGCCCAATACATCCAACAGTTGCCGCATTACCTTATTTACACAATGTCAGTATGCTTAAATCGCTGTACCGCAACATGGTGAAACTGTGGGCTGGGAAATGGCGCAGCCGACAAACTTGCACTTAAGTAAAGACAATCTACAATGCCTCTTGTTTGGACTGGTCCGTGTGACATTGCATTTAAAGCATATCAAATTCCATTTAATGGCTAACAAAACAAAACCATACGGGAACAAAACGGGAACAATAGGCACAAAATAAAATCGGCTAAGCATTGATATTCAATTACTTAGCCGATTTACTCGTACCCAGAGCCGGGGTCGAACCGGCACGGGTTGCCCCACTGGTGTTTGAGACCAGCGCGTCTACCGATTCCGCCATCTGGGCTTAAAAGCGGTGCAAAGATAAGGAGAAAATCCGAATTGACAAATTTTTAATTGAAAAAACTTAAAATAATTGGCTGTCAGGGCTTTTATGATTATCTTCGTATCGTGAAACCAATCTGTATTATGTATGAGCGATAACACAAATAACTTTTGCTTGATTTTGGCCGGGGGCAAGGGCCGGAGGCTGTGGCCGTGTAGCAGGGAGGACCGTCCGAAGCAGTTTCTCGACTTCTTCTCGACGGGGCGCACGCTGTTGCAGCAGACTTACGACCGCATGTCCGCCTTCATTCCGGCAGGCAACATATATGTGAGCACGAACCGTATTTACGAGGAACTGGTGAGGGAGCAGCTGCTGGAGTTGCCCGAGGTGAACATCCTGAGCGAGCCGATTTTCCGCAATACGGCGCCGAGCCTTGCGTGGGCTACGCACAGGATATTGCACATCGACGCCGGGGCGAGGCTCGTGGTGGTGCCGTCTGACCAGGCCGTGTTCAAGGAGGACGAGTTCCGCAGGAACGTGGTGGAGGGGCTTGACTTCGTCGGCTCGAACGACTGTATGCTTACGATGGGCGTCAAGCCTACGCGCCCGGAGCCGGGATACGGCTACATCCAGGTGGGCGAGGCTACCGGGACGGCCGACGTGTACAGGGTAAAGTCGTTCACGGAGAAGCCCGACCGCGAGTTTGCGCGCATGTTCATGGAGAGCGGCGAGTTTTATTGGAACACGGGCTTGTTCCTTGCCAACGTGCAGTATCTGCGCGAGACGCTGAAGGGGATATTCCCGCCCGTGCTGCGCAACTTCAAGGGCGGCGGCGCAGAGGGTTACAGTATCGAGGCCGAGCTGGAGTATGTCAGGGCCAACTTCCCGTCTTACCCCAACCTGTCGATTGACTACGGCATACTTGACAAGAACGAGAACGTGTGCGTGATGAAATGCGATTTCGGCTGGGCCGACCTCGGCATGTGGCATTCTATCTACGAGAGCATGAGCAAGGGCGAGGGCGACAACGTGGTAATCAGTTCGCGTGTCATAGCCGACGGCAGCCGGGGCAACATAGTGAAGCTGCCCTCCGACCATCTCGGCATCATCAACGGCCTTGACGGCTACATAGTGGCTGAGGAGGGCAACGTGCTGCTCATCTGCAAGAAGGAGGACTCGTCGGCCCTCATCCGCAAGTATGTCAACGAGGTGCAGGTGAAATACGGAGAGGAATTTATTTAGGAAATTAAGAATTAAGAGTTAAGAATTAAGAAAATATGCTGCAATTAATTGATACAGACAAAGCATATTTTCTTAATTCTTAACTCTTAATTCTTAATTCAGAAGTTTTCCCTTATCTTCCTTGCTGTTTCCTCAAACTCTTCCGGGGTGAGCTTGAGCTTGGGGTTGGAGAAGTTCATGTCGCCCTCGGTCTGCATGGGCACGAGGTGTATGTGGGCGTGGGCCACTTCGAGGCCGAGCACGGCCATGCCCACCTTGCGGCAGGGGAAGGCGGCCTTGATGGCCTTTGCCACGCGCTTGGCGAAGACCGCCATGCGGGCTATTTCGGCGTCGTCAAGGTCGAAGTAGTAGTCTACCTCGCGGCGCGGTATTACGAGTGTGTGGCCCTTTGCCAGCGGATTGATGTCGAGGAAGGCGTAGAACTCGTCATCCTCGGCGCACTTGTAGCTCGGTATTTCGCCGGCTGCTATTTTCGAGAATATGTCCATTGTTATGGGGTTTTACGGTTATACGGTTGTTGGGTTATGGGGTTTTACGGTTATGCGGCTGTGGGGTTGTGTTGTTTTACGGTTGTGAAGTAATCGGCTGTACAGCATAAAGCCGCACTACCGTATAACCTCATAACCGTAAGACCTTACAACCCCATAACCTTATAACCGTAAAACCGCATAACCCTATTCCACCGTTATTTTGTCTATGCGGAGCTTGATTGTGCCGCGCGGTATTTTTATTTCCACCTCGTCGCCCACCTTCTTGTTGAGCAGTCCCTGGGCGATGGGGGTCTTGATTGATATTTTTCCTTCGCGCAGGTTGGCCTCGCTCTCGCTCACTATGGTGTAGGTCATCTTGGCCTTGTTGGCGAGGTTGGTCATCTCCACCTTCGAGAGTATTTGCACGCAGTCGGTGCTCAGGCGTGAGGTGTCAACGATTTTCGCCTCTGATATTGCCAGCTTCAGCTTGTTGATTTTGTCCTCGAGATGAGCCTGCGCCTCCTTGGCGGCGTCATATTCCGAGTTCTCGCTCAGGTCGCCCTTGTCGCGCGCCTCGGCGATGGCGGCCGACGCCTTGGGGCGTTCGACGCTTTCCAGATGTTTCAGTTCGGCCACGAGCTTGTCGTAGCCTTCTTGTGACATGTAAGCCATAATATAAATGTATTTAGTTATTGTTTTCAGGGATAGACAAAAAGAGAATTCCGACATTCTCCTTAATGTCGGAATCCCCGCTTTGTTCCCTATGTCAATTCTTTGTTTTCCGGTTGCAAAGATAGGCAATGTTTTCCGAACGGGCAATTTTTTCGGGCTAAAAAAGATTAAGGCCGCCTGCGTGCGTGCCGTCGGCGCGAGTGCGTCAATATTAATAAGGTGTACATGCGGTATTATGGAATGCCGTCTTTCGCCTTCTGAAAGGCCGTGAATTGCACGCCAAAAGGCGGCCTTTTGCATTGCAAACGACGGCCTTTCGCAGAAGCCCCTGCCACAGGGCGTTTTGGCGCGGAACGCTCCGTGCCGTGCCTGCGGCCAATGGCTGCGCCGGAGTGCGCCAGCGCTTAAAATTGCGTTTTATGTGATATTAATTTCATTTTAAGTGCGGTTTCGCCGCTTTTTTTATTATTTGGTGTTTACTTTGCAGCATGAAAACAACCTGTTGTATTATGAAAAAGAAAATACTTACACTGACCTTTCTGCTCGCCGCGGCGTCGTCGGCACTGACAGCCATGGCGCAGAAAACCGTTTACAACCATGTGTTCGCCCCGGGCGAAGGCCTGGTGAACAGGACGGAGACGCAGTACCGCGAGGAGATTTGCCTCAACGGGTACTGGGACTTCCAGCCCGTCGCCACGCCAAAGGATTTCAAGTACGGCTCGGGCAAAGCCCCCGCGCTGACGAAGCCCGCTGAGGGCAAGTGGGACAAGACGCGCATCAAAATACCGTCGCCCTGGAACGTAAACGACTTTGCATACCGAAACCTTGAAGGTCCCGACCACCGCAACTACCCGTCGTACCCGAAAGAGTGGAACGGCGTGAAGATGGCGTGGATGCGCAAGACGGTCGATGTGCCCGCCGACTGGAGCCGCCAGGCCGTGCGCCTTTACTTCGAGGCTGTGGCAGGCGACGCCGAGGTGTACGTCAACGGGCAGAAGGCGGGCGAGAACTTCGACCTTATGCTGCCCTTCAGCTTCGACGTTACCGACATGATAAAGCCCGGACAGAAGAACGAAATACTCGTGGGCGTGCGCAGCCAGTGGCTCTTCGAGGACCGCAGCACCGTAGGCCGCCGTATCCTTCCGGGCGGTTCGATGTGGACAAACAACATCAACGGCATCTGGCAGGACGTCTACCTGCTCTCCGTTCCGAAGGTGCGCGTGAGCGACGTGTTCGTAAAGCCGCTCGTATCGAAGGGCGTGCTCGAGGTTGACGTCACCGTGAGCAACACCTCGGCGAAGGCCGCCACGGTGAAGCTCGACGCCGACATATACAAATGGCTCAACCTTGCCGGTACCGACGTGAACAGCGCGCCCGTGCCTGCATGGGAACTGGGAGCCAAGCTCCTCACGGGCAAGGCCGCCGCGCAGACGGTCGAGGCGGGCCGGGAGCACACGTTCACGATGCAAATACCCGTCAAGGAGGGCGCGCTCGAGCTCTGGTCGCCCGAGCATCCCAACCTCAACGCCATGCTCATCGGCGTCACCGCCGACGGCAAGCGCGTCGATACGAAGTACCAGCGCTTCGGATGGCGCGAGTGGACGTTCGACGGCACGCGCCAATGTCTTAACGGCAAGCCCTATCCCCTGCGCGGCGACTCGTGGCACTTCATGGGCATACCCCAGATGACGCGCCGCTACGCCTACGCCTGGTACCGCGCCATAAAGGACATGAACGGCAACGCCGTGCGCCTGCACGCCATGGTTTACCCGCGCCTCTACATGGAGATGGCCGACGAGATGGGCATCTGCGTGCTTGGCGAGACCGGCAACTGGGCCAGCGACGGCGGCCCCAAGCTCGACAGCGACACCTTCTGGCAGCACTCGCGCGACCATCTCGCGCGCTTCGTCCGCCGCGACCGCAACTATCCGTCAGTCTTCGGATGGAGCATATCCAACGAGAACAAGCCCGTTATATTATACGTGTTCATGCGCCCCGACCTCATGGAAGGGCAGAAAAAGGCATGGGCGGAGTGGCGCGACATAGTGCGCGCCAACGACCCTACGCGCCCCTGGATTTCGTCTGACGGCGAGGACGACGGCGACGGCATACTGCCGGCCACCGTCGGCCACTACGGCGACCTCAACTCGATGAAACGCTGGCGCGACATAGGCAAGCCCTGGGGCATCGGCGAGACGAGCATGGCCTACTACGGCACTCCCGAGCAAATAGCCAAGGTAAACGGCGAGCGCGCCTACGAGAGTATGCTCGGCCGCATGGAGGGCGTGGCCACCGAGTGCTACGGACTTATCAAGGACATGCGCGAGATGGGAGCGTCGTACAGCTGCGTGTTCAACATGGCGTGGTACGGCCTTCAGCCCCTGCCCCTCGGCAAGCACGACATTACAGCCGCGCCGACCATGGACGACGGCGTATTCTTCCCCGAATACGTTGAAGGCCAGCCCGGAGTGCAGCCCGAGCGCATGGGTCCTTACTGCACCACGTTCAACCCCGGCTACGACCCCTCGCTGCCTCTCTACCGCCCGTGGCCCATGTTCGAGGCCCTGCGCGCGGTCAATGCGGGAGACAAACCGGCATGGTCAGAGTGGGCCGAGGCCGACAAGGCCAAGTACGCCGCGCCCAAGCCCGTGGCCGCCAAGCAGCAGTACACGAGCGTAGTGTTCGTAGGCGACATGGATGGACGCGCTTACTCCGCGCTTGACGCGCAGGGAGTAATCTTCTCAAAGAAAGTGAAAGACCCCGGGAACTCGCTCATAATAATAGACGGCTCGCAGCCCCTTTCGGCCGCTGACGCCGCCATGGTGCGCAAGAACACCGCCAAGAGAGCCGACGTGTTCGTATGGGGCCTGACGCCCGAGACGGCCGCATCAGTCTCGGCAGTACTCCCGGAGGAGGTAAAGGTTGACCAGCTGAAACGCTCCTCGTTCCTGCCCGAGCAGAAATCGCTCACCTACGGACTGAACAACAGCGACTTCTACTTCTGCGAATTGCAGCAGGCCGACGCCGCAAAGTACACCATCAAGGGCAAGTTCGTAGACGAGGGCGACGTGCTCCTGCGCGCCTGCCGCACCGACTGGCGCACCTGGAACAAGCGCGCCGAGGAGATGAAGACCGCCGCCGTGCTGCGCAGCGAGAACGAGTGCACCGCCTCTCTGGCCGTGATAGCCAGGATGCAGCATGGCGCTTCGACATTCTACGTAAGCACGCTGACCGACTTCGCCAACTCTGACAAGGGCTTCAACACGCTCCGTACGATGCTCGCCACCGCCGGAGTGGCCTGCCGCGAACTTCAGGTCAACGTTAAGGAGGTGTTCTTCCTGCGCGACAACCACCTCGTGTTCCCCGTCGCTTCGCGCGACAAGATGAGCCAGCAGGGCGATAAGTGCACGCTCGACTTCTACGTGTACAGCAACCGTCCGCTCGACGACCTCTTCATCGAGCCCAACGTTCCGAAGCTTACCCTGAAGCTCAAGGCCACCGAGCCGCAGCTCACCGTAGGCGGCAAGGCCGTCAAAATAGGCTGGAAGAGCAACAATGAGACCGAATTTAAGGAGATACCCTTGAAGCAGGGGTGGAACAAGCTGACGCTCACCATCCCGGCGAAATGCAAGGGCGGCTTCGAGGCTCACTTCAAGTGCGACAACCGCGCCGAATACATGCCTACGCTGAAAGCCGCCTTCACCAACCCCGAAGACAAGTGACCGCAGACTTGCATGAATGATTTTGTTGACTGAAATAACCGAAAACATGAAGACACTGACCAACCGCCTCGCCGCGATAATGCTCGCGGCGGTGGCGGCCGGCGGGGCGTTTGCGTCCGC
>CAJJWN010000040.1 GCA_905196835.1 uncultured Prevotella sp. | reverse complement strand
TGATGCAGCCGGTGCTCACCGACCTTGACGAGGTCATGGTCGTGGCTTACGGTACTACCACCAAGTCGGCATTCACCGGCTCGGCAGCGGTGCTGAAGTCTGACGAAATCACGAAGACGGCCAACGCCAACGCGCTCTCCGCGCTGACGGGTAAGGTGTCAGGTGTGCAGATTAACTCGGCTTCGGGTATGCCCGGTACGGAAAGTTTCAACATAAAAATACGCGGTATCAGCTCTATCAAGGCCGGCAACGACCCTCTCATCATCCTTGACGGCGCACCGTATGACGGCGACTACAACAACATCAACCCGAACGACATCGCGTCGATGACCGTGCTGAAGGATGCCGCCTCGGCCGCGCTTTACGGTTCGCGCGGCGCCAACGGCGTTGTCATCATCACGACGAAGAGCGGCCGCGAGGGCACATCGTCGCTGACGTTTGACGCGAAGTGGGGCTCAAACCAGAAGGGAATACCCAACTACAAGACCGTAGACGACCCGGCAAAATACTACGAGACTTATTACCAGGCGCTGAAGAACTATGCGATGCAGCCCAACGAGCAAAACCCCAACTTCCCTCTCTCGGAAGCTGACGCTCACGTTTGGGCGCGCGACAACCTCACCGCCAACAACAGCTACGGTCTGGGCTACAACGTGTTCACAGTGCCTAACGGCCAGTATCTCATCGGCACAGACGGACGCATCAACCCCAACGCCACGCTCGGCCGCGTAATAAGCTACGGCGGCAACGAGTACACCCTTATGCCTGACGACTGGCGCGACGCCACCTTCCACAACGGCCTTCGCCAGGAATACACCCTTACCGGCACGGCCAACAACGCCAAAGGCTCGTTCTACGGCTCGGCAAGCTACCTCAACAACGAGGGTATCACCATAGGTTCTGAATATGAACGCTTCACCGGCCGCCTGAAGGCCGACTACCAGCTGAAGCCTTGGCTCAAGATGGGCGGCAACTTCAGCTACGCCCACTCTACAACCGACTATCTCGGCGACGAAGGCTCAAGCTCATCATCGGGCAACATCTTCGCCGTTAACACCATCGCCCCCATCTACCCGCTCTACATACGCGACGGACAGGGCCACATCATGACCGACCCCAACACCGGCGGCAAGATGTATGACTGGGGTGACGGACAGGTAATCGGCATCACGCGTCCCATATTCAGCGGCACCAACCCCATCAACGCGAATGAGATGCAGGAAAACCGCTCCGAGGGCAACGCCATCAACGCCACGGGCTATGCCGAAGTGCGCTTCCTGAAAGACTTTAAGTTCACTTCGATGAACACCGTGATGGTGAACGAATACCGCGAGACACAGACCACACAGCCTTACTACGGCCAGTTCGCCTCGATGAACGGCGGCGTGAGCAAGTATCACACCCGCAAATGGTCTTACGACTATCAGCAAATACTCAACTGGCACCACCTCTTCGGCAAGCACGACGTCGAGGTTATGGTAGGCCACGACTACTACCGCACACGCTACTACTACCTGTACGGAAGCCGCACCAACCAGTTCTCGCCGAGCAACGACGAGCTTGCAGGCGCCGTTACCGACAGCGGAATGAACTCTTACACCACCGACTACAACACGGAAGGCTGGCTCGGACGCGCACAGTACAACTACGACCAAAAGTATTTCGGCTCGGTATCTTACCGCCGCGACGCATCTTCACGCTTCGCTCCCGAAAACCGCTGGGGTAACTTCTGGTCTGTCGGCGGCGCGTGGATTATCAGCAAGGAGAGCTGGTTCAACGCTCCTTGGGTTGACGAGTTGAAGATTAAGGCTTCATACGGCGAGCAGGGCAACGACAACATACCCGGCTACCTGTACACCGACAACTACACCATTGGCCCGGCATACGGCAACGTGTCAGTGCTGCCTACATCGACAAAGGGTAACCGTGACATATCTTGGGAGAAGGGCGGAAACTTCAACGCAGGCGTTGAGTTCTCGCTGTTCCGCGGAAGACTGTCAGGTAGCGTAGAATATTTCTACCGCAAGACCTCTGACATGCTCGCGTTCTTCACCCTGCCCGGCTCTTACGGCTATTCAGGCTACTACGACAACATCGGCGACATGGCAAACCACGGTGTCGAGGTAGAACTGGACGGAACAATCTTCCGTACAAAAGACTTCACCTGGGGCATCAACCTCAACTTCACCGCATACAAGAACAAGATTACCACCATGCCCGCCGAAAACAAGACACTCACCGTTGACGGAGTTGACGGCTACAGCAGCGGCAACTACTTCTACGGCGAAGGCGAGCCGATGTACACATGGTATCTCACCAAGTACGCAGGAATCGACCATGAGACGGGCGAGCCCATGTTTTATAAGCGCGTAACAGAGCCTGTGCTTGATGCTGACGGCAACCCCACTTACGACAAGGACGGCAACCCGATAACACGCACCGTCAACGAGAAGACTACCAACTCGAGCGAGGCTTCACAGTATCTCTGTGGCTCGGCTCTGCCTTGGGCATACGGCGGTTTCGGCACATATCTTACATACAAGGGCTTCGACTTCTCTATCGACTTCACCTACCAGTTGGGTGGCAAAGTGTACGATTCTTCTTATGCAAGCCTCATGAACATGTCGAGCGGCGGCAGCTCAATACACGCCGACCTGCTCAACGCATGGACACCCGAGAACAAGGGCAGCAACATCCCGCGCCTCGTTTACGGCGACATGAGCTTCAGCGCAGCCTGCGACCGCTGGCTTGAAAGCGGCTCTTACCTCAGCCTGCAGAACATCAACTTAGGCTACACGCTGCCGTCAAAGTGGACTACGAAGTTCGGCGTAAGCAAACTGCGCCTTTACTTCTCTGGCAGCAACCTCTTTGTATGGTCTGCACGCCAGGGCCTCGACCCGCGCCAGAGCATATCGGGCGGCACAAGCTCGGCTTACTATGCGCCGATACGCACGCTCTCAGGCGGTATAACCGTAACATTCTAATCACAAACAAAAGAAGGAATTACGACAATGAAGAAAATACTAATATACGGATTAAGCACTCTTATGATGGCAGCCTCAACGGTGACGTTCACAGGCTGTATCGAAGAGACTGAACCCACAGACGGCATCACGGCCGACCAGGTTGAGGACGGCAGCTCCGACAACGTAGAGATACTGCTTAGGGGATGCGCCTCAAACATTACTGCACTGTGGACGCAAAGCGACCACTGGGGATGGGGTTACGGCGCGCTGATGCGCATACGCGACCTGCAGTCGGGCGACATGGCCCTCAATCCTGACGGAGCCAAATACAACCAATTCTGGTACTGGTACTACAACAAGGGAATGGGACGTCAGTACCTTTACGCACAGTTCCAATGGGAATACCAGATGGGATTGGTAAACAGCGCGAACAAGGTAATCAAGATGGTTGACCCGGAGACAGCCGACGACGCAGCCAAGGGTTACCTCGGAGCCGCATACGCTTTCCGTGCGATGACATACCTCGACATGGCACGTGAGTACGAGTTCCTCGAGAACAACGAAACAAAGCCGCAAAGCCCAGAAGGCAACGACATCAAAGGTCTGACAGTGCCCATCATAAGGGAGGACATAACGGAGGAAGAGTCGCGCAACAACCCGCGCGCCACACGTGAGGAAATGGCAGCATTCATCAAAGAAGACCTTGACAATGCGGAAACGTACATACCTTACCTCTCCCTCTCTGAGAACAACATGCCCCACCTTGACGTAGTCTACGGCCTGAAGGCACGTCTCTACATGTGGCTGGAGCAATACAAGGATGCAGAGAAGTACGCCCGCATGGCAATTGACGAGTCGGGCATGACACCCATGACAAAGGACGAGTCGCTTAGCACCATATCTGGTTTCAACGACATAACCAAATGGATGTTGGGTGCACAGTACACCACGGGTAACGTAAGCAACCTGCTCAACTGGACGGCGTTCGCATCCAACGAGGCCGTTTACGGCTACTCAGGCCCCATCGCATACGGCTCGACAGACTGCTCCAACCTCATCGACGCAGCAATGTACGACCGCATAAGCGACACCGACTGGCGCAAGCTTGAGTGGAAAGCACCCGAAGGCACAGCCCTCTACGGACAGAACTCGTACATTGACGAGGGCGTGGGCGCGGCACTGGCAGACTATGCTTCACTGAAATTCCGCCCCAACAGCGGCAACATCACCGACTATACCATAGGCAACGTATCGGCGTTCCCACTGATGCGCGTAGAGGAGATGTACTTCATCGAGGCCGAGGCCGCCGCACAACAAGACCCTGCACGCGGAATACAGCTCGTAGAGCAGTTTATGAAGAGCTACCGCGACCCGCAATATACATGCGATGCAAGCTCTAAGGAAGACGTTGTCGAGGAAATCGTATTCCAGAAGCGCGTAGAACTTTGGGGCGAAGGCTTGAACTTCTACGACATCAAGCGTCTCGACTATTCTGTCAACCGTGCATACGAAGGCAGCAACCACGACCCACAGAGCTATGCAATCACCAACGGACGTCCGGGCTGGATGAACTGGTGCATCTCGCGAGGCGAGGAGAATGGCAACGCCGGAGTACGCGGCTACAACAACCCTGACCCAAGTTACGAATAATAAAAAAGACAACAATGAACAAAATATTCAATTATTGCATCCTGTCACTCCTTTCAGTGCTGACCCTCACGTTAGGGTCATGCACCGAGGAGTATGACTACGTGAAGCAGAAGGCCAAAGGCCAGCAGGTGTATTTCAGCAACTCGCTGTCATCATCTGTTACAATTACCGACAACGGTGCGCACTTCATTGTGCCCATCAACCGTATTGACACATCGGAGGAACTTACCGTAAACCTCACGGCCACCGACGAGAGTGGAGTGCTCACAATACCATCAACGGTAACATTCAAGGCCGGCGAGAGCGAGGCCAATATCACAATTGACTACGACCCCTCGCAAATCGAGGCCGACACATATTATGATGTGACGCTGGCCGTAGCCGATGCTGACTACACAACGCCTTATGGAGAGTCAAGCTATGCCTTCAGCATCGTGATGTGGCCGCCAGTGACAGAACTGGGCGTGGCAAAGTTCACAGACACCAATTTTGGGATAAATCAGTATAGCGCAACGTTGTATCAGATAAACGGCACAAACCGCTTCCGCTTGTCACGCCCTTACGACTTGTTGTCAGGCACGAACGGTCCCGATTATTTACAGTTTGAGATATTGCAGCCTGGTGATACTTATCCAAACGGTGTGGCTGTACCTGAAGCAGATATGGTTTATTTTGATAGGACGGACCTTGGATATGACATATTTGGTTTAGGTAGCACCACTTGGATATTTCATCCTTCAACGCTCATGTATGAAGATGGTTCAACGCCTCCTGTTACCAACAATCGTGTTCTTGCTTACCAAGACAACGGACTGCCGGGCGCTGTTCAGCTCGCCCCATTCTATATTGAGCCTAACAGTATGCGAGGTAATGACCAGACAGGCAATGAAAACATCATCACAATAACATTCCCCGACTACGTTTACAATCCGAAGGATTACACGGTAAGCGTAACAGGACTTGGTTCGGTTATCGACTCTGAAGATGCAGGCTACGCCATGGCTAATGTAACATTGGGCGAGGATGTCAACGAAGTGCGTGTAGGTATCGTGGAAGGTACTAACACAGCCCTTGCCTACATGGCTGTAAGAAACGGTACTGTACCTACAACAACGGTAAGCGAGAACGGCGAGGTTCGCATTCCTTGTGGCTACACAGGCGACTGCACTTGGGTTGCTATAGCTTATGCTTACAACGAAGAAAACCAGTTGGAAGAGTGCGGCCGTGCGTTCGCTACGACAACAATTTACAGCAACGGCTCGTGGGTATCGCTCGGCGAGGGTCTGTACACTGATTATTTGGTTGCGCCATTATTTGTAGAGGGCGAGGACGAGGAAGGCAACCCGATACCATTCGACCCGATTACATATCCCGTAGAAGTACAGGAGAATGTAGCGCAGCCCGGCGTCTACCGACTGATGCGCCCGTATGCACCCGACGTGTTCGGATATGGCGGCGGTTTCGGATATGACGAAACGTCAAACTACAACATCATCATTGACGCCCACGACCCGGATGCAGTGTACATGACTTTGCAACAGTCAGGTGTCGGAATATATGTTTGCTCTTACGGTGGTTTTGTAATGCTTAATTATGGTTTAAGCTTCGACCAGGCAAAAGCCTTAGGTATGATTAATGCAAAACTTGAGAATGGGGTAATTACATTTGCCGCGCAAGAGCTAATGCTTGGTATACTTGATGCAACAACAGGTACAATAAATTTAGGAATTCCTGAAGCAAACTATGAATCTCCTGTCGATGTACTTGTGCTGCCGTCGGCAGTCAACGCGCTGTCAATGGCAAAGGCGAAAGCCAAAGCTCAAATAATGCCGTTCGCCGCACCTTCAAGCAAGAAGATGATGCCAAAGAGCAGTCTGCACAAGGTTCAAAAGAACGACAAACTGAATTCTTTGAAGAAGTTTGGAAAGTTGACTCTTGACAAGAATGTAATGCAAATACGCAAATAGTAACACACTGAAACCATAATAGAAGGATGGAGCCAAGACGCATACAGCACGCCGCGGCTTCATCCTTTTTTACCTTTTAAATCACACATCATTATGAAAAAGACATTTACAACTATCGCCATGACCCTTGCCGCCTTGTGCGCAATGGCCGTACCGGCCAAGCGTGGACAGTGGAAAACGGTGACGCTGGCCGACGGCTCGAAGGTACGCGTAGAGCTGCGCGGCGACGAGTTTCTTAACTATTGGCAGGCCGAGGACGGCCGCCGCTTCGTAAGAAATGCTACTACGGCCAAGTACGAACTGGCCGACATGACAAAGCTCCGTGAGCGTGCGCAGACCATACGCAAGTCTATTAATATAAAAGGTGGAACGCAGAACGCCCCGGCACGCAGCGCAACGCGGGCTGCGTCGAGCCAATATACCGGCCAAAAGAAAGGACTGGTGATACTCATCGACTTCCCGGACAGGCGGTTCACACATGGCTCACCCGCACTTTACGAGCGGATATTGAACGAGGAAAACTTTACCGACCCCGTAGGCTTCGTAGGTTCGGTAAGCGACTACTTCCGCGACCAGAGCAACGACGCGTTCAACCTTACGTTCGACGTTGCCGGCCCTTACACCATGCCCGAAGGTTACGCTTACTATGGCGTAGATGTTCCGAGTCGAGACGCCAACATGGCCGAGATGTGGAGATACGCATTAAGAGCTGCCGACGAGGACGTAAATTATAAAGACTATGACTGGAACGGCGACGGGCAGGTAGAGCAGGTGTTCTTCATCTACGCCGGACTGGGACAGGCCAACGGCGGAGAAGAGGAAACAATATGGCCGCACAAGTCGGCAGTAAAGAATGAAGATTGGAGCGAGTATCTTGTCTTTGATGGTGTGCGCGTATTCGACTACGCTTGCAGCTGCGAATGCCAGCCTGCCGCTTACGAATTAGAAGGCGACACATATGTAGTTTCAGAAACAAAGATTGACGGCATCGGAACGATTTGCCACGAGTTCTCCCACTGCCTCGGCCTTGCCGACCTGTATGACATTGATTATTCAGGCGGCTACGGCATGCACGTTTGGGACTTGATGTCAAGCGGCAGTTACAACGGTGACAGCTTCCGCCCGGCCTGCTACACAGGCGCGGAGCGCATGTGGATAGGCTGGAAGCAGCCGATAGAGTTGACCGAAGCCACTGAAATAAACGGCATGAAGAGTCTTGAGAATGGCGGAGAGTCGTACATCATACGCAGCGACGCCAACCCAGATGAGTATTACATACTTGACAACCGCCAGCCGGACGGACGCTGGGACGCCGGGCTGCCTGGTGCAGGACTGCTTATTACCCATGTGGACTATGACCAGGGCGTATGGGACAGCAACGGCCCCAACGACAAGCCCGAACACCAGCGGTGCACACCTATACCTGCCGACGGGAACTTTGACACATACACAGAAAACATAGCAGGCGACGCCTACCCTTACGGCTCGAACAACAGCCTGACTAACGAGAGCACGCCTGCGGCAACGGTCTACACCAAGAACATCGACGGCACAAAATACATGAACAAGCCAATTACCGACATAACGCAGAACCCAGACGGCACAATCAGCTTCAACTTCGGTGTGCAGGCCGGGCCGCTGTTCTACGAGTCGTTCGACAAGTGCATAGGCAAAGGCGGCAATGATGACGATGAAAGCCTTAAAGGCTTTGTACCAGACGCAAACAATAAATTAGGACAAGGAGAACTGCTTACCGACAACGAAGGTTGGGCTTACAGTGGGAGCAAAGGCGGAGCTTACAACTGCGCAATGTTTGAAAGCTCTGCTACAACACCAGAGTTTGAAATCGACGGAAAGTGTACATTGACATTCCGCGCAGGTGCGATTTGGGATAATAAATATACAGGAAATTCTGCCATCAACCTCGCCGTAACGGGTAACGCGAAGCTCAGCACAAGCCAAGTAAAAATGGTTGAATATGGTTTCGGCGACCACTCCGTTGACATTACCGGCACAGGCAAGATAAAAATAACATTCTCTTCTGACGTAACATTTGTCTTGGACGAAGTCAAGGTTATGTCGGCTACCGCCACCGGCATAAACGGCGTGACTGTGCAGCCCGGCGTTGCTGACAAGCCTGCCGACCGCCGCATATACAGCATCGACGGCCGCTACGTTGGCACTGACGCCACGCAGCTGCCCAAGGGCATGTACATACGCGGTGGCAAGAAATTTATTAAAAGGTGAGAAAGTGAAAAGGTGAGAAGGTGAGAAAACGAAAAGGTTTTCTCACCTTCTCACTTTCTCATTACTTTTTCATCACCGCCTTCATCATTTTGTCGATGCACTTGCGCTTCTGGGTGATGTCAGGATGAACGTAGAGGTTGAGCGTGGTGCTGATGTTGGCGTGTCCGAGTATGGCGCTGACCGTCTTGTAGTCGCAGCGGCTCTCTATGCAGCGTGTTGCGAAGGTGTGACGCAGGCCGTGGAATTTCATCGGCGGCAGGCCGAGCTGCCTCATCAGGTTCTGGTAGTACCGGCGGTAGACGCGCGGCTCGATGGGCTTCTCGTCGTTGGACAGCACGTAGCCGCCGGGGCAGGCCAGGCCGAGCATGGGGCGCAGGATGCGCGCCAGTTCGGCGTTTACGGGTATTTCGCGCTGCGAGCTGACCGTCTTAGGCCTGCCTATTACCACCTTCGTGCGCTTCTGTCCGCCTTCGCCGACGTATATTCGCTCTATGGTGCGGTTGACCCTGATGATGCGCATGGGCATGTCGATGTCTTCCCACTTCAGCGCGCAAATCTCTCCTATGCGCATTCCCGTGCACAGGCAGATGTACAAGCCGAGCCCGCGGAACGAGAAGTGGCGGCGAAGATGGTTCATGAGTGTGCGCTGTTCGGCGTGCGTAAGCACCGTCAGTTCCGGCTTCCCGTCTTCTTTCGGCATGTGTATGTCCCAGTCTCGCCACTCCGTCAGGCCCTTCTTGTGGCCGTAAGCCAGCATCATCTTCAGCACGAGCAGTATGTCCTTGATGGTGCGCGTTGACAGTCCGCTGTCGGCCAGTTTGAAGACGAACGCCTGCATACACACATCGTCGATTTCGTACATCGCGCCGAAGGCCGGCAGAATGTGCTTCTCGGCGTTGCTCGTGTATGTGGCCAGTGTCGATTCCCTAACCATTTGCCTTTTCATCTCACGCCATGCGTAATAAACGTTTTCAATAGTCTCTTGTTTCATATGCTTATATTTTTTTAGTTTGAGCGGACATAAAATAACGATTTACAATGTTTCCGCACGCATATGAAACGAAAAAATCATGTTAATTTAAACACAAAAAAGATGCGGACAGGCAAATTCCCATTTGCCTGCCCGCATCGTATAGGCCAACGCTTAACGGCCTACGCCGCTCTCGTTGAACGCCTGTATGGCGAAGTAATACCGTGAGTCGCGGTTGAAGTAGCGCGCCTCGTATGTGTTGGTGTACACCACGGTGGTGTGCGTCAGGCAGTCTTCCTGCGTGCCCCAGTGCAGCAGGTAGCCCGTGGCCGACGGCTGCGCGTCCCACTCAAAGCGGTATATGCGCTTGTCGGCGGCGTCGCGCTCGGCCTTGAAGCCGGTCACCTTGCCCGGCGCCTTGCCCTTGGCTCGGCCGAAGGCGCGCAGGTCGTAGAGCGAGAAGAGGCACGGCAGGTCGGCCGCGTTCTTCACGCGCAGATAGCGCACCTTGGACTTTCGCGGCAACACGTGCAGGCGGTGCACGGCGTCGTCGGCATTGTCAGTACGGTCAACGAGCACCGTCCAGCCCTGTCCGTCGGCCGAACCTTCCACCGTGTACTTGTACACAAACGGCTCCTGCGGCGCATATACCGTGGCGGCGTGGTCGGCGAAGTTCACCTGCACGGCCTCAACGTCCATCGTGCGGCCAAGGTCTAAGGCGAGCCATTCGCCCTTCTTGCCCGTGGCGGCCGCCCACCACGTCTCCACCCGCTCGTCGGCGGCGCAGGCAGGGGCGTGCTCCGCATCGGCAGAAGACGACGCACGGGCGGCCTTGCCGCGCGAAAGGAGATGCCACCCGGCGGTTATGTCACCGGCGGCGAAGTCCACCTTGCGGTCGGGTATGACGAAGGGATAGTCGGCGAAGGCGGTCAGGGCGTACATGCCGTGCCGCGGAGACACCACCACGGGGAAGAGACCGAGGCGCCGCTCGAACATGTGGCGCACGGAGACGGTCATCGTGCCAACGTGCCAGTAGTTGCCATAGCGGTCTTGGAAGGTGTGGCCGTGGCCCGTGCCTCCGATGAAACCGCCGGGCTTGAAGGTAAAGGGGCTGTCCTCGGCGTAGGCGAACGGACCGAGCGGACTGTCGGCTACGTACACGCCGTCGCCGTAAACGCGCCACTGTGTGCCGGGCGCGGCGTACTGCAAATAATACTTGCCGCCGTACTTCAGGCAGGCCGCGCCCTCGTTGTAGCCGTCGCGGTTAAGCTCGTTGTCGGCTCCGGCGGCCTCCCATCCGTACTTGGCCGAGTTGTGCGTGATGAGCGTCTGCGGCTCGCCCAGGGCGCGGAAGCCGTCGCGCGGGTCAACCTCTACGCCCGTAATAGGCTTCTTGTCGTGGCATCCGGCGTAGAGATAGACGCGCCCGTCGTCGTCAAGGAAGAGCGAGGGGTCGTCGGCCGCGTACTGGAAGTTCGACTTTATCTCCGTCCACGTGTCGCACTCGGGCGTGGCGTTCTTGAAGAAACGCGGCTTGCCGCCGCCCGACATGTAGTACAGCGCGCCGCCGTATGCGAGCACGGCGGGGGCGTAATCCTCTATGGTGGCTATGGTGGTGCAGGGTATGTAGTGCCACTTCACCATGTCGTCGGAGCGCCAGTAGCCGCCCGACTTCGACGCGAAGAGGTAATAGCTGCCCTTGAAGTAGACGGCCACGGGGTCTGCCGCCTCGCGGCGCGGGGCGTTGCCGTCGTCCTTGGCGAAGCGGTAGTTAAGGTCGATGGGGTTAGTCACTATGCGGTCACGGTCTCCGCCGTAGGCCGTCTGCGGCGGCGCAATGCCTGCCAACATTGCCGCCGAGAAGGCCACGGCGGCAAATCTGCCAAATGTTTTCATTGATTACGGTTTTTCAGAATTACTTATGCTAACGTCGTGCAAATGTAAGCAAAAAGCAGAATTTATGCAAGTGTTTTTACGAAAGACGGCAAACGGCATTGCGAAAGGCCGTCTTTCAACGTGCAAAAGGCGGCCTTTTGCAGGCCAAAAGACGGCTAATTGGAAAGCGGCTGATTGTCAGTGGCTTATAAGGCCAATACGGCCCATCGGGTCTATTGGGCCTAATAAGCCGGATGGGGCGGGGCGAATAAGCCCAATGTGCCGGATAAGCCGAATGCGCCAAGGCGGCTGATTATCAGGCAAAGACCTGTCAACACCCCCTCCTTCAGGGAGGGTTGAGATGGGTGTCATACCAGGCTCCTCCCCTCGGGGAGGCTGGGAGGGGGCTACTTTTTTCCCATTTTATTTTGTAATTCTCTCGGCTTGCACTAACTTTGCATCAGACTTTTAAGATTATACGATTATGGCAAAGAAAGCATTACTGATGATACTCGACGGATGGGGTATCGGAAAACACGGCGAAGGCGACGTTATCTTCAACACGCCTACTCCTTATCTTGATTATCTTAACGCTGTAAGCCCCCACTCGCAGCTACAGGCTTCGGGCGAGGACGTAGGCCTGCCCGACGGACAGATGGGCAACTCGGAGGTAGGCCACCTCAACATCGGCGCAGGCCGCATAGTATATCAGGACCTCGTAAAAATCAACCGCGCCTGCAAGGACGGCTCGATACTCGACAATCCCGAGATAAAAAGCGCATACACATACGCCAAGGAGAAGGGCAAGAAGCTGCACCTGATGGGCCTTACCAGCAACGGCGGCGTACACTCTTCGCTCGACCACCTGTTCAAACTCATAGAAATAGGCAAGCACTACGGCCTGGCCGACGTCTACGTGCATTGCTTCATGGACGGCCGCGACACCGACCCGAAGAGCGGCGCGGGCTTCATACGCGAGCTTGAGAGCGTGTGCCATGAGAACGGCGCACACGTGGCGAGCATCGTAGGCCGCTTCTACGCCATGGACCGCGACAAGCGCTGGGCGCGCGTCAAGGAGGCTTACGACCTGCTCGTGGACGGCAAGGGCAAGCAGGCCACCGACATGGTGCTGGCCATGGAGGAGAGCTATGCCGAGGGCGTGACCGACGAGTTCATCAAGCCCATACACAACTCTACCGTTGACGGCACGATACAGGAGGGCGACGTGGTAATATTCATCAACTTCCGCAACGACCGCGCAAAGGAGCTTACGCAGGTACTCACCCAGCAGGACATGCCCGAGGAGGGAATGCACACCATCAAGGACCTACAATATTACTGCATGACGCCGTACGACGCGTCGTTCAAGGGCGTACACATACTCTTCCCCAAGGAGAACGTGGAGGACACTCTCGGCGAATATCTTAGCAAGCAGGGCAAACGCCAGCTGCACACGGCCGAGACGGAGAAGTACGCCCACGTTACGTTCTTCTTCAACGGCGGCCGCGAAGCTCCCTACGAGGGCGAGGACCGCATACTCGTTCCGTCGCCCAAGGTAGCCACATACGACCTGAAGCCCGAGATGAGCGCATACGAAGTGAAGGACAAGCTCGTGGGCGCAATCAACACTCAGGAGTACGACTTCATCGTGGTGAACTTCGCCAACGGCGACATGGTAGGCCACACGGGCGTGTACCACGCCATAGCCAAGGCCGTATGGGCCGTTGACCACTGCGTGAAAGACGTAATCGAGGCCGCCAAGGCCAACGGCTACGAGGCCATAATAATAGCCGACCACGGCAACGCCGACAACGCCATCAACGCCGACGGCACGCCCAACACGGCTCACTCGCTGAACCCCGTGCCCTTCATCTACGTAACCGACAACAACAGTGCAACCGTAAAGAACGGCCGCCTGGCCGACGTTGCGCCCTCAATACTGCACATAATGGGACTCGAACAGCCCGCCGACATGACCGGCGAAAACCTCATCGAGGACAACATAAAGTAAGGTTTTACGGTAATACGGTTATAAGGTTATACGGTGTTGAGCCGCAAACCGCGCTTACATATAGACACAGAGCAAGTCCGCCACGGTTTTTGTTGCCGTGGCGGACTTGTAGTTTTCACACGCTCCGAGGCGTAGCGGCACGCCATACATGCAAAAAAATATCGTCCACTATGTGAAGTTTAGGACATTTTTTCTACTTGTAATATTGTTTTCGACAGACACATTTTTGTAACTTTGCACCCTTGAAAAGGAAGTTTGAGAAAACAATAATGATTAAGATAGGTATCGACATAGGCTCTACCACGGTGAAGGTGGCCGCCATAGGTGAGGCGGGCGACGTCATTTTCTCGCGCTACGAGCGGCACAACGCTGACGCGCGCGGGGTAATAGTGCGCCTGCTCGGCGAGCTGCAAGAGGTCTGCGGCCAGGCCGACGCGTGCGTAAGGCTGACCGGCTCTGTGGGCATGGGCTTCGCCGAGGCGTGCTCGCTGCCGTTCGTGCAGGAGGTGGTGGCAGCCACGAAGGCCGTGCAGAAGTATCATCCAGAGGCCGCCTCGCTAATCGACATCGGCGGAGAGGACGCCAAGGTGGTGTTCTTCCGTGGCGGACGGGCGGCCGACCTGCGCATGAACGGCAACTGCGCGGGCGGTACCGGGGCGTTCATCGACCAGATGGCGGTGCTTCTTGACGTCGGCATCGACGAGCTTGGAAGCCTTGCATTACAGGCCGGGAGGATATATCCGATAGCGTCGCGGTGCGGCGTTTTCTGCAAGACCGACATACAGAACCTCGTTGCCAAGAACGTAAACAAGGCCGACATTGCCGCCTCTATACTTCACGCCGTGGCCGTGCAAACCGTAGTTACGCTGGCTCACGGCTGCGAAATAACGCCGCCCGTGGTGATGTGCGGCGGCCCGCTGACGTTCATCCCGGCCCTGCGCAAGGCCTTCAAGGACTATCTTTCGCTCGCCGACGGCGACATAATACTGCCCGAAAAGGGCGAGATGCTCCCGGCGTTGGGCGCGGCAATGTCAGAAGTTGACGGCGAACAGCCGCGCAATTTGGCCGATTTCATCGCAATATTAAGCAGCAACAGCCTCATCAACGGCGGCCAAGGGCTCGCCCTGAAGCCTATCTTCACCGGTGAAGAGGAGCATTCGGCGTGGCTCAAGCGCATGTCACGCCACAAAGTTTGCACCTCGAAGCTGCGCGAAGGGGCGCAAGACGTGTTCATAGGCATCGACTCCGGCTCTACAACCACCAAGATAGTAGTGACCGATACGTCGTCGCGCGTGCTCTATTCATATTATACTCCCAACAAAGGCAACCCCATAGAGGCGGTTGAGGAAGGGCTTAAAAAGCTTCAGGAGGAATGCGTCCGCACCGGCACCACGCTCTACGTGAAGGGCAGTTGCTCAACTGGCTACGGCGAAGACCTTGTCAAGGCGGCCTTCCAACTTGACGGGGGCATCGTTGAAACAATAGCTCACTACATGGCGGCGCACAGCCTCGACCCCGACGTTTCGTTCATTCTCGACATCGGCGGACAGGACATGAAAGCCATGTTCATAACTGGCGGCGTCATAGACCGCATCGAAATAAACGAAGCCTGCTCGTCGGGCTGCGGCTCGTTCATAGAGACTTTTGCCAAGACCCTTGGCTATACGGCCGCCGAGTTCGCCTCGCTGGCGTGCCGTTCGGCCGCCCCGTGCGACCTCGGCACACGCTGCACGGTGTTCATGAACTCCAAAGTGAAGCAGGCTTTGCGTGAAGGGGCGACGGTAAGCGACATCGCCGCCGGACTGGCTTACTCCGTAGTGAAGAACTGCCTGTACAAGGTGTTGAAGCTAAGGGAAGTGTCCCAGCTCGGCAACCACATCGTAGTGCAGGGCGGAACGATGCGCAACGACGCCGTGGTGAGGGCCTTGGAGACGCTGACCGGCGTCGAAGTGGCGCGCTGCGACATACCCGAGCTGATGGGAGCGTACGGCTGCGCCCTCTATGCAAGGCGTTACAGCCGCAGCGGAGTGACACTTGACGACATCCTGGACAAGGCCGGCTACACGTCGCGGACGCTCCATTGCAAGGGCTGCGACAACCAGTGCCTCGTAGTAAGATACCGTTTTGACAACGGACACGAATACTTTTCGGGCAACCGTTGCGAGAAAGTGTTTGCCAACAGCGGCGGAGACAGGCCGCAAAAAGGCATGAATGCTTACGAGAAAAAGAACCGGCTGCTCTTCGACCGTGACCCGGTGAAAGGCCGTGCGGCGATTACCATTGGCATTCCCCGTTGCCTCAACATGTACGAGGATTACCCTTTCTGGCACACACTGTTCACCAATTGTGGAATAGGCGTGCGCCTTTCTTCCAACTCCGAGTTTGCAAGTTACGAGCAAAGCGCGTGCATGGTGATGTCTGACAACATCTGTTTCCCTGCCAAACTCGCGCACAGCCACATCCAAGACCTCATCGACAGCCGCGTTGACCGCATCTTCATGCCGTTCGTTGTCTACGAGCGGCAGGACGGCGGACAGAACAGTTACAACTGTCCCATCGTGACCGGTTACGCCGAAGTCATCAAGAGCGTACAGGGCGGAGGCGTACCCATCGACTCGCCAACCATCAGTTTCAAGGACAGGAAGCTGCTTTACCGACAGTGTTGCGAGTATCTTGCCACGCTCGGAGTAAGCGACAAGGCCGCAAGCCGCGCCTTCAGTCTTGCCGTCAGCGCACAGGACGCTTACGCGAAAGACATCGCCGCCTACGACGAATACGTGCTGCGCAAGGCCAGGGAACGCGGAGCCATGACAATAATGCTGGCCGGACGGCCTTACCATGCCGACATGCTGATACAGCACAAGGTGTCTGACATGCTGGCCGACATGGGCGTCTACGTGCTTACCGACGACATCGTGAGAGGCCGCAAGGTGGCCGTTGACGACACGCATTACCTGCCGCAGTGGGCCTACCCCAACCGAATTTTGGAGGCGGCGGAGTGGAGTGCCGGGCAGGAAGGCGTCGAGTTTGTCGAGATGACATCGTTCGGCTGCGGCCCGGACGCGTTCCTTACCGACGAGGTGCGCGACATGCTGATGCGCCACGGCAAGGCTCTTACCCTGCTGAAGCTTGACGACATCAACAACGTAGGCTCGATGAAGCTGCGCGTGCGTTCGCTTATGGAGAGCCTGAAGCTCGCCGGAAGCGGTGCGAAAGGTGGGAGGAAAGACGTAGAGTTCAAGACGACACAGGAGTTTGACGACGCCTGCCGCGGGCGCAAAATCATAGTGCCGTTCTTCACGCCGTTCATATCTCCGCTCATACCAGCCATCATGCGTGTGGCCGGTTACGACGTTGACAACCTGCCGCTGAGCGACACCGAGTCGTGCGAATGGGGCTTGAAGTACGCCAACAACGAGGTTTGCTACCCGGCGACGCTCATCGTCGGCGACATAATAAAGGCCTTCAAGAGCGGCCGGTACGACCCGGCGAAGACGGCCGTAGCCATGACCCAGACGGGCGGACAGTGCCGCGCGAGCAGCTATGTGCAGCTGATTAAGAAGGCGCTGGTTGACGCTGGCTATGCCGGTGTGCCCGTAGTGGCGTTCACCTTCGGCGGTTCGATGGGCAACAGGCAGCCAGGCTTCCGCGTGAACTGGATGAAGATGCTGCCCATTGCGCTGTATGCCGTGCTTTACAGCGACTGCATATCAAAGTTCTATTACGCCTCGGCGGTGCGCGAAAAGCAGCCTGGACAGGCGGCACGCCTGCGCGACCTGTACCTTGAAGCCGGCGAGAGCCTCATCCTCGAGGGGCGGCACGACGACCTGGTAAGCTACATCGCCATGGCCGCCAACGAGTTCAACCGCATCTGCCGCGATGCGGAGTGCCCCAAGGTGTGCGTCGTAGGCGAGATATTCCTCAAATTCAACCCCTTCGCGCAGAAGCATGTCACCGACTGGCTCATGGCCCGTGGCGTAGAGATAGTGCCTCCGTTGCTGCTCGACTTCTTCATGCAGAGCTTCGTCAACAGGCGCGTTGACGAGGCGGCCCACCTGCGCCGACGCTCCATTACGGACTTTGCCTACGGCCTGGCGTACAAGCGCATAAGGAAACACATAGAGCGGATGAACCGCGCCGCGTCAACATTCAAATACTTCACGCCGTTCACCGACATCTTTGCCGAGGCCGAAGAGGCACGCAAAGTCATAACACTGAGCGCGCAATTCGGCGAAGGCTGGCTACTGCCTGCCGAGATAATGTCGTGCGCAAGGCAGGGAGTGCGCAGCGTGGTGAGCCTCCAGCCCTTCGGCTGCATAGCCAACCACATAGTGTCGAAAGGCGTGGAGAAGAAGATAAAGGCGTTCTTCCCCGACATGAACATCCTCTCGCTCGACTTTGACAGCGGCGTAAGCGACGTGAACATAACCAACCGCCTGCTGCTGTTCATCGACAACCTGAAAGGCGGCAGACAGTAAGCCGCAGGCCTTTTCACCACATCTTACCATGCAATACAGCTTGCCTTGCACCACGTTCCGCAGCCGGAACTGATGCAAGGCAAGCTTTCGTTTATGCCGAAACACGGCCTTTCGCAAGGCGAAAGGCCGCGTTCGGCGTTGTAAAAGGCCACGTTTCGGAGTGCAAAAGGCGGCCTTTCATAACGCGCTGTGGCACAGGCTGTTGCGCCGCAGGCTACAAGGGCGGGCGCATGGAGGCTATTTTCGCGGCCAGATACTGCTTGAAACCGTCGCCGCCGAGCACCCGGATGTCGTCGTAAAGGCCGAGGACGAAGCGGCCTATGCCGGCATAGCTGCACACGTCGAGGCGCAGCGTATGGCGGCCGCCGTCGCCATCAGCGATGTAGGGCATGGCCTGCGGATATTCCTCGCGCAGTATGTTGTACGACAGCGGGCCGAGCGTCAGCTCGACGGGCATCAGCTCTTCGCCGCTGAACATGAACACGTCGGTGTACATGCGGCGGTGGCGGTCGGCGTAAGCCCACTCCGTATCGAGCATCTCGACGCCTTGCATACGGCTCACCTTGAACGTCTTGTTCATGCCGCTGGACGGCTCGTAGCAGCGCACCTCGTTGTTGTTGTTCAACAGGAGAAACGGCTCCACGAAGCGGTCGCGCACGGTCTGGCTGTGCGGCGACGAGTAGCCCTTCAATATCACCTGGCGTTGCAGCTTGATGGAGTCGTACAGCGGGCCGATGTTCTGCACGGCGTGCTCGCGCAGCTGCTCGTCGGCAAGTATGTCGAAGTCGTAAAACTGCTTCAGCTTTCGCTTCAAATTGGCGATAATGGCGTTGCCGTGCTCGGCCTTGTCGAGCATACGGCGCAGCAGCACGGCCTCCTCTTCGGTGAAGGATATGCGGCTCACGAGGTGGTCGAAGAAGGGCGACGAGCGGTCGATTGAGTAGTACGCGCCGCGCTTCTCCACCTTGAAGCCGCTGTCGCGGAAGAACTCAAGGTAGTAGTAAAGGTTGCGGCGCGATATGCCAACCTTGCCGCAAAGCTCCTCTATGGTGTAGCTGTGGTTCTCGGCGAGCAGCAGGAGCAGGCGCAGCTCGCGCTCAAGTTTGTCGTGGCGCATTGGTTTTTATTTTTTAGCAGACAAGTGACAAGCAGACGAGCAGACAAGGATATTTGTATTGTTGCATAACAAGTATTTTCAAGTCAAATCACCTTGTCTGCTCGTCTGCTTGTCACTTGTCTGCTATTAACTTAAAGCTTTTCCGGTGATACGGCGTTATGCCATGCTCGGCTATGGCCTGGCGGTGGGCACGCGTTGGGTAACCCTTGTTCACATCCCATGCGTATTGGGGGTACTCGCGGGCCAAGCCGTCCATGTAGTCGTCGCGGTACGTCTTGGCGAGGATGCTGGCCGCGGCGATGGAGAGATACTTGCCGTCGCCCTGCACCGCGGTGGGGTAGGGAATGAAACGGTAGGGCTTGAAGCGGTTGCCGTCAACGATGATGGCCTCGGGGCGCACCGCGAGCCGGTCGAGTGCGCGGTGCATGGCCAGTATGCTGGCGTTGAGTATGTTGATTTCGTCTATTTCCTCTGGCGTAACCACGCCCACAGCCCAGGCCAGGGCGTCGCGCTCTATTTCGGCACGAAGCTCGTAGCGGCGCTTGGCCGAGAGCTGCTTAGAGTCGTTGAGGGCGTCGTTAACATAGTCTTCGGGCAGTATTACCGCCGCCGCAAACACGCTCCCGGCGAGGCATCCGCGCCCCGCCTCGTCGCATCCGGCCTCAACGAGACCCTTGTTCATGTGGCTTTTCAGCATAGCTTTACATTATTATATATTATGGGAGGACTGGGATAACGGAGAGAACTGGGAAGGACTGACACGCAAAACATATCTACTTACTACTTCACTCCTTACTCCTCTACTCCTTAAAAGAAGCTACTTACAACTCCTCTCCTTACTCCTTCACTCCTATTTTACTTTTCTTTAACTAAAAACGTTGCACGAGTGAACTTATTGTGCACAAATAGATGTTTATTTTGCAACCAGAAACGAAACGATAAAACAAGACGATATGGAAAAGCAAATGACATTGACCGCAAACGAAAGCATGGCGAACAAGTGCGCCGAAACGGTGAAAAGGCTCGGCCGTTACATCAGCCTGCCGCAACGGATGCTGCGCAGATACTATTCAAACGTGCTCGGCGAGGACGTGAGCGAAGCCCGCGCACGCGTCATGACGGAAGCCCAACTGGCGTTTTTCGCCGTCACCCTGCCTGCTGATTATCCTTTGGTGTTAAGGGTTCTGGCGTGCGTGTGGTTCGTGGTGGCGGCGAGGAAAGCAAAGAGCAGCCCCCTCCCAGCCTCCCCGAGGGGAGGAGAATGCCGACGGAAATAAAGCTATTCAGGTAATACGGCTTCCTCCTTTGGCTATGGGCAGGGATGATTTCACCTCCCCTCGGGGAGGCCGGGAGGGGGCTACTGCCTCAGAACATCCTGCTTACCCTCTTCACCCCGTCCACAAGGGCGTCGATTTCATCCTTCGTGTTGTAAAGGGCGAACGAGGCGCGCACCGTGCCCTGTATGCCGAGGCGCAGCATCAGGGGCTGCGCGCAGTGGTGGCCTGTGCGCACGGCGATGCCGAGACGGTCGAGCAGTGTGCCCATGTCGAGGTGGTGGATGTCGCCTACGAGGAACGAAACCACGGCATCCTTGCGCGCCGACGTGCCGAAAATGCGTATTCCCTCGACTTCGGCGAGCCGCCGCATGGCGTACTCCGTCAGCTCCTGTTCGTGCCTCTGGATGTTATCCATGCCGAGAGCCGTGATATAGTCTATTGCCTTTGCGAGGCCGTGGGTGGCTACGTAGTCGGGCGTTCCAGCCTCAAACTTGAACGGAAGATGCTCGAATACCGTCCGTTCGAAGCTTACGCTCTCTATCATCTCTCCCCCACCCTGGTACGGCGGCAGGCGGTCGAGCCAGTCTTCCTTGCCGTAAAGCACGCCTACACCGGTCGGACCGTACATCTTGTGGCCGCTGAAGGCGAAGAAGTCGCAGTCCATCGCCTGCACGTCCACGGCGAAGTGGGGCGTGCTCTGCGCGCCGTCCACCATCACGGGAACACCGTGTTCATGGGCTATGCGTATGATTTCGTCCACCGGATTGACCGTACCGAGCACGTTGCTGACGTGCGTCACGCTCACAATCTTAGTCCTGTCGGTAAACAAACGCTCGTATTCGTCGAGCCTCAACTCGCCTTCGTCGGTCATCGGGATGACGCGGATTGAAATGCCTTTCCTGGCCGCCTGAAGCTGCCACGGCACTATGTTGGAGTGGTGCTCCATGACGCTTACGATTACTTCGTCGCCCGCTTGCATGAACTCGTCGCAGAAAGAGGAGGCCACGAGGTTAAGGCTCTCCGTGGTGCCGCGTGTGAATATGATTTCACTTGTTGACCTCGCGTTGATAAAACGGCGCACCGTCTCGCGCGCTCCTTCGTGCAGTTCAGTGGCCTGCTGCGACAAGTAATGCACTCCACGGTGCACGTTGGCGTTAACGTTGTAATACTCTTCGGTGATGGCTTCTACCACGGAGCGCGGCTTCTGGGTTGTAGCGGCGTTGTCGAGGTAGACCAACGAACGGTCGTAAACCGTGCGGCCGAGTATCGGGAAGTCGTTGCGTATTTGGTTGATGTCGAACATATATGATGTAATTATTTACCTGCACAGCTTGCAACCCTCGCATTTGGCAAGCTCGCCGCGGAAGCGTTTTTCCACAAGATAGTGTAAGCGGTCGCGCAGAGGGTCGAGCTTTATGCCGTCGATTACCTCGTTTATGAAGGCAAACTCAAGCAGAAGCTTGGCTTCCTTGAGCGGAATGCCGCGCTGACGCATGTAGAACAGGGCCGCGTCGTTGAGCTGGCCTACGGTGCTTCCGTGGGCGCACTTCACGTCGTCGGCGTATATTTCGAGCATGGGCTGCGTGTACATGCGCGCCTCTTTGGTGGCGCAGAGGTTCTGGTTGGTTTCCTGCGACACCGTCTTCTGCGCCCCGTGGCGCACCAATACGCGGCCGGCGAACGCGCCTACGGCGTTGCCGTCGAGCACGTATTTGTACAGTTCGCGGCTCGTACAGCGAGGCACGCGGTGGTCTATGAGCGTGTTGTTGTCAACATGCTGGTGCTTGTCGGCTATCACGCAGCCGCGAAGGTCGCACTCGGCGCCCTCTCCTGCGAATGTAAGGTCGGTGCGGTTGCGCGTCACACCGTTGTGAAGCGTTATTACGTTGTGGCTCACGCGGCTGTCGGCCTGCTGCTCTATGAACACGTTGCTGACGCGGACGTTCTTCACATGGGTCTCCTCCAGACAGTAAAGGTCGAGCGAAGCATTTGCTCCTACGTATGCCTCGATTACCTGTGTTGCAAGGAAACGGCGGTCGTCGGCGGCATGGTCGCAGAAGAGAAGCTTGATTTCAGCGCGTTCCTCGACAACTATGAGCACGCGGCGGTTGACCATCAAATCGACGTCGGAGCGCAGAATGTTGATTACCTGCACCGCCCTGTCCACAACAACGCCCTTCGGCACGTAAATAAGAAGGCCGTCCTGGGCGAGCATGGTGTTAAGAGCGGTGATGCCGTCGTCGGCCGTCTTGGCTAGCTTAGCATAATATTTAGCAACGAAGTCAGGGTGAGCAGCGGCGTATTTGGCCAACGACCCAACCACAACTCCTTCCGGCAGGAGGTGCGACTTGGGCAGAGCCTTGTCGTAAAAGCCGTCGTTCAGCACGAAATACAGCGACGTACTGAGGTTTGGGACGTCGCAACGAAACGCCTCATACGGGTCTACCGGGATGTCAAGACGGTTGAGATTAAGCCCGTAGTCAGGCTCGAACAGTGCCGGAATGTCCGTATATTTATACCTTTCAACCTTCTTCGTGGGGAAGCCGAGACGACAGAAGTCGTCAAAAGCGGCGTCGCGCACGGCGTTCATAGGCTCCGCACTATGCGCCATAAGCATGTCGCGGCACTGCCCGTAAAGGTCGATGTATTGTTTTTCGCTTTGCATGTTTTTTAAGTTTAGGAGTTAAAGGAGTAAGGAGTAAAGGAGTAAAGTAGATTTGACAAAAACAACTATGAAGACAATATGGGCAACTGCCAGCCAACTATTACCTTGACAACAAGACATTTCTACTTACTCCTTTACTCCTCCTCTCCTTACTACTTAAATACCGTCCACTTCCTCCTTTATCCAGTCGTAGCCGCGTTTCTCTATTTCCTTCGACAGTTCCGGCCCGGCAGTCTTCACTATGCGGCCCTTGTAGAGCACGTGGATTATGTCGGGCTTGATTATGTCGAGCAGACGCTCGTAGTGCGTAATGACGATGCAACTCGACTCCGGCGTGCGCAGTTTGTTCACGCCTTCGGCCACGATGCGCAGCGCATCGACGTCAAGACCTGAGTCAGTCTCGTCGAGAATGCTCAACTTCGGTTCGAGCATAGCCATCTGGAAAATCTCGTTGCGCTTCTTCTCGCCGCCGCTAAAACCCTCATTTACCGAGCGGTTTGACAGCTTGCTGTCAAGCTCTACGATTTTCCTCTTCTCGCGCATCAGCTTCAGGAACTCCGCCGCATTCAGCGGTTCCTTGCCCTCATACTTGCGTTTCTCGTTGACGGCGGCGCGCATGAAGTTGGTCATCGACACCCCGGGTATTTCCACGGGGTACTGGAACGAGAGGAAAAGCCCCTCGTGCGCCCTGTCCTCGGGCTTCATGGCGAGCAAATCCTTGCCGTTGAACGTCACCTCGCCCTCGGTCACCTCATACAGCGGATTGCCAACAAGCACCGCGCTAAGCGTCCTCTTCCCCGAGCCGTTAGGCCCCATTATGGCGTGCGTCTCGCCGTCACGTATTGTAAGGTTGATGCCCTTCAATATTTCCTTGTCGCCTATTTTGGCGTGGAGATTTCTAATCGTTAACATGATTTATCGCAGACTTATATCAATCTTATTTATCGTATCACATTAGACATCACAAATTGTGATTTCCATTTATTTGCCTTTTTACATTTTCCTACGTCATCCTACCGTCCCTTCCAGCGACACTGACAGCAACTTCTGCGCCTCTACGGCGAACTCCATCGGCAGCTTGTTGAGCACGTCCTTGGCGTAGCCGTTGACTATGAGGCCGACGGCCTGCTCCGTGGGTATGCCGCGCTGGTTGCAGTAGAACAGCTGTTCCTCGCTGATTTTGCTGGTCGTAGCCTCGTGCTCCACTATGGCCGTGTCGTTGTGTATGTCCATGTAGGGGAAGGTATGCGCGCCGCAGTCCGAGCCGAGCAGCAGCGAGTCACACGACGAATAGTTGCGCGCGCCGTCGGCTCCGGGGGCCACGCGCACCAGTCCGCGGTACGAGTTCTGGCTGTGGCCGGCGCTGATGCCCTTGCTGATGATGGTGCTCTTGGTGTTCTTGCCAAGGTGAATCATCTTCGTTCCCGTGTCGGCCTCCTGGTAATTGTTGGTTACGGCCACGCTGTAAAACTCCGCCACGGAATTGTCTCCGCGCAGTATGCACGACGGATACTTCCAAGTTATTGCCGAGCCGGTCTCCACCTGCGTCCACGACAGCTTCGAGTTGCGGCCGCGCAGGTCGCCTCGCTTCGTCACGAGGTTGAACACTCCGCCGCGTCCGTGCTCGTCGCCGGGGTACCAGTTCTGCACCGTAGAGTATTTTACCTCGGCGTTTTCCTTCACTATGATTTCCACGATTGCGGCGTGCAGCTGGTTCTCGTCGCGCATCGGGGCGGTGCATCCTTCGAGGTAAGACACGTAAGAGTCGTCTTCGGCGATGATGAGCGTGCGCTCGAACTGCCCCGTGTTCCTCGCGTTTATGCGGAAATACGAGCTAAGCTCCATCGGGCTGCGCACGCCTTTCGGTATGTAGACGAACGAGCCGTCGCTGAACACGGCGCTGTTAAGCGCGGCGAAGAAATTGTCGCGGTAAGGCACAACCGTGCCCAGATACTCGCGCACGAGGTCGGGATGCTCCTTGATTGCGTCGCCGATGGAACAGAATATGATGCCCTTCTCGGCCAGTTTCTCGCGGTAGGTGGTCTTCACCGACACCGAGTCCATTATGGCGTCGACGGCCGTCTGGCCGCTAAGTATCAGGCGTTCCTCCAGCGGAATGCCCAGCTTGTCAAACGTCTTCATCAGCTCGGGGTCGATTTCCTTCTTGCCCTCGTTCTTCTTTTTCGCCATGGGGTCGGCGTAGTAGGATATTGCCTGGTAGTCGATGTCGGGCACGTTGACGTGCCCCCACGTGGGCTGCTCCAGCGTCTGCCAGTAGCGGAAGGCCTTGAGGCGGAAGTCGAGCATCCACTCCGGCTCGCCCTTCTTGGCCGAGATGAGGCGGATTACGTCCTCGTTGAGCCCCGTGTCGATTATGTCCGTATGCACGTCGGTGGTGAAACCGAACTCGTATTTCTGCTCGGCCACCTGGCGCACAAACTCGTTTTGCTTGTTGTTCACACTTTCCATTGCTGTAAAATCACTTGCCTGCAAGTAGTTAGCAGACACATTTTTGCAAGTTTGCAAAGATAAACAATAATGGATGCACAAGCAAAATTTTATATATAAAAAAACAAAACACCCGGCAACCCACTACCTGACACCAGCCCCAGCCTTACCCGATACCCACCCCAACCCTCCCGAATGGAAGGAGCCTGACATGCTTTGCCGGGCGGTTTTCAGGCAAGGCGCATAAGGCTAATCAGGCTCATTGGGCTTATTCGGCCTATAATCAGGATGAGCCCAATGAGCCTGATTAGCCTTATGCGCCCCAATAAAGCAATGGTAATTAAGCTCCCTCCCTTCGGGAGGGCTGGGGTAGATGTTAGGTAATTCTAAGTTGGATGTGCCATTGACGGCCTTTCGCCTTGCAAAAGGCCGTCAATGGCAACGCAAAAGGCCGTGTTTCGCGACGCAAAACACGGCCTTTTGGGAGCAAATCCGTATCTTATTGACGTTCAGCCGTTTACAAACAATTTTTTTACAAATAATGACACACTTTACAAAACAGCACCATTGTAAATGACATCCACTATCCTTCCTGCCACGGTGTCCCAAGAATATTCATTCACATACCAGTCTCTCTTGGCGCGGACATTCGCCTTTATCGCCTCGTCATGCAGCAGTTTTTCCATCATTAGCGCAAGGCTCTCCGCATCGTCTTCACCCAGCAGTAGTCCGGTTTCGCCGTTCTCGATGAAGTAAGGCATTTCATTCACGTTGCGCCCGATGCACGGCAAGCCATACGTCAGAGCCTCGATGAACACAAGGCCATACGCCTCGAAATAACTTGGCATGACGAAAATGTCGCATTCATTAAACAACCGGGCAAGCTTTTCGTGGCTACAGTCGCCGAAATACCGCACACCTTCCATACCGCTTTCCAGTGGAGAAGTGGAGGGACCGGCGATATACAATTCAACATCCTTGCAACGCTCCCTTAGTATTTGGAATGCCTTTAAGGTTATGCCGCCGCCCTTACGCACAAAGTCGCGCCCTACAAACAGTATCTTGTTGCCGCGTTTGGCCGAATAATCTATCAAAGACTTGTCCAGATTTATGTCTCCGCCGACATGGTGGACTTTTGCCTCCGGCACGCCGAGGCGGCCTACAAGGTCTTCCGCAAACCACCTGCCCATAGTGAATATGCCCGAGCAGCTTTGATAATACTTGTTCTGAAAATCGGCGCGCCGTTGCATCGCATCATTTTCAAGAGACTGAAATCCGCTCACGGAAAACACCTCCGGGGATGTTTCATAAAGATGCCTGACGCTATCGGCGGACATGTCTTGATACACAAAAGTTCTCCTTTTGCCCGTATCAAACAGTATTTCCCCGAACTGGAACACTACGCTTTGGGCGTCGCCTACCATACACCGCGCCTTGCGGCGCTGTCTTTCCATAAGGCGCATGTCGAAGTCGTGTGCCTCAAGCCCCAATCTCCGCAATATCTTGTGAAACAATACGGGCAAGCCGTTGTCACTGATATTGCAGTCGGTCACGGCCAGACGTTTCTGCAATGCACTGAAAAGCCCGAAACATGTGCCTGACCACGTAGACTGCCTGTCCTTATCCCAATTGGCAAGGAAATAGAAATCTCCCATTGAAAAACAAGAAAACCTATTTTGCCTCCCGTTCCCTATAAGGCTGTAAATAAATCATCATCGAAGGAAAGGGCACAAACGAAAAAAGCGTGGGAACTTGCCTGATGCCCGTTCCACCATTCCAAGGCTCTGGCATTGCCCTTTCCGTCAGAACGAGCAACGCCGAAGCCCACGCCGATATGAATACCTGCACGAGGCCGACGGGCACAATAACGCCTCCGGCTCACGTGGCATGAATATACATATCCACAATGGACATCTACCGTTGCCTTGTCTTTGACGGAAAATCGAACTGCCAGATTCGGAATGGTCAAGAACAAAGCGTCATAGTAAACGCCTATCCATAAATGTCCGCCACTCATCCCCTACGCCCCTCCGGGGCTTCGGCACAAGTGACATTGCAAAGGTAAAGAAAGTTAAGACAATATGCAAATATTGCCGTGAAAATGTCATGCAAAATGCCATTGGCGGCCTTTAGCCTTGCAAAAGGCCGTCAATGGCAACGCAAAAGGCCGTGTTTCGCGACGCAAAACACGGCCTTTTG
>CAJJWN010000039.1 GCA_905196835.1 uncultured Prevotella sp. | reverse complement strand
GGCATTCCTTATGAGTGATTTTTATACAAAGAACGAATTTGAGAACGCCCTTACAATATGCAACCGTAAACACGATGTCGTTGCTGTACAGGTATATGACCCACGTGCAGAGTCGCTTCCAAACATCGGTCTGATGAAGGTGCTCGACGCTGAAACCGGCCACGAAATGTACATAGACACAAGCGACAAAAGGCTGCGCAACGCCCATCATGCTTACTGGCTTAACAGGCAGAAAATGCTTAAAGACATATTCACAAAAAGCAATGTGGACAACGTGTCCATTGCTACGAATCAAGATTATGTAAAGGCATTGATGCAGTTATTTGCAATGAGGAACTAAAAGACGTACACGGCAATCATAAGAGACGATATTTGCCGGCAGCCTTGCGTTCGTCGTTCCTTTAACCGAATAAGATTTAATGAAACAGATAATTTGCATAATATCACTAATAACATGTACGTTATGTGCATCAGCCCAAGTCTTTGTCGAGTCGAAAATAGACTCGATAGAGATACTTATCGGCGAACAAACAGATGTAACACTAAGCGTTACATCCCCCAAAGGCTCGAAAGTCAGGATGCCGCAATACAAGCCATCCCAATACATCACTCCGGGTGTTGAGGTATTAAGCAACTCTGACGCTGACACGGCACAGCTTGACAACGGACTTGTAAAGATAACACGGCGGTACACACTCACCTCTTTCGACGAAAAGTTATATTATCTTCCGCCGATGAAGGTAAATGTAAACGGGAAAGAATACAAAAGCAAGAGCTTGGCGCTGAAAGTCCTTACCGTACCGGTAGACACGCTCCATCCCGAAAAGTTTTATCCGCCAAAAGGCGTGCAAGACAATCCTTTCCTATGGAGCGAATGGGAACCGACGTTCTGGCTTAGTGTAATGTTCGTGCTTGTATGCGTGCTCACTTATTATTTGTGGACAAGGCTGAAAGAAAACAAGCCTGTAATAGTGCAAGTACGCATCATAAAGAAGATACCGCCACACCAAAAAGCCTTGACGGAAATAGAGCATATAAAGGAGACAAAACTGTCCGTATCAGAAGACCAGAAGACGTATTACACTCTTCTTACTGATGTTCTGCGCAAATATATAAAGGCACGTTTCGGATTTAATGCAATGGAAATGACAAGCTCGGAAATCATCACACGCCTACAACAGGAAAGCGACAAGAAAATGATTGACGAGCTGAAAGACTTGTTCACAACGGCAGACCTCGTAAAATTCGCAAAATATTCCACCCTGATAAATGAGAATGACGCAAACTTGGTCAACGCTGTCGAGTTTATCAACACCACAAAGCTCGACAACCAGCCAACAATCGAACGAGTAGAACCCAATCTAACGGAAACAGACAAGCGCAATATGCGTTCACGCACTACGCTCAAAGTGTCAATATATGTGCTTTTGCTGGCAAGCATTGGTATCCTGGCTTTCATAATATACAGGATTAGCTTGTTGATATAAGAATTTTGCAGATTATGGAATTTGTCAATAAGGAATATTTTTTACTCCTGCTACTGCTTATACCTTATTTAATCTGGTATTTGCTTTATCGGAAGAAAAGTGAGCCTACGATGCGGATGAGCGACACATTCGCATATCAATATGCCCACAAAAGCCTGCGTGTGCGCCTGATTGGGCTGCCGCTGCTGCTACGATTGCTGACGTTTGTGTTGATAGTCATTGTCCTGGCAAGGCCGCAAACCCATAACAGCTGGGGCGAACGCACTGTGGAAGGCATTGACATAATGCTGGCAATGGACGTATCTACAAGTATGCTTGCCGAGGACTTGAAGCCTAACAGGATAGAAGCGGCAAAAGACGTGGCCGCTGAATTTATATCAGGACGTCCAGATGACAACATCGGTCTGACAATATTTGCAGGTGAAGCATTCACCCAATGCCCGATGACGACAGACCACACGTCTTTGATTAACTTGTTGCAGAACGTCAGGACCGACATTGCCGCACGAGGACTGATAGAAGACGGAACCGCCATAGGCATGGGTCTTGCCAATGCCGTCGGTAGACTTAAAGACAGCAAGACAAAAAGTAAAGTCGTAATACTGCTGACAGACGGTAGTAACAACATGGGCGACATATCACCATTGACCGCCGCCAACATAGCTAAGAGTTTCGGAATACGCGTCTATACAATTGCTATCGGAAGTAAGACTATGGCCCCATATCCAATGCAAGTAGGCGGAACAACGCAATATGTCAATTTACGCGCAGACGTAGATGTTGAAACGTTGAGCGAAATAGCCGCTACGGCAGGCGGTAATTTCTATCGTGCAACAAATACAGCCGAACTGAAAAAGATATATGAAGATATTGACAAGCTGGAGAAGACGAAGATGGATGTAAAAAAATTCTCCAAACGTTATGACGCATACCAGCCGTTCGCATTTGCCGCATTTATGTCAATGCTTCTGGAAATGTTATTGAGGCTTGTAGTATTCCGCCGTATACCATAAAACTTGTAAAATGAAAGTTTATGTTCAGATTTGAAGACCCGATATATTTATACTTGCTGATATTTGTCCCCATCCTCGTGGCAATAAGGATGATGGGATTGCGTAAACGTAAAAAGCAACTTGCAAAATTTGGCGAACCAGCATTATTAAAACAGTTGATGCCTGATTTGTCAAGTGCGAGACGGGAAGTAAAATTCTGGCTTATGATTTCTGTAATCGCACTGCTTGCAGTTATGCTTGCAAGACCACAAATGGGAACAAAAATCAGCCAGGAACAACGCCAAGGCATCGAAGTGGTAATAGCGTTGGATATAAGCAATTCAATGAAAGCAACTGATGTCATACCGTCACGGTTAGACAAAAGTAAAATGCTGATAGAAAATCTGGTTGACAATTTTACAAACGACAAAGTAGGCCTCATTGTTTTCGCCGGAGACGCTTTTGTGCAATTACCAATAACAAGTGACTATGTTTCTGCTAAAATGTTTTTGCAAAACATAGACCCTTCATTGATAGCAGTTCAAGGTACCAACCTGGCAGAAGCAATAGAACTAAGTTCAAGAAGTTTTACCAAACAAGACAAAATAGGCCGTGCAATAATCGTTATCACAGACGGAGAAGACCATGAAGGCGGCGCAGAAAAAGCGGCAAAAGAGGCCAAGAAAAATGGCATGAGAGTATTTGTCTTAGGAGTAGGCTCACCAAAAGGCTCACCTATTCCCGATGGCAACGGCGGATATATGAAAGACAATACGGGGCGGGAAGTGATGTCCGCACTTAATGAACAAATGTGTAAGCAAATAGCTCAGGCCGGAGGCGGAGCGTATATACACGTAGACAATAACAACGTAGCCCAACGTCAACTTGACAATGAGATTGCGAAGCTGCAAAAAGGAGACATATTAAACGTTGTTTACAGCGAATATGACGAACAATTCCAGGCTGTCGGCATATTGGTCCTCCTTATTTTAGTGATAGAAACAATTATTTTTGAAAGCAAGAACCCGTTGCTTAAAAGGATAAAACTCTTTAAATAAAGACCATACAAATGAAATCAGAAATGGCAAAGCATATTATATTGATTTTATTGTTGTGTGTCGCGACAATGTCTTATGCGCAAACAGACCGGCAATTTGTGCGTAATGGGAACAAGCATTTTTACAAGCAACAATACGACAAGGCAGAAGTGCAATACAGAAAAGCCGTGTCAAACAATCCATCAAATCCGCAAGCATTATATAACTTAGGCTGCGCATTGATGATGCAAAATAAAGATTCGGCAGCAATAGTTCAATACCAAAAAGCAATAAAAGTAGAGAAGAACAAATTACGTCTTGCCAGTGTATATCACAATATCGGAGTGATATGCCAAAATCATAAGATGTACGGCGACGCAATAAAAGCGTATGAACAGTCCCTGCGCAACAACCCCAAAGACAACGAAACACGCTACAATCTTGCTTTATGCAAAAAAATGCAAAAGGACAACAAGAATAAAAACGACAATAAAAAGAAAAACGACAACAACAAACAGCAAAATAATAAAGACAGAAACAATAACAAGGAAAAAGACAATAACAAGCAGCAACAGCCTAAAGAACAAATGAGCAAAGACAATGCCGAACAACTTATAAACGCGGCAATTCAAAACGAAAAGGCAACACAGCAACGTTTGAAAAAAGCCATGCAAAAGCCTGGAACACGTAAAAGCAGTGATAAAAACTGGTAAGATACTAAATCTTAGGTAATTTCTGGCATGAAAAAATATATTTTACTTTTACAATTTGCGATAGTATTGTCCGGTTTCATACCGGCCAGTGCCCAACGGTTTATAGTAAACGCTCCGTCACAAGTATCTGTTGGCGAGAACTTCAGACTCGTATATACCATTGACACACAAAATGCAAAAGACTTTCGCGTAGGCAATATCCCAGAAGCACTGGAGCTCATAACAGGTCCGTTCACATCCAAGCAAACAAGTTACAGGATGGTAAACGGGCATACTACAGGCTCTTCATCGATAACATTCACATTTATATTATGCGCTGCAAAAAACGGTATATACACCATTCCACCGGCACATATAAATGTAAACGGGAAAACCTTTGCATCGAAGGCTGTAAAAGTAAAAGTTTCTGGCGAAAGCCAAAATACAGGAGGTGCTCCACGTATGCACGATGACACGGACAACATGCCGCAACTACGTGATGCCGGTACACCTGTAAATAACAGTGACTTGTTCATAAAGGTTAGTGCAAACAAACATCGGGTACACGAACAAGAACCTGTTTTGCTAACATACAAGGTCTATACCCTTGTTGACCTGACACAACTTGAAGGCAAAATGCCTGACCTGACAGGCTTCCACACACAAGAAATACCGCTTCCGCAGCAAAAGTCGTTCCATATAGAACGTGTCAACGGGCGTCCATACAGAAGTGTTACATGGAGCCAATACGTCATGTATCCTCAAATGACAGGCAAGCTTGAAATTCCAAGCATAACATTCAATGGAACGGTAATACAGCAAAACCGTAACGTAGACCCGTTTGAAGCATTTTTGAATGGTGGTTCAGGATACATTGAAGTAAAACGGGCTATAAAAGCTCCGGGAATGACAATCCAGGTAGACCCGCTGCCTAAACGTCCGGCCAATTTTTCCGGAGGTGTGGGAAAATTCAACATAAGTGCCCAATTAAATAAAAATGAAGTAAAGGCCAACGAGCCGATAACATTAAGGGTAATTATCGGCGGAACAGGAAATCTGAAATTGATAAAACAGCCAGTAGTAGCATTTCCCAAGAATTTTGACAAATATGACGCAAAAATAACAGACAAAACAAAACTTACCACGAACGGGGTTGAGGGAAACATGATTTATGATTTCCTCGCAGTGCCGCGTAATCAGGGAAGTTATGTCATACCTGCCATAGAATTTGTATATTACGATATTGCAGCGAACGCGTACAAGACGCTGAAAACCGAACCATTCAAACTCAATGTTGCCAAAGGTGATGAAAATGCCAGTGCCGCTATTGATTATAGCGAACTAAAAAACAAGGACATACGTCCCATAAAAGAAGGGGATTTTGAAATACAAGACATACAGGACATATTTTACGGTTCTACGGCGTACTGGGTTGTTTTGTCCTGCCTCATGATTGCATTCATCGGCATATTGATAGTATTCCGTAAACGTGCTATTGACAATGCCGACATAACGAAACTAAGGGGAAAGAAAGCAAACCGTATCGCTACAAAACGCTTGAAATATGCAAGCACCCTCATGCTTAAGAACGAACATGACAAGTTCTATGACGAAGTCCTTAGGGCATTGTGGGGATATGTTGGCGACAAACTGAACATCCCTGTTGAAGAATTATCCAAAGACAATATATCGGAAAAGCTGGCACAGAAAAATGTCGATGAAGCGACAATTGCCATGTTCATCCGTGCAATTGACGAATGTGAATACAACAGATACGCACCAGGAGACCCCAAAGGCAATATGGCACAAACATTTGAAGCTGCAATGACAGCTATAATCAAAATAGAGAATGTCTTAAGACAAAAAAGAGAAAAGAAGAGTACTGTTTCTGCCTTGATACTGATTATTATAATGTTGCAGGCCATATCTATGCCAGCAAATGCCATAACGAAAAAGAATGCAGACGATGAATATACAAAAGGAAATTACCAACAGGCTATAAAGGATTATGAAGAACTGCTGAAAAAAGGAGCAAGTGTAGAACTGTACTACAATCTCGGCAACGCATATTACCGCACTGACAACATAACACGCGCCGTACTAAATTATGAGCGCGCATTGCTGTTGTCTCCCGGCGATGAAGACATCAGGTTCAATCTGCAAATGGCCCGTTCAAAGACTATTGATAAAATAGCTCCAAAGTCAGAAATGTTTTTCATTACATGGTATAGGTCTCTCGTGAACTTTACGAGTGTTGACGGCTGGGCAAAAACCGCCATAATAAGCATTGCACTTGCACTTATACTCATATTATATTATCTTTTCGGAAAGAAATTGATGATACGCAAGACGGCCTTTTACAGTTCCTTAATCTTCTTGTTGCTCTTTATATTCAGCAATATATTTGCTTATGAGCAGCGTCGCATCTTGACACGCCGCACAGGCGCCATAATAACAACTCCTTCCATAACATTAAAAAAGACACCTGTCGCAAATAGTGAATACAGCACCATAATACATGAAGGAAGCCGTGTTGAGATTATAGACGACACAATGAAAGACTGGAAACTCGTTGAACTTGAAGACGGACGTGAGGGGTGGATTCAAAGCTCTAATATGGAACGGATATAATCTCAACAAAAAGAGAAAATCATTCTTATACAATCGAATGGTAAAATAATATAGTAAATGAGAAGATGCAAACATTGATAGATATAGACCGGAGCATTCTTGCATTCTTCAATGGGAGCGACTCATTGTTCATCGACAACATGGCCGTAGTCCTTACGTCCGGCTTGACATGGATTCCATTATACCTGTCCCTCCTATACGTTGTTATCAAAAACAGCGAAACGATGAAACATATAATGCTTGTCATCGGATGCGTCATCTTGTGTATAGTGATTTCAGACGGTGTTGCAGATTTTATTGTCAAGCCGACAGTCGGACGCTTCAGACCGTCGCATGAACCAATGATAAAATATACGGTAGACATTGTAAACGGGATGAGGGGCAGCCTATACGGTTTCTTTTCGGCACACGCATCAAACACATTCTGCATAGCAATGTTCTTTTCACTGTTAATCCGCAACAAAGTCTTTGTCATTGCCATGGTTGTCTGGTCTTTGGTCAACTGCTGGACACGGATGTACCTTGGGCTTCATTATCCCAGTGACATCATCGTTGGCCTCATTTGGGGAGGCATTGCCGGAAGCGTTGCATATTTCATTTACATAAAAGCGTATTCACACATATTCAGAGACGTTAATTACATATCGTCAAGATATACTTCTACCGGGTATAACCGCTTGGATGCCGACATTGTAGTGTTAGTATTGATACTTACACTGCAATTCTCGATAATAAAGGCATTGATTGTTTAAAATTTGAAACATCATGGATACAAAGCATATTCGAATAAAAGACTTCGACTACGAACTGCCAGACAACCGTATTGCAAAATTTCCCGTTCAACAGCGTGACCACAGCAAACTGCTCGTGTACAATAAAGGTGCAGTGTCAGAAGACTTATTCTACAACATATCTGCCTACCTGCCGTCCGGCTCACTGATGATTTTCAACAACACACGGGTAATCCAGGCACGCATACATTTCAGAAAAGAGACAGGCGCGCTGATTGAAGTCTTCCTGCTCGAGCCGGCCAAACCGTCAGACTATGAGCTGATGTTCCAGGCACGAGGAGAATGTTCATGGCTGTGCATGATTGGCAATCTAAAAAAATGGAAGGATGGAACTCTGACACGCACATTCTGCGTCAACGGCCATAACATAAGGTTTTCAGCAACACGGCACCATGAGCAAGGCACAAGTCATTGGGTGGATTTTTCGTGGGACGATGCAGGCATAACGTTTGCCGACATATTGGAACAAGTGGGCGAGCTTCCAATTCCGCCATATCTTAACCGTAACACCGAGGAGAGCGACAAAATAACATATCAGACGGTATACTCAAAGATAAAAGGAAGCGTGGCTGCTCCGACCGCCGGATTGCATTTCACATCCAAGGTTCTTGACGATATTGACAACCACGGAATAGAACGTGACGAGCTGACTCTTCATGTCGGAGCTGGAACGTTCAAGCCTGTAAAGAGCGAAAAGATAGCAGGACACGGGATGCACACCGAATATATATGTGTAAGACGCTCAACGCTTGAAAACCTGATACGGCACGATGCCCACGCAATAGCCGTAGGAACAACAAGCGTCCGCACGCTTGAAAGCCTTTATTACATAGGCGCACGTTTGGCTGAAAATCCTGACGCGACAGAAGAGCAGCTGCATATAGAACAATGGGAGCCATACGATACGCACCCTACGATTTCGCCGGTAAGTGCGCTTCAAGACATTGTTAATTATCTTGACCGTAACGGTCTAAGCTCGCTTCACGGCAGCACACAAATTATAATAGCTCCGGGGTATGAATACAAGATAGTGAAGATGCTCGTAACGAACTTCCACCAGCCTCAAAGTACACTGCTGCTGCTCGTTAGCGCATTCGTCCATGGAGACTGGAAAAAGATATACGATTATGCGCTCGGGCATGATTTCCGTTTTCTGAGTTACGGCGACAGTTCCTTATTGATACCATAAAACAAAGAATGACAACTGTTTGCAAATATAATTCATACGGTTTGTTTCAACAAGATAAATATATTCAATCATGAAGATAGGAGACAAAGTTAGATTTTTAAGCGAGACCGGTGGCGGAGTAATCGCAGGATTTCAAGGCAAAAACATTGTCTTGGTTGAAGATGAGGACGGCTTCCAGATACCGGTGCGCAGCAACGATGTGGTCGTCGTGGAAACTGATGATTACAATATAAAGATTGATAATCCGAGCAAAAAGGCGGAGACTAACGATGAAGATTACGACCCTGCCGACCGGCCGGTAACTTTCCGTGCCGAGCCTGAAGAGCGCAAAGGCGGAGACATGCTTTCGGCATACCTTGCATTCGTTCCTGTTGACAGCCGGGAAATCACACGGACAAAGTTTGAAGCATACATAGTCAACGACAGCAATTATTACATTTATTATTCATATGTTTCGGCAGAAGGTGTCAACTGGCACTTGCGCTCGACTGGTGAAATAGAGCCTAACACCAAACTTTTCATCGAAGAGTTTGACCGCGACACGCTGAACACCATGGAGAGGGTTGCTGTACAGCTTATTGCCTACAAGAAGGACAAGCCATTCATGATAAAACCTGTAATTGACGCGCAGCTAAGAATAGACACCGTAAAATTCTACAAGCTGCACACTTTTAAGGAAAACGACTTCTTTGAGCAGCCCGCCCTACTCTACACCATCGTTGAGAACGACAATCCGGTGCGCCCGCTTGTCATTGACGCCAAGAAGCTTAAACAAGAGATGGCACGCAAGATGACAAGCGACAAAACCAAGCCGACAGTACAGCCTGCAAGGAAGCAACACGGCAAGGACGAGCCGGTAGTAGTTGACTTGCACGCCAACGAGCTGCTTGAAACCACTGCCGGGCTGTCGGCCTCAGACATTCTGAACCACCAACTCGACGTATTCCGCAAGACGATGGAAGAGTATAAAGGCAAACCCGGTACGAAGCTGGTTTTCATACACGGTAAGGGCGAAGGCGTATTGCGCCACACAATAATACACGAGCTGAATTACCGCTACAAGAAATGCCCCTATCAAGACGCCTCTTTCCAGGAATATGGATATGGAGCTACGCAGGTGACAATCAAATAGCATGTATCTGCAGAAACAGCCGCCAACACGCCATATTTCAAAACATGGCATATTGGCGTGCAAAAGGCGGCCTTTCACAAGGCAAAACATGACCTTTTACACAACGAAAGGCCATGTTTTGCAACCCGGCAGATTTTACATTCGGATTAGGTTGGTAAATTGTAAAATAATCACATAAAGTAAGATGCAACACGGATATATAAAAGTTGCGGCGGCAGTGCCTCTGGTTAAGGTTGCCGATTGCGATTACAACATACAGCAAATAGAGAACATCATTGCGCAGGCGGAAGGCAAAGGCGTTGAAATAATCGTCTTCCCGGAGCTTAGCATTACCGGCTACACATGCCAGGACTTGTTCCGCCAAAGCCTGCTGCTGGAACAGGCGGAGACGGCAATACTGATGCTGCTCGACTTTACGAGAAACCTTGACATCATAACCATTGTCGGCGTTCCGGTAGCGGTAGGCAACCTGTTGCTCAATTGTGCGGCTATAATACAAAAAGGAGATTTGCTCGGCCTCGTACCAAAGACATTCTTACCCAACTACGGCGAGTTTTACGAGAAACGCTGGTTTGCGTCATCACAGGATTTGCAGTCTTCTGAAATACGTTATGCAGGCAACACGGTACTTGTCACGCCGCAGCCTACGCTCTTCCGCACATGCGACGGAGTGCTTTTCGGAGTGGAAATATGCGAAGACGCATGGGCGCCCGCCCCACCGAGCACGTCGCTCGCCCTTGCCGGTGCTGACATAATATTCAACCTTTCCGCAAGCGACGAACTGATAGGCAAGCACCGTTATCTTGACAGTTTGCTGTCACAGCAGAGTGCACGCACCATCTCTGGATATGTATACAGCGGCTGCGGCTTCGGCGAAAGCTCGCAGGACGCGGTATATGCAGGCAACGCCATGATTTACGAGAACGGACAGCTGTTGGCCGCAGGCCAGCGGTTCTGCCTTGAGCCGCAGACCGTAACTACACAGATTGACATAGAAAAACTAAGAAGCGAGCGTCGTGCCAACAGTACGTATGCCGCTGCACAGCGAGGACACGGCTCACGTATAGTCAACGCCCATACAGCCACGGCAAAGCGTGATTTCGAACTCGTGCGATATGTCGAACCGTATCCGTTCATTCCGAAGGCTGCCGATATGGCAGATAGTTGCAACGAGATATTCTCCATCCAAGTTGCAGGCCTTGCAAAACGCCTTGTTCACACCGGTTGCAAGACTGTTGTCCTCGGCATTAGCGGAGGGCTTGACAGCACTCTTGCCCTACTTGTTTGCGTAAAAACATATGACAAACTCGGATGGGATAGAAAAGGTATTATCGGCATAACGATGCCCGGTTTCGGTACGACAGACAGGACACACGACAATGCCATGTCACTGATGGAAAGCCTTGGCGTCACAATCCGTGAAGTAAGCATTACCGCCGCAGTAAAACAACACTTCATAGACATTGGCCAGGACATCGCGCAACACGACGTAACATACGAAAACAGTCAGGCACGTGAACGTACACAGATACTCATGGACATAGCCAACAAGGCAGGCGGACTGGTTGTCGGCACGGGCGACCTGTCCGAGCTTGCACTTGGCTGGGCGACATATAACGGCGACCATATGAGCATGTACGGTGTAAATGCAGGAATACCGAAAACCTTAATACGGTATTTGGTCAAGTTTGCCGCAACCGATGTTGACAAAGTTTCAAGAAAAATACTTCTTGACATAATAGACACACCGGTAAGCCCGGAGCTTATACCTGCCGACGAGGACGGCAACATAAGCCAAAAAACGGAAGACATTGTAGGTCCATACGAATTGCATGACTTCTTTTTATATCACATTCTGCGCTTCGGTTTCCGTCCGGCCAAAGTATATATGCTTGCGCGGCAGGCCTTCAACGGCGCAAATGGCGGTCCGAAATATGATGAAGATACCATCAAGAAATGGCTTACCGTATTTCTGCGGCGTTTCTTTGCGCAACAATTCAAGCGCTCCTGCCTGCCTGATGGTCCCAAAGTAGGAAGCATCAGCCTAAGTCCGCGCAGTGATTGGCGTATGCCAAGCGACGCTTCGTCTGCCCTTTGGCTGAAAGAATGCGGACAAATCTGACGCTCGAAAATACTATAAAAAAGACTCAAGAGGGATGACATGCAACCCTTCCTGAGTCTTTTTATTTCATACTACATGCCTGACGAGCTATTGTCCTGCTCCCAATATTCGTAGCATCCTATATCGGGAGCATCGTCGCGCAACAGTCCGTCGCGGTCTTCAGGCAGTGAATAATCCTTGTTGGCGGCACCTATTGCTGGTGACTCAACGGCAAGATGGAAATCATATCGTTGCAAGTCAATATCGACCAACCTAAAATTCTCTTCTCCGCTTATTGCTGCGGTATCTTCAATATTCTCAAAATACACATCAATAAAATTCCCGTCATCGTCAACCTCGGGTGTACGTATAATTGAGTTAACAAAGCGGTAATTGAATGTTGTTTCCCCATCTGCCTTGACTCCGCTAAGCATGTCTTCGCCATATCCAGTCACTATGCTGTTGATACAGTCCATCCGCTCAAGCGGCAACATGGTTGTGCCGTCAAAGTTGGTGAACATCAACGCCGCACCACGATTGGAGTCGAAGGGATAAAACTGCGCTATCGTGCAATGTGTCAGGCTTACATCACCCCCATACACAGCCACACAGTTACCCAAAGTGTTTGTCAATTGACAATTCTTCACATCTACCATGCTTGCATATGTCCTCAATCCGTCACCTTGGCAATTATGCACCGTACTGTTATGCAACTGAAGTTTGAGCTGTGAAACGTCAGACGAATCGCATACTATTCCGTCAAAAGTACCGTGAATGTCTGTATAAGATATTTTATTTCCGTAAGAAGAACTGTGCAATCTGATGCCACACCACTGCCCGCTCACCATGTCATACGGCAGATAGTCAAACATTTTATCTGTCCTGTCACCACGTAATATTACGCCTTCGTCTGCCGTACCTTCAGATATAAGTCTGCCATAAACATCAATCCCTGCATCAGAATGGAAGTACAACGTCGTCCCCGGAGCAATATGTAAAGTTGCCATACTGTCTACTTTCAGACCTCCATATATTACTACGGGCCTCTCGTGGCTGTCTATCGTTTGCTCGCCGCTAATCACCACGTTGCTCAATAGTGTGGCATTCCATGTGTAAGCATTGAGGTTGACATTCTGCTCCACTCCACTTTCCAATAGGAACACCAAATCGTCTTCCGTCAATTGCGGCCCGTCCGCCATATTCTTCGGCGAAGTAAGCTCGACGAATACACGTATGCTGTCGCCCTTACGTATCTCAACATTACGCACCTGATAACCGGCTTCCGGACTAAGATACTCACCGTCCACGTTTACCCTGAAGCCTGTCTGGTTGCCGCCGACAAGGCGCACGGTTGCACATCGAATGCCGTCACCCGACTTGTTGTACACCCAGAACGTCCTTGTAGAAGAAGGAACGGTGGCGAACACCGTATCAAGACGCACCGTGTCGGTGGAAAAAGTCAACAAATTGGATGGCGACGTACTGAATGAATCGTCGTCAGTGCAGGCACTAAAAACCGCCCCACATGCAAGAACCAATAATATATACAATGTCTTTTCCATCGTTATTATAACGCCGGGCGGCTTGCAATATTGCATATAAGGAAGGAAAAGGGAACAGCTTATACCTCGAATTACCGCATCATTCCGATGATGCGCGAACAATTGTTCTCTTCCAGCAATTGCTCAATATCGACAGATTTGTTTGCCGACATGTATTTGTCTACGATATTGATATACTGCGACTTGAAGAACTTATGCCCCAAAACGACGTTGCATACCCACATGATTTTACCTATATGTATGTCGCGTTCCAACTGTGTGCGGGCCTCAAAGTCGTGCATCGGATAAAGTCCGAGCAGGTAAAAGCTGAGGCAGTCGGGCACGATGTGCTCGCGTGTCATCGACGCACGCTGCGACGGCAGGTAATACTTCTTGTACAACGGATAGTCTTTGCCGAGATACTTGTCCAAAGATATGCCTATCGACTGGTTGCCTACTACAATGCTCTGGTCCAAAGCACCAATCTGTGCATACACGTTGGGTATGGGCATGTCTGGTATATGCTTCTTAAGCTTTTCAAAAGCACTGTTCAACTTGGAGTTTATGTCATCCATGTTGGCATATTGCGACTCCGCATCCGACACGATTGTCTGCAACGTGGAGTCCTGGAAGAACGCAAGAAATTTATGGTTTATCTGCGGGTCGTTCACCTCGCCAAGCCGCAACACATCCTCTATCAACGTACGCGTCTCCATAGGATAATCCATGTTCATTTGCTGCAAAGCCGAAAAATCGCCCGTAGTAAGATACTGACTCTCCAAACGGTCGTAACGGCACACCTCCATGCGGTGCTCGCTATCGTCAAACGGCTTCAACTTTATGTCACATGCCACGAAAACGAACAATGCCGCAAACAGCATTATGTGGATTTTCCTAACCATGCACTCCTTTTCTTTTTGCAAAAATACTAAAAAATATTGTATAATCAAACATGTTAGCTAAAAAAGTCAAAAAGCCGTTTCGTTTTCACGCTTTATTTTGAATAAAACATAAAATTTGGATAAAAATACGCTCAATACCAAAAGCAATGAGGCTCAGCAGACAACATACAGCAGCCAAACATTGCGCCAATGCAGGCCATGAAAGCAAACACACTCATAAACACCTGACGCTCAACGGATTGCAAAAGGCCGTCTTTCGCATGATGAAAGACGGCCTTTTGCAATACAATCGACGGCCTTTTAGCCTGTAATTCACGGCCTATTGAAAAACGTCAAGCTTACTTCCCGCCGTTTGCCAATGTCACAACTCCGTCAAGACGGATGTCAGCCGAAGACGAACCTACCATTATCTCATATTCGCCCGACGGATAAACAAAGCGGCTCTTGCCTTCATCCCAATAGCGCAGAAGGTCTTTGCGCAGCTTTATCATCACATTGCGCTTTTCTCCTTTTTGCAACGTTACACGCTCAAAGCCTTTCAGTTCCTTTGCAGGCATAGCCCCTTCGCGTTGCGGCAGCCTGACGTAGACTTGTGCAACCTCGTCTCCCGTGCGCCTGCCTGTGTTCTTCAACGTAAACGACACATTGACAAACTCAGCGTCTTCAGCAACCTTCAAGTCTGAATATTTGAATGATGTATAGCTCAATCCATAACCAAACGGATAAAGCACGTCGCCCTTGAAATACTGGTAAGTACGTCCCTTTGTGATGTCATAATCGTCGAAAGCAGGCAGGTCGGCAAGGCTTTTATAATAAGTCAGCGGCAAACGCCCACCGGGATTATAGTCGCCAAACAATACTTCAGCCACAGCCGTACCTCCGCTCTCGCCCGGATACCAGGCGTTCACTATCGCCGGGACATGCTCGTCCATCCAGTTGACAGCCAAGGAGCTGCCTGCCACAAGCACGACTACAACATTTTTATTTACCTTGTATATCTCTTGCAAAAACTCCCGCTGGTCGGCCGGTAAAAGAATGTCATACCTGTCTTGCCCTTCACGCTCTATCGACTTGTTAATGCCAAGCACCGCAACAACCGTTTCACACTCCCTCACGGCCTTGCCGGCCTCGCCATACAGGTCAAGGCGTGTCTGCGTTCCAACCTGCGGCACCTTCCATTGCAACTTTGCAACGGCATAATCGCGGTTGTCATAATACTCGGCCTTCAGCTCATAGTCCCTGCCAGCCTCAAGATATATCTCGGCCGTATCTGTACGCACGGTATGGCCTTGCCATGCGTCAATCAACATCTTGCCGTCGATGGCCAGCCGGCAACCGTCATCAGAAGTGAAACTGAACTTGTATTTGCCGGAAACCGTCGGACGAAGTTTGCCCGTCCACCGCACAGACAAAGGCGAAGCTGGCAGGAACGGGTCAGGCGCCTGATTGCCAGGCTCAAAGTTTATCCATTCTTCCTTGCGTACCTTGGGAGTGCCTTCAAGCCTGGTGTTGTTGTAATACTCCGCCTTCAACCCTTCCGGAAAGCTCTCACCTTGTATCAACTCCATACCGTCTACCGCAGATTTCCACGGAGCATACACCACCTTTACCTTGTTGCCAACACGGCGGCGAATGCCGTCAAGTATTGAAACCGGAGCAATAACAGGCGAACCGCTGTAATCACCAAACTCACATTTGCCCGCGTTGATGCCTACAACGGCTATTGACTTGACTTTGTTCGGATTTAACGGCAGCATGTTTTTATCGTTCTTCAAAAGCACAATGCACTCCCTTGCCGCCTGGAGAGCCACTTGCTGATGCTTCTCTGAACCTATTACAGACGGCGGAATTTGAGCATATGGATTTTTATCAGCATCGTCAAACAAGCCTAACCGCATACGCGCTTTCAACACACGGTAGGCAGCAGTGTCTATATCTGCATCAGAAACCATATACTGACGGTACGCATTCAATAACGGCTTGTCGTAAACATCGTCACCACACTCCAAGTCCAAGCCGGCTTTAAGCGCAAGAGTTGCAGCCGCTTCCTTGGTCTTCACATATTCATGTCCGGTACGCAGCAATGAAACTCCGCCACAATCGGAAACCACATAGCCGCCAAAGTCCCAGTCCCTACGCAACACCTTATCCAACAACCATGGATTTGCAGAACAAGGCACATCGTTTATAGCGTTGTAAGCGGCCATTATCGAGGCTGCCTTGCCGTCCTTTATACAAGCCTCGAATGCCGGAAGGTAATATTCCCTTAACTGTTTCTCGGATATTTGCGGATTACACATGAAACGGTTATGCTCCTCATTGTTGGCTGCAAAATGCTTCGGTGTTGCTACCACTTTAAGGTATCTGTCATCGTCACCTTGCAGTCCGCGCACAAAAGCCGTACCCATCACTCCGCTCAAATAAGGGTCTTCACCATATGTTTCAGGCGTCCGCCCCCATCGAGGGTCGCGTGCCATGTTCACCGTAGGAGACCAGAATGTAAGCAAATCGCTGAACTGATACGTCTGCTTACGCCCTTGGTCAAGCTCGTTCCAGCGTGCCCGGGCTTCGTCTGAAATCACCGTAGCCACTTGATATTGCAACCTTGGATTCCATGTAGAGGCCAATCCTATGGCTTGTGGAAATACAGTGAAACGCCCGGGTCTTACGACACCGTGTAGCGCCTCGTTGCCATGATAATACTTGGGTATGCCCAACCGGGGAATGCCGGGCGACGTAGCACGCAACAAACCAATCTTTTCCTCTACCGTCAAACGTGACAGCAAATCCATTACACGCTCATGTGTCGGGGCGTTTTCATCCTTGTACAACTCGACAGATTGGGCTGAAACGCCGCAAGCGGAAATAGTCAATAATGCTGTAAATGCAAACTTCTTGTACGTTTTCATAATACTTATTTACGTAAATCTTTGGCTGCAAAATTAAAGACCAACGCTTATTCGTATTATAAAAAAATACTTAACCGACGCTTAAAGTTCGCTTAACAAGCTTTTCTACATGATTTTAAATACTCATATTAAGCGACGTTGCATACATCACAAACAAAATATGTATATAAACAATGTCGCTGAAGTATAGGCTATATTTATTTCAACAAATCGTCAAGAAACTTGTCTAGGTCCTCATCCAATCCCTTCATAAGGTCGCCCCCGATAATTTTGATGTCGCTGTCAACAAGGTACAATTCACACAAATGTTCCCTGTCGTCATTCTCAAGGACAAAACTGTACGGCTTCAATATGCATAAATTGTCCGCAACATCCTGCAAACGGGTTATCACATCCCTTATAACGCCGGCCGCATTGTCATAAAAATCAGGCTCGGAACTGTTTATCCAGTCGTCCATGACACAACGAGTTATCTCGTTGTCATTATCGTCAAACGCCATAAACTCTCCCGTTTCTTGCGACAAACTCAAATGTATGTCTGTCATTATCGACGGTTCCTCAACCGAAGGGAACTTCTGCGCTATCTTCCTTATAAAACGCTCTAACTGCGCAAGGGTTGCATCACTCACTTTCATGGCCTGGTATTTTAATATTTAATTGACTTCTTCTTCGGCTTGCTCTCATTACTCATCCTGTCCAAGGAGGTCACTGCATACTTGACCTTCTCGCCCGGACGGATTTCCGATGCTGGTATCTCGTAAAACTCATCGGTAGTAACGGCTACAATCTTCGACGGGTCGGCAATGTCTACACGGTCGCCTTTTTCAAATTTATACACCACATATTTTACTGCCTCGTTCTTCCATCCTTTCCCGCTTGGCGCTTTCCAGAACAACACTGGCTTGCCGTCCATGTCTATAAACTTCATTTTCTTGACCTTCTTCGGAGCTTTCCCGTCAATATAAGGCATGGTGGGCACAAGCGCAGGATATTTCCAATATACCTTCTCCAGGAGAGAACCGTAATTGCCGACATTATCAACCACGGCCTTTGCATACCATAATACAGTACCGTTGACATTCCTCATCTGGCCATGAAGCCCGCGTTTTGCAGGCAGCTGGTTGATGTTTGGATTAACGGTATCAGGGTATTTGGCTGTCCTTTCCACATCCTCACCAATATACAGATGCCGCTTTCCTGCATACTTGTTCCACCACTCAATAAGAGTAGCATAGTCTGCCGCCTTATGTCCTATCTCCCAATATAGCTGTGGTACACAATAGTCAACCCAGCCGTTATTCACCCACATCAGCACGTCAGCATACAAATCGTCATAATTCTGAAGGCCGTTGGTCTTGCTGCCTATACCCGGAGCCGATTTCTTATTGCGGTAAATGCCAAACGGAGAAACACCAAACTTCACCCATGGTTTAACTCCGTGTATGGTCTCATAAAGCTGTTTCATGAACAGGTTGACGTTATAACGGCGCCAGTCGCCAATGTCCCGTATTCCGTTATTATACATTGCGAACTCGCGACCGTCTGGGATTTTCTGCCCAGCCGCAGGATATGGATAGAAGTAATCATCAATATGCAGGCCGTCAACATCATAACGCTCCACGATGTCTGCAACTACTTTGCATATATAGTCACGGTTTTCTGGCAACCCGGGATTTAAAATCAACTGGCCGTCGTATGCAAAAACGGTTTCAGGATGCTTTATCGCCACATGGTTTTTGGCAAGTTCCCTCGTGGTCTTTGTCTTTGCCCTATATGGGTTAATCCACGCGTGAAGCTCCATCCCGCGCTTGTGGCACTGCTCCACCATCCACGCCAAAGGGTCCCAATACGGCGCAGGCGCCTGTCCCTGACGCCCCGTAAGGAAACGGCTCCACGGTTCAAGCCTGCTTTCATACAATGCATCACACTCCGGCCGCACCTGGAATATTATCGCATTGACGCCGCACGCCTTGAGCCTGTCAAGCTGATACGCAAGCGTTTCCTGCATCTGGCGCGTTCCCATGCCCAAGAACTGCCCGTTAACACACTGTATCCAAGCCCCCCTGAACTCACGTTTGGGAGAATTGCCGGAACGTCCCTGCAACACACCAAGCAGAAACATGCAAACCACTAAAAGTAGTCTTGACTGGTGGAATAAGTATTTTTTCATACCCCAAAGTTACAATGTTTTATCCATTAAAACAAATATATATTAATAAAAAGTGAAAATAAGCCTTTCAGCAATTAAAAAAACAGCATATAATCAATGGTTTTTCAGCACATTTAAGTCAACAAACGTTAAAATATCGGATTGTGTGGGCACACACTAAATTTGTAAAAATAAATCTTTATTATTATTTGGTTAATAAAAAAAAAGTCTATATATTTGCAATCGTTATCCTGAAAACAATCTTTTTACCTTAAAAAACTAATACCTATTGAAGATATAGAGCGGTTGCCTGTGAAGGCCACCGCTTTATTTTTTATGCGCAACAAGCCACATGGAAAACAATCACTCCCATCACCATAAGCAGCGACAAGGGATACTATCTATTGTGAAATAACACCCATCAGGCGTTAAAAAAACTCTAGCACACACATCCGCCAACACGTAAGACCTCACGGGGACATGGCTGGCGCAGTTATATATGATTTTCATTTTGCAATATTCAGGAAAGTAAAAGCAAGCAAAAAGTAAATTAAAGTTTGTCAGCGAAAATCACCAAAATAGAGTTTGGCAATCCTGCCAAGCAACAGCATATGTATAAAAAACCATGGCTTGTTACGCCAAAGGTGGCCTTCGGCTATGCCAAAGACGGCCTTTAACAAGGCCAAAGGCCACCATTACGCCTCGTTTTAACGGCATTCAAGCACCAAGAAAACGCACTTTTTACGTATTAAACGGCATAAATACAAGCATAAAAACAGCCTTCGCCATTGCACACTTTGGTCTGAACCGGCATATAATCAAGCATGTCAGCGTTTTACAACTGCACACGATATTTTGCGTTATTCACGTCAAAACGTCAGGCATTTCAAAACAATGCGGCTGTACGCATCGAACGAAAATCAGAAAGAAAGCAAAAACACGCAATTAGCCGAATTTATGTTTCCTGCAACAGCAATCAATACGGTCACACCCAAAAGCACGGTAACGCAGGAACAATAAACAAAAAATGGCACATAAAAACAAAGTGACGTGGATGCTCCACGCCACTTTGTCAAACAAATCATATTTCAGTATCATAAGGCATGTCGAACACATCGGCCACAGCTTTATAGACCACTTTGCCGTGGACAATGTTCAACCCCTTGGTCAAAGCAGCGTCATCCGCACATGCCTTCCGCCATCCTTTGCCAGCCAAAGCCACCGCATACTTCAACGTTGCATTGGTCAATGCTGTTGTAGACGTATTGGGCACTGCTCCGGGAATATTTGCCACGGCATAATGTATGATGCCGTCAACATCATAGACAGGCTCGCTATGAGTCGTAGGATGTGACGTCTCAAAACATCCGCCTTGGTCTATCGCAACATCGACAAGAACCGAGCCTGGCTCCATCAGCTTTAGCATGTCACGCGTAATCAGCTTCGGAGCTTTGTCGCCAGGCACAAGCACGGCCCCTACCACGATGTCGGCATCTTTAATTTCCTTACATATATTGTCGTGAGACGAATAAACCGTGCTGACGTTGGCCGGCATATTTATATCCAACTCGTGAAGCAATGGCAACGATATGTCTGCTATCACAACATCAGCACCCATGCCAGCGGCCACACGCGCCGCCGCCTGACCTACAATTCCGCCGCCGATAACCACCACCTTAGCCGGCTTAACGCCTGGAACTCCGCATGTCAGCTTGCCTTTGCCGCCCTTGGTCTTCTGTAAGTAATACGCGCCATTGATTGTTGCCATGCGTCCTGCCACCTCGCTCATGGGAGTAAGTAAAGGCAAAGAGCCGTCAGAGAGTTGCACCGTCTCGTAAGCGAGACACACTCCCCCACTCTTTACCATCGCCTCGGTCAGCTCCCTGCTACACGCAAAATGAAAATACGTAAAGACCAGCTGGCCCTCGCGTACAAGCGCATACTCAGGGGCAATAGGCTCTTTCACCTTTATTATCATATCCGACTTGGCGTAAACATCTTCTATGCAAGGCAAAATCTGCGCCCCAACTTCCGTATACATACCGTCAGAAAAACCGCTGCCCACACCGGCTGTAGCCTGCACATACACCGTATGACCGTGCTTTACAAGCTCCGACACGCCAGCAGGCGTCATGCCAACACGGTTTTCATTGTTCTTGATTTCTTTTGGAATACCGATTTTCATAGCTGCAAAAAGGTTTTAGAGTTAATACTAAATATTTACCGGTCAATGGTTTACCCGTGGCAAATATAAGAAAAATCCTGTTACATTGTAATTATGCAACAGGATTTTTTCATTCGTAATCATCAATGACTGAATTTATGAAATCCATCATAGGTTTCCCCGTTTCAAGTATCACGGCCATCTCATCCATCCACTTGCCGCCTTCAAAAAAAGAATCAGGCACAGCGTGCCAGCAGCAATAGTCTTTCATCCGCAGATACTTGATGAATTCATAATCGCGGGGAAAACCCGACGGAGCAGTCTTCAACATTTCCAGACCAAAACCTTTTGGCGAATCCCAATCCCCGTCTCCCGGCTGTCCGAACATATCAATGAAACGAGCATCTTCAACAATACTGCGCCATTGTCCTATATTACCCATTATCTCATTCCGACATGAAGTCAAAATATTAGTTGGCAACCAGTAATTGCCGCATGACACCAGACAATGGCCCGGCTCAAGGTGTATATAATAACCGCCGTGAAGAGCCTTCTTTCCATGCGCGGCTATATATGCTCCAAGATGAGTCTTGTAAGGCGACTTGTCAGAAGAGAAACGCGTGTCACGGTAGAACCTGTAAGTAGTGTCTTTTGCCGTAAGATGCTTTATGGAAGAGTCAAATTCTGCAATGCGCAGAATAGCCATGCTCACCCCTTCCTCAAAATCATCCCTTATGGCTTTATATTCATCCTTATTTGCATTAAACCACTCACGGTTATTATTTATCTTTACATCTTCAAGAAACTTCAGGATTCTTGCTGCTTGCATAATCAAACATCAATTAATTGTTACAACAGGCTTATCATACCAGCTTTGACCCATCAAGATTTTTAGGACAAAACGTATCAAACGGGCACTTCCCACAACGAGGAGCACGGCTTGTACAAACATATCTGCCATGCAACAGCAGCCAATGATGGGCATCTGCGGCAAGCTCATGCGGTATGTTTTTCATTAGTTCTCGCTCAACCTTTAAAGGTGTATTACAGCTTTTGGGAACTAAACCCAAACGGTGACTGACCCTGAATACATGAGTGTCTACAGGCATTGCGGAACGTCCGAAAGCCACAGCCTGCATCACATTGGCAGTCTTGCGTCCTACCCCTGGCAATTTAATCAATTCATTCATCTCATGAGGCACGTCACCTCCAAAATCAGATACCAACATACGAGACATCGCAACCAGATGACGGGATTTTGAATTCGGGTATGAAACGCTTTTCACATACTCATAAACCTCGTCAGGCTCTGCGGCAGACATTGACTTTGCGTCAGGATAACGCTCAAACAATGCTGGAGTTATCATGTTCACACGCTTGTCTGTACATTGTGCACTGAGTATGACAGCGACCAAAAGCTGGAAAACGCTGCCATACTCAAGCTCTGTAGACACACGGGGCATTTCGTTCTGGAAATACCCAAGTACGCGATTATATCTATCCTTCTTTCTCATTCCCGCCATTCCCGGCTTCGTCTGAAACACCAAAATCGGTCATATTGTTTTTTACCAATATGTCATACCATTGCAAAAGTTTCTTGATGTCACTATCGTGAACACGGTCACGGTCAAACTCAGGAAGCACAGATGCAAAATACTCGCGCAACTCCTTGCTGCTGCATTTCTTGTAATTCAATGATGCAGTACCTCCGTTTTCCTTTTTATATACGTACGCAAAAACATTCATCAACGGCACATCCTCCGACTCCGTATAAATAGCAATGTCGTTAAGGCTTGTAACACTGTCACTTGCAAATATAGGAAGACGTTTATGGGTCTCATCAAGTATTTCAACTATCAAATTAGCCTTGCCACGAGACACTAATTTGTAAAGACCGGGTTTGCCGGAAACTGCAAGAATTGTATGTTCCATTTTCAAAAACTTTTTTATGTTTATATGATTGATATTCATTTAAGCATCATCACTGTTTCAATGATGCCAATATTGAGTCTATTTGTGCTTCAAGCCCCATAATTCCATCGTTTACAATCTCGTAATCACTAAGGGCGACCATTTCATCCTGTGACATTTGCAGTGATATCCATTCCACAGCTTTTTGCCTAGATATTCCATCACGACGCATTATCCTGTCTATGCGGACTTCAAGTGGAGCAGTTACACATATTACCTTATCTACGAGTTTGTTGAAACCGCTTGAAAACAATATGGCACATTCCATCCAAGAACAACCAGATTTAACAAAATCATTTGCCACTGCCGGATGGACGATAGCATTTATTTTAGCAACATTATCATCATTCTCCAATATAAACGAAGCCAACACTCCTTTATTTATTTTTCCTTCCAAAACAACATCATGTCCTACTACATCCATCAAATCCGACTGAATTTTCGTAGAAGACGCCATAATACGTTTTGCCGCTCTGTCACAATCATAAACATGAATGCCGCGACGCTCTAGCAATTGGCAAACAAAACTCTTACCACTACCTATTCCACCAGCTATCGCAACTTTAACCATTATTGTTCTTCAATCAAATAGTCAACCTTGTTTACACTTAAACGTGCATTGCGCACACCATGGGGAACGGAACGTAAGTATATATTACATTTATCTGACGGATTAGCCATCAATTCATTATAATCAACAACAACCTTGAAACGGTCAGGAGTGATTGAACGGAAAATGCTGGCTCCAACAGTAAACGTCACAGTTACGCGTGAAGGGAATGTTCTCAATATCTTACCGTCAGGCATATTAACCGCCTCTATGGGAACTTCGCAATTTTCTTCTGTCAAGATATCCGGGCAAATTGAAATTCTCACTTTTTCTGGTACATACTTGACCCCCTTGATTTTATACAAGGCAACATCCCTAACAACAGTATCAGTTAAATTTGAAATATTTAGAGGCTCTGTATTGACATGTTTTATGCTGTCCAACATTTCACGGCTTGCATATACATCAACTGAATCCGGCGCAAACAAAATTTTGGATAAATAATAACTTTGTCCGGGCACTATTTTCCCCACGAGTTTTACCGGCATCCGCGTCTTTAAACCGTAATTATAAAAAAATTCATACTTATCTGGCTTTAAACTAACAATATTCGAAGAATTAAACAACTGTCTTGCTATCAATTTCTGCAATTCTGTTGAAGTTATAATACCTGTTCCTGTTTTCTTCGCATAGCTCTTAAAGCCAACACGTATTGGACGTATCTTGTTGCCATAAAGATACGCAATTATAGAAAACCCCTTATCGCGCACCATAACCCTGACATTGGTTGTTGTATCACTTGTTAGAACAACATTTTTAGGGATTTCAACAAGTTGCACTGGGATTTCTATCTCTTTTTCATATGTCTCATTCAAAGCCATCAACAACCAAAATGCTCCACTTAAAATCAAGAAGAACAAGAAAATCAGAAACTCCCTATTCATCCATCCGAATAAGAAGTTCCTGATAAGTTTTAATATATGGAGCACCCCCGAATCGTTCATTTATTTTGCTTGGGCATTGGCTGCTCCCATATTTGACGCAACGTCTGCAAATACATAATTCTTGTCGACGCGGATAACTACGCCTTTTGATATTTCTATGTCAACAATATTTGTTGCGAGGTCTATTTTTCTTACAACCCCATAAATACCTCCACCTGTAACCACGTTTGTTCCTTCTTGAAGACTGTTCTGGAATTTCCTTATTTCTTTCTGTCTCTTTTGTTGGGGACGTATCATGAAAAACCACATTATGACAAAAATCGCCACCATCATGATTATAAAAGACATACCGCCTCCCCCTTGAGCTTGTTGAGACGCCAAAAAGATAAATGTGTTCATTTTTTATAAAAAGTTATTGTTAATATAATAATTATTTTTTCTTTGTTTTTTCAGCAATCGGCTTCAATAGTAATCCTGAAGAAACAAGATAGCGCGCTATGCTGTCAAGCATTCCATTGATATAACCCGAACTTTTAGGTGTACTATATATCTTGGCTAAATCCACATATTCATTTATCGTAACATTTATAGGGATATTGGGGAAAGTCAACATTTCCGCTATTGCAATCTGCATAATCACAACATCCATATATGCAAGACGTGAAAAGTCCCAATTACGAGAAGTTTCACTCATGTAACGTTGATATTGGTCTGCATTCAATATTGTTGCACGAAACAACTTACGGGCAAAATCTTTATCTTCGTCATCTTTATACTCCGGCAAAAGCTCTTGCTCCGTACTATTTCCCGGTTCAAAGCGCTTGATTGTCTTGATTACAAACGTATCTACAATTTCCTTGTCGTCATTCCAATAAAGGCTCTTTTCTTCAAGAACATTATCAATTTCGTCATTTTCCATGACAAATGACTTATACAACTTACGCCAAACCTCACGGTCTGTCTCATAAGTAGATTCTTCATCTGCCATATACTCCGTATAGATATTGCTTTGGATTATTTGTGAATAAAGCTTCCTCACAAACTCTATATCATCATCCCAAGTCTGTTTTTGACTTGAAATAAAGTCACACAATTGCTTGTTTTCTTCAAGCTGTACAGCAAACTTGTTATCAACGAACTTGCTTGAAGGCAACGGCAAATTCTCACGTTCAGCTTTAGCCGTCTCCACTTCATAATGCTTGCGTGCTTCTTTGGAAACCGCAACAATCAATGCCAATAAATAGTGGTATAGATGATATGCTTTTGACAAACTGAACAACAATTCCTTTTCCGCTACATCCAAATTTCTATTTCCGTTTTGATAGTATGCATAGGTTAACTGGACGACCTTTATCCTTATTAATTCCCTGTTAATCATTATCGTATGGACATTTTTCAATATTCAACGTTGCAAAATTAGGCAAAAATACAATCACATGCAAGAAAACACTTTGTTTTTATCCGTTTTTTTTGCTATTGTTTGCGAGTTAAAATAAAAAATGATACATTTGCACCGCTTTTTCAGGCACAACGTGAAGATTTGTTCCGTGTGATGGTGAATTAAGCATGATTTAATAACTTAATTTAGAGTAACACAATTATGAAAGAAATTGACGTAATCGGTCAGAAAAGAAGCGAAACAGGAAAGAAAGCTTCTAAATTGTTAAGAAAAGAAGGCCTTGTACCATGCAACCTCTACGGAGAGGCTAAAGATGATAACGGGCTACCTAAAGCGGTTTCTTTTGCAATATCAATGAAAGAACTGCGTAAGATTGTTTACACTCCGCACATTTATGTGATAAATCTTGTCATAGACGGAGAAAGCCACACTTCTGTAATGAAAGAACTGCAATTCCATCCAGTAACCGACGCACTTTTGCATGTTGACTTCTACGAAATAAACGACCAGAAGCCCATAACAATCGGCATACCCGTCAAACTTACAGGTCTTGCACAGGGTGTACGTGATGGCGGCCGCATGAATCTGTCCGTACGCAAGATTGACGTTACTGCAAAATATCAGGACATACCTGAGCATTTGGACATCGATGTTACCAGCCTGCAAATCGGCAAGAGCATCAAAGTTGGCGACCTTCACTTTGAAGGACTGGAACTGGCTACAAGCAAAGACGTTGTCGTTTGCTCAATTAAGGCAACACGTAAGTCTGCGATGAATGCAACCAGCGACAACTCTGCAGAGTAAAATCTTGTGTCTCACATAAAATTATAAATGGACAAATATTTGATTGTGGGCTTGGGCAATCCTGGTGATGAATATACAGGAACCCGCCACAACACTGGATTTATGGTATTGGACGCTTTCGCGAAAGCGTCCAATATTGTTTTTGACGACCGGCGTTATGGTTATTTGGCCGAAACAAGCCTCAAAGGGCGTAAGATTTTCTTGTTAAAACCTACCACATACATGAACCTTAGCGGTAACGCCGTCAGATATTGGATGAACAAGGAAAACATCGCTTTGGAGCGGTTGCTTGTTGTTGTAGACGACTTGTCGTTACCTCTTGGCGCATTGCGTCTTAAGGGTAAAGGCAGCAATGGCGGACATAACGGACTTGGCAATATACAAAGTGTCATTGGCACGCAACAATATGCACGCCTCAGGGTAGGTATAGGCAACGAGTTTCCCAAAGGTATGCAAATAGACTGGGTGCTTGGAAAATATGATGAAGACGACATGAAAACGCTGTCGCCAAGCATTGATACAGCCGTTGAAATTATAAAAAGCTTTGTTTTAGCCGGTCTTGACATTACTATGAATCAATTTAACAAGCACGCAAATGGCAAATGACACTGCAAGAATAGACAAATGGCTATGGGCGGCAAGAATATTCAAGACACGTTCAATTGCCGCAAGCGCATGTAAAAACGGCCGTGTTACAATTAACGGTGTCAACGTAAAACCTGCGCACATGATAAAAGCAGGCGAAACGGTTAACGTTAAAAAGCCACCTATCACATTCTCTTTCAAAGTGTTGCAATGCATTGAACAAAGGGTCGGAGCCAAGCTAATTCCACAAATATATGAAAATGTTACTGACGCAAAACAATATGAACTGTTGGAAATGAGCAGGATTAGCGGTTTTGTAGACCGGGCAAGAGGCACCGGGCGGCCAACAAAGAAAGAGCGTCGCAGTCTTGACGCATTTATCGAACCGACCATGTTTGGTTTCGACGAGT
>CAJJWN010000038.1 GCA_905196835.1 uncultured Prevotella sp. | reverse complement strand
CAGGCCCCAACTGTTGCAGGGTGGCTTCCACGGAAGACAGACGCTCTTCCATGCGTTCCATAATCGTTTGCATAATCGAAATCATTTTAGATGAAACAAAAAGAGGTTAGCCCTCTGCAACCTGTCGGTTACGGAGGGCAAAATTACTCCACGCCTGGCACCCCGGCTGTAGGGATGCAATGACAGTAGGGAAGTATGGATTAAAGTGTCATCCTTTCTGGCTTCACTTGTTTTCGTTTCCGTCAGTTCTGCCCATTTCTTTCACTCTTTTCACCATCATTCCTATGTACTCGGCAGCCTGATCCTCGCGTTTGTTAAGCTTGGACAAGGCGGAAGAGTAGCTGCTGGGGCTGATGGCCTCTCCTGTCTTACATGAAAGTATTAGCTTGTTAGCATGAAGGACGGATTGCCATTTGTGGCAGACCAGCCTGTGGTAGCTCAAGCAATCAAATAGTTTGGCTATCAGATTGATGCGGTTCGCATATAGGTGGAAGTTGGTTCGGCAGTGCAACAGGGAATACATGTCGTCCGCAGAAACGTGCGTATAAAACAAATGAGCCTCATTCGCACATTCCGCAATGGGGCTCATTTGCTCTTTGTTCAGATAACATTCAAACGTCGTTTGAACCGCGCTGTCGCCGGGCGCGGGTGGTTGGGGCGTGTTGTGTAAAGGCACGTCCGTGGCGTCATAAAAATCTTGCATGGCCATAAAGTCGTCTTTTTCAAAACTCCCTTTTCGCCACAGTTCTTCTGTAAATCCTTGGCAGTTCCGGAGAATTCCCTTGATGATGCCAAGGTTCTTCTTGTGTTCGTTCCTCCCTTGGAAGCAGGTGCAAATGGAATAGGTGTGGCCGTTCAGGAAATCTTCTGTAAACCTCCTGTAAGGTTTCCCTTTCGTTACCACTTCATCCACATATTGCCGGTAGGCGGCGCGGGCCAAGTTATACAGCCCGTCTTTTCCCATAAAAGGGTTCTTGCCCTTCAGCGGGCACTCGTTGCAATTACCCTCAAAAAGAGAGAGGGATAACAATCGTCTTTGTCATTGTTTCTTGCTTTTTTAGTTAAAAATATGATTGTAAACTATTGTGATACCTAAATATGGCACGACCTACCGATGTTCAGCGCACCGTGCCTGTTGCGTCGAAAAAAAGCATCGGCCAGTTACCCGAACAGTCCATTAACCAAATTTACAGCGTCATCTTTCTTTTTATTGATAATTTTTGCGTACACTTGTGTCATTTTCACATCAGCATGGCCGAGTAGTTTCGATGTTGTATAGAGGTCGGCGCCAAGCGTCAGCATCATCGTGGCGAAGGTATGGCGGGCGGTGTGAAATGTAAACCGCTTGCTTATTCCGGCTGCTTTTGCCCAAGGTTTGATAAGGATGTTAATAGTGTTGGGTGACGGGAGGTCAAACACTTTGTCTTCCGGGGTTTTGTTTCCACGTTCCGGCATCCATTTCAACGCTTCGGAAGAGAGAGGAAGATAAATAGGTTCTTTGGTCTTTTGCATGGAAACAGACAGGCGGTACTGTCCGCCGTCCACAAACACATCTTTCCATTGCAGTCTGATTATATCGCTGATTCGCAGCCCACAGAAGCAAGAGAACAGGTAGGCATCTTTTATGGCCTCGTTTTCCATTGGCGTGTCTATCAATGCACGTACCTCGTCAATCGTCATGTACGACCGTTTGCTTTCAGGCAGACGAATTTTGTCTGAATTGCTAATTTTGGTAAAGGGGTTGGATTTGATGATTTCGGCGCGAACTGCCGCATTCAAGGCTCCGTTTAGAACGCGGTAGTAAGTATGCAGAGTGAAATTTGTCACGCGTTTGCCCTTATTGGACCGATATTCTGTCTGTAGGTAGTCGAGATAATTCTGGCAAAACGTTTTATCGATTTGGTCCATTAGCATCCGCTCTCCTGCATAATCCCTCAGTATGCTGATGGTCTTACTAATTTGATAGCCGTCTTTTTTACCACGTTTTGCCTGGTTCTCTTTATAGGTTTTCATCCAATCGAGCAGGTAAACCCGTTCCTTTGTTTCTATACCGGCTTCACCATTGGTAAGCTCAATAATGCGTTTGGACTTAATGGCGTTGGCGGCATTCATTGTCGCCTGATTCTGCAAACGGGCGTTATGGTCCGTTTCCGGAATAAGGTACATCTTCAGATATTCGTATGTCCGCTTGCCGAAGCGGTATATGTCAAGATATAAACTTTGGCTTCCGTTTGCCAGTTTCTTTGTTCTTAAGCGAACAGGCTCTTTAACTTTTGTAGGCTTCTTTACTCGTGGCATATCGTTTCTTTTATTTATGTTGCTTCTGCAAAGATACAAATAAAAGTCGAAAATGAGAAACAAATAAGAAACAAAAATGTACCGAAAAAGAACCTATCAACTACAAAGAATGAAACTTGATGAAATGATGTAAACTGTGTAATATACTGAAAATAAGCGATTTTATTTTCATTTACTTTGTTTTTGTTTTCATCTCATACTTGTACAATGAAAATCTGGAAAATTCAATGAATAATAAACAATTAAAAATGAAAAATCGGGTATACGCAACCATCCTGATTTTTCATTTCCAATCTTTAATCTTAAAAAATGAAACTTAGCAACAAGACATTCTTCATCTTTTTAGCGGTGCTTTTCGCCTGCGGATGCCTGATGCCGTTAATATTCATAGTCATAATATTAACAGTTGACTATTATTGGATTTGCCAAATAGCCGCTTTATTTATTGTATTTAAATTCTTCCCAACCATAGCTTACCTCATAGGCGGCCTTTGTGCATTGTATTTTTACAAAGGCAACCAATGGTATAAACTGGCTGGCTACATGTTGCTTTTCACATCCTTGATTGTATTCATCGGCGCATTGGCGATTTCAATAGCAAGCTGCGGAAGGCCAAACGACATTCTATTCATACCATTATGGCTCTTAGGAATATGGATTGCCACGTCAATCTTGCCGACAATCCTTTGCGCATATATAACAAAATCATTGATAGACAGGCACAAGGACGAAACACACAAAGGTATTTGACGCTACATGTTAAAACTTAACAACCTGCCAGTTACGCACCAATATATAACCAACTGAAAATCAGATTAATACCACGGGCATTGCAAAAGACGACAAATCAGCTTGTAAAAGACGGTATTTTACAAGCTAAAACACGGCCTTTCGCACAGCAAAAGACCACATATAGCAAACCCACCGGATTTGCATCAAAAAACAATGGTGAATGTGTCGAGTGACACATTCACCATTATCATGACAAATAAGGCTGACTTTATTTTTTCTTCTCGGTCTTGGCAGGCTTGTAAGCCTTGTTCAGGCCGGAAATTACCTCGTCCGTAATGTCGTAAGCCTTGTCGGCATAAAGGATGTTGTCGCCGGCCTTACTCAAAATCAAAGAATATTTTTTGTCCTTATTATACACTGCAAGATAGTGCTGGATGCTGTCGCGCAGAGCCTTGTTGAACTTGTCTGTCTCAGCTTGGAACTCCGTACCGAGCCTCTGCTGAAGCTCCCTCAGGTCGGCATCCTGCTTCTGCAAACCTGCCTGCACGGCCTCGGCCTGCTGCTGGGTGTACTTGTTGTTCTGGATATTCTGCTGAAACTTGGCTACCGCATTCTGGAGCGAACGCCCCTTCGACGCGATTGTGTTCTGTATGTTCTGCCCCTTCTTCTCGAGTATGGCCGAATATTCCTTGCAGAACTTGTACTGCGACATGATTGAGTCCACCTCGATAAAGGCAATTTTCATTTCCGTGTTCGCCGCTGCCGTAGCCGCAGGCTTCTCGTCAACCTTAGGCGCTTGCTTGTTGCATGACGTTGCCATCAGTGACATTACGGCCACAACCGCAGCCGAACAGATTACTTTTTTCATACTGTATTCGCTTATTTTAATTTATTGTTTATATTTGTTTTCTGCCAAATTAAACTTTCCTGAACGGATTTCCCTGTCTTGCTCAATGACGCAACGAATGTTGCGTTTCCTTAGTCCGGGGTTGTCGTCCACATGCTGCGAAGAGAACTTTCCGTTCTTCAGCAATATCAACTTTATGCAAAGCAATGCCATCGATATAGCAATTATTAACACGCAGATGACAAAAGTTTCTATCATTTTTCAGTATTTTTGCGGCAAAGATAGTGCAAATCGAGTGAAATGCAAAATAAAAGCGAGTGAAATGAGTTTTTATTTTCATTTCTGATATGCGGCATATCGCATCGCAATATGGCGTAAATCGCCAAAAATGCAAGACTGAAAAAGGGAAAAAGAAAAACAAGTTTTCATAAACAACTAAAATAAACGATATTTATATAATGAATAAAAACGAATTAAAACCGCAATGCGTCTTTGAACAGTTTGCCAGGATAAACAGCATTCCGCGCCCGTCAAAGCATGAGGAGAAGATGATAGAGTTCCTTAATGATTTCGGAAAGTCGTTAAACCTTGAAACGGAAACGGACGAAACAGGAAACGTCATCATACGCAAACCTGCATCAAAAGGCTACGAAGACAGGAAAACCCTTATACTGCAAAGCCACATGGACATGGTATGCGACAAACTGGTAGACGTTGACATCGACTTCAATACAGACCCTATCGAGACCTACGTTGACGGTGAATGGCTTAAAGCCAAAGGAACAACGCTTGGAGCCGACGACGGCATCGGTTGCGCCATGCAGATGGCTGTATTGGCCGACAACAGCTTGGAGCACGGCCCGATAGAGTGCGTTTTCACAAGAGACGAGGAGACGGGACTTACCGGTGCGCATGGAATGAAAGCAGGCTTCATGACCGGTGACCTGCTCATAAACCTTGACAGCGAGGATGAAGGACAATTCTTTATAAGTTGCGCAGGCGGTATGACAACTCAAGCCACTTTCAAATTTGACAAGGAAAACGCACCTGAGGATTATTTCTTCATGCGCCTCTCATTGAAAGGTCTGCACGGCGGACACAGCGGCGACGACATAGACAAGAAGTATGCAAACGGAATAAAGCTGTTGTCTCGCTTCATGTACATCATAAACGAGAAATATGACGTACGCATAGCCAGCTTCAATTCAGGACGTATGCACAACGCCATACCGCGCGACGGCGTGGTTGTATTCGCCGTTCCGGCTGACGCAAAAGAAGACATACGCATAGCACTAAACGTATTCGCGCATTACGTTGAAGAGGAATTTCATGTCACTGAAAATGACATACAGCTAAATCTTGAAAGCTGCGACCCTGAACCTGTCATGCCACAAATCACGGGAAGGAACCTGATATTGGCACTCCAGGCCGTCGATAACGGCACATACTCAATGTGTCAGGACGAAGCCTTGGCCTGGATGGTTGAAACTTCAAGCAACATTGCAAGCGTAAAGACCGGCGAAAAAACAGTTGAGATAGTGGCATCGCAACGCTCCAACGTAACCAGCAACCTGGAAAACATGGGCAACACCGTAAAAGCGGCATTCCAACTGGCAGGAGCTGAAGTGGTGCAGGGCGACAGATACCCGGCATGGAAGATGAACCCAGACAGCGAACTGACGAAAATTGTAGTTGATACTTATAAAAAACTATTCGGGAAAGAACCAAAAGTCATAGGCATACATGCAGGCCTTGAATGCGGACTGTTCTCTGAAAAATATCCCAATCTCGACATGGTGTCCATGGGACCTACCCTTCGCGGCGTGCACTCACCTGACGAAAGGCTGCTCATACCCACAGTACAAATGGTATGGGACCATCTGCTTGAAATAATGAAGAACATCCCGTCAAAAGACTGAACGAAACAAATGAATGTCCGCATCAGCTCAAATGCGGGCATTCATCAATACCATACCATACAAATCCAACCATTAATCCAATGCACCATTACACAAAGATGCTTATGTGTTGCTTAACAACCGCAATACTGACATGCGCCTGCGGCAAGCAACATAAAGCGGAAGAAACGGTAAAAGCCTTTCTCGACAACAACCTAAAAACCACTGAATACAGCGTAAACTTCACAAAAATAGATTCAACCAGGCTTGTATCAGACAGTCTTATACATGTGATGAGGACTAATGCAGCCAAGAACAAATCGTTCAAAAGCGGCATCGTTTATACCGCCAATCCGCCACAACGCATATACATGTTTACAAAAGCCAAGATTTACATTGGTAAAGATACGTTACAGCACACGTTCTATCTAAACCCTGAACTGACCAAAGTTGTATCATTCAAAGACAGCTGACACCACAATCAGCTGTTTTTGCAATAAATGTGGCAGCCAACAAAATAGAGACTTGGCTCTCAATGAAAAAGCCCACAACACTCAAAATCTTTACCAGCAATGTGCATCGCCGGCTTCATTGACAATATGTTCATCAAGCCAGCATCTTTGTCATGTACTTTCGCATCTCACGACGGGCCAATCCCAAACGGTTCTCTACGCTCTTATAATTCATCTTCAGTGTCTTTGATATTTCAGACACGGCCAGCCCGTCGCATACATTCATCCTGTATATTATACGCTGCTTTTCATTCAACCGCTCCATTCCGCATTCAAGCATTTCGTGTATTTCATTCACCATGCACGTGGTTGAAGCACTGTATGCACTGGCATACGGCATAGAACAAACATATACGGCATACTCGTCTTCCGACTTTTTATGCCTGTAATGGTCTGAAATCAAATTCCGGGCTATCGTATAAACCAACTTTGACAAAGTATCAACACAGACCTTGCCTTCTATCGACAGCAGCCTGATAAAAACGTTTTGGGCAATATCGTCAGACGCTTCTGAGTCGTGTATCCTGCTCTTCACATAGTCGCGCAACTCATAAAAATGGTCTGTATAATACTTCCTTATCGTAGAGAACTTTGTTTCATGATTTTCCATGTCTGACTATCTTTATTTCAAAACGCAAAATTAATCGTTTCAGGTGATTTGCGGATGCCTTGAAGTTCATTATTTAGACAGACAAGACAAAATCACAACTTTTTGAGAAAAATATTAATAAGCTGCCGCACGAGCCAGCGTAAACAAACGTGTAAAGCAACAAGTCGCAATCAAAACGAAACTGTTTTTCGTAATGGCACAGTATTTGCAAGATGTATTTCCAGAGTATTTGACATAACTTAATTAAATATACAACCATGCAAAAAGGAAACATTGGGGTAACGACTGAAAACATATTCCCCGTAATCAAGAAGTTTTTATATTCAGACCACGAGATTTTCTTGCGTGAAATGGTAAGCAACGCCGTCGATGCAACGCAAAAGATGAAGACGTTGGCAGAGAAAGGCGAGTTCAAGGGAGAGCTTGGCGACTTGACCGTACGCGTATCACTTGACGAAAAGAACAAGACCTTAACCATAAGCGACAACGGTATAGGCATGACCGAAGAGGAAATCGACAAATACATCAACCAGATTGCATTCTCCGGCGTAAACGACTTCCTCAACAAATACAAGGACAACGCCAATGCGATAATCGGCCACTTCGGACTTGGTTTCTACAGCGCATTCATGGTTAGCGACAAGGTCGAAATAATAACAAAGAGCTATAAGGACGGAGCGAAAGCGGTAAAATGGAGTTGTGACGGAAGCCCGTCGTTTGAAATAGACGACGCCGAAAAGGCCGGCCGAGGCTCGGACATAATCCTCCATATTTCCGACGACTGCAAAGAGTTTCTCGAAAAAAGCCACATACAAGGCTTGCTGAACAAATACTGCAAGTTCATGCCCGTGCCTGTTGCTTTCGGCAAAAAGACAGAATGGAAAGATGGCAAACAGGTTGAAACAGAAGAGGACAACATCGTCAACAGCGTTGAGCCGCTTTGGACAAAAGCACCGAGCACGCTTAAGGATGAAGACTACAAGAAGTTTTACCATGAGCTTTACCCCATGCAGGACGACCCTCTGTTCTGGATTCACCTTAACGTTGACTACCCGTTCAACCTTACCGGCATATTGTACTTCCCAAGGATTAAATCGAACATCGACCTGCAACGCAACAAGATACAGCTTTACTGCAACCAGGTTTTCGTAACCGACCAGGTTGAAGGCATCGTGCCCGACTTCCTCACGCTGCTCCACGGAGTAATAGATTCGCCGGACATTCCGCTGAACGTAAGCCGCAGCTATCTGCAAAGCGACCGCGACGTGAAGAAAATATCGACATACATTACAAAGAAAGTAGCCGACCGCCTCAACAGCATATTCAAGGAGAACCGCAAAGAATACGAAAGCAAATGGGACGACTTAAAGCTGTTCATAAATTACGGTATGCTGTCACAAGAAGACTTTTACGACCGCGCAAAGGACTTTACGTTGTTCAAGGATGTTGACGGAAAGCATTTTACTCTTGACGAGTACAAGACATTAATCAAAAACAACCAGACCGACAAGGACGGACAGACCATCTACCTTTACGCAACCAACAAGGAAGACCAATACTCATATATAGAAGCTGCGAAAGAGAAAGGGTACAGCGTATTGCTGCTCGACGGCCAGCTCGACGTGCCTACGGTATCAATGTTCGAGCAGAGGTTTGAGAAGAGCCGCTTCATGCGCGTTGACAGCGACATCATCGACCGCCTTATAGTAAAGGAAGACATCAAGAAGAGCGAGCTTGACAGCGACCATGCTGACAATTTGTCATATGCGTTCCGTTCACAACTGCCAAACATTGAGAAGGTAGAGTTCGGCGTGGAAGTGCAGGCTCTCGGAGAAGAAGCGCAACCCGTACTCATAACTCAAAGCGAATACATGCGCAGGATGAAAGACATAAGCCGTTACCAAAGCGGCATGGGTTTCTACGCACAGATGCCCGACAGCTACAGCCTTGTACTCAATAGCGACCATCCATTAATAAAAGGTATAATAGCCGACGAAGACGAGAAATGCGGCGAAACGCTCAAACCTGTAATAAGCGAAATAAAGGGACAGCAGGCACGCCTCTCCGCGCTTCACCAAAGCCAAAGCAAGAAAAAGCCGGAAGAAGTTACGCAGGAAGAGAAAGACGACCTGGCAGCTACGGAGAAGTCGCTCGCCGAACAGCGCGACAAGAAAAACGAGATAATAGCCGGATATGCAAAGGACAACAAGATACTGCACCAACTCATCGACCTTGCCCTCTTGCAGAACGGGATGCTGAAAGGGTCGGCACTCGACGCATTCATCAAGCGTTCGGTAGCCCTTATAAAATAACCTGATTTAGACTAATTTGTGAAAAGCGGCCTTTGGCAATGCCAAAGGCCGCTTTTCGTGTTGTAAAAGACCGTCTTTTACAACACGAAAAGCCACGTTTAGGAACAATGGAGCTTTTATGGCGAATTTCATCCATGCCAAAAACAAAGATGAAAAAATACAACCAATAAAAAAAATCACTATCTTTGCAGCATAGCGCGAACACATAAGCACTATAAACAATATATCAACGACAAATTGTAAAGCCATGGAACAGAAAAACACAACAAACGACATTCTTAAGAAAATAAGGCTGACCGCTGTGGAAATACTGAAAAAATACTTCAACGCCATGCCAGACAAAGAAAACGAGGAAGACACAATAAAAAGCATCAGTGCCGGAGTGTCGTTCCACGGAGCTACGCTCTGGGTCTTGGTGTTCGCCATATTCATAGCCTCGCTCGGCCTCAACGTCAACTCCACCGCCGTGATAATAGGAGCCATGCTCATATCGCCATTGATGGGACCAATCATAGGCATGGGACTGGCCGTAGGCATCAACGACTTCGAACTGCTGAAGCGGTCAGCCAAAAACTATGTCGTGGCAACCGTGATAAGCGTCATCACCGCAACCGTCTACTTCCTGCTCACACCCCTGGACGAAGCCCAGTCTGAACTGCTCGCGCGCACATCCCCCACCCTTTACGACGTCCTGATAGCCCTGTTCGGCGGTGCCGCCGGCATAGTGGCACTGGCGACAAAAGGCAAGGGCAACGTGCTGCCGGGCGTAGCCATAGCCACCGCGCTGATGCCACCGTTGTGTACGGCAGGCTTCGGCATTGCCACGGGCAACTTCTACTATTTCCTCGGAGCGTTCTACCTGTTCTTCATCAACACCGTATTCATAAGCCTTGCCACCTATTTTGGCGTAAGGATGATGAAGTTCAAGCAAAAAAGCTTCATCGACAGCGACCATTACGCAAAAGTAAGGCGATATATTATAATTACAGTTGTCGTCACCATGGTGCCTGCGGCATTCATGACATACAACATTATAAAGGAAAGCATATTCAAGACCAACGTGAACAAGTTTGTCAATGACAAGCTTGAGAACGTCGGCACGCGGGTAATATCATACGACATAAACAAAGACAGCCTTACACTGCGCATCATAGCCGTTGGCAAGGAATTGTCTGAAAACACAATAAAAAGCGCGGAACAGGCCATGGCCGACTACAAGCTCGGGCGATACCGGCTGCAAGTGATACAAGGTTCAGAATCTGACTCGGTAATGATGCTCAACGACAAGATAGCCAACATGCGCACGTCCTCTGACAATTATGCAGCCATGTTCCATGAAGAGGCCAACAAGGCGGCCGTCCTGCAAAAATCACTCAATGAATATACACGGTACGGAGAAATCGCACCTACAATCGCAAAAGAAGCCAAAGCATTGTTTCCACAGACAGAAAACATCAGCCTGGCTGTAGCCAACGAAGCATCAGCAGACACTACTACCGTAAAAAGATACGTCGTAGCAATTGTAAACACCGAAAGAAAAAGCGCCCTGACAACAGACGAGCAAGCAAAAATGGCGGACTGGCTGAAAACAAGGCTTGCCGTAGATTCAATACAGATTATCAGCAGACATTAAGAACTGCACACCTATGCTCTTTCAACACATATTGCCATGTCGCACAGACATGGCAATATGCATTCATTTCCTGTGATAAAAATAATAGAACCAGTAAGTGTCGCCGTACATGTCGCGCACATACGACTCACGCTCACGTGCATCCGTATATTTATGTTCCAAATTCTGAAAATCGGCATAATCAGCATCCATTACTTCATTGTGATACACCAAGACGGGGTTAGACCTCAAATGTGTGTACAACGTCAAAGCCTCCTTATAATGCTTGGGCAACGACGGTGATGTAAGGCTGTACTTACGACGAATTGCATTGACAAACGCGTCAATATTCCTGTCGAGCAGATATCCGCAAAGAATATAGTCGGTTACAGGCTTTCTGCTCAAACCGTTCCTTTCTATATAAAGCAAATACTCCATCGGAGTCATATCTCCTTTTTTACGTATGCTCAACGCCCTTACTATCCTGTCTTCTGGATAAAGCAGGCATCTCACGCCCTTGCCATCGGGCAACAACGCATATGAACCACCCGTAAGCGGAAACTCAAACAGGCGTTCGCCCAATTGTCCGCTCCTTGACAACGCATACGCACGAAGCATCGTAAGGCTTGCATCCGTTTCATCTGATTTCTCACCAACCATAAGAGCCTTCGAATAAGCTCCACTGCCCAACAAGCGTTCTACGCGCAACCGGTAATGCAAAACGCTGTCATTGTTGCCACACAAACAAACCGCGATGAACATGCAGGCCATGAGTAAAAGATTTTTCCATAGCACGCTGATTGGAGCCGAATATGAAGGGAGTAACGTCTCTATCCAATTGTATTTCACCGCCAGCGACAAAAATACATATACGGCAAGCAACAACGGGGCAAGCCACAACCATAATCCACGCAAAGGACTTACACTAAAATCGACTTCCACATCGGTCAATGCAGCCAACAGCAACAACGACGGGAAATATGAAAGGGCATGGCATACCCTGTCAAGGCCTCCAAGCCGTCTGGCTCCAATGTGCACAAGATAAAGAACAGCGGTTATTATGACTGTACCAATTGTACGGTCATAATGCGTCGCTCCGCCAGACAAGACATGCTGGACCATTGACAACAAATCAGCCTGGAAGAAATACAGATATACAAAAACAAACAACAAGAAAACAATAGCACACGCCGTTTGAAGCAGTGTGCCATTGTTTGCCGGATAATTACGCGTCATGTCAGTTTTTCTTTAATACCACGGCAGAACGTGCCGGTATGTAAAGCTTAAGCCATTCCTTATGGTCCTTCACATAAAGAGGGTCATAATTTGTAACATGCGTCATCGTGTCGTCGGCAAACCCGTTGCCGCCAAACGCTTTCGCATCTGTGTTCAATACCACGTCATAAGACCCCGTAGGAACAAGGAAGCCATAATCGGTAAACGAACGTGACGGACTGAAATTGAAGACAAAGACCAAATCACCACGCATGAAAGCAAGCACTTGGTCGCCGTCATTGTGCCAAATCTCCTGAACCGGAGTGTTCTGGAAATTGCGTACACTCTTTATCACCTTAAGCATCTCACGGTCGAAATCGCCAAGATAATGGTAACAAAGCTCATGATTGTCTACCAAGTTCCATTGCCTGCGGGCATACTTATAACTCCATCCGTTTCCTTCACGTGGGAAATCAATCCACTCCGGATGACCGAACTCATTGCCCATGAAGTTAAGATAACCGCCATTTATGGCTGCCGCAGTGACAAGACGTATCATCTTATGAAGCGCAATGCCACGATGCACGGTCTCATTCTCATCACCTTTCTTGAAATGCCAATACATGTCAGCGTCAATAAGGCGGAATATTATTGTCTTGTCACCGACCAAAGCCTGGTCATGGCTCTCGCAATAACTAATAGTCTTTTCATCCGGGCGACGGTTCTTCACCTCCCAGAATATGCTGCTCGGCTTCCAATCTTCGTCTCTCTTTTCCTTTATTGTCTTAATCCAATAATCAGGAATGTTCATGGCCATACGGTAGTCAAAGCCGTACCCGCCATCCTCGAACTTTGCAGCAAGCCCCGGCATTCCGCTAACCTCCTCGGCTATCGTTATCGCATCGGGATTAACTTCATGTATCAGCTTGTTTGCAAGGGTCAAATAACAAATGGCGTTGTCATCCTCATGACCGTTGAAATAATCTGCATAATTGCAGAATGCCTCGCCAAGACCATGGCTATAATACAACATTGACGTTACGCCGTCAAAACGGAAGCCGTCAAAGTGAAACTCTTTCAACCAATACTTGCAATTGCTCAACAGGAAATGTATTACCTCATCCTTGCCATAATCAAAGCAAAGGCTGTCCCATGCGGGATGCTCATGCTTGTCACCAGGATAAAAATACTGGTTCGGGTCTCCAGCCAGGTTGCCAAGTCCTTCAACTTCATTCTTTACCGCGTGGCTGTGCACAATATCCATAATCACGGCAATGCCGTTACGGTGAGCCTCATCTATCAGGGCCTTAAGCTCCTCCGGAGTGCCGAAACGGCTTGAGGCCGCAAAAAAGCTGCTGACATGATAACCGAACGAACCGTAATAAGGATGCTCCTGTATTGCCATTATCTGAATACAATTATAGCCGTCTGCAATTACGCGAGGCAACACATTATCCTTAAATTCCGTATATGTCCCGACTTTCTCGGCATCCTGCGCCATACCTATATGGCATTCATATATCAGCAACGGATTCTTATTGGGCTTGAACTTCTTTTTCTTCCATACGTATGGTTCCGGATTCCAAACTTGCGCCGAGAATATTTTTGTTGCATCATCCTGCACTACCCTCTGCGCCCAAGCAGGTATCCTTTCGCCATGACCGCCGTTCCAATAAACGTGCATCTTATAAAGGTCGCCATGCTTGATGCCCTTTTCGGATATCTTTAATTCCCAATTGCCAGTTCCCTCTATTCTTTTAGCCTTATACTTCTCGGACTCCTGCCAATTATTGAAATCACCGACAAGGTATATCGCAGTAGCATTGGGAGCCCACTCCCTGAACACCCATCCACGTGACAATTTGTGCAAGCCATAGTAATCATAACCACTTGCAAACTCTTCAAGCGTATTCTTGCCGCCATGCGTCAACTGGTTGATTTTCCATACGGCATGGTCGTGCCGTCCACGTATCGCATCCTCATATGGAGCAAGATATCCGTCATTTGCCACCAAGCCAATGTGCTCCGGCTGCTTCGCCACCGACGATGCAGCTTCTTTTGCTTTAACTGATTTAGTCTTTCGCGTTACCATAATGCAAGTTTTATATTATGGATAATTTAAACTTAGGCCAACACCTTGAATATAGCTTTCTTTATCTCTGCAGCATCAGATATGCAGGGAGCATGTCCGTCCTGCGGAAAGAATATGGCAAACTCTCCCGGCTTGCAGGTCACATATGTATCGGCCATACCTTCATACTTGGTAATATCCTTAACCGAGTTGTATTCCGCATCAGGAAGACCGCACAACGGCGTATATCCATACGTCTCTTCCCCACTAAGAGGTATCTGTATGTCTATCATCTTCTTATGGGTTTCAAGCATGGCTGCCTCCTTTGTCTTTCCTTTGGCCATCTGTACATTTACGAACAAGTCGGCACCGTTTATTTCATGTTTGCCTATTTCGAGACTGTTCAAGTCATTTGCCTTGATAAAATCAACAACCTCCTTGAACAACGGATTCAATGAAACATATTTTTCCAAATTCTCAAGCGTGTCTATTACCATAATATTATAAGTTTAAAAGATTATTGAACTCTGTTGCCTAAAATATACATCCCTTGCGATATAATGTTACCATTACGGTCTTTCTCAATATATTTGCCGTCACGGTAATCATCCTTGTATGTTCCCTCAAAACGTTTTCCGTCTTTATCAACTTCAAGTGCGGCTCCATTGCGTTTCCCGTTTCGGTAAACACCCTTGAACCTGCTACCGTCAGAGAAATGGATTATCACTTCACCTTCCAACACTCCGTCTTTGAACTCGCCTTCATACACATCACCGTTATGCTTCGTCAGCTTTCCATGTCCGTTCTGCCGATCGTTTTTCCAATAACCGTTATAAACATCGCCGTTGCTCCACTGCATGACACCGTGCCCGTCCTTGTCACCAACGGTAAAATGCCCGGTGTAACGGTCGCCATTGGCAAACGTAAAAACGCCTTCACCCGTGCGACGTCCCCTAACATAGTCACCTTCATAAACATCGCCGTTCTGGAATTTGTATGTACCTTTCCCGTTTTGTACGTCTTCCAACCACTCGCCTATATAAACATCACCGTCTGCATACTTGTTTGTGCCTTTGCCAGAGCGCAGGTTGTCCGCCCACATGCCATCATATGTCGTCCCGTCTCCCCAGTCAAAGAAGCCCTTGCCGTGCTTCTTGTCATCCTTCCATTCTCCGTCATAATAAGCTCCACCATCATACGTGTACCGGCCCTTGCCGTTACGCTTGTCCTGATACCAGTCACCGTCATACTTGTCACCGTTATAATAATACATCACACCGTGACCTTGCTGGTAATCCCTGAACCACAAGCCTACATACTTGTTGTTATTCATAAAATAATATGTTCCACGGCCATGCTGTTGGTCTTGGAACCATTCACCATCGTACTTCTCACCATCAGAAAACGTGTACACACCATACCCCTGACGCTTGCCTTTGAAATACGAGCCTTCATAAACATCTCCATTCTTGTACACGGTCTTACCTTTTCCATGCGGTTTGCCCGATACAATTTCACCCTGATATGTACCTCCGTCTTTCGTCTCACAAGACCCTAAAGTAATCTTTTGGGCGTTAAGAGCCAACGGGGTAATCAACATTATTATCAGAATGAGAAATATATTGTTCTTCACGATTAAGCACTTTAATTAATTTATCACCAAAAGTAATAAAAATCCGGCATCCGGCAAAAATATTTCTTAAAAATCGTTTGCAGGAAAGCGTTTATTGATAAATATTAGTATCTTTGCTAAAAATATTAAACCTCGGAAGCCGTGTTTTTAGTTGAAAACAACGCTATAATTGAATTATGCCGGAACGGAAAGAACTAATATTGTCACTCGGAAGCAATTGCGACCAGGAAGAAAGCATGTCGGCGGCAAAGGAAAAGTTGCGCAGCATGTTCGGCGATGACATAACGTTCAGCGAATGCGTATGGACGGAACCAATCGGTATCGAGTCTGATAAATTCCTAAACTGCCTTGCATTCACACACACTTCGCACAAGCTCGAATACGTCAGCAAGGCCGTAAAGCATATTGAAAGGGGATGCGGCAACCGTAAACGTGCGCGTACAAGCAACATTGTAAAAATGGACATTGACATCCTCAAATATGCCAATCAGATATTACACGAAAGCGACTGGAGCCGTAAATACATAACAGAACTTATGAAAGAATGCCCTTTTTAGAAGCATGTATTACACATTTATAGACAAAAGGCAAAACAAATGCAGTTATAAAATATGAACACCATAAGCAACATCTTGTATAAGAACATGTGCAAAGCACCAAGCGTAAGGATTTTTGCATTCCTAATAGCCGTTATGTCGGCATTTAACGCCAACGCCCAAGACTTTGACCGATACTTTACAGACCGCACCCTGCGCCTTGACTACATATTCTCAGGCAACAAGGCGCAGCAACAAATAAGCCTGGCTGAAATGCACTCCATGCCGCGATGGTACGGCAAGCGGCAAAGGCTGGTCGAAGTGCCGGTTGAAGGCAACGGGCAGATAACGGTCCGACAACACCGAGGAGACAGCATAATATACAGAAACTCATTCTCTACGCTGTTCCAGGAATGGCTTTCCTATGACGAGGCAAAGGGGCCGGCAAAAGCCTTCGAGAACATTTTTCTCGTGCCGATGCCAAAGGACACCGTTGACATAACCGTGGAACTGCGCGACAACAGGCGGCAGACATCTGCAACATACACCCACACCGTCGTGCCGACCGACATCCTCATCAGGCATTCAGGCGAACGCGGCACAACGCCTTACGAGACCTTGCAGCAGGCCGCCGACACTTCACGGTGCATACACATAGCCTTCGTGGCCGAAGGTTATACGGAAAGCGAGATGGGCACATACATCAAAGACGCCCGTGAGGCAATGGAAGCAATCTTCTCACACGAGCCGTTCAAGTCTTCAAGAAGCAGGTTTAACATAGTGGCCGTGAAGTCGGCTTCAAAGGAAAGCGGCACAAGCGAGCCGTCGAAAGGCATCTGGAAGGACACCTCGTTAGGCTCGCATTTCGACACGTTCTATAGCGACCGATACCTTACCACGCTGAACCTGGCAACCCTGCACGACCGTCTTGCTGGCACGCCCTACGAGCATATCATAATATTGGTAAATACAGACCAGTACGGCGGCGGGGGCATACTAAACTCTTATGTGCTGTCAATGACGCACCACCCGATGTTCAAGCCTGTGGTGGTACACGAGTTCGGACACAGCTTAGGAGGGCTTGCCGACGAGTACGCCTACGACTTCGAGCAAATCCCCATGTATCCGCACGACGTGGAACCATGGGAGCCCAACATCACGACGCTGCACGATTTTCACGGGAAATGGGAGCAACTTATATCACCGGGCACCCCAGTCCCGACACCCGAAAGCAGCAACCCAGACACCATAAAAAATAAAATAGGACTTTTTGAGGGTGCCGGTTACAGCATGAAAGGCGTGTACCGAGGTATGCAGGACTGCCGTATGCGCACCAACGAAAACCCCGAGTTTTGCACCATTTGCCGCAACTCGCTCCAACGACTTATCGACTTTTATACGAAGTGAGACATCTCGCCACTCTGCTTTTACTATCGCTCGCCATGCAGACGGCCGTAGGCGGCATCCAGCATGACGCCGTTCCCGACACAAGAATGCTGGGAAAGGCCGTTGACTATTTCGCAGGAGGCAAATACCACGAGGCCCTGACGCTGTTCGTAAAGCTTGACAAGAAGTACAAACTCAACCCGCGCTTCATGGCGTACATCGGCATATGCTATTACCACGAGCAGGAATACGCACAAGCCTGCCGCTACCTTGACACGTCTATACCATCATTAAGCATATACGCGCCTGCCGAACGCGGAGTATATTACCATGCCGCGGCGGACAGCCACTTTAGGCTTGAGCAATACGCCGAAGCCATACCATTTTACGAAATGCAGCTTCTCGTTTGCCGTAAGGAAGAAAAGGCGGACATACTGTACAACCTCGGGTTCTGCTATATGTTCCAAAACAGATGGGCTGTTGCGGCCGACATGTTCACCTCGTCACTGGCTTACTACCAGTCGTTTACGCATACCGCCAACGAGGCACGCCTGAAACAGCTCGGCAACATGATAAAAGGGTGCCTGCAAAAGGCCGCCGATTAGCGTGCCAAAGGTGGCCTTTAACATGGCCAAAGGTGGCCTTTGAGCGTGTCAAAGGCCACCTTTGGTATTATAATGCCTTATGCCTGAACTGGCGGCTCGCGCTTGACCGGCGGCTCGCCTTCCACCCCATACACCACCAAGCGTATCTCGTCATACGTTATGGAAGGGCTTACGGCATCCTTGATTTCAGACAGCTTGCCCGGCTTTGGGTGCTCCAGCAGGTACCGGCGTATCTCCTCCCAATGGTCTTCGGCCACAAGGCGGGTGGCATCTATCTGCCCGGTCTTGACATAATCAAGCAGATGGCCGAACACCGTGCTCTCCGCAAGTCCGCGCTCCTTGGCTATCTGCGCCACGGTCATGCCCTCACAAAACATCCTGTAGCTTACTTCACGCGTGCTGACCTTGGCAGGCTTGGGCGCCTTGGCCTTCTTTACCGGCTTCGGTTCAGGTGAAGGGTCGTTTATGTTCAATAAAATCCGGGCTTTCGTGGAAAGATAGTCCGACACGGAAAAGCGCACGCCGTCTTCGCATTCATGCTTCAACAACCTGACCTTCAATGCCAGTTCGTCCTTGAACGTAGAAAACCTGTCCTCGTATTGCTTCCTCACCGCCTTGTTTTCCGTAGTCACTTTCGTCTTGCCACACAGCAAGACGAACTCCGACAACTTGGCCGAATAATACTCCGCCGCCTTGCGCACACGCTCCTGAAGCATGTCGCCGCCATCACCCGCCGGGCATTCCACCAACCTGGTATATTGCGCCTTGAACTTACGCGCGACGTCTATCAAATCATCGAACAGCATGTCCATGCGCTTGTATTCGGCCAAAAGCTTGGGGAACTTGCGGTAAAAGTGCTCGTCAAGGGTGCGCAATAACAGGTTGAACGACGACTGGATAGACTGGAAATCAAATAGCTCGTCGAGCAATTGTACCACGTAACCGCGCTGCAACGCCGATAGCTCGTCGGCCGTAGGCGTGCGCCCGTCCATTCCGCTGATGTAAGAATCTACGACATCGTCGCTTATTATGGCCTCCCGTTGCAACGGTGCGCTCAGCACTATGCCGTCAAGCGTGCGGCACCGGCTCAACGCCACGTAAGTCTGCCCGTGCGCGAACGAGTGTGAAGCGTCGATTATGGCATGGTCGAAGGTAAGGCCTTGGCTCTTGTGTATGGTTATAGCCCAGGCCAGGCGCAACGGATATTGGCGGAAAACGCCTTCCACCGTTTCCCTGATTTCCTTTGAAACATTATCCAAAGTGTACTTCGAGTTAGTCCATTCAGCCTTTTCAAGATTAAACGACTCGGCACCGCTCTTGCCCTTAACGATGATGTTTTCCCCGTCAACCGACACCACCTCGCCTATCATTCCGTTGAAAAACCGCCTTTCAGGGTCGTTCTTTATGAACATAACCTGCGCTCCTTGTTTCAGTACGAGACGCTTGTCGGCCGGATAAGAAGTCTCCGGGAACGTGCCTTCCACCTCGGCCTCGAACGCATACTCGGCACCGGGCAGAGCCGCGAGTTCGCGGTCATTGACCGCCTGCGCCTGATAGTTGTGCGTGGTAAGACGTATGTAATCGCTCTCACCGGCAGGCTTGAAGTTAGGAATGTACCGTCTGTTCAGCTCACGGAGCGTGGCTTCCGTGGCGCAGTTGTCTCTGATTTGGTTTAGCAAAGATATGAAAGCGGCGTCTTGCTGGCGGTAAACGGTCTTCAGCTCGACGGTATGGTAACCGGCCAAAGCCAACGCCTTGCTCGAGAAGAAATAAGGAGTGGCGTACACTTTGCCGAGCAAGGCCCACTCGTCTTCCTTGATTACGGGTGCAAGTTGCTGCAAGTCGCCAATCATCAAGAGCTGCGCGCCGCCAAAGGGCTGGCCATGGTCGCGGTAACGGCGCATCACGGAGTCCACGGCATCGAGCAAATCGGCACGCACCATGCTTATCTCGTCAATCACGAGAAGGTCGAGCGTGCGTATGATGTCTTTCTTTACCTTGCTGAAAGTGAAGTATTTGCGGTCGCCCCTATCGAATGTTGTGCCCGGAAGGTAAGGCGAAAGCGGAAGCTGGAAGAACGAGTGTATCGTAACGCCGCCTGCGTTTATGGCGGCTATGCCCGTAGGAGCGAGCACCACCATGCGCTTCTTGGACTGCTCTTTCAGGTTTTTCAGGAATGTGGTCTTGCCCGTGCCGGCCTTGCCGGTAAGAAACAGGTTGGAGCCGGTACGCTCCACTATCTTCCAAGCCAGCTCAAGTTCAAGGTTATCCATGCTTCTCACGCTCTTGTTTCCAACACCTTTCATGCCTTAAAACGCCTCGCGGTACTTGCCTTCTTCCTTGTCTTCAAGCATACTCAGGTAAGAGGCGTAACGGCTCTCGGCTATGTAATGCTCCTCGACGGCCTTGCGTACGGCGCATCCGGGCTCGTGCGTATGCGTGCAGTTACGGAAGCGGCAATCTTTTGAGAACCTGAATATCTCCTTGAAATATCCGCATATCTCCTCGGGCTCCATGTCGAACGTGCCGAAGCCTTTTATCCCCGGAGTGTCTATCGCCCATCCTCCGTAAGGCAGGCGCAGCATCTCGCTGAACGTGGTGGTGTGCATCCCGGTGTTGTGAGCCTCGCTAATCTCGGCCGTGCGAAGGTTGAGGCCCGGTATAAGGCGGTTTAGCAGGGTGCTCTTTCCCACTCCGCTATTGCCGCTGAACAGGGTTATCTTGTCTCGAAGCAACGGCTCAAGCATGTCCGAAACCGCATCGTCCAAGGCCGATACGGCCCTGCACTCATAGCCTACCGTGTCGTAAAGCTGTATCATCATGCGCTGATATTCAAGGTCTTCGGGTGAAAGCATGTCGGTCTTGTTGAACACCAGCACCACGGGCACACGGTAAGCCTCGGCCGAAGCGAGGAAACGGTCGATGAAGGTGGTAGAGGTCTGCGGATAGTTGACGGTCACTATGAGGAAAGCCTGGTCAACGTTGGCGGCTATGATGTGGCTCTGCTTTGATAGGTTGGGCGACTTGCGTATGATGTAGTTGCGGCGGTCTTCTATCTCGGTGATGAACGCCGTACCCTCAGCATTGCGCACTATCACCACGCGGTCGCCAACGGCTATGGGGTTGGTGCTGCGTATGCCCTTGAGGCGGAAGTTGCCCTTTATCTTGCACTCTACCGTATGCCCCTCGTCGGCAAGCACCGTGTACCAGCTGCCCGTGTTCTTTATTACAAGTCCGTTCATAGGCTTATAATTAAGAGTTAAGAGTTAAGAATTAAGAAAAATACACTTGTAGCATTCCTACGGGGCATATTTTCTTAATTCTCAACTCTTAATCCTTAACTTATACAGTCATTATCTCCTTGTTCTTAGCGGCAAGGAGGTCGTCTATTTTCTTGATATACCTGTCGTGTATTTTCTGGAGTTCGGCCTCGGCGTCCTTCTCGTTATCTTCCGAAAGGCCGTCCTTGATGGCCTTCTTCAGCTTGTCCTTGATGTCGCCACGGACGTTGCGCACCTCCACCTTGGCCTTCTCGCCCATCTTGTTGCACTGCTTGGCAAGGTCCTGGCGGCGCTCTTCCGTAGGCTGGGGTATGCCCAAGCGCACGATTTCGCCGTTGTTCTCGGGGGTGATGCCGACGTCAGAGTCCATTATGGCTTTCTCTATGTCCTTAATCATCTTCTTGTCCCACGGGCGTATGGCAATGGTGCGCGGGTCGGGCGTGGAGACGTTGGCCACCTGGTTCAGCGGCACCATGGAGCCGTAAGAGTTGACTCTCACGCCGTCAAGTATGGCTACGTTGGCACGTCCGGCGCGTACACGCGACAGCTGTTCCTCGAGGAACATTGCGGCCATCTCCATGCGTTCTTCACTTTCTTTTAAAGTTGCTTTTACGTCAATCATATATTCTCTTGTTTTGGTTTTTCCATAATAAAAACCATGCAAACGGGACGGATGGCAACCTATACCCATCACCCGGATGCTGATTATCATCTGCAAAAATAGGCATTTATTTCCGAAAAGCAAGCGTTTTATGGCAAGATTTAAAACCTTGGACGCATAAAAACGCCGCCACGGGCATGGCACGGGAAACACGCCGACGGACGCGCCTTTTGCAAAAGACCGCCAAACGCATTCCCAAACACGGCCTTTAGCCCGGTCAAAGGTGGCCTTTGAGGATGCCAAAGACGGCCTTTCGGGAATGCCGTTGGCGTGAGGACGGGAAACATTTAATGCAAAGCATCACTCAAACAAGGCAAAACATTGATTATCAAACGATTAAGGCGGCATGACAGAACACATCCATCATGCCGCCAATAACATTTATATCACAAGACGCCTTACCGGGCGACCAGCATCAATAGCGCGATGCCGCCACTTTATATACGGCAAACGTATAAGCTCCGACTTCCGTCTCGAAAGCCTGCCCGTCAACGGCCAGGGGCTGCTCCTGCGGCACTATGAGCCGGGGATTATCAAGAGTGTTGTCGGCGTCGAGGTTGTCCGAGTGGAACACAAGGCTCTTGGCGTCGCCAAGCTTGACCGACTTTTTCAGTCCCTTGAAGTCAACGCGCAGCTTCCTTGCCTTGTCCGACGTGTTTACCACCTTAATTATATACGTACGTGAAGGCTCGTCCCACACGGCGCTCGCGAACAGGCCGTCCTGCCCGGGCTGTCCGCTCACGGGCTTCTTGTCCATGGTGAGCGGCACTACGTTGGTGCCGCGGTTGTGCCCGTAAAGCCACTGGACATACCAGCTGCACGTGCGCACCGAGCGGAGATTGTCAAACCATATCAGGTCGGGACGCCATTGCCACCCCTCCACATGGGCGAACAGGGGCGCGTAAGTAGCCATGTACACCACGTCGGCGTTGCGCTCGACACCCGTGAGGAAGGCCGCCTCGAGCAGGGAAGCGTGAAAATGGTTCCACTTCTTGCCCTTGCCGTGGCAGGCATACTCGCCCGCAAACACCTTCGGGCCTTTCCTGTCATAGTTGTCATAGCGGCTTCCCGAGGCCAGGAACCAGTCTTCGGGGCGGTAAAAATGCTCGTCTACGAGGTCTACCTTCAGCTTGCGCATCTCCGGCCAGAGGTAATCGAAGTCCTTGCCTTCGGAGTTAGGCCCTGCCGAACCGATTATCTTGATGTCGGGATATGCCTTGCGGATGGCCTCCACAAAGACCTTCAGGCGCGCCGGATAGCCCTCGCCCCACTGCTCGTTGCCTACGGCTATGAACTTGAGGTTGAACGGCGCGGGATGCCCCATCGACGCACGGAGGCGTCCCCACTCCGTTGTGGTGTCGCCATTGGCGAACTCGATGAGGTCGAGCGCGTCCTGCACGTAGCTTCCAAGGTCGTCTACCTTCACATGCGCGTCCTCGCTATTGTTCTGGAACTGGCACGCCAAGCCGCAGCTAACCACGGGCAGAGGCTCCGCCCCCATGTCCTCGGCCAGCTGGAACAGCTCGAAGAAGCCCATGCCGTAAGACTGGTAATAGTCGGGGAAGAGGCGGTGCTGGAACGAATAGTGCCAGCGGTTCTCGTTAAGCGGACGGTTCTCCACGGGGCCTACGGAGTTTTTCCAGTTGTAACGCGTGGCCAAGTCGGTACCCTCGACGATGCAGCCTCCCGGGAAGCGGAACACGCCGGGCTTGGTGTCGGCCAAGGCCTGCGCCAAGTCCTTGCGCAATCCGTTCCTGCGCCCCTTCCACGTATCGACGGGGAAGAGCGACACATGCTCGAGGTCAACGCTTCCGCCCGTCTCGAGGAAGATGCGAAGGTGAGCCTTGGCAAAGGTCTCCTTCGGCGTGATTGTAATTTCGTAACGCTTCCAGTCGGCCGAGTTTATGGGCAAAACGTCGGAAGTCATCACCTGCGTCTCGCCCATCGAGGCGGTGTTTACCAGCTCCACCTTGATTTTCTGGCTCTCGCCGCGCGCCCATACCGAGAAGCGGTAGCTCTCGCCGGCCTTCACGCCGATGCCGAAAAAGCCCTCGTTTTCCAGTCCGGTGAACTTCGCGCTGTGCCCCGTGGGCGACAGGCGCACATAATGGGGGTTGCGCTTGAACGGGCCGTCGTCCTTCAACGCCACGTTGCCAAACGTCTTCCAGCCCATGAAATGCTGGGGAAACTCGAACGAGCGGTTTTTCACCAGCTCGGCATACAGGCCTCCGTCGGCCGCATAATTGATGTCTTCAAGGAAATGCCCGTACATGGTAGGCTGGATTGGAGCGCCAATCTTGCCAGCCTGCACCACCATGATGTCAGTCTCCTGCGCGCCCGCCTTGACGCCGCCCAAGAGCGACAGGGCCGCCAATAGCAAATAATGTCTGTTCATGATTACATATGTTTGGTTTTATAGTATTAACGGGCACAAAGATAAAACAAATATTGTAATATCTACACTTTTGCTTGAAAATGTTTTGATTGAGCGTGAAAAATACATATATTTGCCGGAAACTATTACCTGAATAAACAATATTTAACCAATTAACGATTTATGAAAAAAGCCGAACTATTATTCCTGCTGGCTACGGCGTGCGTCCCGGCATGGGCGCAAGACGCGTCGGTGTACGGCCCGGACAGCCTGCTGAAGGTTGAAATCAGCGTTGACGGAGGGCGTCCGTCATACACGGTAAAGTACAAGGGCAAGACATTCCTTGAAAAATCGCCGCTGGGCTTCACGGCCGACGTGGGCGACTTCAGCCGCGGCATGACCTACTCGGGCTGCAAGACACGCAGCATCAGCGAGAGCTACACGCTCGACAGGATAAAGCAATCAAGCGTAAGCTACGAGGCCAACGAGCTGAAGGCCACCTTGGTAAACGAGGACGGAAAGCCCGTTGACGTGACCTTCCGCGTGAGCGCTAACGACGTGGCCTTCCGCTACGAGATGCCGCGATACGGCGATACGGGCAGCATCGTCATCAAGAACGAGGCCACGGGCTTCAACCTGCCGGCGCAGGCCACCACGTTCCTCACGCCGCAAAGCGACCCCATGGTGGGCTGGAAGCGCACCAAGCCGAGCTACGAGGAGGAGTACAAGGCCGACGCGCCGCTTACGGAACGCTCGCGCTTCGGCCACGGCTTCACCTTCCCCTGCCTCTTCCGCGTAGGCGGTGACGGATGGGTGCTGGTGAGCGAGACGGGCGTTGACTCGCGCTATTGCGCGTCACACCTGAGCGACGCCACACCCGAAGGCGTGTTCACCGTAGCCTTCCCCATGCCCGAAGAGAACAACGGCAACGGCACCGTATCGCCCGGAATGGCCCTGCCCGGCGCGACCCCCTGGCGCACCGTGACCGTAGGCGAGACGCTGAAGCCCGTCGTGGAGACCACCGTGCCGTGGGACGTAGTAGAGCCGCGCTATGCGTCGGAGCACAAGTACGGGTACGGACGCGGCACATGGAGCTGGATAATGTGGCAGGACGCGAGCGCGAACTACGCCGACCAGATGACCTACATCGACCTCGCCGCCGCCATGGGCTACGAGCACATACTCATCGATGCCTGGTGGGACAAGAACATAGGGCGCGAACGGACGGCCGAGCTCGTAAGCTACGCCAAGTCGAAGGGCGTGGACGTGTTCCTCTGGTACAGCTCGAGCGGCTACTGGAACGACATAGAGCAGAGCCCCACCAACATAATGGACAACCCCATAACGCGCAAGCGCGAGATGAAATGGATGCGCAAGCTCGGCGTGAAAGGCATCAAGGTTGACTTCTTCGGAGGCGACAAGCAGGAGACGATGCGCCTGTACGAGGCGATATTGAGCGACGCCGACGACCACGGGCTCATGGTAATCTTCCACGGATGCACCCTGCCGCGCGGATGGGAGCGCATGTACCCCAACTACGTGGGCAGCGAGGCGGTGCTCGCGTCTGAGAACCTTATCTTCAGCCAGCACTCCTGCGACACCGAGGCTTACAACGCCTCGCTGCACCCCTTCATACGCAACGCCGTGGGCTGCATGGAGTTCGGCGGCACGCTGCTCAACAAGAGGCTCAACAGGGGCAACGACGGGGGGAGCGTGCGCAAGACTACGGACGTGTTCCAAATCGCCACGGCCGTGCTCTTCCAGAACCCCGTGCAGAACTTCGCCATCGCACCCAACAACCTTACCGACGCGCCGGAGGCCGTAATCGGCTTCATGAAAGACGTGCCGACGACGTGGGACGAGACGGTGTTCATCGACGGCTATCCCGGCAAATACTGCGTGCTGGCGCGCCGCCACGGCGAGCGGTGGTACGTGGCAGGCGTCAACGCCACAAAAGAGCCGCTGAAGCTTACGCTCGACCTTGGCTTCACGGGCAAGGGCGGCAAGGCCTCATACTATTATGACGACACCCGCCGGCAGGCCGTACTGAAGAACATCGACATGAAGAACCCCGCCAAGACCCGGGTGACAATACAGCCCGAAGGCGGCATAGTCATGGTAAAATGAAAAATGAAAATTTAAGAATGAATAATGAAGAATGAATAATGAAAAATTAAAAATGAATAATGAAGAATGAATAATGAAAAATTAAAAATGAATAATTAAGAATGAATAATGAAAAATTAAAAATGAATAATTAAAAATGAATAATTAAGAATGAATAATGAAGAATGAATAAATAATCAGCATGTCGCAAAGAAGGGCGGCACGGCGCTTTCACGTTACGTTGGCATAAGTGACGATTGTCATCTGTCATTTGTCATTTGTCATTTGTCATTTGTAATTTGTAATTTGTAATTTGTCATCTGTCATCTGTTATTTGTAATGCCGTAAGCGGGCTGGTGAATTAGGAGTGAAGAGTGAAGAATTTAGTACAAAGGAATTAATACCTGCAATACTATTGGATTTTTCACTTTTCACTCTTAACTCTTAACTCTTAATTTTTCATTATTCATTTTTCATTTTTCATTCTTAATTTTTCATTTTTCATTATTCATTCTTAATTTTTCATTATTCATTATTCATTTTTCATTTTTAATTCCCATCTCACTCTCCACCATGTTGGTAAGCTCGACGAACTGCGGTATGGAAAGCTGCTCGGGGCGCAGCGTCATCATGGCAGAAGAGAAGAACGCCGCATGAGCCCCCGCGTCGGGGAAAATCTGCCTGAGCGACACGCGCAGCATCTTGCGCCGCTGGTTGAACACGGTCTTCACTACGCGGCGGAGGAGCGGCCAGTCGCACCCCAAGTCGTCCACGCCGTTGCGCGTCATGCGGATTACCGCGCTCTTCACCTTGGGCGGAGGGTTGAACACGCCCTCGTCGACCGTAAACAGATACTCCACGTCGTACCACGCCTGTACGAGCACGCTCAATATGCCGTAAGCCTTAGAGCCCGGAGCCGAAGCCATGCGCTGTGCCACCTCGCGCTGTATCATGCCCGTGCAGCAGGGTATGAGCTCCTTGTTGTCGAGCATCTTGAAGAATATCTGCGTCGATATGTCGTAGGGGTAATTGCCCGTAAGCACGAACTTGCGCCCGCCGAAAAGCCCCTCCAAGTCCATCCGCAGAAAGTCCTCGCCTACGATGGCGTCCCCCAGCTCCGGGTACTTCGCGTTGAGGTAAGCCACCGACTCGGCATCAATCTCGACCACCTTCAGCTCCCTGCCCTTGGGCATGAGGTACTGCGTAAGCACGCCCATGCCGGGGCCCACTTCAAGCACGGGCAGGCACGGGCAGGCGTCCACCGTGTCGGCTATCGCCTTGGCAATGTTCAAGTCGGTCAGGAAGTGCTGCCCGAGGTTCTTCTTTGGTCTTACCTGTTTCATGTCTGTCAAAATGTGTTTTATTCAGTTTCACTCCGGTGCCCGCCGCCCTTGCGCCGGGGAGGACGGCCTTACGTGCGCACGGCGCCGGCAGCGCACATCCGGCCGTCGGGTGCAAAGGTAAGCAATTATTCCGTCACCCCCAATTTTTGACGCACGCTAATAAGTTAAAATAATTCACACTTACGCAATGCATAATTCATAATCGAGTTTGCAGCGCATCCTCACCTCTCGCCCTCTCACCTTCCCCGTCCTCTCCGCTCTCTCCGCCGCGCTTACAATTACAGATGACAGATGACATCAGCGTAACACGCCAGCCACCCCGGATTAGGGTAAAAAGAAATTATATTATATATATATTATATTTATATAATATATA
>CAJJWN010000037.1 GCA_905196835.1 uncultured Prevotella sp. | reverse complement strand
TAAGGGCCGTCCACACGCATCGTAAGGACGGCTTTTACCGGTAATAATGACGGCTTTTATGCCGTTTCATCGCCGTTTTTATTGCACAATTTGATGTTTTGTCGCGTAATGCACTGGTCTTCAATGGGTTATAATTGCACGCCGCAGAATGGCGTATTTGTGGCCAAGAGTCTGATTGCTTGCAAATATCGCCGCTACGGAGCGTCAACGTAAATCAGTTTGCAAGCAAACGCGCCGTATGCCTTTCATAATGTAACGTGAGTTCGGTGTAAGAAATATCGGTAATCATCCAACTTCAAGCTGTCGGTTACCTACCGACCACATGGGACAAAAGAAAAGACAAGTTCTTTTCTTTTGGTAAAATTGTTCCTTATATCGAACTCACGAATGTAAAAACGGTTCATCCGAAAGGTTTGCGGATGAACATGAAAAACCGCCGACAAGGCTTCGTCATGCCTTGCCGGCGGTTGTAGGCGAGTTAAGTTTCTTTATCCTTGGGCTTGCATGTTGTCAAGCTCTGCGGCCATTTCGGCCTGCAGCTCCTCGGCCTTTGCGGCTGCCGCCCGGGCAAAGTCTTCGCCGGTAGAGGCGTAGATGATGCCGCGGCTGCTGTTCACCAGGAGGCCGCAGTCGCGCGTCATGCCGTAGCGGCACACTTCCTGGAGGCTGCCGCCCTGTGCGCCCACGCCGGGTACGAGTAGGAAGTGGTCGGGGGCTACGGCGCGGATGTCATTGAACATCGTGCCCTGTGTTGCTCCTACGACGTACATCATGTTGTCGGCGCTGCCCCAGGCCTGCGACTTGCGGATTACTTTCTCGAATAGGCGTTCACCCTCTTTGTCTTCTGTCAGCTGGAAGTCGTGCGAGCCTTTGTTGCTCGTAAGGGCGAGCAGAATTACCCATTTGCCTTCATACTGGAGGAAGGGGGCGACGCTGTCTTCGCCCATATAGGGGGCTACGGTGAGCGAGTCGACGTCGTACTCCTCGAAGAACGTGCGCGCGTACATGGCAGACGTGTTGCCGATGTCGCCGCGCTTGGCGTCGGCTATGATGAAGTGGTCGGGGTACTGCTCTTTCAGATACTTTACAGTTCGCTCGAACGAGGCCATGCCCCGTGTGCCCATGCACTCGTAAAAGGCAAGGTTGGGCTTGTAGGCTACGCAGTATTCGGCGGTAGCGTCTATGATGGCTTTGTTGAAATTAAAGATTGGGTCGTCGCCTGCGAGCAGGTGCTGGGGTATTTTCTTGATGTCGGTGTCGAGCCCTACGCAGAGAAAGCTCTTCTTCGTGAAAATCTGTTCGATGAGTTGTTGTCTGGTCATTGTATTTTACGGTTATGGGGTTATGGGGTTATGGGGTTATGGGGTTTTGAGGTTATGGGGTTTTGAGGTTATGGGGTTTTGAGGTTATGGGGTTTTGAGGTTTTACGGTTATGGCGTTTTATGGTTTTGCGGTTATGGCGTTTTGCGGTGTGCCTCAAATCTCAAGACCGTACAACCTCAAGACCGTACAACCTTAAGACCGTATAGCCTCAAGACCGCATAACCTCAAGACCGCATAACCTCAAGACCGCATAACCTCAAGACCGCATAACCTCAAGACCGCATAACCGTAAAACCCTATAACCGCAAAACCGTAAAACTATAATTCCGCTTCTTTCATCCTTTCGGCGTTCTCGGCTACGGTCAGGGCGTCGAGCATGTCCTTGATGTCGCCGCCGAGGAAGCCTTGCAGGTCGTGCGTGGTGTAGCCTATGCGGTGGTCGGTTACACGGCCCTGCTGGAAGTTGTACGTGCGTATTTTGGCGCTGCGGTCGCCTGTGGAGACGAGAGTCTTGCGGCGGCTGGCTATGTCGTCGATGTACTTCTGGTGCTCGCGGTCGTAGATGAAGGTGCGCAGGCGCGACAGTGCGCGCTCCTTGTTCTTGGGCTGGTCGCGCGTTTCGGTACACTCTATGAGTATTTCCTCCACTTCGCCGGTGTTGGGGTTCTTCCATGGGTAGCGCAGGCGCACGCCCGATTCTACCTTATTGACGTTCTGTCCGCCTGCTCCCGAGCTGCGGAACGTGTCCCACTTGATGTCGCCCTCGTTGATGTTCACCTCGAACTTGTCTGCCTCGGGCAGCACGGCCACGGTGGCCGCGCTGGTGTGCATACGGCCTTGCGTCTCGGTGGCTGGCACGCGCTGTACGCGGTGTACGCCCGACTCATATTTCAACGTGCCGTAGACATTGTCGCCGCTTACGGCGAAGTCTATTTCCTTGTAGCCGCCAACGGCTCCCTCGCTCACGCTCGTGACGGAGAGCGTCCAGCCCATAGCGTCGCAGAACTTCTTGTACATCTGGAACAGGTCGCCGGCGAAGAGCGCGGCCTCGTCGCCTCCGGTGCCGGCGCGGATTTCCATCTGCACGTTCTTGGCGTCCTCCGGGTCTTTGGGCACGAGGGCGATTTTGATTTCCTCTTCGAGCTTGGGTTGCAGCTCCTCGTTGGTCTGCAACTCCTCGCGCGCCATTTCTTTGAGGTCAGGGTCGCTCTCGTTTGCGAGTATGTCCTTGGCCTCTTTGATTGAGTTGAGGCACGCGATGTATTTCTTCCGCGCCTTCATTATGTCGTCGAGGTCTTTGTACTCGCGCGTCAGGCGGACATATCTTTCCTGGTCTGCGATGACGGACGGGTCGGTGATTAGCGTCGATATTTCCTCGTATCGGCTTTCAAGCCCTTCAAGTTTTTCCAATATGCTGTTGTTGTCTGCCATCGCTTAATAATTAAATTCTCCAAATTCAGACTTTATCGTCAGGCTCTTGGCGCCTTCTTCTATGTGTCCGATTATCTGTGCGTCGATGTTGAAACTCTTACTTATGGCGATGACACGTTCTGCGGTTTCGGGGCTTACGTATATTTCCATACGGTGTCCCATGTTGAAGACTTTGTACATTTCCTGCCAGTCCGTGCCGCTCTGCTCTTTTATGAGTTTGAACAATGGCGGAACGGGGAACATGTTGTCTTTCACGACGCGGCAGTTGTCGCCCACGAAGTGCAGCACCTTCGTCTGCGCTCCGCCCGTGCAGTGTACCATCCCGTGTATCTCGGGGCGTAGCTCGTCGAGCATCTTCTTGATGACCGGGGCGTATGTTCGGGTGGGCGAGAGTACGAGCTGGCCTACGTTTACAGGTACTCCGTCAATGGTGTCGGTGAGTTTATAGCTTCCACTGTACACAAGTTCTTCGGGTACGGCGTGGTCGTAGCTTTCCGGATATTTGCCTGCAATGTATTTTGAGAAAACGTCATGGCGTGCACTCGTCAGTCCGTTGCTGCCCATTCCGCCGTTGTAGCGGTTCTCGTAAGTGGCCTGTCCGAATGAGGCGAGGCCTACGATTACGTCGCCCGGACGTATGTTCGCATTGTCGATTACGTCGCTCCGCTTCATTCGGCACGTCACGGTGGAGTCTACAATGATTGTTCTCACGAGGTCGCCCACGTCGGCTGTCTCGCCTCCTGTGGCGTATATGCCTATGCCCATGTCGCGCATTGAGGCCAAAAGCTCATCTGTTCCGTTGATTATGGCGGAGATTACTTTGCCCGGCACGAGCATCTTGTTGCGTCCGATGGTGCTTGATACGAGTATGTTGTCAACTGCTCCTACGCACAGCAGGTCATCCGTGTTCATTATCAACGCGTCCTGCGCTATGCCTTTCCATACGCTCAGGTCGCCCGTCTCTTTCCAGTAAGTGTATGCCAATGACGATTTTGTTCCGGCACCGTCGGCGTGCATGATGTTGCAATATTCCGGGTCTCCGCCGAGAATGTCGGATATAATCTTGCAGAAGGCTTGTGGGAATATTCCCTTGTCGATGTTCTTTATGGCATTGTGAACATCCTCCTTGGCGGCCGAAACGCCGCGCATCATGTAACGATTGCTTGAATCCATTGTTTTTATATTTAGTGAACGGGTAGCAAGCGGACATGTTGGCAAGGAACTTGGCCTTGCCTCTTGTCGTTTGTACGCTGGCCTCCTTGTGTCTTGTTACTTGTTTGTTGAGTTGCCGTTCCAGAACTCCCAGCTTGCGAATGCTTGCAGGAGGAGCATTTCCAAGCCGTTCTTTACAGTGGCTCCGCGTTCCGCTCCTTTCTTCATAAACAGTGTCTGGTCGGGATTGTATAGTAGGTCGTAGAGCAAGTTCCTGCTGTCCATCGCTTCATAAGGAAGTTTCGGACATTCGTCAATGTGAGGATACATTCCGCACGGGGTGCAGTTTACGATTACGTTGTACTCATGTATTATATCGGGTGTAATCCTTTCGTATTGTATAGTGCCGGGGCGTTCGTACCTGCTTACGAACACTGTCTCGAGACCGAGCGACTTCAAACCGTAATCGATTGCTTTCGACGCTCCGCCCGTACCAAGGATAAGGGCTTTCTTATGGAAACGCTCAAGTATCGGCTCGATGCTTTTCGTAAATCCTATGACGTCGCTGTTATACCCTTTCAGTTTCGTTTCGTTGCCCTTGTGCTCTACTTTTATGACGTTGACTGCGCCTATTGCGCGTGCTTCCGGACTTACGGAGTCAAGGAATGGAATTACTTTTTCTTTGTAAGGTATGGTGACATTCAGCCCGCGCAATTCGGGGTTTGATGCCAATACTTCGGGCAAAGCGTCGATGGTAGGTATCTCAAAGTTGATATACTGTGCGTCGATGTCCTCGTTTTCAAACTTCTCGTTGAAATAGCTTATCGAGAATGAATGTCCGAGCGGATAACCTATAAGTCCGTATTTGTCCATGATGTTATTTATTTGATAGCGAAATAACAAGTACATATGCCGAAAGTCAGACGCTTGAACCTGGCGTCTGAAAATCCGGCTTTCCTGAATATCCCGACCATTTCCTCTCCCTGTGGAAAGGACTCTATCGTGGATATGAGATATTTGTAAGCTTCGTTGTCTTTTGAAATGAGCTTGCCGTAAAGTGGTAGAAGCGTGTGCGAATATATCCAGAACAGCTGTCTCATGGGGAAATGTACAGGGCGGCTAAGCTCGAGAATGCTCAGCTTGCCACCGTCTTTCAGTACGCGGCACATCTCTTTGAGACATGCGTCAAGATTTTGGAAATTCCTTATACCGAAAGCTGTAGTTATGGCGTCGAACGTATTGTTGTCAAACGACATGCGTTCACAGTCTTCCTTTTTGAAGGATATGATGTTGTCAAGCTTCGCGTCCTTGGCCTTTTCCGTCCCGATACGCATCATGCCTTCGGAGATGTCAATGCCTACCACCTTTTTGGGCCGCAGTTTAAGCGCTGACATTATGGCAAAATCGCCTGTGCCTGTCGCAATGTCAAGTATTGTTTCCGGCTTGTACGGCTTCAGTTGGCTGATGGCTTTCTTGCGCCAAAGGTTGTCGATGCCGAAGGATAGGCGGTGATTGAGCAAATCGTAGGAGTGTGCAATGTTGTCAAACATGGTCTCCACCTGCTTGCTCTTTTCCTGTCCGTTGCCGTAAGGCGTTATTTTTTCCTGCCGATAAGTCATGTATGTATTTGAACGTTGGGAATGAGAATTGGAATTTATGATTGGCTTATATTGTCTGGATGAGACTTATAAGCTAATGTAATCATAATTTCCAATTCTCCATTCTCGATTTAAATTCTTATCAGAGTGTCTTCAAATATTCAGTGACGTTTTTTTCTATACGTGCTGCGATGTCTCCTTCTTCCGCCGCCTTGTCAAACTTGTCGCCGGTGATGTGCTCGAACAGTTCGATGTATCGTTCGCTTACGCTTTCGGCATATTCGTCGGTTATCTCGGGCATTACCTGTCCCGGCTCGTTCATGAAGTTGTGCTCTATGAGCCACTGGCGTACAAATTCTTTTGACAACTGTCGTTGCGGCTCGCCCTTTTCAAACTTCTCCTCGTAGCCGTCGGCGTAGAAATAGCGGCTGCTGTCAGGCGTATGTATCTCGTCGATGAGATATACTTTGCCGTCACGCTTGCCGAACTCATATTTTGTGTCAACAAGGATAAGTCCGTGTTTTGCGGCTATTTCCTGCCCGCGGGCGAAGATTTTGCGCGTGTAGTCTTCCATTACCTCATAGTCTTCCTTGCTGACTATGCCCTGGGCGATGATTTCCTCTTTCGATATGTTCATGTCGTGACCTTCGTCAGCCTTGGTGGTCGGCGTAATGATAGGCTCGGGGAAACGCTGGTTTTCGCGCATTCCGTCAGGCAGCTTGACACCGCACAGCTCGCGGCATCCCTTCTGGTATTCGCGCCAAGCTGAGCCGGTAAGTATGGAACGGATAATCATTTCCACGCGGAATCCTTCGCATTTCAGGCCGACAGTAACCATAGGGTCGGGTGTGGCGAGCTTCCAGTTGGGGCATATGTCTGTAGTCTGGTCGAGGAATTTTGCCGCAATTTGGTTAAGTACCTGTCCTTTGAAGGGTATGCCTTTGGGCAGGACTACGTCGAAGGCTGAAATCCTGTCTGTCGCAATCATTACAAGGATGTCGTCATTGATGTTGTACACATCACGCACTTTTCCGTGGTAAACGCTTTTCTGTCCGTCAAAATGGAACTCTGTCTTTGTTAATGCTTTCATCTTTATTTTGTTTTATTATGACCGATGGATATGCAAGCCGATGAGTTGAGGGCGCATTCCGCTCACTGCTCTCCGCCGACCGCCTTGTCCTTGCTACGTTCGTGCCTGTCGTAAGCTTGTACTATGCGGGTTACGAGCTTGTGCCTTACAATGTCTTTGTCGTTCATTCTTACGATGGATATGCCCTCCACGCCGTCCAGTATGCCGATGGCCTCGCGCAGTCCGCTCGTCGTTCCGTGCGGCAGGTCTACCTGTGTCAGGTCGCCGGTGATAATCATTTTTGTGTTCCATCCCATTCTTGTGAGGAACATCCTGATTTGCGCCGTGGTCGTGTTCTGTGCTTCGTCAAGTATCACGACGGCATCGCTCAGCGTGCGTCCGCGCATGAAGGCCAGCGGTGCGATTTGTATTATGCGCTTCTCCATCATGTCTTGCAGCTTTACGGCCGGCAACATGTCTTCGAGTGCATCGTATAAAGGTTGCAGATAAGGGTCTATCTTATCCTTCATGTCACCCGGCAGAAAGCCCAGTTTCTCGCCGGCTTCTACGGCAGGGCGACTCAATATTATTTTCTTTGCGGTTTTTTCTTTCAGTGCTTTCACGGCCAGCGCGATGCTCAGGTACGTCTTGCCTGTTCCTGCCGGGCCTATGGCGAACACCATGTCAGTCTTCCCGTAGGCGTCAATGAGGCGTTGCTGGTTTTCGCTGCGGCTTTTTATTGGGCGTCCCGAGATGTTGTACACAACCACGTCTTTCGCCGTGTCATCTTTCGTCTTGCGTCCCTTTATTATGTCGATAATGTCTTCTTCGCTGATAGAGTTGTATTTCAGCACATGCCTTCTTAACTTCTCGATGTTTTCCTCGAAGTCGGCCATAAGCTCCTCGTCGCCAAGTACCCGTATTACATTGTCCCGGGCTACTATCCTGAGTTTCGGGTACAGAGCCTTGATTATCTGCAAATAGGCGTTGCCCGCCCCGTACAGCATTACGGGGTCGATGTCTTCAAGTACGATGTGTTTCTCTATCAATTTGCCGTTGTTTTTTATTTTTGTGCAAAATTACGGATTTTTCCCAATATTACATTGGTTTTATAAATCTTTTTATCAGAATGAGTGAAAAACGGCATTGTTTTCCAACGCTTTACAAAAGGCCGTCTTTCGTCTTCCGAAAGGCCGTCAATCGCAGGCTTAAAGACGGCCTTTTACATTGCGAAAGATGGTCTTTTACAATGAGCATGATTTTCAGGCGGATTGTGGATGCTTAATTTATGGTTTATTAGTAAAAATTAAGTTGTATGTAACCGTATGTTTACGTATCTTTGCGCAATGATTATTTCGTGTTGTTTAGACACTAAATAAGCTTGCTGTTATAATATAATAATGTGATACTGTGATGAAACTATTTACCTTTATTACAACGTTTTGTGTGTCGATGGCTTTTACGCCGTCATCAGCGCGAGTGGCTGGTGTGGCGGCAATGCCTGATTCTGTTTATCTCTTTGCATACGCCACGGCCGGTGACGACGGGCGGAGCGGCCTGCGGTTCGCATGGAGCCGTGATGGTGAAGACTGGTTCCGTGTAGGTGAAGGCCGTTCGTTCCTGAAATGCGATTATGCCAACTGGGGCGGCGAAAAGCGTATGGTGAAGCCCCGGCTTGGCCGTACAGCCGACGGTAGATGGCATTGTGTATGGCAACTCAACCATGGCGGCATGGAGTTTGCCCATTCGTCATCAGCCGACTTGACACGTTGGAGCAGCCAGACGTATTTTACGGAGGCGCAGCGTGGTGCGTATTTAGGCGACAACCGTATGCCGCTCTCGTTCAAGAACGTATCGGTTAATGGAGCGGTGGAAAGCGGTACGGTAAACAAGGTGGCATGGCATGAGGTTGAAAGGCTTGAGCAGTATGCCGACGCAAAGGCTTACCGTGAGCGTCTTTATTCGGAACGTGCCGCGGATGACGATGTGCGCTTTGCCGGACTTGAGCCTGTAACTGCCCAACTAAATGTATATCCTGAAAAGGCGAAGGCAATCAGCGACAAGCTGATAGGCGTATTTTTCGAGGATATAAATTATGGAGCAGACGGAGGACTGTATGCAGAGCTTGTGCAGAACCGCGACTTCGAATATGCAAAAGGAGAGGGCAGGGCGGCCGGTTGGGGGCCTTTGTACGCCTGGACGGTTGCCGGTGAAGGTATGTCGGTCAATATAGATACGGTAAAACCTATACACGTAAATAATTCTCACTATGCTTCTCTCCATGTCGAGAAGCCGGGAGCCGGGTTTGTTAATACGGGCTATGACGGAATTGTTGTGCGTGAAAATGGGAAGTACCTGTTGACGGTATTCGTCCGTTTGGCAGGGGATGGAAGCTCGGCGGGCAATTCTCCGTCGCGCAATTCTTCGTCGAAAATCAAGATAGGGCTGCGAGAAAAGGACGGTAATGTCATTGCTGAAAAGACGTTTAAGGTATCGTCGCACGACTGGGTGCAGCTTTCAGCTACGCTGCGTGCCGGGACTTCGGCTGATGATGCCGAGCTTTTTATCACGCCGATGGCTGTAGGTCGGTATGACGTTGACATGGTGTCGCTGTTCCCTGAAAAAACTTTTCGCGGACACAGGAACGGCCTGCGTGCCGACCTTGCACAAGCCATAGCCGATATTCATCCTAAGTTTGTCCGCTTCCCTGGCGGTTGCGTGGCTCACGGACAGGGTATAGACAACATTTACCATTGGAAAAACACAATTGGTCCGCTGTACGCCCGCAAGCCGATGAAGAACCTTTGGGGCTATCATCAGACAATGGGCTTGGGATATTATGAGTATTTTCAGTTTTGTGAGGACATTGGGGCGGAGCCTTTGCCGGTAGTTGCCGCAGGGGTGCCGTGCCAGAACAGTAACTGCATTCCCGGCAAGTTGCTCGGTGGAGGACAGCAAGGCGGCATACCGATGGAGGATATGGATGAATACGTACAAGACATTCTTGACCTGATTGACTATGCCAACGGCGACCCTAAGACAAACAAGTGGGCCAAGATGCGTGCCGATGCCGGCCATCCAGAGCCGTTTAACCTAAAATATATAGGCATAGGCAATGAAGACCAGATAACCGATGTGTTCAAAGAACGCTTCACGATGATTTATGAAGCGATGAAGAAACATCATCCGGAAATAACCGTTATAGGAACTGTCGGCCCGTTCTATGAGGGCACGGACTATGATGAAGGATGGCGTTTGGCTGATAGTTTGGACGTGCCTATGGTAGACGAGCATTATTATAATTCGCCGGGCTGGTTCATATATAACCAGGATTTCTATGACCGTTATGGCCGCACAAAGTCAAAAGTTTATCTCGGCGAATATGCCGCCCATCTGTCCGGACGTCCCAATAATATTGAGACCGCTTTGGCGGAAGCCTTGTATCTTACATCGTTGGAGCGTAACGGTGACATAGTTAGGATGGCTTCCTACGCGCCTCTGCTGGCAAAAGAAGGGCACACTCAGTGGAATCCTGACATGATATATTTCAATAATAAGGAGGTAAAACCTACCGTCGGGTATTACGTTCAGCAAATGTTTGCCCGTAATTCAGGCGTTGAATATTGGCCTGCTGATGTAAAAACAAGCAACGCACGTGGCGATGTGCGCAGCCGTATAGCTACGTCAGTCGTGCGTGATGGTGAAACCAGTGACGTAATTGTCAAGCTTGTAAACATGTTGCCGGTAGATGTTGTTACAAAAATGGTTATGCCCGACGGTATGAAGGATAACCAGGCACGCCTTACAGTCTTGACGGGTGAGCCTGCGGACAAGGACGCCCGACCGATGGAGAGTTTTATAAGCGTGGGTGACGGGGCTGAATATAAAATGCCGCCATACTCGCTTAGTGTGATAAGAATGAAGTGTATAACTGAAAAACATAAATAAAATGAAAACCATTAAGACATTATTTGCACTATCATTTGCCTGTATTACGGCCAGTGCACAGCATTCGGGCTATCCTGTTACGCCTGTGCCTTTTACCGCGACGCATGTCAGCGGAGGTTTCTGGAAGCACCGGCTTGACGCTTGTCGTGACGTTACCGTGCCTTTGGCTTTCTCAAAGTGTGAGGAGTCAGGGCGTTATGCTAACTTTATAAAGGCAGCTCATCCGTGTGATACGTTCAAGGTCGGTGGTTTCCCTTTTGACGATACAGACGTATATAAAACCATAGAGGGGGCGAGCTATCTGCTCCAGACGTATCCGGACAAGCGCATGGAGCGTTATATAGACAGTGTTCTTGTAATAGTTGCGGGTGCTCAAGAGCCTGACGGCTATCTTTATACGGCGCGCACTATGAACCCAAAGCATCCGCACGCGTGGGCCGGAGCCAACCGATGGGACGCAGTAGAGGGTGGCAGCCATGAGCTGTACAATCTCGGTCACATGATTGAAGGGGCTGTGGCATATTACCAGGCAACAAGCAAGCGCAACTTCCTTGATATAGCAATGCGTTATGCCGATAATGTTTGTAAGACGATAGGAGCCGGTGAAGGGCAAATAGTGCGCGTGCCGGGACACCAGATAGCAGAGATGGCCTTGGTAAGGTTGTATCTTGCGACGGGAGAAAAGAAATATCTGGACGAGGCAAAGTTCTTCCTCGATATGCGTGGGCGTACATCGCGCAAGGATGAATACAGCCAGGCGCAAAAGCCAGTAGTAGAGCAGGATGAGGCTGTAGGCCATGCCGTGCGTGCTACTTATATGTATTCGGGTATGGCCGATGTGGCGGCCTTAACCGGCGATACGGCTTATATTCATGCTATTGACAGGATTTGGGACAATATCGTGAGCAAGAAACTTTACCTTACGGGAGGCATCGGCTCGCGTGCAAGCAACGAGGGCTTTGGCGCCAATTACGAGTTGCCTAATGCAACTGCGTATTGTGAGACATGTGCGTCGATAGGCAATGTGTATGTAAACCATCGCCTGTTCCTCTTCCATGGCGACGGAAAGTATTACGATGTGCTTGAGCGTTCGCTGTATAACGGCGTATTGGCTGGCATTTCACTCAAAGGCGATGCCTTTTTTTACCCCAACCCGTTAGAGTCAGCCGGAGGATACGAGCGCAAGCCTTGGTTTGGCTGTGCCTGCTGTCCGTCAAACCTGTGCCGCTTTTTGCCGTCTGTTCCGGGATACGTTTATGCTACGCGTGATGACAGCCTGTATGTAAACCTGTTTATGGAAGGCACGTCGGATTTGAACATTGGTAAAAACAAGGTCAAGCTGATGCAGAAAACCGAATATCCTTTTGACGGCGAGATAGCGTTGACTATTGCCAAAGGTGGCGGTAACTTCGCCATGAAGATACGCATACCGGGATGGGTGCGCGGTGATGTAGTACCGAGCGATTTGTACTGTTTTGCAGATAACAAGCAGACGCATTACACTGTAAAAGTAAACGGGAAGGTTGTTGAAAGCACGATAGACAAAGGATATTTCACGATAAACCGCAAATGGAGGAAAGGTGATGTTGTGACTGTTTCACTTGACATGACACCGCGCCTTGTGGCTGCCAATGACAAGGTTGAGGCCGACCGCGGAATGCTTGCCATAGAGCGTGGCCCGTTGGTATACTGTGCAGAATGGCCGGACAATGAGGGATTGGACATTTTCTCGATACTTCTGCCACGCAATCCCAAGCTTGCCGTGACCGGCAGGAAGGCTCCTGGAGGCGGCGATGTGATAACGGCAGGAGTGCAAAAGGTAGCATACGACGGCGACGGACGTATGGTAACTACTGATGCTGTGCTTAATTTAATCCCTTATTACGCATGGGCTAATCGCGGACAGGGCAAGATGTCGGTGTGGCTTCCGTATGAGGCCGGAGCAATGCACCTCGGTCCTGCATTGAAGGTTGGCTCCAATGAGTTTCTTGACAAATAACGGTTTGCGAAGCCACAGACGGCAGGCTTGCAATCAGTTTGATTTCCAATGATTTATGAAAGGCGGCATTTCAAGTTGTGAAATGCCGCCTTTCATAGTGTAAAATGCCGTCTTTTGCAAGCTGAAATGCCGCCAATTGGAAAATGCCGATTGACCGTTCGTATGCGTACGGATTTTTGTTTAGGTTTTATTCCGCTTTGTTTACCTTGTCGCCCTAAAGCTCTCGGTGTTGATGTATCTACGTTTCATAAAGCGTTTGTAGATGTTGGCTATCCATAGATTGTGGGTAACCATGAATGCTATGCCGGCAATCAGCAGAGTAAGATATGCTATGTTTTCGGTAAAAGAAGTTCTAAGTATGGAAATGACGACTACGGGCAGGAACATTGCCACGATGAGTGCTACCACCTGGAAATAGTTGTTTTCCATGTTGCCCTTGCTTATGAATTTTGTGTTTAGCGGCATTGTCTGCCTGTTATATACGGCCATTTGCATGAAAAGGCAATACACAGGGCCGGCCGTGAAGCACATCATCGACAACAATGCCAACAAGCTGTGTTTGCCAGTAAACACGGTTGGCAGCATCAGCAGCATGGGCAGCACTAGCATCGAGCTGTAAAAGTAATACTTGGCTTTTAGCAGTTGCATGATGTTCTCCTTGTGTATGGCAAGGCAGTCAATATAATTGCCCTCAGCACACATTATCTTTATGAGCGTGTTCGCACCGTAAATCAGGAAGACATAAGCAACCCAGAATATTTTGGAATAATCGTCTTGGTAAAGGTCTGTAAATGAAACGACAAGGCTGAGGAATACTGCAAAGATAGTGCTGAAGATAAACGACTTGCGCATGTTCTTGTTGCGTATCAGGCTTTTTATTTCAAGCTTGATGTATTCTCCTGTCTGTCCGTACTTGTCGAACATACGGAACTCCGTCACGCTTTTCATCTTTGCATCGCCGACATTGGCGTTTTCGATATATGTGAAATGGTATTGCAGCCGTTTGTTCACCTCTACGAACGCCCAGAGCAATAGTAGCAGCGGCAGGTAATACAATGGATTCCAGAATGTGAAGCCTCTGCCAAGCGCGGAATATATATCGAACAATGCCTCAAAGTCGTCAATATAAATTGGTGAGAATATGGCGGCATATACAATGATTGGCAATATCCACCATTTCAGGCTTTGGTTGATGAGCGTCCTTACAAGCATGTACCATTGACTGTTGACCGTCACCATAACTTGAAAAGATATGATTATGCCCAATGACGCGGCCAGGCCGTCGCTGAAGAGTGTTGTCATCAGCACGTACGGTATCGTGACCGCAGTCCATACAAGGTTGTTGGGCGTGGCGATGCTCGACAGGACAAACATCTCGACGCATGTATATTTAGGTATAGGCAGCAGCGAGTATGGCTTTATAAGTTGTACCGGGGTCTGTTGGCTGATGAACCTGAAACCGAAATCTACGGCAAGGAAAAACGGTATCAGGCCGAAAATGAATTCGTATGGCGTCGTCGAACTTGATGTGTTGGCCAAAAGAGCCAGCATGATTGCGATGAAAACAAGGTAGAGTATGACAAATGCGCCACCTATGTATAACAGCACCTTGGCCGTCCTGTTTTGCTCATATGCCACGCTGCGCTTTTCGGCCAGCTTGATGTGGCGGCGCAAAGTGCGGAACAATTGCAGCTTGTTCATGTTGTAGCTATTGTGTTTTACGGTTATGTGACCGTATATCCAAATTTATCTTAGGTCAATAACTTCTGCGTTGGGGAAGTCTTTGGAGTTGAAGCGGAATGTCGCGTCAGACAATTTCTTTGCTTTGAAATTAGATACTTTTATTGTCGTCCACCCGTTGTTTTGGCGCATCTTTATGGTTTGCGGCAGGTAGTTGCGTCCTATTGTTATGTACATTTCCTTGATGGTGCGCTTTTGGTTAGTGGCGTAAAGATGTATCTGCCATCCGCCCGAAACGTTTTTCATGCCCAGTTTGAAGCCGTTTTTATATATGTTTATGAATTTGTACGGGTTCATTGACTGTTGCTGTGCTTCGGTAGGCGTGCTGATGTTTACCTCTTGGCTGCTTTTCATGTACGTCCATTGCGTCTTTCCGTCAAACCATACTATTGCTTGCTGGGTGTGCGCGTTGAATTTGTTGCCTTTGATTGCAATTGTCCCTGATGAGTTGCCGTATTTCCCGCTTGCGCTAAAATTAGCGCTTGCGCCGTTTTTGTTGCCGATGATTGATGCCGTCTTGTCAAGTATCTTGCGGGCTTGCGCGGCATTCTGGGCATTAATGCCAACAACCGTTATTATAAAGAAAAGCAATATCAGTGATAATTTTTTCATATTCGTTATATTATATTTTGCTTTTTGTTTTAAATGTTATCGTTTTAGTTGTGAAAGTAAAGTTTCAAGACTGTTTTCGTCCTGTATCAACACTTCACGTGGTTTGCTGCCTTGGGCGGCTCCTACAATGCCTGCCTTTTCCAGTTGGTCCATCAGTCTGCCAGCCCTGTTGTAGCCGATTGAGAAGCGGCGTTGTATCATGCTGGTTGAACCTTGTTGGCTAAGCACGATGGCTCTGGCTGCCTCTTCAAACAATGGGTCTATATTGTGGACTTCAAGGTTGCCGCCACCAATATCACCTCCTTCGTCTGATGCAGGTTCGGGTAGCTCCATCGGTTCAAGCGGTCCGGGCTGTTCTGCAATATATTGGTTTATCCTCTCTATTTCAGAAGTGTCTATAAATGCACACTGCACTCTGACAGGTTCGTTGCCGTTGAGGAACAGCAGGTCGCCGCGGCCTATCAGCTGGTTCGCACCAGGACGGTCGAGGATTGTCCTTGAGTCAATCATTGCACTGACCCTGAATGCCATTCGGCCAGGGAAGTTGGCCTTGATGTTACCGGTAATGATTGATGTCGTCGGCCTTTGCGTGGCTATTACCATGTGTATTCCAACGGCGCGCGCCAGTTGGGCTATACGCGCTATTGGCAGTTCTATTTCCTTGCCGGCTGTCATTATAAGGTCGCCGAATTCGTCGATTACTACGACAACATAAGGCATGTATTCGTGGCCGTCAGTCAGTTTAAGCTGATGGTTTATGTATTTTTTATTATATTCCTTGATATTCCTTGCTCCGGCAAGTTTCAGCATGTCATATCTTGAATCCATCAGTTTGCACAAGCTGTTCAGCGTCCGAATAACTTTTGTGACATCAGTGATGATTGGTTCTTCGTTGTCGTCTGGCACTTTTGCCATGAAATGTTGCGCAATCGGGGCATATACGCTGAACTCGACTTTCTTTGGGTCAATCAGTACAAGTTTCAGTTCGTTGGGATGTTTTTTGTAAAGCAGTGATGTAATGATGGCATTCAGGCCGACAGACTTACCTTGGCCGGTAGCACCGGCAACCAATAAGTGTGGCAATTTAGCCAAGTCAACCATAAATATTTCATTGGTTATGGTTTTTCCTATTGCTATTGGCAAATCCATCGTTGTCTCCTGGAAGCGTTTTGAATTGAGTATGCTTTCCATCGAGACAATATTCTGTTTTTTATTAGGCACCTCAATACCAATCGTTCCTTTGCCGGGTATTGGCGCGATTATTCGTATGCCAAGTGCAGCAAGGCTTAGGGCGATGTCGTCCTCAAGGTTTTTGATTTTTGATATTCTTATGCCTTCCGCAGGTGTTATCTCATATAACGTTATGGTTGGCCCGACGGTAGCCATTATTGTTTTTATTTGCACTCCGAAGTTGTTGAGCACTTCCACAATACGGTTTTTGTTTGCGGTTTGCTCTTTCATGTCAATATAAGGCTTGCCGTCGTTTTCATATTTTTGCAGCAGGTCGAGTGTAGGATATTTATATTTAGTCCACGGTTCGCGTGGGTCAATGGGTACAGACAAGTCTTTGGGACCTGATACATCTTTTGAATCAGCTTTTGTCTCGTTGTCGGTTTGATTTATTATCATTTCCTGTTGAGGCTCGTTTGGGCTGTTTTCTACGGTTTTGATTTCTTCCGTAACATCTTTCTTGCTTTCATTTTCTGTGAAAACAACAGTTTGCGGCTCGGGGTCGTCAAATGTAGTAGGGTCTTCAAGTGTTTGTATTGTGTTACCGTCTTGTTGTGGCTTGTCTAACACATTTGTAAATCCGAATTTTACTTTCCTTGTAAGCGTACCAATAGGATTTAACATGTTGCGCACCACGTTTATGGTCTCTTTACTTAAATATGTAAGGAATATTATCGCCGTAAGCAGCAATATGGCCATCAGCCCATATACACCAACAATGTTTTCAAGCCATTGGCTACAATATAAACCATGGTCTCCACCCGGGTTATATATGTTGCTGCCCATAATTGGGGTCAGTATTTTGGCTGCCATGACAGAAAACCATATCATGGCAATCATCAGGCATATAAACCATTTTAAAAGGTTTATTTTATATGCATTGACAAGTCTCAATCCTGCCAAACCCATGAATATGGGTATTATGAAGGCGGAAAGCCCGAAACATCTTGATATGAAAAAGTATGAAACAAATGCGCCAAAAGAGCCGCAACTGTTTTTGAATTCCCTGTTTTTGTTGAGTATCTCTTGAGGACTATGGTCTAATATTATGCTTTGGTCGTATTGTCCGGTAGAGAAAAACGAAATGAATGCTATTATCGTATAAATGGCTAGCAGGATTAATACTATGCCGAGGATGAAGTTCAGTATGTCGTTTTGGAGTATGGCTTTAATTCCGATAACTTCACTGAATGATTTATCGGAACGCATATTTTTTTTCTTACCCATTGGCTTATTCGAAGTTTTATTTGCAAAAGTAATCGAAAAAAGTCAGAAGTAACATAGAAGTCGCCTTTTTTTTATATTTTTGCACACCATTTGTGAAGTCTTGTCGGCTTCGTTTTGTTTTTATTTATGGGAAAAGTTATATATAGCAAATTTGACAAACATAATATCCAAGAGCTGCCAAGAGCCGTTTTTGACGGTAGGATAATAGTAATTAACACTGCGGCAGAAGCCGAAAAGGCGGTCGGGTATTTGCTTTCTCAAGATATTCTTGGCGTGGATACGGAGACGAAACCTTCGTTTAAGAAGGGACGTTCGCATGAGGTTGCATTATTGCAAGTGTCAACACATGACACTTGTTTCCTTTTCCGTTTGAACCTAACAGGGATGACTCCGGCGATAATACGTTTGCTTGAAGATGTGAATGTAACCAAGGTAGGGCTATCTTTGCATGATGACATGAACTCATTGCATAAGCGTGCCGATTTTACCCCGGGCAAGTTCATTGACTTGCAGAAGCATGTTGGTGAACTTGGCGTAGAAGATTTAAGCTTGCAGAAGCTTTATGCAAACTTCTTTCATCAGAAAATAAGCAAGTCTGTGCGTTTGAGTAACTGGGAATCTGACGTGCTTAGCGACAGCCAAAAGCTGTATGCAGCCACAGACGCATGGGCTTGCATAAACATTTACGAGGAACTGTGCCGCCTTGAAAAAACAGGTGATTACCAACTTATAAAGATAGACGAACAAAAGAATTGACGACATGTACAAGAACATATATCTGAAAAAGGGCAAAGAAGATAGTCTGAAACGTTTTCACCCATGGGTGTTTTCGGGTGCGATAAGCCATCTGGATGAGAATATAGAAGAAGGAGAGACAGTGCGTGTCATCACGGCAGGCGGTGAGTTTATAGCCGTAGGCCATTTTCAGATTGGAAGCATTGCGGTGCGTGTGCTTTCTTTTGAAGATGTTGATATAGACGTGAGCTTTTGGCGCAAGCGTTTATCCTCGGCTTTAACCATGCGCCAAAATATAGGCATAGCAGATAATCCGGACAACAATACGTACCGTCTTGTGCACGGCGAGGGCGATAATCTGCCAGGGCTGGTCGTTGACTGTTATGGCAAGACAGCCGTGATGCAGGCCCATAGCGTAGGTATGCACGTGTGCCGGAATGAGATTGCGCGTGCGCTTGTTGATGTAATGGGTGACAGGATAAAGCACGTTTACTATAAAAGCGAGACAACATTGCCTTACAAGGCCGGTTTAGGACAGGAAAACGGCTTTATTTACGGAGGTTGTGATGACAACGTTGCCGTTGAAAACGGTCTGAAGTTTCATGTAGACTGGCTGAAAGGACAGAAGACGGGCTTCTTTGTAGACCAACGTGAAAACCGTCTTTTGCTTGAGCGTTATGCAAAGGACAAGACGGTGTTGAACATGTTTTGCTATACGGGAGGTTTTTCTTTTTACGCCATGCGCGGCAATGCCAAGCTCGTGCATTCGGTTGACAGCAGCGCGAAAGCCATAGAATTGACAAATGCCAATGTCGAGTTGAATTTCCCCGGAGACAGCCGCCATGAGGCGTTTTGTGAGGATGCGTTCAAGTTCCTCGATTCTGCCGATGGAAAATATGACCTTATCATACTTGACCCTCCTGCCTTTGCAAAGCATAGAGCGGCATTGCATAATGCGTTGAAGGGCTATACCAGGCTTAATGTCAAGGCTTTGGAGCGTATCAAAAGCGGTGGAATATTGTTTACTTTCAGTTGCAGCCAGGTTGTGACGAAGGACAATTTCCGCAATGCGGTATTTACCGCCGCAGCTTTGGCGAAGCGCAATGTCCGTATATTGCATCAGCTCCATCAGCCTGCCGACCATCCAATCAACATATATCATCCGGAGGGTGAATACCTCAAAGGCTTGGTGCTGTATGTTGAATAAGCATTTTTTACAGAAAGTATCGAAGTTCATTGCATCCCATAAATTGATGGAATGTAATGGAAAATACCTTGTCGCACTGTCTGGAGGGGCTGACAGCGTGGCGTTGTCGTTGGCGTTGCGTGAGCTTGGCTTTGATGTTGTGGCCGCTCATTGTAACTTTCATCTGCGTGGCGACGAGTCAGACCGCGACGAGATGTTTTGCCGCCGTTTCTGCGAGAGAAACGGAATTGGACTTCATGTGACACATTTCGATACGGAAGGTTTTGCCAAGTTACGCAAGATTAGCATAGAGATGGCCGCGCGCCATTTGCGTTATGCTTACTTCAAGCAGCTGGCCGAAGACATCGGAGCGTCGGCTGTATGCGTAGCACACCATCAGGATGATTCCGTGGAAACGGTGCTGCTTAACCTTATAAGGGGCACGGGCATACACGGGCTTACCGGGATAAAGCCAAAGAACGGCGGCATTGTGCGTCCCTTGCTTTGTGTTACAAGGAATGAAATAGAGACTGTATTGGCTGAAGCGGGGCAGGACTTTGTGACAGACAGCACCAATCTTGTTGACGATGTGGTAAGGAACAAGATACGTCTTGACATACTTCCATTGATGAAAGAAATCAATCCGTCGGTCAGTGACAGCATCGCCAAGACGGCATCGCGTGTTGCCGATGTTGCCGATGCTTTGGACGATGTGGTTGGCAGCGTGGCTTCCGTATTGGTAGAGGAGAAAGCCAAAGGGGTTGTTGTGATTCATACGGACAGGCTTATGACAGGACCTGCACCGGAGTATGTGCTTTTCAGGTTGTTGAAAGGCTATTCTTTCGTCCCATCACAGATAGAGCAAATATATGCGTCGGTAAGCACCGGCTCCGGACGTGTTTTTGTTTCATCTACGCATAGGCTGCTTATTGACCGTGATTGTATTGTTGTGGAGCCTTTGGCCGAAAGCGGACGCAGGCCGATGTTGGTGCCCGAATGCGGTGTTTATGTGTATGATGACAGCATGAAATTACGGTTTGAGCGTGTTGAGCGAGATTCTGGTTTTAAGGTTTCTGCTGACAAATGCTTTTGTTTTGCCGATGCTTCCGTCGTGAAGTTTCCGTTGACGGTCAGGACGGTTGAGGTCGGCGACCGTTTTGTTCCATTCGGTATGAAGGGCTCGAAACTTGTAAGCGATTATCTGACGGACAGGAAATTTAATCTTTTTGACAAGCAACGTCAGCTGGTTGTTGCAGATGCGCATGGTAGGATAGTTTGGCTTGTCAATCAAAGGCCGGATGAAAGGTACCGTATAACCGACACGACAGATACCGTGTTGAAAATCACATGTATCATGTCTTGACGGGTCTCTCTTTAACGTTCGGCGTTATGTGCAGGCATGTTTTGCGGGTATGTGTAATGCTTTGATATCCAACAGTTTATAAAAGGCCGTCTTTCATGATGCGAAAGGTGGTCTTTTAGCTTGCCAAAGACCGTCTTTAAGTTTGTTGTTTGCCGTATATGGCATTGTGTTCCGTTGTGTTATGGTTTTGGCAATGCGCTTTTTTAACGTCTTTTGGTATTTCGCCCGTATTTTTAGTATGCGTTGGCATGAATGTAATTCTAAGTTCAATTTTTATTAAAAACGGAATACTATAAAGGTTTTTGTCGGAAAATCATTACCTTTGCAATACTCTAATAAAAGAATGTGGGGAGTAGGCGTGCAGCCTTCTTCCTATTTGTTTGTATGGTTTTTTAGTAAAAAGATTTGATTGGGAGGGAGACGATGGTTAAGTATAATATTAATTTAAGCACAAAGAAGGAAGCGGCCTACCGTGCTCTTGTAAGTCCTAAGCTTATGGGGCAGCTTAAGGTCAGGATTGTAAACATATTGTTGAAGAAAAAGAAGTATAAGGACAAGGACTATTCGGCGAAGCGCCTGGCTGAAGACTTGGGCACAAACACCCGTTATGTCTCGGCCGTTGTCAATGTATGTTTTGACATGAATTATACGTCACTTGTCAATAAATACAGGATAGACAATGCGAAGGCGCTGCTTGTGGACAAGCGTTACCGCAACCTGCGGATGGAAGAGATAAGCGACATGTGCGGCTTCTCTAACCGCCAGTCGTTCTATGCGGCTTTCTACAAATATACGGGCGTTACGCCGAGACGTTACAAACTGGACAACGCCAAGCCGTGAGACTCGTTTGACAAGGTTATAATCGAGATGATGACAGATACAGGCTTTAATTACATAGAGGGGCGTTTTGCCGACATAATGATGTTGAGGTACCGGCTGGATAACTTCGACAGATTGTCGTTAAGGCAAAAGAAACTGGTATATTGCTTGTCGCAGGCAGCCCTGTTCGGAAGGGACATAACCTTCGACCAGTTCGGCAAGTACAACTTAAAGATACGCAAGACGCTTGAAGCTGTATATACAAGCTATGAAGGCGCGCGTGACTCTGCCGACTTCAAGGCTTTGGAAGAGTATCTCAAGATGGTCTGGTTTTCAAGCGGAATATACCATCATTATGGTTGTGACAAGTTTCAGCCAGGCTTTTCGGAGGACTTTTTCATCAATGCGGTAAAGTCTGTTGACGTTGACATGCTTCCTTTGGAGCAAGGGCAGAGCGTCAAGGGGCTTTGTGATGAATTGTTGCCGGTGATGTTCAATCCGTCAGTCCTGCCCGTCAAGGTATGCAAGAAAGACGGCACGGACTTGGTAACCTCGTCGGCATGTAACTTCTATGACGGCGTAAGCCAAAAGGAGGTAGAGGACTATTATTCGTCGGTTAAAGACATGTCTGACGAGGAGCCCGTATCATACGGCCTCAATTCCACGGTTGTGAAGACAGACGATGCCGTACATGAAGAAGTTTGGCGCGTAGACGGAAAGTATGACAAGGCAATACGCAAGATAGTATTCTGGCTTGAAAAGGCACTAAACTTTGTTGAAAACGAACGTCAGGAAAATATCATTGAGCTGCTTGTAAAATATTACAAGTCAGGCGATTTGCATGTTTTCAATGAATATTGCATCGAATGGGTGTCAGACGGCGAGTCGCTGATAGATTTCATCAACGGCTTCATCGAGGTTTACGACGACCCTCTCGGCATGAAAGGCACATGGGAAGGGCTGGTGGAATACCGCGACATGGAAGGTACAAGGCGCACGCAAGTTATAAGTGCGAACGCCCAATGGTTTGAAGACCACTCACCGGTTGACCCGCGTTTTAAGAAAGAAAAGGTAAACGGCGTGTCGGCCAACGTCATCTGCGCCGCGATGCTTGGAGGCGGTGAATATCCTTCTACTGCCATCGGGATTAACCTTCCAAACGCCGACTGGATACGCGCCCGACACGGCAGCAAGAGCGTTACGATAAGCAACATCATAAATGCCTATAACGAAGCTGCGCGTGGTAACGGGTTTGACGAAGAATTCGTTATAGACGATGCTACCAAGTCTTTGTTGCGTGAGTATGGTGATATTTGTGACATTATTCATACAGACTTGCACGAATGTCTCGGGCATGGCAGCGGCCGGTTGCTTCCGGGTGTTGACCCTGATGCGTTAAAAGCTTATGGCAATACGATAGAAGAGGCACGCGCCGACCTTTTCGGGCTGTATTATGTGGCTGACGAAAAGATGCTTGAGCTCGGCCTTTTGCCTGACAAGGATGCTTACAAGGCCGGGTATTATTCGTACATAATGAACGGATTGCTTACCCAACTGGCGCGTATTAAGCGTGGAAATGAAATAGAAGAAGCCCACATGCGCGACCGTGCCTTAATCGCACGCTGGTGTTATGAGCACGGACGTGAAGACAATGTGATAGAATTGGTGCGTATTTCAGGGAAAACGTATGTACGGATAAACGATTATGTGAAGCTTAGAGGCTTGTTCGGCCAGCTCCTTGCCGAAGTGCAGAGGATAAAGAGCGAAGGCGATTATGAGGCGGCCCGCCAATTGGTTGAGCGTTATGCAGTGGAAGTAGACCCGGTCTTGCACGACGAAATCATTGCAAGGTATTCCAAACTTGGCATACCTCCATATAAGGGGTTCATAAATCCTGTCCTCATTCCGTTGGCCGATGATGCTGGGAATATTGTCGATATACAAGTAGATTACACCGAGACTTATGTCAACCAGATGCTGCGTTACAGCAAGGTTTATTCAACTTTAATATAAAAACCATGAGGCAAGACACACAAGACAGGCTGAAACAGATAAAAGGACGGTTCCGCCTTATGATGAACGGAGTAGCTTCGCAATCCATGCGTGACAAGGGACTGGGCTACAAGATAAATTGGGGCATAGCCCTCCCGGCGCTGAAAGAAATGGCTGCTGAATATGGCAAGGATTATGAACTTGCCATAGAGCTGTGGAAAGAAGACATCCGCGAATGTAAGATTTTGGCAACGCTTATAATGCCGGCGGCCGACATGTCCGCCGAGTTGGTTGACATTTGGGTGAACCAGTTGCCTAATCAGGAAATGGCGGAGATGGCCGCTTTCAATTTGTTCAGGCATTTGGACGGAGCGAAAAGATACGCGCTTGGCTGGCTTGCGTCGGAAAACGAGCTGAAGCTTATATGCGGATACAATGTGCTGTCACGCTTGTTTGCATCAGGCGAGGAGTTTGACGAGCGCGAGATAAATGAGTTTATAGACCAAGCGCAGACTGCTGTCGCAGATGGCAATGTGTCTGTGCGCCATGCTGTTGTAAACGCCCTGTCGCGTTTTGCACAAGTTGATGGCTTGCATATGAAAATCCTCAAACCGGCATTTAGGTCATACAATTTAGATATTTTTTGATATTTAAAACGGTTGATACGCTATTTTGTTGTATTTTTGTAACCCATACGGCTTGTTTTTGAAATGAAAGCTAATTCATACGACGCTGCGAAACAGATATTGAGCAATTACATCGAGCAGAACAAGTATCGCAAGACTCCTGAGCGTTTTGCCGTACTTGAGGCTGTTTATGGCTTTACGTCGTACTTTTCAATACAAGAGCTTGGGGAACGGCTTGAAGTAATGAATTTCCCTGTAAGCAGGGCAACGCTTTACAATACACTGAATTTGTTATTGGAATTGCGTCTTGTAATAGGCTTACGTTTGCAAGGTGGTATGCGCTATAGAGCCGGGGTTACCGGTGGAAGATGCCTTCAGGTGTGTACCGTTTGCGGTAAGGTGGAAGATGTAAAAGTTACTGAATTGGCCGATGTTGTGGACGCAATGCATTTAAAACGCTTCCGAAAAGAAAGTTTTTCATTATACATATATGGTACGTGTAGCACTTGCCAGGCAATGTTGACGCGTCAAAAGAGAAAAGAAAATACAAATAACAAGAATAAACATTTGAACGAATATGGAAAAAGGCAAAGTTGATGTCCTGCTCGGTTTGCAATGGGGCGATGAAGGCAAGGGCAAGGTTGTTGATGTGCTTACGCCTAAATATGATGTCGTGGCACGCTTTCAGGGCGGTCCGAATGCAGGCCATACCCTTGAGTTTGAGGATGAGAAATACGTTTTGAGAAGCATACCTTCGGGCATATTCCAGGGCGGCAAGGTGAACATAATAGGCAACGGTGTCGTACTTGCGCCAGACCTTTTCATGGAGGAGGCCAAGGATTTGGAGAAAACCGGGCATCCTCTTAAAGAAAGGCTGTATATATCAAAGAAGGCACATCTTATAATGCCTACCCACAGGTTGCTCGACGCGGCCAATGAAATGGCGAAAGGCAAGGACAAGGTCGGCACTACCGGCAAGGGCATCGGGCCTACTTATACTGACAAGATTTCACGCAACGGTCTTCGTGTAGGCGATATTTTTGATAGATTTGACGAAAAATACGCCGCACACAAGGCTCGTCACGAAAAGATGTTGAAGGCCCTTGGATATACGGATTATGATATAACTGACGTTGAAAAGAAGTGGATGGAGGGCGTAGAATACCTCCGCCAGTTCCATATAATCGATTCCGAGCATGTCATAAACAAGGCTCTTAGGGAAGGCAAGACTATATTGTGTGAGGGAGCTCAAGGCACGATGCTTGATGTTGACTTCGGCAGTTATCCGTTTGTTACATCTTCAAATACGATTTGTGCCGGTGCATGTACAGGCTTGGGCATAGGTCCGAATAAAGTAGGTGAAGTGTATGGCATAATGAAAGCATATTGCACAAGAGTTGGTGCAGGACCATTCCCGACGGAATTGTTTGACGAGACAGGTGCGAAAATACGCGCCTTAGGGCATGAGTATGGTGCTGTAACAGGGCGTGAACGCAGGTGTGGCTGGATTGACTTGGTGGCTTTGCGTTATGCAATAATGGTAAACGGAGTGACACAACTAATCATGATGAAGAGTGATGTGCTTGACGATTTCGATACCATCAAGGCTTGTGTGGCTTACAAATGCAACGGTGAGGAGACCAAGGATTTTCCATATAATATTGAAGAGGGCATAGAGCCTGTTTATAAAGAACTGAAGGGGTGGCATACGGACATGACAAAGATGACCTGCGAGGATGAGTTCCCCCAAGAGTTTGCCGATTATATAAAGTTCCTTGAAGCAGAACTTGAAACTCCGATAAAAATCATTTCCATCGGTCCTGACCGTGAACAGACAATAGTCAGGAAATAAATAATAATATGTCTGAAGAAAAAGTCTGACACCAATACGGATGCCCTTATGCTTTTATATTAGTTAGGGCATCCGTATTTAACCGTGATGTTTTCTATAATTTAATAATCATTATAACGTCAATGAATAAACCCTCGATTCCAAAAGGAACGCGCGACTTTACTCCTTTGGAGATGTCGAAGCGTAACTATATTTTCGATACGATAAAGTCAGTCTTTGCATTATATGGTTTCAAGCAGATAGAAACTCCGGCAATGGAAACATTGCAGACGCTGCTTGGCAAATATGGTGAGGAGGGCGACAAGCTTTTGTTTAAAGTTTTAAATAGCGGTGACTATCTGAGCAAGGTTGAACAGGAAGACTTGTTAGGCGGAAATTCTTTGCATTTGGCATCAAAACTTTGTGAGAAAGGCCTTCGATATGACCTTACAGTGCCGTTCGCGCGCTTTGTCGTAATGCACAGGGATGAGTTGCAATTCCCTTTCAAGCGTTATCAGATACAGCCTGTATGGCGAGCGGACAGGCCGCAGAAAGGTCGTTACCGCGAATTCTATCAGTGTGATGCGGATGTTGTCGGCAGCGATTCATTGTTGAATGAAGTTGAGCTTGTGCAGATTATCGATACTGTATTCAAACGTTTCGGTGTCCGCGTACAGATAAAGGTAAACAACAGGAAAATCTTGACAGGTATTGCTGAATATATAGGCGAGGCGGACAAGATAGTAGATATTACCGTGGCCATTGACAAACTTGACAAGATTGGCATAGAAAATGTCAATGCGGAATTGGCTGCAGCCGGGCTTAGCAGTGAAGCAATAGAGAAACTTCAGCCTATAATATCGCTTAGCGGGAGCAATGATGAAAAGCTTGACACTATCTGCAATGTTCTTAAGAATTCTGAAACAGGGCTGAAGGGTGTTGAGGAGTTGCGGTATATATTGGGCGTTTTGAAAGATGCCGGGCTTGAAAATGAATTGCAGTTTGACCTTACCTTGGCCCGCGGACTTAATTATTATACAGGCGCGATATTTGAAGTTAAGGCGTTGGACGTACAGATAGGAAGCATAACTGGAGGTGGAAGATATGACAATTTGACAGGAATCTTCGGAATGCCTGGTATCAGTGGAGTGGGCATATCGTTTGGCGCTGACAGAATTTTCGACGTGTTGAATGCGCTTGACTTATATCCCAAGACCGCAATGTCAGGCACGCAGCTGCTGTTTATCAATTTTGGTGAAAGGGAAACAGCTTATTGTATGCCGATAATCTCAAAGGCGCGTTCTTGCGGAATCGCAACTGAAATTTATCCGGATGCGGCGAAGATGAAAAAACAAATGAGTTATGCCAACAACAATGGGATTCGCTATGTAGCGTTGGCAGGTGAAAATGAAATCAATGAAAACAAAGTTACGTTGAAGGATATGTCTACAGGCGAACAGCGGTTGGTAAGTGCTGATGAACTTGTAAGCATTGTGTCCGAGCGTTAAGAATGAAAAATCAGGCGATGAGAAGGTTCAGATATTTTACCGCGTTGCTCGTTTGTATGCTGTTATTGTCGTCTTTTACAACCGAGCGTAAGGTTAAGATATTCATGATAGGCGATTCGACAATGGCTAACAAGGACATTAGCGGAGGCGGACTGGAAAGGGGATGGGGTATGATGCTCAAAAACTTTTTTACTGATGACGTCATTATTGACAATCATGCAAAAAATGGCCGGTCGTCGAAAAGCTTTATATCCGAGGGGCTTTGGAGAAAAGTGTGCGAACAGATAAAGCCTGGTGATTATGTATTTATACAATTCGGACATAATGACGAGAAGCAAGATACGGCTCGCCATACAGAACCGGGGACGACGTTTGATGCAAACCTACGCATGTTTGTCAATGATACGAAAATGCGGGGAGGAATACCCGTGCTTTTCAACAGCGTTGTAAGGCGGACATTTACCGCCAGCAAGACTGCTGTTGAGGACGATGACAAACGCGACAATTCGTCGGCAAGTCTTATTGAAGGTGATACTCTTGTTGATACTCACGGAGCTTATTTGATTTCACCGCGGAAAGTTGCCAATGAGACTGAAACTGTTTTCATTGACGCCAACAAGATAACACACGACCTTGAGCAAGGACTTGGTCCGGCTGGCTCAAAGAAACTGCATATGTGTTATGAGCCGGGTGAAGTTCCCTCTTTACCCAACGGACGGCAGGATAATACGCATTACAATGTATATGGGGCGTATACAGTGGCTGGATTGTTGGCCGATGCCGTAGTAGAGAAAATCCCGGCATTAAAAAAATATGTGCAAGATTGTGATATTGCCGTAGCTAAAGATGGCAGCGGATTGTTTTTCGATTTGCAGGAAGCTGTCGAAAGTGTGTCTGCCGATAAGCCAACGACAATATATGTAGGTAAAGGTGAATGGGTAAAACCATCGGTGCCCAGTGACAAAAAGATAAGATTTGTTCTTCGTGATGGTGCAAGATGGGTTAGGTAGAATAATCTTGGCCAATTAAAAAGCGGCATATTGCAAAGCAAGAGACCGTATCTCTTCATGCGATATGCCGCTTTTTGCATCGTAAAATGCCGTATGTTGTTAAGTCGCTGAATAACAGAACTTTATTTGGACGAACCAGTTATGACGTTTTCTATGACTTTTGGAAAATGCAATTGTTCAAGGGCGTGGACTTTTGACTCAATGTCTTCAGCAGTATCTTCAGGTGAAACTGCTGTTTTGAATTGCGCTATTATTTCGCCACCGTCGCAAACATTGCTTACATAATGTATTGTTATGCCGGTCTCAACTTCTCCTGCTGTTTTTACAGCTTCGTGCACATGATGACCGTACATGCCTTTTCCTCCGAATTTTGGAAGTAATGAAGGGTGTATGTTGACGATTTTATGGTCGTATCTCTCTGTAATGAATTCGGGTACCATTAGCATGAAACCGGCAAGCACGATAAAGTCTATTTTGAAATGCTCAAGCAAAGGGATGATAATGCCGCTGTCGTTGATGTCTTTTTTTGAAAGTACCCTGCACGGCACTCCGTATTTTGCAGCCCTGGTCAGGGCGTAGGCATCTGCTTTGTTGCTGACAACAAGGCGGACTTTGATGTCTGTATTGTCTTTGAAATATTTGATTATGTTTTCGCAGTTAGTCCCATTCCCAGAAACGAATATTGCAATGTTTGTCATGGAGGTTATATTTTTTAGAGTGATGAAATAATATATCTTGTCCTAATTATGAATCGATTTCAGTGTCATATTCATCAAAATCGAACTCGTCGAAACCAAACATGGTCGGTTCGATAAATGCGTCAAGACTGCGACGCTTCGGAAGAGCG
>CAJJWN010000036.1 GCA_905196835.1 uncultured Prevotella sp. | reverse complement strand
GTATAATACGCCTCTTCGCGGCGTGCGGACATAATGAATTATGTCCCTACAAAGGATGTTTTCTTATACCGAACTCACGTTAAAAAGGAAAACATTTTGGTGAAAAATGATGTTTTTCGTAGGGAAATACGTATATTTGCAAAAACGTGGCAGGCGTACGTGCGCACTGCGACGGGGCGCACTGCGTGTGCCGTAACGGCGTAATTGAGGGGAGCAACTTGCTGTATGGAGTATTCAATGATTAGGCGTTGGCTTGTATGGACGAGCCGCATAGGCCGCTGCCGCGGCTTCGGCGTGCAGTCGCCGTGGGCTTACCGCATGGTGCGCTACGTCATCAACGAGCACTGGCCGTACTACGCCTATGCGCCGTTGGCCGCGCGCTTCCCAGGCGAGGGCGTCATTGGCAGGCGCGTCTGCGAGCTTTGCCTGCGCCTGGCCAACCGTCTGCAGCCGCGCAAGGTGGCTCTTTACGGCATCGACGGCGATGCGATAAGTTGCTACATACAGGCAGGCTGCCGCCGTGCGGAGTGTGCGAAGGCAGGCGCGGATGGCGTGGCTGAGGCCGACTTCGCGGTGATTGCCCCGGCTGACGGCTTCGGTGGGGCGTTCGGAGGCATGTGCGCGGCGGCGCGCGACGGCTCTGCCGCCATACTGCTCGACATACGCCGCGACAAGGCCATGCGCCGCCTGTGGCGCAGCGTGGCGGGAGAGACGCAGGGCGTGGTTACGTTCGACCTGTATTACTGCGGCCTGGTGTTTTTCGACAAGAAGCGTTACAAACAGAACTACATAATCAACTTTTAACCGTTTACGACTATGAAAATAACCAAGGTGTACACAAAGACCGGCGACGCGGGCACCACCAGCCTTGTAGGGGGCGTGAAGGTGAAGAAGACCAACTCGCGCATCGAGGCTTACGGTACGGTAGACGAGCTTAGCGCCGAGCTCGGCCTGCTGGCCTCGTTCATGAAAGACGGCCCGGACAAGAACCTCATATACCGCATACAGCGCAACCTGTTCACCGTGTGCTCGTATCTTGCAACGGACAAGACGAAGACGCAGCTTGCGCCGTCTTACACACTCGACCCCGCAGAGGTGGAGGCGCTTGAGAAGGAGATTGACGCCATTCTCGACGGCATACCCCAGCAGACGGGCTTCATCCTGCCCGGAGGCTCGCACGAGGCGGCCCTGGCCCACGTGTGCCGCACGGTGTGCCGGCGCGCCGAGCGCAGGATTTTCTTCCTTGCGGAGACCACCGAGCTTGACCCCGCCGTGCTGCAATACATGAACCGCCTGAGTGACTATTTGTTCGTACTTGCACGCAAATTAAACTTTATTGACGGCGTAAGGGAAAAAACATGGCAGAAAACTTGCAAATAAGAAAAAATATATTACTTTTGCGTCCGATTAAAAACACGTAAAAATTTAAGGCTATGTATTGGACACTTGAACTGGCTTCAAAACTCGAAGACGCACCGTGGCCTGCCACGAAAGACGAGCTTATCGACTATGCCATACGCTCGGGCGCCCCGCTGGAAGTGCTTGAGAACCTGCAAGAGATTGAGGATGAAGGCGATGTGTATGAAAGCATAGAGGACATATGGCCTGACTACCCAACGAAGGAAGACTTCCTTTTCAACGAGGACGAGTACTAAGCGGAGAGTTGTTGAATTAAGAATTAAGAGTTAAGAATTAAGAAAATGTGTCCCGGCGGTTGCCTGCTAAGCATATTTTCTTAATTCTTAACTCTTAATTCTTAATTCACCTTGCTCTTAATTCTTGATTATTATAGTGCAATAAAAGCGCAATGGCGTCGTTATATTGTCGTGCTAAGACGCATTCTTATCATATCGTTGCTGTTGCTGTTCGCCGTCTCGAGGGCCGGCGCGCAGTATGACGTGTCGTTCAGCCACTACTGGGACTTGGAGCCGTATTTCAACCCCGGCTCCATAGGCAAGCAGCAGAAGCTGAACGTGGCGGCCGTGTACGCATTGAGCTTCGCCGGATTCGAGAACAACCCGAGGTCGATGTACGTTGGCGCGGACATGCCCCTGTATTTTCTGAAAAACTATCACGGCGTCGGCATTTCGTTGCTCAACGACCAAATCGGACTGTTCACCCACCAGCGCCTGGCCCTGCAATACGCCTACAAGCACCGCCTCTTCGGCGGCATGATTAGCGCAGGTGTGCAGCTTGGCTTTCTTAGCGAGGGCTTTGACGGCTCCAAGCTCGATGTGGAAGACACCGGAGACCCCGCCCTGGTGTCGTCAGACGTCAACGGAAGCGCCTTCGACGTGGGCTTCGGCCTTTATTATACGCGCGGCCCGTGGTACGTAGGCGTGTCGGCGCAGCACGTCACTTCGCCCCTTGTCGAGCTTGGCGAAACTAACGAATTGCAGATAGACCCTACGTTTTATTTGACCGGAGGATACAATATTAGGCTAAGAAATCCGTTTCTTACAATACATCCCTCCGTGCTCGTGCGCACAGACGGCGTGGCCTGGAGGGGCGACGTGTCGGGCCGTCTGGTCTACACAAATGACAAGAAGATGCTCTACGGAGGCGTGTCTTACAGCCCTACAAACTCCGTTACGGTGCTCGTTGGCGGCAGCTTCCACGGCATACACATAGGCTACAGCTACGAGGCCTACACCTCGGGGATAAGCCTCGGCAACGGAAGTCACGAGCTTCTGATAACATACCAGACCGACATCAACCTGTTCAAGAAAGGACGTAACAAGCATAAAAGCGTGAGAATACTTTAATATGAATATGAAGAAAACTAATATAATGACGGTGCTCGGCCTCGCGGCCGCTATCGTGCTTACCGGCTGTTTCGGCGGCCGCATGTCGTCGTCGGGGCGCGGCGGCGAGGTGGTGGGCGTAGGCGGCAAGAGCTTCAACGAGCCCACACCCTACGGCATGACCCTCGTCAAGCGCGGATTTCTCAAGATGGGATTAGAGAAGGACGACAGCCTGTGGGGCCTGCGCACGCCGGTCAAGGAGATATCCGTTGACGGCTTCTGGATGGACGAGACCGAAGTGACCAACTCGGAGTACAAGCAGTTCGTCTACTGGGTGCGCGATTCCATTCTCCGCACGCGCCTTGCCGACCCTGCCTATGGCGGTGACGAGACATACATGATAACCGAAGACCGCAACGGCGACCCCGTGACACCCCACCTTAATTGGAAGAAAGCCCTGCCGCGCAAGCCCAATGAGGACGAGCTGCGCGCCATAGAGAGCCTCTACGTCACCAATCCCGTGACGGGCGAGAAGATGCTTGACGCCGCGCAGATGAACTACCGTTACGAGGTGTACGACTATACGGCAGCCGCTCTGCGCCGCAACCGCCTCGACCCGGCCATGCGCAACCTTAACACGGACGTTACGGTAGACCCTGACGAGGTTGTGATGATATCTAAGGACACGGCCTATATCGACGATGAAGGCCGCATAGTGAGGCAGACGATAGACCGTCCGCTCAGCGGTCCGTGGGACTTTCTCAACACATATATAGTCAACATCTATCCCGACACGACGTGCTGGGTCAACGATTTCGTCAACTCTGACAACGAGGTCTACATGCGCCAGTATTTCAGCAATCCGGCTTATAATGACTATCCAGTGGTTGGAGTGACGTGGGAGCAGGCCAACGCGTTCTGCGCATGGCGCACGGATTACCTGCTGAAGGGTCTCGGCGGCGAGGCAAGGTACATTCAGCGTTACCGCCTCCCGACAGAAGCAGAGTGGGAATATGCCGCCCGCGGCAAGGACGGAACGGAGTTCCCGTGGGAGCAGGTTGACGTAAAGAACGAAGACGGGTGCTTTTTCGCCAACTTCAAGCCCGACCGTGGCAACTACACCGAGGACGGGAACCTCATCACGAGCCGCGTTGGCTTGTTCTCGTCGAATACAAACGGACTGTATGACATGGCCGGAAACGTGGCCGAGTGGACAAGCACCACATACACGGAGGCCGGCATCGACGCCATGAACGACCTCAACCCGGAGCTTCGCTACAACGCAGCCAAGGAAGACCCGTACCGCTTGAAGAAGAAGAGCGTGCGCGGAGGGTCGTGGAAAGACCCCGAGTCTTACATACGTTCTGCCTGGCGCACGTGGGAATATCAGAACCAGCCGCGCTGCTACATCGGCTTCCGCTGCGTGCGCAGCCTGGCCAATACTACGAGTGTGAAACAAAAAGGAAAGAAGAAATAGCAATGACTGAATACAGCAAATATAATGTCATCTACCGCCTGCAGAGGTGGTTGGACAGCGTTCCGGGGCAAACATTCCTGAACTACGCTTACAGTTGGGGAGCGTCAATAGTCATTCTTGGCACGCTTTTCAAGCTTACACACTTGCCGGGAGCCAATCTCATGCTTTACCTTGGCATGGGTACCGAGGTCATAGTGTTTTTCATTTCGGCCTTCGACCGTCCGTTTGACAAGACCGCGATAGGCAAGGAACTGCCTACGCATGTTACCGATGATTATCTTGAAGGCCGTGAGCCATCGGCCGATGAAGAACCGGTTGCAGGGCAGTCTGTCGTTTCAGGAGCGTCTGTTCCTCCAGGAATGGTGGCCTATGTAAGTAGTGTTGGCGGACAAGTGGCGGCGGCTGAAGGTACGCCTGCCGGTGTCATGTCTGTTGATGGAGCAACCGCTGATGTACAGGAAGGTGCATCTTCCATGCAGGGTGACGGCATCCTGTCGTCAGGTCAGGCCGTTGTTGCCGGTCAGCCGGTGCCCGGATGGGTTGCAGGTCAGCAGCAAGTCTCGCCAGAGATGGAAGAAGCTACTACCAATTATGTGGAGGAACTGAAGAAGCTTACGGAGACTTTGGCCAAGGTTTCGGAACAAAGCGAGCGACTGACGCGCGATTCGGAGGAAATGGAAAACCTGAACCGCACGCTGACGGGCATCTGCAAGGTGTACGAGATGCAGCTTAAGGGCGCAAGTTCGCAGATTGGTACAATCGACGAAATCAACGAACAATCGCGCCGTATGGCTTCGCAGATTGAACAGCTAAATAAGATTTACGCCCGCATGATTGAGGCCATGACGGTTAACATGCGCGCAACTACGGCCAATGGCAACAACGCTGAAGGGTAATAAGGCATGGCAATAAAGAAAAGACCGGTATCTCCTCGCCAGAAGATGATAAACCTTATGTATGTCGTCTTGATGGCAATGCTTGCGCTCAACGTGTCGACGGAAGTGCTTGAAGGCTTTTCCATTGTAGAGGAAAGTCTCCACCGAACCACCACCAACTCGGCTTCGGAGAACGCGGCGATATACGGTGACTTCGAGGCGCAGATGAAGGCGAATCCCCAGAAGGTGAAGATGTGGTTTGACAAGGCCACCGCCGTGAAGCGCATGAGCGACTCTTTGTATAACTTCGCGCAGCAACTGAAGGTGGCAATCGTGAAGGAAGCCGACGGGGAAGACGGCGACGTGTTCAACATCGAACGCAAAGACGACCTCGAGGCGGCCAACCAAGTAATGCTCGCTCCGGGCAAAGGACAGGGCAAACGGCTTTTTGACGCCATCAACTCATTCCGGGAACGCATCCTGACGATGGTGCCCGACGAGCGGCAGAAGGCCATAATAGCCAGCAACTTGACAACGTCGCTGCCAAAAAATGCCAAGACCATGGGCAAGAACTGGCAAGAGTACATGTTCGAGGACATGCCCGTTGCCGCCGCCGTGACGCTGCTTACAAAGCTGCAGAGCGATGTGCGCTATGCCGAAGGCGAGGTGTTGCACACTCTTGTGGCCAATATCGACGTGAAGGACATACGCGTCAACAAGCTAAGTGCTTTCGTAATACCCAATGCGCAGACCATTGTGCGCGGCGACAAGTTCTCGGCGCAAATAGTGATGGCCGCCGTTGACACCACGCAGAAGCCGCAAATATTCATCGGCGGACGGCAGATGAACCTGCGCGACAATACTTATGAGATAGTGACGAGCCGCACGGGAGACTTCAACCTGACTGGTTACATCACCATGCAAAACGGCAACGGCGACGTAATACGCCGTGACTTCTCGCAGAAATACACCGTGGTTGACCCCAGCGCAACCGTCTCCGCCGACCTTATGAACGTGCTTTACGCAGGCTATAATAACCCTATCAGCATAAGCATTCCAGGCGTTCCGCTTACCAAGGTGTCGGCCACTATGAGCGGCGGAGCACTCCAGCCGGTAGGCCCGGGCAAGTATATCGCGCGTCCGTCCACGGTAGGGCAGGACGTTACAATCAATGTCTTGTCGCTCCAGACGGGTACGGCGCGGCAGGTAGGCCAGTTCACTTTCAAGGTGCGCAAGCTGCCCGACCCGACACCGTACATACAAATCGGCGACAACCGTTTCCGCACCGGAGGGCTCGCCAAGGCGTCGCTCATGTCGGCGAAGGGCATAAAGGCCGCAATAGATGACGGCCTGCTGGACATTCCGTTCAATGTGCTTGGCTTCGAGGCGGTGTTCTATGACAACATGGGCAACGCCGTACCTATGGTGTCAAACAGCGACTCTTTCACCGAGCGTCAGCGTGAGACGTTCCGTCGCTTGGCGCGCAACAAGCGTTTCTACATAACGCGCATCACGGCCGTAGGCCCCGACGGCATACGCCGCACGCTGCCAGCGTCGATGGAAGTGATAGTAAAGTAAGTTAAGAATTAAGAGTTAAGAAAATATGACAGGTTTCTTGTTTCCACAATCCATATGGTGTTCTTTTAAACGGTGCGAAGGCCAGTTGCTTCGTGTCTTCGCCGTGGTCTTGCTCCTCGTTGTGTTCGCCGTTGACGCCGTAAACGCGCAGCCGGCGGCGCGCCGCCGCGAGCAGCAGAAGCGTGCTGCGCAAAGCGCCCAAGGCCTTACCACGCGTGCGAAGATATCATTCCCCGTTGCGGCGAAGATGTCGGAGGACGTTGTCTGGCGGCGCGACATATACCGTGAAATACTGCTTGAAGAGGATGCCAACGCCGCGTTGTACTATCCCGTAGAGCCGGCCGGCTCGCAGATGAACCTGTTTACCTACCTGTTCAAGCTTATGATGAGCGGCACGGTGAAGGCTTACGAGTACCGCCTTGACGGCAACGAGATGTTTACCGACTCCGCGCAGGTAGACCGCAAGGCGTTTATCGACAACTACCACATATATTATGAACGCGTAAACAACAGTATCCGCATAGACGACAGCGACATTCCGTCGGCCGAAGTGAAGTCATATTACATCAAGGAGAGCGCGTATTACGACCAGGCGTCGGCTACTTTCCACGTCAAGCCGGTAGCCCTCTGCCCGATATTGTGGCGCACTGACGACTTCGGCGACGGCGAACAGAAGTACCCGTTGTTCTGGGTGAAGTACGACGACGTTGCTCCTTACCTGTCAAAGCAGGTCGTAATGACAAGCAACCTCAACAACGCGGCCACCATGAGCATGGACGATTACTTTGCGCGCAACATGTATAAGGGTAAAATCTATAAGACATCCAACATGCTCGGGCGCACACTCGCGCAGTATTGCCCCACCGACTCCGCCCTGGCAAAGGAGCAGCTGCGCATTGAGGGCGAGCTTGCCGCCTTCGAGAAGAACCTCTGGGGCGACCAGGCCCGCAAGGATTCGCTCGACAGCATAGCCAAACTTGACGTCAAGGACAAGAAAGTAAAGAAGGCAAAGCGCAACCGCCGCGCGTCGGCTTCGGTGCGCAAGCGCAGTTCGTCGCGCAAGTCTTCATCGTCAGGCTCGTCTGCCGCGCGTGTCACCGTGCGCCGCCAGAGGCATTGATTTTATTTTAGGTTTTGCGGTTTTGCGGTCTTACGGTTATACGGATGTTTTGAAACCGTACCGTAAAACCGTACAGTCAAGCACATGGCAACCGTAAAAACCGTATAACCATAAAACCGTATAACCGTATTGCAAACCCCATAAAAAAACAATTGTATGAAAAAAATCTTTACACTCGCCGTCCTCGTGGCGGCCACATGCTTTGCCCTTCCGGCGCAGGCACAGTTCAAGTTCGGTCTGAAAGGCGGTCTTAACATCACAGACATGTCGTTCAGCAGCGACGTAGTGGATGCTTCCAACCGCACGGGCTTCTTCATCGGCCCTACCGTCAAGTTCACCCTGCCCATCGTCGGTCTCGGCATCGACGCTTCGGCACTTTACGACCAGCGCGAGGCCAAGGTGAAGGGAGCCGACAAGAAGTTAAAGCAGCAGGCGATAAACATCCCCATCAACCTGCGTTATGACATCGGTTTAGGTAGTCTTGCGGCGGTATATCTTGCAGCAGGTCCGCAGTTCGGCTTCAACGTAGGCGACAAGCACCAGACGATAGTCGAGGATGTGGCCGACTGGAAGCTCAACACTTCCAACTTCAGTGTCAACGTAGGCTTTGGCGTAATGCTGCTCAGCCACTTGCAGGTGGGTGCAAACTACAACATCGTTTGCGGCAAGACGGGCGAAGTTACAGTGTTCGACGGTGCGAAAGAGGTATTCCGCGGCCGTTCTAACACATGGCAGATTTCCGCCGCTTACTACTTCTAAGCGCAGCGTAGCGGCGTAGCCGCACATGCAATATCAAGGGAAGCTCCTCTCACAGGGGCTTCCCTTTGTTTTTGTTTTGCTGTTGAGGCTTTTGCGATTGGCAGTTCATCCGCAGTTTTGATGTATAACGTATAGGTGCCAATCCCGTCCCCGAAGGGGGCGAACTATGCTTAACCGCATGTGTAGTGACCGAAGGGAACGGAACTTGCGGTAAGTCGAAACCACCATAACCGTCCCCAAAGGGGGCGAACAGCAGGCAGCTATTCGCCCTCTTCGAGGACGATGTTATTTGCAGCATATATACCGCAAGTTCCGCTTCGCTCCACATGCGGTTAAGCATAGTTGGACCTCTTCGAGGCCCTATTACCACGAATGCCAATATACCCAAACTGCGGATTAACCGCGAAAGGCCGTCTTTCGCCTTCCAAAAGGCCGTGAATTGCACGCTAAAAGGCGGCCTTTCGCAAACGTGTTGATTATCAGATGGTTATCAGACGGGTAAAAAGCGTGTCATTGTCCGGTGGCTTGCAGGTATTCACGCTTCTTTATTTGGTATTCGGCATACGCCTCGACGTAGGCCGAGCGGCTGTTCTGGTAGAGCGTCTGGGCCTCGAGCAGGTCGCTCATCGTGGCCGTTCCGGTGCGGTAGTAGTCGTCGTGCAGGCGCAGGTTCTCCTCCGCCTGGGCGATTGACTCCATGGCTATGCCGATTTTTCGGTAAGCGTCGTTCATGTCGTTCCACTTGTTTTCCATGTCGATTACGAGCAGCTGGCTGTTGTCCTGGAGTGTGTTCTCTGCGTTCCTTACGGCCAGGCGTTGCTTCTTCATCTCGTGCGAGCCACCCCACCAGCCGCTGAGCGGTATGCTCACTGTGGCGAAACCTATCCAGAACTGGTGGCTCTTGTCCATCAGGTCGTCATACATATATCCGCCGCCGATGGCTACCGTGGGCAGGTTTTGCCCTACGGTCATCTTGTATTTCAGCCTGTTGGCCTTCACGTTCTGCTCCATAAGGGCGTATTCGGCGGTGTTCGCCAGAGCCGTTTGCGGTTCGGCGTACAGTTGCAGGGGCGAGGGCGGCAGCCCGCCGCTCATGTCCGCGCTCACGTCTATGCTGTCGCCGTCGTGCCCGGTGTACTGCGCCAGCAGGCGTTTGGCCGTCGTCAGCGCGTTTTCCAGCGTTATGCGGTTGCTCCGGGTCTCGTTTTTCTTTAGGTTTATTTGCAGCAGGTCGTTCCTGTCTGTCACTCCGGCGTTGACGGCCGCGTCGGCATCCTTGGCGAACTTGTCAAGCTGCCGTTCCACGGCCTCCACCGTTTTCAGCTTCTCTTTCAGCATCACGGCCTGCCAGAAGTATGTTTCGGCGGTCAGCACTACCTCGTTATGCGACATGCGCCGTTGCTGCCGGCTCGTCTCCACGCCGACGTCGGCCAGCCGGTTGGCGTTCAGTATGCGTCCGCCCGTGAACAGTGGCAGCTGCGCCGACACGCCTCCCATGATGCCGTTCTTCATCATCGACATCTCCATTCCCGGCGCGAGACTCATTTCCAACAGTCCCTTGTCGGCCATGTAGCCGATGCCCGTTGCGCTTACGGTGGGGAAGTATTTTGTAAACGCCTGCTTCTTGGCCTGCCGCGCGGCCTCAAGGTCGTTGTCGGCGTTCTTCATGCGCACGTTGTTCTGCAATGCGTCGCTCACCGCCTGTTCTGCGGTCATCAGGCGTTGCGCCTGCGCCGACGAGGCCGCCAGCAGCAGCGCGGCCGATAATATGATGGTTCTCATAATCAAAAGTTATTCGTTTTCGATTGCTTCTATTCGTTGTCTCTTCTCCGTAGTGCCGCGGAATATCAGCAGGTAGGCCGCAGGCAGCACGGTCAGTATGAACACCATGGTGATGAGTGTGCCGTAGCATACCACCGTGCCCATGGGCATCCACAGTCCGCTTCCGCCCAAAATCATCGGGATTACGCCCATCGACGCTGCGGCGGAGGTGAGGAATATGGGGCGCATTCGCCGCTTGGCCGAGTGGTAGATGGCCTCTTCGGCGTGCATCCCGTCAGTCAGGCGCAGCTCTTCGGCGTAGTCAATCATTATTATTCCGTTGCGCACGATGATGCCCATCAGGCTGATTACGCCGAGATAACACGTCACGCTGAAGTTTATTCCCTGTATGAGCACGCTGGCAGCGGTGCCGAATGTGCACAGCGCGATGCTCGAAAATACGAGCAGGGCGAGGCTTACTTTCTTGAGGTGGAACAGCAGGATGAAGAAAATTATGAACGTAGCCACGGCCAGCCCGGTTGTGATTTGCGGTATGTAGTTGTCGTTGTTCTCTATCTCTCCGCCATAGCTTACGCTTGTTCCGGGCGACAGCGCAATGCCGCTCACCGCCTTAACCACCTTGTTGTTGGCCTCCGTGCCGTTCACTCCGCGCTTTACGTCGGCCTGGACGGTCACGGTGTACACCCCGTTGCGCCGCACAATGCACCCGTTTTTCCAGCTCGGTGTTATGTCGGCCACCTGCCTTAGCGGCACTTGCGCCAGTCCTCCGGCCGCCGGGAGCATCTCGTCGGCCACGTCGGCGTTGGTCGCCCGTTCGGCCGTAGTGCTTTTCAGGGTTACCGGTATTGCGTCGCCGTCCTCCCATACGGTAGCTACCTGCATACCCGCTCCGTACCTCATGGCCAGCGTAGACTCCACCGTGAGGTTGCTTATGCCGAGCCTTGCGGCCTCGTCGGCCTTCAGTCTGACGGTGGCCGACGGCAACGGCTCGTCCATGTCGGTGCGTACAATAGTAAGGTCGGGCATCTTCCGCAGTATGGCAAGCACCTTGCCGGCATCGCGTTTCAGCGTGTCGATGTTGTCGCCGCTAAGCCTTACCTCGACAGGATTTACCGCTTCGCTGTAGCTAAGCTCCTTGAAGCGCACGTAAGCGCCGGGAAAGTGGTTGGTGTACCGTGGCGAATAATAGTCAAGCAGCTCGACGGTCTGCTTCACGCCGGTGGTGTTCACGATGAACTGAGCAAAGTTCTCGCCGCCTGTCTGTGGAGCATACGATGTGTGGAAGCGTGGCGACGAGCATCCCTTGAACTCCGTTACAGACACCACCCGCTTGTCTTTCCTCAACACGGCGGCCATGCTGTCAGCTACGGCTGACGTGCGCTGGAGCGACGTTCCGGTAGGCATGTAGATTTCAACGGCGAACTGGTTGCGGTCGGCCGTCGGCATCATTTCCTGCGGAAGGTGGCTTATCAGCACCGCGCCGATGGCTACGAAGGCCACGCCGGTGGCCACCGTGACCTTCGGATGGGCGAAGCAGGCGTCCAGCAGCTTGTCGTATGCGCCCTGCAAGGTGTCGAGCAGCGAGAACCTGCGCCGTCCGCCGTCCTTCGGTTTGCCGCCTATCGGCTTGCGGATGAACCAGAACTGTATGAACGGAACAAACAAGGTAGCCACCAGGAGCGACACTCCGAGGATGATGGTTATGGCCCACGGGAAGCTGACAAGGAAGTCGCGCAGCATTCCGTGGGTGGTGAACAGGAACGGGAAGAACGTTATGCTTATTGCCAGCGTGGCCGAGAAGATGGAGCGCAGGAAGTGGGTTGTGCTGTCGATTGACGCTTTCCAGCGCGCCACTCCTTCCCCGAGCTTCTCCATGTAGTTGTCGATGATGATTATCGAGTCGTCAACTATTATTCCGAGCGACGCTATCAGCGCGGCCAGCGTTACCGTGTTAAGCTCTATTCCGAACGCATGGAACAGGCCGAGCGACGTGAATATGGTTATGGGAATGGTGAAAGCGGCCACCAAAGCCACCCTCATGGGCAGCAGGAGCATCACCACTATGATGACGGCACATACCGCGATGAGCAGCTCTTTAAGGAAGTTGTAGACGCTGCCGCCTACCACCTGGCTTTGGTCTGTTATGCGGAAGATGCTTACATCGGCAGGCAATGTACTTTGGAAACCGGCCATAGCCTTGTCGATTTCGCGCCCCATGTCAACTATGTTGCGGCCTTTCTTCATCTCCACGCTAAGTAGAAGGCACTTCTTTCCGTTGTTTTCGATGTAGCTTTCGGGAGCGGGATATTCGCGGCGCACGTCCGCAATGTCCTTCAGACGTATGTTCCGCCCGTCAGGGTCGGTGTAGACTATTGCCTCGCTGATGTCGAATACCGAGTTGAGCGACTTCTCCACGTATATGGGTTCTACCGCGTCGGTGGTCTTCACGCGGCCTCCGCTTGTGGTGAAGCCCTTTTGCGCCAGCGTCGCGGCCAGTGTCCGGTCGCTAAGTCCGTAGTTTGCGAGGCGGCGGTTGTCAACGTATATGGCTATTTGTTCTTGCCTCATGCCGCTCACGGTCATGCGTCCCACGCTCTCTATGCGGCGCAGGCTGTCCTTCAGCGCGTCCATGTAGTCGGACAGTTCGCGGTAAGTCTTGTCGCCGCTCTCCATCGTTATGAGCAGGGCGGAGGTGTCGCCGAAGTCGTCAACCACCTGTATGGCGAGCACGTTGCTTGGCAGTTGTGCCTTGAAGTCGCCCACTCCGTGCCTAAACCTGTTCCAAAAGGCGTCCTTGTCATCGATGTCGTCGTTGAGTTCCACCTGTATGTAAGCCATGCCGTCGGTGCTCTTTGAGAAGGTCTTGGCCTTCTTCACCTCCTTGTAGGAGAAGATGTAGTCTTCCAACGGCTTGGCAACCTGCTCGGTTATTTCGTCGGCAGGCACGCCCGGAGCGGCCGCAATTACGACTCCCTGGCGTATTGTGTAGTCGGGAAACTCGTTCTTGCGCATGTCGGGCAGGCTGTACATGCCGAACGCCACGAGGCAGCAGACCACGAGGATGACGATTTTGCGGTAGTGCATCGCCCATTCCACGAAGTTTCGTTTTTGTTGTTTCATCGTTCCGTCTTACTTTATTTCCACCCTCATTCCTTCACTAACCTTCTGCGCCCCGGCGGTGATTACCATGTCGCCGTCGGCCAGTCCGCCTGTTACGGTCACGCCGTCGGCGGTGAAGCCGCCAACGGTTACGATGCGCTTCACGGCCTTGCCGCCTACGGCAAGCCATACAAACTCGTTGTTGCGCTCGTCAATCTGCACGATGTGTGCAGGCAGTATGCACGCCATAGACGTGTTGCCGCCGCGCAGGGCAACGTCGGCCACCATGCCGGGCAGCAGCTTCCTGTCGGCTTTGGGCAGGCTTAGCTTCACGTCGTAAGAGCGCGACAGCGGGTCGGCGGCCACGCCTTTCTCCGTCACCGTGGCCTGCATTGACGCTCCGCCAATGGCTTCTATGGTTACGTCGGCCTTCTGTCCGACGCTGATTTGCGCCATCTCGCTTTCGGGCACGGATATTTTCACCTTCATCCGGCCTACGGCCACGAGCTTGGCTATCTGCGTTCCCGCGCCGACGTTCTGTCCCTTCTCGGCGAATTTCTTTGATATTACGCCGCTGAACGGGGCGTACAGCCGGCAGTCGGCGAGTTGCTTGCGCGCCATTTGCTCGGATGCGCGGGCACGCTGGAGGGCGGTCTGCGCTTCGACCCACTTTATTTCGGGCAGGCTGCCCTTGCCGTGCAGCTCCTCCATGCGCCTGTATGTGTCCTCGGCCTGCGCCAGGGCGGCATGTGCGGAGGTGTGGTTGTGGGTAAGCTGCTCGGTGTCGAGCGTTGCGATAAGCTGCCCCTTGCCCACGCGGTCGCCCTCGTCAACGAGTACGCGGCTCACCGTGCCGCCCACGGCGAAGCTCAAGAGCGAGCCGTTCTCCTCTTCTACGGTGCCCGAGTAGCGGCTTGTGCGGTCGGCCGTGGCGGCTTTTACCCGCGTCACTTCCACCCTTACGGCCTCGTCGGCTGCTTGGCCTTTGTTGTTTTCAGCGTTGCAGGCCGACAGCATGACGGCTGCCAGCGCAAGCGCTATTTGATGAATGCTTTTCATTTCAGTTGTGTTTAGTTGTGATTATGCTGCAAATTTAACACGATATTATGGCCGTTTTCTCTTTTTATGTTCCTTGAAAATGTCCTGTTTGGGAATATTTTGAGTTATGGGACATAACTTTTTACCGATAGGATACTGTGCGTTTTCGGTGCAGCCTGTGGCCTTTTACAATGCCGTGTGTGGTCGATGGCGTTGCCAAAGGCCATGTTTCGTGTTGCGAAAGGCCGTCTTTTGGTCGATGAAAGGCCGTCTTTTGCAGGCTGAAAGACGGCCTTTCGCAACACGTTGAATGTCAGGCGGTTATGCGGCAGGCTGTGAGGCGGTATGTGATATGCCGTTTCCGCACGCACGAAAGGCCGCAGGGCGTATAAGCATCTTTAACTATTGCGTGGAAATTTGGATAATACATAATGTGTTTCGGATAACCGCCGTTTCGCGGAAAAGTCGTTACTTTGCAGGTAAAAGCGGCGACGGGCAGGCCGGGAAGCGTCTGCCTGTATGCCGATTTGTCAACCGTAAGCAATCAATATGGATGTAAAACAGATAAAAGCAGGCGATTTGGACGTGTCAGGTCCTTTCCTTGACGACGGGCGGATATACGTCTTCGACGAGTTCACTTATGTGGAGCGTCCCGAGTATGTACGGCTCGACGGCATCTTCGTAATACTCTGCGTGGAGGGCGAACTGACGCTAAGCATCGACCACAGGATGTTCACGGCACGCAGGAACGACATCGTGATAGGCGTGCCCGAGGCCGTAATTGGCAAGGCGGAGGCCAGCCCGGGTTTCAAGTTCCGCGGCCTGTTCATGTCGCTGGAGTATGCTTTCAGGATGCTCCCGGTGTCGGTAAGGAGCTGGAACTTCAAGGTCTTTTTCGACCAGAACCCCAGAATATCGCTCGGCGAGGCCGCCGTTGGCACGTTCAACCTGTATTACGGCCTGCTCAAACAGAAACTGGCCGACAAGGCGAACCCCTACCGCGCCAACATCGTTGACGCACTGATGCAGGCCTTCGTGTTCGAGTTCCGCAGCACGTTCGAGCATATGGCGCGGCTTAGTCCGCGCCCGTTGTCGTCGGCGGAAAACATCTTTGGTGACTTCATCGACCTGCTCTCTACGGCTTATCCCAAGCCGCGCAGCGTGGCTTACTACGCCGACCGGCTCAACATCACGCCCAAATACCTCTCCGTAGTGTGCAAGAAAGTGGGGGGCAAGAACGCCTCGAAAATCATCGACGCGTACGTGTCGAAGGACATCGAGACGCTGCTCAAGAGCTCGCGCAAGTCGGTCAAGGAAATATCCAACGAACTGGCCTTCCCCAACACCTCTTTCTTCGGCCGCTATGTCAAGAAAAACCTCGGCTGCACTCCCAACGAACTGCGCCGCAAACTCAACGGAGTGGGGCAGTAATTCATGCGTCCATAATGCGCAATTGGCTTTCGCCGACTTTCAGTTCATAATTGGGCTACGCCGTGGAATGGCACGATGCCAATTGTAAAAGATAATTAAAGGCTGTGACATTTTCCGCCGTTTCCTTCATATTCAGCTTTGATTTTGCTACCTTTGCATAAGGTAGACTGTATTCAAGAATTGATTATAATGAGCGATTTCAGTGCCCGTCAGCGTAAGGCTGATTATGTTCGTGAGCGTGACAATCAAAGGCGCGACAGGCTGGCAGGATACTTTTACGACCTGTCAAAGTTGAGCTTTGCAGGTCTTGTGATAGGTTTCATAACGCCGTTGTTAACCGATGGCGGCGGCGAAGCCAACTGGTCAGTAATCATCACGGGGCTGGTGCTTACCGTGTTGTCAGCAATGCTGGCTAATAAGATATTGGAATGATTATGGAAGGACTTGTAATTATATACTCTATTGGCATAATTGTGGTTGGAGGCATCTACCTTTGGACTTACACAAAGCGCGGAAAGAAGTGGCTTGAGAACCTTTAAGCGCATTTGTAATGTCCTGTCATTACGTTGACGTTCTCCTTCCCGTGCCGCTCGACGGCCTCTTCACTTACTCCGTTCCGTCCGAGATGGAAGCGTCGGCGGAGCGGGGCAGGCGTGTGCTTGTGCCCTTCGGGCGCAACAAGACGCACGTAGGCATCATCATGAGGGTACACGCCGACAAGCCCAGGTTTGCCGTCAAGCCCGTCAAGCTCATAATGGACGATGCGCCAATCGTAACCGACCTTCAGCTGGATTTGTGGCGTTGGCTCTCCGATTACTACATGTGCGCCCCCGGCGACGTGCTCTCCGCCGCCCTGCCCGGCGGCTTGAAGTCGGCCGACAGCTATCGCCCCAAGACCGAGACGTGCCTCGCCCTTGCCAAGGAATACGCTTCGGAGCGCGCCATTCACGTGGCTTTGGACACTCTGCGGCGCGCCGAGAAGCAGTACAAGGCGTTCGCCTGCTTCCTCGCCATGAGCCGTTGGGAAACCATTGAGGGAACGGCCACACGCCAACAGGTAGTGGAAGTGACGCGCGACGAGCTTCTTAACACCGCCCACTGCACGGCGGCCACGCTGAAAAACCTCGTAGACCGCCGCCTGCTCGTGCCTTACGAGCGCGAGGTTGGTCGCCTCAATCATGGTGGCGAGCCGCATCTTGACAACATAAAGCAGCTTAATCCCGCGCAGCAGGAAGCCTACAACCAGGTTGTCTTCTCGTTTCTTAAAAAGAATGTGGTGCTGCTTCACGGTGTCACTTCAAGCGGAAAGACCGAAATCTATATACACCTTATCCGTCAGGCGTTGGAGCGCAGGCAGCAGGTTCTTTACCTTTTGCCCGAAATCGCATTGACCGTTCAAATCCGCCAGAGGCTCCAGCGCGTCTTCGGCGACCGTTTGGGCATCTACCACTCAAAGTATTCCGACGCCGAGAGGGTCGAAATATGGAAGAAGCAGATGTCGCAAAACCCATATGATGTAATCCTTGGAGCGCGCTCCGCAGTCCTCCTTCCGTTCACCCGTTTGGGGCTTGTCATCATCGACGAGGAGCACGAAACGTCGTTCAAGCAGCAGGACCCGGCACCCCGTTACCATGCACGCTCGGCGGCAATCATGCTCGCCGCCAAGGCCGGAGCAAAGGTTTTGCTCGGCTCGGCCACGCCGTGCGCCGAGACATGGCACAACGCGCGGACGGGCAAGTATGGCTATGTGCGCCTTGACAAGCGGTATGGCGACATGCAGATGCCCGAAATAACCGTGGTTGACACTAAGGACTTGCAGCACCGCAAGATGATGAACGGCCCCTTCTCGCCGCTCCTCCTCTCGTCAATACGCCGTGCGCTGGACAACAAGGAGCAGGTAATCTTGTTCCAGAACCGCCGCGGCTTCGCCCCGATGATTGAGTGCCGCGAGTGCGGATGGACGCCGAGGTGCGAGGCGTGCGACGTCTCCCTTACTTACCATAAGGCCCTGGGACAGCTTACCTGCCACTATTGCGGCCGCACGTATGCCGTGCCCGACGTGTGTCCTTGCTGCGGAAGCCGCGACCTGCGAGGCCGGGGCTACGGCACGGAGAAGGTGGAGGACAAGGTGATGGAGCTGTTCCCAGATGCCCGTGTGGCGCGTATGGACCTCGATACCACGCGTACACGCAACGCATACGAGCGTCTTATAAGCGACTTTTCGGCGCACCGCACCGACATACTCATAGGCACGCAGATGGTAAGCAAGGGCCTGGACTTCGACAAGGTGTCGGTAGTGGGCATACTGAACGCCGACTCCATGCTCAATTATCCTGACTTTCGGGCATACGAGCACGCCTTTACCATGATGGCGCAGGTGGCCGGGCGCGCCGGGAGGAAGGGCAAACGGGGGCTTGTGTTGTTGCAGACGAAAAGCCCCGAACTGCCTGTCATAGGCCAGGTGGTGCGTGGCGACACTGAAGGTTTTTACTCCGAGCTTATGGAAGAGCGGCAGTTGTTCCGATATCCGCCGTTTTACCACATAATAAACGTTTACCTGCGACACAAGGACGAGCCTACGGTCACGGCGGCGGCAGAGGCCATGGGCACGCTGCTCCGCCGGTGGTTTGGCGACAGGGTGCTTGGTCCTGACAAGCCGTCGGTGGCAAAGGTCAAGGCGATGAACATCAGAAAGATGGTCGTAAAGCTTGAAAACGGACTTGACCGCGCCAAGGTTCGCCTTTACCTAAACCGCGGCAAGGACGCCGTTTTGCAGGACAGCAGGTACAAGTCGGTGACGGTTTACTTCGACGTAGACCCATTATAGTGAAATGAAAAATTAAAAATGAAAAGTGAAAAATCCATCAATCGTTTAGTGATGGATTAATAACAGAGAGCGAGGCATCGGCCGCGTTGCGCCGGGCGGTGCGTTCCTCGCTCTCTGTTTCTGTTTTAAGGGCTATTTCACCTCTTGCAGAGTATATTCCTTGCCTTCTTCAAATGAAGATAGGCCATTGTTATAACCGTGGGCTTCATTGACATAAGTCTTGTTCCCTCTGAACCAAACGGTTACGTTGCCGTCCTTTCCTTCTCCGTCAAAGAGGTTGTCTCGCGAGTATGCTATGATGCCTCTTGCATAGTCCGCCCATGACCATGATGACAAATTCATCCTGCCGCTGTTGTAGAATATGACGTAAGTGCCAAACTTGCTGAACAGTATACGATGCGGCGCATTTGCCTCATAAGACTCCAGTGTGCCGTCAGGCTCGTATTCGGGGTCTTCTTCTGCTTGCCATTGGTCGATTTTATAATACAGCTCTCCATACGTCGGAGCTTCTAAATCGACAACATACCTGTGGTCTTGGATGAAGTAATAGCGGAAGTGAACCAAGTCCCATGTGCGGCATAGCGACACGGTTTTGGGACTGTATAGGTATTTTGCCTCATAGAGTGTAGACCTTAGCACCCTCGGCGCAGTGTCGTTGATGGGCGTGATTTCGATGGAATAAATGGTTTTCCCCTCATGAATGACCCTTACTGTGCCTATGCCATCAAGGAAATAGGTGTTCTCGCCCTTCACGGTGTATGGTCCGCTAAGCACGCTGTAGATGATGTCGCCGACGCGCATCTCGCCTGCCGAATGGCTCAAATTCCACCCCGAGACTCTTGTCGCCGGTGCTGTTTGCCTCACGTCGGCCGCCTCCGCCTCTTCGGGCTCGGTGAAACTGATTGTGCCTTTCTTTGCAACTATGATGAAGTTACCGCTCTCTGTGAACTCGATTGACCTGAAGCCGTTTCCCTCTTCGTTGGTGACTTCATACTTCGCGGCGTACTCGTCATAGGCCGGAGTGTCGAAGTCGCCCACCTCGTTGTCTACCTCTCCCTTCCCGGGAGGGTCGCCTCCTCCGTTGCCGTCGTCGTCACCGCACGACGAGAAACCCAGCGGCAGTGCACACGCCGCAAGCGCGATGAAGAGCGCCTTGCAGGCGTTGGTGAATGTAAATCTTGTCTTTTTCATGTTGTCTTGTTTTATTTGAATGATTGTTATACCGTATGCAAAGTTAACGAAAAGCGCGAAACTTTGAAAATCCGGCCAGTCCGTACCTCATGCCAAATGGCTTGTTGCTGCTGATTGTGTGCTTGTTGGGTCGTAAAATGTGCTTGTCCTGCTCGTTTTTTCATGTCTTGCCGGGCGGTGAAAGTCTGCTTTTTTCTGCTTGTGTTGGTAACTTCTTGTAAACCAGTTTGTTACAGACGGCCTTGCAAAAGGCCGTCTTTCGGCTTGTAAAAGACGGCAAACGGGAAGCTAAAAGGCCACCTTTCACATTGCGAAAGGTGGCCTTTTGTAAATCAAGAGTTAAGAGCGTGGGGAGTTAAGAATTAAGAGTTAAGAATTAAGAAAATTACCATTTGAAATTGGAACAGGGTATTTTTCTTAACTCTTAATTCTTAACTCCCCACGCTCTTAACCCTTAATTCTTTTCCTCCTTTTTCAGTTCCGGATAGCTTGTCCTCGTGTGGTAAATGGCCTTCAGTCGTTCGGTCAATACCTGCTTTGCCACGGCTATGTCGTGGAACGTTATGGGGCTGTATTTGAAGAAACCGTCGGCTACCTGTTGGTCAATCAGCTTGTTCACGAGGTTGGATATGCTCTCCTCCGTGTACTCTTTCAGCGAGCGCGCGGCGGCCTCCACCGTGTCCGCCATCATCAGTATGGCCTGCTCGCGGGTGAAGGGGTCGGGGCCGGGATAGGTGAACAGCGTGTCGTCAACGGGCTCGTCGGGGTGCTCGTTCTTGTAGGATATGTAGAAATACTTGGTCTTGCCCGTGCCGTGGTGCGTCTTTATGAAGTCCTTGATGACGCCCGGCAGGCCGTACTTCTCGGCTATTTTGAGGCCGTCGGTTACGTGGCTTATTACCACTTGGGCGGCGTCTATGCGCGGCATGGTGTCCAATGGGTTGGCTCCTCCCATCTGGTTTTCGGTGAAGTAGGCCGGGTTCTTCATCTTGCCTATGTCGTGATAGAAGGCACCAGTGCGCACGAGCTGCGCCTTCGCGCCTATTTTGTTGGCTATTTCGGCGGCCAGGTTGCCCACCATTATGGAGTGTTGGAACGTGCCGGGAGCCACCTGGCTAAGGTCGCGCAGCAGCTTCTTGTTGGTGTTGGACAGCTCGATGAGCGTTACGTTGGATATGAAGCCGAACATCTTTTCGATGACAAGCATCAGCGGATAGGCGAAGAGCAGCAGCACGCCGTTGGCTATGAAATACTTGTACATGCCGTGGTCCATGGTGAGAATGCTGTTGTCCTGCATCAGCTGCAGCGCGAAGTATATGCCGCAGCTGCCTGCGGTTACGAGCAGGGCGGTCTTGAATATCTCGGCGCGCTGCGACAGTTCGCGCAGCGAGTAGATGGCAATGAGGCCGGCCACGAGCTGCACTATGATGAACTCGTACTGGTATTTCACGGCGGCGGCGCAGATTAGTACCATGGTTACATGCGCGTTGAAGGCTGTGCGAGAGTCGAGGAACACGCGTATGAATATTGGCGCTATGGCGAAGGGCAGGATGTAGACGCTCAGCACGTTGTGCTCAATCATGAGCGATACGAGCAGCGGGAACACCGTAATCATGGCGTAGAGCATGGCCAGGCTGCGCGTCTTCTCGAAGTAGTCCTTGCGGAACAGGCGCAGGTAAGTGGTGAAGAGGATGATTAGCGTGCCGACGAAGAGCACCTGTCCGGCTATGGTCGAGGGTACCGCGCTGACGCTGGCGCTGCGGCGTTGGGTCTCCTTTTCAAACGAGTTTAGCACCCGGTAGGTATAGTCGTCTACGATTTCCCCACGGTCGATTATCTTCTGTCCGCTAAGCACCATGCCGCTTGCCAGGGGTATTCCGCTCAGCATGTCGCCCAGCTCGGTCTCGCTTCTCTCCTCGTCATATTTCAGGTTCGGCTGTATGTACTCGTTGAGGTTGCAGCGTTGCAGGATTTGTTTCTGCGTGGCGATTTTTGGGTCTGTGAACAGCTGTTCGTACGCGGTCATGGTGGAGTAGAGGCACATTATCTCTATGCTGGCGGCGTTCTTGCCGTTGACAACCCTCACCATGTGCAGCGTGTCGCGGCTGATGGCGGAGTATTCGGGCGCGTTCATTATGCCGGCCTGGTACAGGCGGTGCAGCCGGTCGGCTATGAGGCGCACGTAGTCGGGCGTCAGTCCGGGTATGCCGTCCTTGTATTTGGCGAGAAACTTGGCCGTCTGCTCGCTCTCTACGGCGGCGTCATAGTTGTAGTAAGGCTCGAAGGCGTCGGATATGCTGTCCTGTTCGGCCTTGATGGTGGCCTCCGTCTTGTATATGGGGAAGTCGAACTTGGCTATTAGCGAGCCGTACATCCACGGCTTGCCTACGTCGTAACGGAATTGCGGGCCGCTGTTCCTGGGCAGGAAAAACACTATTAGCGCCACCGCGACTATGTTTATGGCTATGCACATGAGCGTGTTGCTCCAGTTGCCTTTGCCTGTTTTGCCGAATTTTATCATTTTCGTTAGCGTTGGATTATATGCCCTGCGAAAATACGAAAAATTTACTCCACTTTGGCAAAAAAGTAGTAATTTTGCACAAAATTTCAAGTGCCGGAGGGCTGACCGGCGGCAAGCTGCACGGCCGCGGGCGACCGGGCGTTTTGCAAAAGACGGTCTTTCGCCTTGCAAAAGGCCGTCAATCGCACGCCAAAAGGCCACCTTTTGCAGGCCGAAAGACGGCCTTTTGGAAGGCGTTTTGTAACGTGCTGATTGCCAGGCGGTTACGAAAAGGTGAGAAAGTGAGAGGGTGAGACGGTGAGAAACGGGCTTGTCCGCCCGTCACTTGTCTGCTCGTCGACTTGTCACTGGCCGCTTGTCTGCTCGTCACTTGTCACTTGCAAACTTAAAAAACGATGGAAGAAAGAAAAACAAGGGTGCGCTTTGCGCCCAGTCCTACGGGTGCGCTCCACATAGGCGGAGTGCGCACCGCGCTTTACAATTACCTCTTCGCGCGCCAGCGTGGCGGCGAAATGGTGTTCCGTATAGAGGACACCGACTCCTCGCGCTTCGTTCCCGGGGCGGAGGAATACATCATCGAGTCGTTCCGCTGGTTGGGCATAAAGTTCGACGAGGGCGTCAGCTTCGGCGGCTCTCACGGCCCTTACCGCCAGAGCGAGCGGCGTGCCATATACAAGAAGTACGTAGACCAGTTGCTCGACGCTGGCAAGGCCTACATCGCCTTCGACACTCCCGAGGAGCTGGAGGCCAAGCGCGGGGAAGTAAAGAACTTCCAGTATGACGCCCACACGCGCCTCCAGATGCGCAACTCGCTGACTATGCCCAAGGCCGACGTCGATGCGCTCATAGCCGACGGCGTGCAGTACGTGGTCCGCTTCAAGGTTGAGCCGGGCGAAGAGGTGCACGTTAACGACATGATACGCGGCGACGTGGTAATCAAGAGCGACATTCTGGACGACAAGGTGCTCTACAAGAGCGCGGACGAACTGCCCACGTACCACCTCGCCAACATAGTGGACGACCACCTGATGGAAATCACCCACGTAATACGCGGCGAGGAGTGGCTGCCCAGCGCGCCACTGCACGTGCTGCTGTACCGCGCCTTCGGCTGGGAAGACACCATGCCGCGCTTCGCCCACCTGCCGCTGCTCCTGAAGCCCGACGGCAAGGGCAAGCTGAGCAAACGAGACGGCGACCGCCTCGGTTTCCCCGTGTTCCCCCTGGAATGGCACGACCCCAAGACCGGCGAAGTAAGCAACGGCTTCCGCGAGCAGGGCTATTTCCCAGAGGCGGTAATCAACTTCCTCGCCCTGCTTGGCTGGAATCCGGGCACGGAGCAGGAGCTGTTTACGCTCGACGAGCTGGTTAGCCAGTTCGACATCGAGAAGTGCAGCAAGGCCGGAGCGAAGTTCGACTACAAGAAAGCCGTATGGTTCAACCATGAATACATGCTCCGCAAGAGCGACGACGAGATAGCAAGCCTCTTCGCCCCAATCGTGGCCGGCAACGGTGTTGACGAGCCTATGGAGCGCGTAAGGAAGGTGGTGCACATGATGAAAGACCGCGTTGACTTCGTGAAAGAGCTGTGGCCGCTGTGCTCCTTCTTCTTCATTCCGCCCGTGGAGTACGACGATAAGACCGTGCGCAAGCGTTGGAAGGAGGACTCTCCGCAGGTGATGACCGAGCTGGCCGACCTCCTCGAGAGCCTCGACGACTTCTCCTTGGAGAACCAGGAGCGCGAGGTCATGGCATGGGTCGAGGCCAAGGGCTACAAGCTCGGCGACGTGATGAACGCCTTTCGACTGGCCCTTGTCGGCATAGGCAAAGGCCCCGGCATGTTCGACATATCGTCTTTCCTCGGCAAGGAGGAGACCCTCCGCAGGCTTAGAAGGGCCGTGGAGACGATTGGAAAATGATGTAAGGAGTTATCGGGAGTTAACGGGAGTTAGGCTCATTGGCATTCGCCCGGAGTTAACGGACATTACTTTTGGTGGCTAATGTCCGTTAACTCCTTAACGGGCGAAGCGAGTGATAACTCCCGTTAACTCCCTATAACTACCTATAAAAACATCCTCAAGCGATAAAACATGTGGTTCGTCCTGTTCTTCATCCTGCCATTCGTCGGGCTGGCTTACGTGCTGTGGCACGTCTGGTGCCTGCTGCCGTTGGGCACGGGCGGCAAGAGTGCCGTTGTTGCGGTGTGCGTATTGGCATTCTCTACGCTGTTCCTCAACTTCTCGCACGCCATTGACCGCTTCCCCATGTGGCTCGCCCGGATGTGCTACGAGGTGGGCAATACGTCAGTGTTTGTGCTGCTTTACCTTGTGATATTGTTCCTGCTGATGGACTTGGGACGATTGCTGCACATCGTGCCGAAGGCCGTTCTTTACGCCAACTGGTACACCGTGGCGGCCGTCACGGTGCTCATGGTGGCGGTGTTCGCCGCCGGTTACGCCAACTACATGCACAAGGCGCGGCACAGTGTGGCGTTGCCTACGGGCAAGACTGCGGCCCGTGGCGTGAAGCTCGTCATGATGAGCGACCTGCATCTGGGTTACCATAACAACAGGAAGGAGCTGGCAAGGTGGGTTGACAAGGTCAACGCCGAGCGGCCGGACATCGTGCTGCTGGCCGGAGACGTCATAGACGGCAGTCTGCGGCCGCTGCGGGAGGAGGACATGGCCGCCGAACTGCGCCGCATCGACGCCCCCGTGTACGCCTGCCTGGGCAACCATGAGTATTACGCGGGCATTGACGGCTCGCTCGATTTTTACCGCGAGGCCGGCATAACGCTGCTGCGCGACAGCGCGGCGACCGTGGGCGGCATCACCATAGTTGGCCGCGACGACCGTTCCAACCGCCGCCGCAAGAGCCTCGGCGCGCTGATGAGGGGCGTTGACACGTCGCGTTACGTCATACTGCTCGACCATCAGCCTTATCACTTGGAGCAGGCCGAGAGGGCAGGGGTTGACTTCCAGCTTAGCGGACACACCCACCACGGGCAGACATGGCCTATATCATGGATTACGGAGAGCGTCTACGAGGACGCCTACGGCCCTTGGCGGCGCGACGGCACGCGCTATTACGTCAGTTCGGGCATTGGCATCTGGGGCGCGAAGTTCCGCATCGGCACGTGCTCGGAGTATGTCGTTGCGACGGTAGGAGAGTAATGCTTTAATGACAGTTGGCCGAAAACTGTAAGCAAACAAGCTGTTTTGCTTACATTGTATCTTGCCGTGTGTCCGCCGCATGATAATGTATAACGTTTCAATAAGCCTTTACTTACAATATAAAAGGCCGTCTTTTACACGCTGAAAGACGGCCTTTTGTGTTGCAATTCACGGCCTTTTGCAAGGCGAAAGACGGCCTGTCATTTAGGTGTTAAATACGGTTTGTTTGCCGATAGGTAATAAAATTATTCATTATTAATTTTTAATTATTCATTTAATATGTACTTTTGCACATCGAAACAACAGTAAAAGCAAGTATTATGGCATTGATAAAGACGGTTAAGGGACTTGCGCCGAAGTGGGGCAAGGACTGCTATTTCAGCGAGACGGCGGCCATCGTGGGTGAAGTAACGATGGGCGACGAGTGCTCGGTATGGTTCAACGCAGTGGTGCGCGGCGACGTTGCGCCCATAACAATGGGCAACCGCGTCAACATACAGGACGGCGCGTGCGTGCACGTTACCAACACCACGGGTCCCGTTGTGATGGAAGACGACGTGACGGTTGGCCACAACGCCACGGTACACGCCTGCACTATACGCCGCGGCGCGCTCATAGGCATGGGCGCCGTGGTGCTCGACAACGCCGAGGTTGGCGAGGGGGCGATTGTCGCCGCAGGCGCTCTCGTGCTGCAAGGCACCAAAATCGGGGCGCACGAAATATGGGGCGGAGTGCCCGCCAAGCTGCTGAAGAAGACGCGGCCCGACCAGGCCGAGAGCTTTGCACGGCACTACGTGGAATACTCGAAGTGGTACTTGGAAGAGTAGCAGACAAGTAAACGAGTGACGAGCAGACAAGTGGCAAGACACAAGTTTACAAAAAACATAAAACGGGCGGACAAGTAAAATTGTCCGCCCGTTCTTTGTAGGTAAAGCAAATCTCCTTGTTTGCTTGTCTGCTTGTCGCTTGTCTGCTTTACAGTGAGTATCCCGTCCAGCCGAAGATGCCGGTGTCGCATCCCGTGTTTCCGCTTACGATGCTGATAGTCGCGCCTGCTGGGTTGCCGTCGTTGGTGTCCTTGCCTACGTTGGTTGCGCCCTTCGTCACATTGATTACGCTTGCAGCGTCGCCCGTGCCCTTGCTGTCTGAAAGGTCTACAAGCTCTTCAATCTCGCCCGAACCGATGACAAGCGCGTTCTCAATGGTGGCCTTTGCGCCGCGGCGCACCTTGATTGCGTCCTGCATTGTAGCGCCGGTTGCAAGGTTCTCGATGGTCATGTTGCTGATTGTGAAGTCTGACTGCGGAGTGTGTCCGGGGAAGTTTCCGTCGAGGTTGCCGTCTGCCTCTACGCCGCGCGGGTCGCTCTCGGTGCTTGTGAAGCCTGCCTCCCAGCGGCCGTAACAGTTGCTAAGCGTGCCTGAATATCCCTGTGTGAAGTCGAAGCAGTCGTCGTCGCAGTTCACGGCGAGCAGGTTGCTTACGTTTACAGAGCCTCCGAAGAACTCGATGGCGTCGTCAGCGCCCTCGGCGATGTAGATGTTCTTGATGGTTGTTCCGTAGCCTACGGCGTTCAGCGTCAGTCCGTTGTGCTCTATTTCATCGCTGTTGTTGGAGCCGGAGTAGAGTATTTTCACGTATTTCAGTCCGCCGGAGTTGTCGGAATTGTCGTCGCCGCCGTAAGGAATGTTGTTGTCTATCTCGGTAGTTCCTTCGTTGCCGCTTGCATTCTCGCCCGAGATTACGGCTTTGCCGTTGATTATTATGCCGCCCCAATAGCCTGCCGTAGCGTCGCTTGCGTCAGCGGTGAATGTGACGGGAGCGTCCTCCGTACCGTTGGCATAGAGCTTTCCGCCGCGCTCCACGAGGATGAAGTTCTCAAAACCTTCCCTTGCCTTGATTGTCATTCCTGCCGGGATTACGAGTATTCCGCCGTCTTTCACGTGTACAGAGCCGTCGATAAAGTATTCGTTTCCGGCTTTCAGCGCGATTGGTTCGCTGATTACCAGCGGCAGGTTGCTGTCAGTCCACTCCGTGGGAGTTTTCAGTTCGGGGAACTCATAGCCCGTCCAGCCGAACACGCTGGTGTCCGCGCCGTTGTTGCCCGTTGTTAGCTGTATGCCGGGATAGCTTGTTCCGCCGTCGTTTACAACGTCGTCAGATATGAAGTAGGCGTTGTTCGTAACGTTTATACCTGTCGCATTATTGGCTGCGCCTTTTTTGTCGGTTACGTCGACAAGGTTCTCGATGCAGCCTGTTCCATACACAACGGCGTCGGTTATGTTGGCAGTTGCGAGTCGGCGGACCTTGATAGCGTCCTGCATCGGCTGTGAAGAGTTGTTTACGATGGTCATGTTCTCGATGGTGAAGTTGGCCTGCGGCGAGTGGTTTGTGCCGTTGCCGTCGAGGTTGCCGTCTGCTTCTACGCCGCGCGGGTCTTCCTCGGTGCTTGTGAAGCCGTCCTCCCAGATGCCGTAGCAGTTGCTCAGCGTGCCTGAATAACCCTGTGTGAAGTCGAAGCAGTCGTCGTCGCAGTTCACTGCAAGTATGTTGCTTACATTCACCGTGCCTCCGAAGAACTCGATGGCGTCGTCAGCTCCCTCGGCGATATATATGTTGTCGATGGTCGTTCCGTTGCCGACGGCGTTCAGCGTAAGGCCGTTGTGCTCTATTTCGTCGCTGTTGTTGGCTCCAGTGTACCAAAGTTCTACGTATTTTATAATGCCGCTGTTGTCGTCGGCTTCAGTTCCGCCGTAGGGTATGGTGTTGCTGATTTCGGTCATGCCTTCCGTCCCCGTGGTCTCGCCTGATATCGGGGCGTAGCCGTTTATGATAAGTCCGCCCCAGTAGCCAGATGTCGCGTTGGGGTCGTCGGCGGTCATTACGATGGGCTGTGTTGCAGTACCTTCAGCCTTGATTGTGCCTCCACGCTCTACGAGAATGTAGTTGCCGAAGCCCTTTGCGGCCTTGATTGTCGTTCCTGCGGGTATTTCGAGGGTGGCACCTTCGGTACGACGAGTGCGCTTGTAAGGTGGTATTCCTTGCTTGCGTCAAGCGTCAGTGTGCCGTCTACCGTGCCTCCGAGGGTCACGCCGTCGCCTCCGAGGCCGCTACCGCCGCCTCCGTCGCCGTTGTCTTCATCGCTACAAGATGTCAAACTCATTGCGCCAATCATGGCAATCATTGCCATTGCGCTCAGAAAAAACTTTCTCATGTTGCTAAATAATTAGTTGTACAATTGGTTGTTATGTTTTCTTTTTACCTTGTTTGACAGGCCGGATGGGCCTGGTTGGCTTTATACGCCGTTGTAAGATGTATTTGATTTTTTGCTTTTCACTTTTCTTTTTTCACTCTACCGTTACAGGTTGTACGTCAGGCCGAGGCTGAAGTCAAGTCCTTTCTTGTATTTGCTTAGTATTACTTCATTGTTGTCGCCGTCGCCTTTGCGCGTCAGCTGGTGTGCCGAGTTGAGCAGGTTGCGCGCCTTGAGGCTTATGCCGAAGTGGCGGCCGAGCTTCGCCTGCGCCACGAAGTCGAGCGTCGGGATGCCGTTTTCCATGATGTCCTGGTAGCCTTGAGTGCCGATTGTGTAGATGCGGTCGCTGAAGTAGTTGAACACGAGGGCGGCCGTTACGGAGTTGTCGCCCTTGCGCAGCAGGTAGTTAATGTCTGCGTTGACGAGCCACGGGGCTGCTCCTTCAAGCTGCGAGCCGCTTTTGTCGGTTGCCAACGGCACTTTGGCGCAGGTGTATGTGTATGCTCCGTTGAAGCCGAAGCTAAGACGGCTTAGTCCGCCCGACTTCAGATTGTGCGAGAAGATGTGCTTTTTCAGCTCCACTTCAACGCCCGCCGCGGTGGCGTGGTCGGATATGTTCTGGTATGAAAGGTAGCCTCCCGCGCTGGCGACCTCTATCCTTGATATGGGGTTCTTGATGTATTTGTAGAAACCGGTGACGGAGAGCAGTTCGGAGGGAGACAGGTACCAGTCCCACTTCAGGTCGACGTTATAGTTGTCTGACGGCTTCAGGTCGGGATTACCCTGGCTCTTGAAGCTGACGCTGACGTATCGGTACGGCGATATTTCCTTCGACTGCGGCAGGGTGTAAGTCTTGCTTGCGGCCAGCCGCAGGGCATGGTCTTCGGTTATGTCGTAGCGCAGGTTGAGGCTCGGCAGGAAGTAGTTTTTGCCGATTTCCTGGCTTCCTTTCGTGCCGCCCTTGTTCACGTTGTAGTCTACTTTCATGTTCACGTTGTCGTACTTGAGGCCGAGGTTTGCGGTAAACTGCCTTGTAAACTGGTATGTGCCTTCGGCGTATGCTGAGTGGATGTCCTTGTTTACGTCGTAAGTGTCAATGTGGCGTTCGAGCGTGAAGTAACCGTCGGCATAGTTTTCCTGGTTGTAATAGTTGTCGAAACGCACGTTGTCGATGTCGAATCCGGACTGTCTTGCTACCGACATGTCGTAATCCACGGCCTCGAAACCGTCGTCGATGAAGCGTCCCATGTAGCCTAACAGTATGTTGGAGCGCTGGTCGAAGCGGTCTTTCAGCTTGTATTTCAGCGATGCGCGCACGTTGAGGTCGTTGTCGTTGAGCTTCGAGAAGAAGCGCTGCTGTATGCCCGAGCCTTTCATCGGCACGTAGCCGTCGTCGGTGAGGACGAGGTTGTTGATGCGGCGGTCGGGCTCGTAGCCGTTCACTATGTTGTAAGCCACGCCTGCGTCGAGGTCGAACAGCTTGCCGAGCCGCCACCGCGTGTCGAGCTGGTTGACGATGAGCATGTTGTCGTTGACCTGCTGCCGGCGCATGAAGCCTTCGTATGTGTCTGACGACTCGTACTTGGAGTCCATGCCGAGATAGTCGCCCACGCTCTCGTCGGTCGAGTGTACGAGCATGAAGTTGTACGCCAGGCGGTGCTTGCGGCCAAGCGAATACTCGACGTTCGCCATGGCCAGCTGGCTCGTCTTCACCTTTGATATGTCGCCGTCCATGTCCTGTGTCAGCGTGCCGGCCGTCGTGGTGTTGCGCACCTCTTCGTCATAATGCGTGTAGTCCTTGTTGTGCGAGGCAACGAGGAAGAACGACAGGGCGTCGTTCCCGAACTTGAAGCGCTTGCCTCCGTAGACGGTGTAGCTCTGGTTTATCTGCAAGTTCTGCTTCGAAGGGTCGAGCGAATTGCGGAAGTTGTACGTGTCAAGACCGGTGCCGGGCTGCTTCCTGTCGGCGAAGCCGAACGAGTTTACGCCGTCCATGCGCATGAAGTCGGACGAGAGCGTCTGCGTGTTGAAGCCGCCCGAGAGGCTTACGCCCAGCTTGCCGTCGCCCGTAAGCTCCTTCGACGTTATGTTGATGTCGGCCCCGGCGGCGTCGGCCGGAGTGCCGGCGTAGAACGCCTTGTTGACGTCAACCGACTGGATGATGTCCGTAGAGAACATGTCGAGGGCGATGTTCTTGTACTCCGGGTCTTCCGAAGGCAACGGATAGCGGTTTAGCGTGGTGAGGCTGGCGCGGGGGCCCCGG
>CAJJWN010000035.1 GCA_905196835.1 uncultured Prevotella sp. | reverse complement strand
ATAGGAAACCGTTCTTCTGCTTCAATCCGCTTAGAAACGGTTTTCAGCCCTCTTCTCAACTTCCGTGATTTTCTCCTAACTGCTTAATTCCCAATTTCTATTGCGTTAATCTGCCGAATTTCGGAGGTTTTTCCATAGATTTTCAATATTTTTGCAACATCATGGTTGACGAGGATTTCTACATACACAAGCTGGAGCATCGCGGCATAAAGCCTACGGCTACGCGGCTGCTCATACTGAGGGCGATGTTCCGTGGCGACGAGACGGTCTCCCTGCCGCAGCTCGAGAGGCTGCTGCCCACGGTTGACAAGAGCACCATATCGCGCACGCTCTCCGTCTTTCTGCTGGGCAAACTCATCCATGCCGTTGACGACGGGAGCGGTTCTTTGAAGTACAACGTCTGCGCCGACGACTGCGACTGCGGCGTTGACGACGAGCATACGCACTTCTACTGCGAGCGGTGCCACCGCACTTTCTGCCTCAAGCGCATACATGTGCCAGTGGTGACGCTGCCCGACGGCTTCCACATGAGCAGCATAAACTACGTGGTGAAGGGGCTTTGCCCGGAGTGTGCGGAGAAGGAAGAGGAGAAGAAGCGCAGGCAGTTGTAGTGGTTGACTTCAGAAAACAACTCCTTTAACTTACACAAACAACTATGTTTCGGTGGATTTGCAATCCGCTCAAATCACACTATTATGAGATAAATATATGGGCATGGGCGGATTGCAAATCCGCAATTAGAAACCGCCGGATTGCAAATCCGGCGGAACAAATGCTTTCATTGAAAGCGTTTTCTTTCAGAAGTTAAAGGAGTTAAAGAAGTTATCGCTCACTGCGTTCGCTAAGAAGTTAAAGACATTACCTTTGTCAGCAGACAAGCGACAAGGGACAAGCAGACAAGGCATTTGTCTTTAACTTCTTAGCGAACGCAGTGAGCGATAACTTCTTTAACTCCTTTAGCAAATGAAAAAAGCCCGCCGAAGCGGGCTTTTCTTATTTGCTGAACGCGAAGTACATGCCGCCGTTCACGGCCATGCGGGCGTTGTATATGCCCTGCTCGTTGAGGCTGACGTCCATCGTGCCGCCGTCTTTGAGGTATATTTCGGCAGCGTCCTTGCCCTTCATCTTGAGCAGTTTGGTGGTCTTGCCGTCCTGTATCATCGACCAGGAGTCGTCCTCGGCGTTGTGCTTGAAGTTGACAACCTTGCCGTCGGGGGCTTTCACCTCGTAGCCGTCCTCGAGCGTGGTTACGGCATACAGCTTGCCGTCGCTGCCCATTATGTTCTCTGTCTTGCCTACGTTCTCGGCCAGGGGGTTGGTGCCCGACCAGAACTCTATGCTGTTGATTACGAAAAGGTCGGCCACGCCGCAGAGCACGTAGGCCGGCGAGATGAGCACGAAAATCAGCCAGTTGAGAAACTTGTTGCCCGTGGCCTGCTGGTTCCAGTCGAGCACTTTGTTGAACAGGCCGAACGAGCCGATGCACGAGCTCGCGGCCATCGTGCCGGCCAGGAGCAGCGTGAGTGATTGCAATGTCTTGTTTTTCATACTTTATGTGGATTTGTAATATTTCCGGCTACAAATCTAATTGTTTTATGCGAGAATGCAAGTTTCAGTGTCATAAAAAAGCATAAAACAGGCCGATTGCCGCCCGGGCGCCGCCTTTTGCTGCAAGTATGGCGGCGAACAATGTGTCGGATGAATCCCGAAAGGCTGTTCATTAGCAGTTTGGGTGTATGACAGGCAAGAGCATTAAATGTTTGCATCCTACTTCAATCCAGGCGGTCGGTAACCGTCATGCCGCACCCCGATGCGGCATCCAGTGTATGCTGCCAACATCATTTGCTGTATAATGACTTTTCTGGATGCCGCATCGGGGTGCGGCATGACGGTTACCGACCGCCTGGATTAAGGTTGGATGTTTTTATAAATGGAATAATGTAAGACAAGTAAGAAAACCATCTGTCCATACAAAAAAACTGTGAATGAACTGCGAAAGACCGTAAATCGCCGTGTAAAAGGCCGTGAATTGCACGCTAAAAGGCCGCCTTTTAGCTTGTAAAAGGCGGCCTTTTGGTAAGCCGTTGACAGCCAGGCGGTTGGCTGCGGAAAAGGAAAGCCCTCGCGGAGAGGGCTTTCTGATGGTTTACTTCGAGCGCCACTGCCCGTGCAGGTTGCAGTATTCGCGCGCGTAGACGTCTTCGGCGTCGGTCATGAACACGGCCTCGGGCTTGTCGCCGGGGTTGAGGTAGCGGCGCTGTGTCTTGTCGCCCTCCACCAGCTCAATCCATTCTATGTAGTGGTTGTCGAGCATCGGGTGCTCCACGCTGCCCACGGTAACGCGGTAGCCGCCGTCTATTTTCTCAACTACGGGCACGTGCTTCTCCGTAGCCGCGTCAACGCTGTTCTCTTTCAATAGCTTCATGGGCTGGCCGCAGCATGTCAGCTCGCCTGCGCCTGCGTGCAACACTTCGACGATGTTGCCGCATACCGTGCAGCGGTACACTTCTTTACGGTTTGTCATAATCTTGTTCCTTTCTTTGTTTTGGGTTGTTGTTATCGGGTGGGAGGGGAGAACTGGGAGTGCTGGGAGAGCCGGGAGGAAGGGCAATGGATTTTTCACTCTTCACTCTCTGCTTCTCACTCTTCACTTTGTTCTTCCTCGCTGTCCTCCTGTTCTTTTGCGTCCTGCTTATAGGTGCCGTCGAGTATGGCGCGGTATTCGTCCGGGTTGGCCAGCAGGCGGCAGGCCTCCTTCACCTGCTTGTCGTAGCGCAGGCTGTTCTCCACGCCGCCGGCCTGGTAGTAGTAGGCCGTCACGAGGTCGTTGGTTATTATTTGCTTGAGCACGTCGCGGTGCATGTCGAGGTCGCGCGCTATGTTGTGCTTGAGCTTCTTTTCCAGTGCCTCGAACTCCGCCTTTGCGTCGTCGTAGTAGCCCTCGAACTTCACTATCTTCTTCAGCGTGCTCAGGGCGCGCTCGCTCTCGGGGTCGTAGGTGAAGCCGCTCTCGATGACGCGCCGCTTGAACTCGTCATAGTCGGCGTCAGTCAGCTCGAACTCCGCCGCCGGGGCGATGGTCGGGTGCTTCGCCATGTAGTCTATTTCGTAGTCGAGAAGCACCTCGGTCGAGTCAAGGCCGGTCACCGTAAGGTAGTAGGCGATGTTCGGCAGAGAGTCTGGACGCACCACTATGTCGGGCTTTATGCCGCCGCCGTCGCGCACTTCGCGGCCTCCCGACGTGTGGAACACGCGCGTGAGGCTGTCAGGCACGTGCTCGGTGTAGCCGCCGCGGGCGTGGCGGTAGTTGATGGCCTGTATGCAGCGGCCGCTGGGTATGTAGTATTTTCCCGTGGTGAGCTTCAGTTGCGAGTTGTAAGACAGGTCTACCGGCAGCTGCACGAGGCCCTTGCCGTAGGTGCGCGTGCCGAGGATGACGGCGCGGTCGAGGTCTTGCAGGCTGCCCGCCGTTATTTCGCTGGCGCTGGCCGAGTTGCCGTCAACAAGGACGACCACCGGCATGATGGAGTCAATCGGGTCAACCGTGGTGGCGTAGTCGCGGTTGGCGCGCTTCAGCTTTCCGCGCGTCTTTACCAGCGTAAGGCCCTTGGGCACGAACATGTTGACGATTTGCACCGCCTCGTCGAGCGAGCCGCCGCCGTTGCCGCGCAGGTCGAGCACAAAGCTCTTCATGCCCTTCTGCTTCATGTCGATGAACGCCCGGCGCACGTCCTTGGAGCATCCCTCGGTGAATGCGGACAGGTTTAGGTAGCCTATGCCGCCCGGGCGCAGCCCGTAGTACACTATCGACGGCGTCTCGACGGCGCGGCGCGTTATGCGCATCTGCATCTCCTTGCCCGTCGAGGGGCGCATGATTTTGAGCACGAACGTGGTGCCGGCGTCGCCCTTCAGGTGCGAGCTGACGTACTGCACGTCCTTGTCGGTCATCACGGAGTCGTCTATGCTCAGGATTACGTCGCCCTTCTTCAGTCCCGCCTCGGCGGCCGGCGTGCCGGCGAACGGCTCGTCGATGACCACGCGTTCGAGCTTCTGGTTATACCTTATTATAGAGCCTATGCCCACGTAGCGGCCCGTTATCATCGTGCGCAGGTCCTTAACCTCGCTCTCCGGGTAGTACACCGTGTAGGGGTCGAGCGACCGCAGCATCGAGTTAATCGCCGTGCCTACGGTCTCGTCGGCGTTGAGCGTATCGACATACATCAGGTCAAGGTAGCCGTAAATCTCGTTGAACAGCTGCATGTTCTTGGCAACGTCGAAGTTGTGGTCCCTGCCCTCCTGCGCCGTCGAGGCCGAGAAGGGCAGCATCAGCAGCACGGCCAGCTGCAAAATCCTTATCTTCATCCTTGTCATTCGTCTTTTTATAGCATGTTATATATAGCCAAATATATAGTGCAAAGATAAGACTTTACCTCCGTAAAATGCCGTCTTTTGCAAGAAAATCGTCGTATTTTGGCCGAATTTTCAAATTTTTAGCCAAAAAGTTTGGCGGTTTCGTGAAAACGCATTACCTTTGCATCGCATTTGGAACACAAGTGCATCATTGCTTCAATAGCTCAGTTGGTTAGAGCACCTGACTGTTAATCAGGGGGTCGTTGGTTCAAGCCCATCTTGAAGCGCTGTTTCAATTGGAGTGCTAATTACTTGGAGTCCAGGTAGTTGGCACTTTTCCTTTTGTGCATAAATTAGTGATAATCAAGCACTTACGGTAGTTGTACTGCTTTGTATAAGATGTTTTTCAGACTTTCCACTATTGCCTTTTTCTCTGTCCAGCGTATGTCTAATCGAGTGCAGAAAAGCTGATTTTGACCGAAAAACGAGGAAAAAGCACCAAAATGATTGACCTCTGAAAAATATCGCAAAACCCTTTATTTTACTGGGGTTTCAGCAGGTCGGACGGTTAATGGTTGACCTTAAGTTGACCTCAAAATCGGTAAAGAAAGGCTTTGGGCACGTGAAAAATCATTCGTTATGCTTACGATTAAAGCTGAAATTCAAAGGGACAAGATGAGGAAGGACGGAACGTTTAATGTAAAAATCAGGTTCACAAAGGGCAAACGTGTCAAGAGAATTTCGACAGATTTATTCGCTACACTTTCCGACTTGGACGCTAAGAAGATGACTTTAAAGGAACATTCTACCGTAAAAGACAAGGCTGATATGCTTGTTTATCATTTTAAGAGCCTATACTCCGAGCTAAAACTTGATTATGCAGACTGTGACCTGAATGACATCGTAACACGTTTATTGAACAAAGACCTTGAAAGTAAACCGATAGATTTTATTGGTTTTAGCAGGGAATGGATTAACACGTCGGCGATAAGGAGCAAAGACATATACACGACGGCCTTGAATTCTTTTATCCGTTTCGTCGGACAGGATTATTTTGAAATAAACAAGGTTACGGTGGATTTACTGGAAAAATACAAGGACTTCATAACAAAAGAAAGGAGCAAGAGGGTTGAAAAGCTGATAGGTGAAAATAAAAGAATACCGTCATATCGGTGTCTGTCACTATACCTTACTTTAATACGGCATTTGTTTAACGAGGCCCAAAGACATTACAACAAGCCTGATGTCGGACTAATTCGCATACCTCATTCTCCCTTTGACTATTTCAGAATACCACGACAGGAAGCAACGAGAAAGCGTGCAATACAATCCCAACAGATAAAAGCCATTTGGAAACTGCCATATAAAAACAAGGTGAAAGGTTATAAAAGCACCTGCCGTTATGATTTGGCAAAGGATTGTTTCATCATGTCTTTCTGTCTTATGGGCATGAATTCCGTCGACTTGTACAATGCCAAAGAGTTTACAGACGGCAGGATAATCTACAACCGCACCAAGACAAAGGACCGCCGATTGGACAGTGCAAGGATGGAAGTCGTTGTCCCCAAACTGATATTTCCCCTGATTGAAAAATACAAAGACAAGGCCGGCCAACGATTGTTCAACTTCCACCATTACTACGCCGACCACAAGGCATTCAACAAGGCAATCAATTACGGACTGAAGGAAATCGGTTCACAACTCGGCATAGACGATTTGGAATATTACGCTGCGAGGCATTCATGGGCGACAATAGCCTTAAACAAAGTCGGCATTAATAAGTACACAGTCCATGCAGCCCTCAACCATGTGGACGAATCGATGAGGGTAACTGATATTTACATTGAGCGCGACTTCGTTAACGAGAACAAGGCCAACGCAAAGGTAGTCAAGTATGTGTTCGGAAGGTAAAAAGTGATATTATTACAGTTTCAAATGTCCCATACAAGATGTGTCGTAACTGATTGATATTCAGTAAATGTCTATTCTTTTAGTGTGGGACATTTAATTGGACATTTAGACTTGATGGATATAAATTTAGATGTCTTATATTTGTCCGGTAAATGTCTTATAAATTTTATTTGTATTGTAACCAAAATATCGCGACCATGAACGCAGAAACATAGAATCACGACCGAATAAAATATTTGCAAGACATTGTGTCATAATTCAAGACAAAAGGTTTCAATCTCCGACAATTTGGCGTTTTTGTAAAATAAGGCAAGCGTTTTGTTGGTATATAGGTAATGAGGGACAAAACATATATCCCATGTAAAGGCGCAATAAGCAAAAGAGACTGCCTAACAAATGTCTCTATGGAGAGAGAAAAAAACATATTGTTTAACTTAAATATTTTTATGCCTATGTAAAAAAGGAATCCGAGAAGTAAAAAACATATCAGAATTTAAAGCAGTATTTGAGTTTGACGTGTTTGTTGCTTCGGAGTGACCGAGCGAGATTTACTATTATCGCAGCTTGCCAAAAAGTATCCCGAGGATGAGAAGCTCTGGCAAGAAACTTATGATAAGTATGGCAAGGTGGGAACGCTAGCTCTCTTTCGCCAGAAAAATGCTGATAGAAATCGTGGTGAGCTTAACTGTCAGTTCATAAAGTGGATACTGAGCAGGGAAGATGAATTCTGCCAAGAAATAAAGAAATATATGACTGATGAAAATGGAAAAGTAATGATCAGTGACCAGAAAGTAAAGTTCACCTTATATGGAATGCTTTATGTAATCTTGAAGTGGGAAGGTTGTTATGTGAGGGGCAAAGGTAAGCGTAATGCTCCAAATGAAATTTCCTATAACAAGTTTTGCAGTAAAGAACTATTTGACTTACAAGGTAGGCTTAAAAGTAAAAACGTGAGAAAGACATTGGCAAATCTTCTTTATTCACATAATTACTTGTTGAACGAAAACAACAACCGGCTTCATGGTCCAACAAAAGAACTTGAGTCTGTCTTTAAATTCATACATGCCGAGATAACCAAATATATAGATAAAGAAAGATAGAGTTAACGAGGATGCAGCGTAATGGGCACCTCGTTTTTTTATATTCACTGAACACCATTGACATGACCTTGTTGAGATAATGTTATGTAATTACATGACACTATTGGCATATTCGATAATGGCCTTATGTGTGAATGATTTTTGTATCGAAAATGTTAAAAGTTGCCAGATTTTGGAACTGGCATATCGCTCATTTTCAGATATTTTGCAGTCTTAAGATTAAGGCTTACTTTTGCCCATAATAAAAATAAATTTTATAATTATGGAACAAAATAACAAAAAAATAACCTTTTTAGGTTTTGGGATAAGTGGCGACGTTTCGTGGAACGATGTCTGTAAGGTAGGTGTTATTATATTCGCTTATTTTACCTGTAAGAATGTGGGCAGTTATTGGCTTTGGAAAAAGAAAAAGGATTCAGGGCAGGAAGTTTCCAAGCAGAGCAAGCCTACAAATAACCCTGTAACGATTCCAGCAGCATATCCAAAAGCAGAAACTTTAAATGAGGTCTGTGCAAAGACACATACTGACTTTAGCAGCCTGCAAATATGTGGCAAGTTACTGTGCAAAGGTGACACATTAGTTATTTACAGCTCGGATGGTGAAGGTAAGAGTACACTTGCAATGGGTATGTGCATAGATATAGCAAATGGCTCAAAAACACATCTGCTTCCAAATGATAAAATACAATACAAACAAGAGCCACAACGTGTTTATTATTTTGATGCTGAGCTTTCCGATGACGATATTCAGTTAAGGTATGGCGGACATGATTTTCATTTTCCTGAAAACCTTAAAAGATTCAGTAACACATACGAATCAGTGGCTGAAATGTTTGCCCACATAGAGGGGTTGGTTTGCAATGAAAAGTCAGACGTGACAATTTGCATAGACAATCTGTCAGCCATCATTCCGACAGCATCTCCGAAAGCGTACCATGATCTGTTCTCAAGACAGAAAAAGATAAAAGATGATGCTATGGCACATGGGTATTACGTGACATTCATAATAATAACTCATACCACGAAGACTAAACAAGGTCATGTCAATGAAATTTTCTACGGTTCTGCATATCTCGGTAACTTATCAGCATCCCGTATAGCCCTCCTTCCTACACGGTTCGGTGATGACTATAAGATGTTGAAAGTCCAGAAGAACAGGAAAATGCCCAAGGACGGGAATGTCATTGTAGTAAAACGTGTAACAACGCCATATCTGCATTTTGAGTATCATGATGTAATGCAGGAAGCTGAAGCCGCACCATTAAAACAGAAGACCATAAAAATAAGTAGTGCGACGCCTACAACAGATGATTTAATCAAAAAGCAAAAAGCCCCTAACCAAAAGGTTACATATGAGAAAGAGGAAAAGATTATTGCCATGCTCTCTAAAGGGATGAAACAGAGCGCCATAGCAAACAAGTTGCGCTTGAGTACAAAAACTGTTCACAGGACAATCACAAGGCTTAAAGCTGAAGGCCGTATCAGTGCCTGAAAAAAAATTGCCACCCTTCGGGGTGGCTTTTTCATGTCCTTTTTGTTGGTGTAGACTTGTCTGTCATGGGGTGTAAACTGTCATTAGGAGGGGTGTAAATCAGATGTCAAGTGTCAATGTTATCTGTCTTTACAAGACAACTTAATGCATTGTTATACAGTGTTTTAACATCATAAAAACCGTATTTGGATTATATAAAATTGCTAGTTTACACCCCCTGATTTTTCAATATACGACATATTGCACTGTGAAAGGCGGTCAAACGGGGGCAATACGTGGTCTTTTACAAGGCGGTTTACGGCCTTTTACAACACAGTCTATTTATTGCAGTATTTCGTAACCTTCCTTTCTGTTGCCTTCGTCATCGGTAATCATACGTTCCTTGACATTCATGTACACTTCAAGCTCGTTTGCCTTTGCCTTCTTTCCCACAAGACCAAGACCGTCATAGATTTGTTGTAGTATATTCTTCACCTCGGGCTTAGTGTAAAAGTTTCCGACCGTGAACGTTTCCCTGCACTTCTGTATTATCGGCCCGTGATTGCAGTGATAGTCATATTCTTGCTCAATTTTCTGTTCATCGAAGTTAAGTCGGGCAAGTTCATCGTAGCCCAAATTGTCATACCAATCGTGATAATGTATGTCGATGAACGGGTTTTGCAGGATAATTGCGTAATGGCTGGAACACGTGTCACGGAAGTCGGAATATATCTTTAGCCTATCCTTATCGCTTGCAGAGTAGTATTGTTGTTCAAAGTCCTTTACCTTCTGCGGCTTTACGTTCATGCTTATGGCGGACTGTATGCTTGTAGTCAGCTGGCAGGAATGTGAGTAATAGTGAGTGCGCTGCTGCCATTTGTTCCACATCGCCATCTGTACGAGAGTGTTTATCCCGAGTGTCTGCCTTCCGTTTACCTGCAACACGTCAACATAATCGTCAACGAATTTTTTATCTTCAGCCCTGTCACGGAACGCCTCCAAAAGTATTGCCTTCATTTCAGGGGTTGCCATGTCGTATTGTGTGATTATTTGGCTTGACTTGTATTCCATCGCCGTTTGCTGTGCCTTGAACTCCGTTGTGGTCATGCAGTAGGGTTTTGTCTTGTAATATATGACCGCATCGTGCCGGAAAGGGTTTATGTCGAGCCTCTGCCTACCGAGTATCTGGGGTATGTCGAGCATTATGTCCAAGGTTTGCCATTCTTTTCCGGCGTTGATGAATACGAAGGTCATGGCGTTTGTTGAATAAAAGTCGACTCCCTCGAACGATGCCTTGGTGCAGAACGTGAATGTCTTGTTCCGTGGATTGTACTTGTCAGTACATAGTCCTCCAACCTTGAAGCCCTTTGGCAGTCCTGATACCTTTCCGTCGGAGCACAATATCGTGACCTCATCGGGCTTAAGGTTGTTCTTCACGATTATGTTTATGATTGACCGTACTTCATTAAGGAATATGCAGGCCTCGGTTGAATAAACAACTTGTCCGTTTACCACTTTCCTCGCAAAATACCCGTTAGCCCTAAAGTCACGAATTATATTACTACAGATTTTCTCCGCGCTCTCGTCCTTTTTCATTTGAATCTCCATGACATTGGGTTCTTCAAGCACGGCTTGGTCCCATTCGAGCTTTATGTAAGGAAGACCTTTGAACTGAGGAACAAAGTCAAGGTACATGTCGGGGATTGGTGTCGCTGAGAGGTAGCAGATGTTTTTCGCCTCACAGTCAAGCCTAATGAGGAAATTCATGTCTGTCGTACCCTTGAAAGTGGCGTCACCCATGAGGCACTGGAACTCGTCAACCACGAAAAGGAATTTATTGATAGCAGCATTCTTTTTCAGCACGTCAATCACCTTGTCGCATGAATCAAGTGTTACGAGTACCTTTGCGTATTTCTTATTTGTGAACGGTGTACTTCCGCAAAAGCTTATGTAATTGTTCAACTCCGACATCAGTCTCTTTATGTCATCTGCTCTTTTTCCGTTGTTCGTATATGGAGAATGGAATAGGAATGTGTCGGGATGTTGTTCGTGTTTGTCCTTCAGTGCCTGCAAGCGTGGGGATATTATTACTACGTCGATACTTGAATTTAAGAACAACGATGTACCTCCACAGCCTGTAACGGTCTTGTTGAGTATGAACTTGTTGAAATGTCCCAGGTAAGTAAGAAGGTCTGGGTCTTCACTCATGTACCTGCAACCTTTGGGTATATCATAATATTTTTCCATTTTTTCTATCTTTTAAATTGTTATTGTTGTACGTTCCACCAATATTTACAAGGTTAACGGAACGCATTGTTGTTTTACTTTTATTATTCATTTGCTTAAGCGGCGCAAGCCTACTTCAAACGAAAGAAGAAAGAATGTTGTGGCTTAAATTCCATCCATAAAAAAAGCTGCACATTGGTTATATCAGAGTTAACAGGATGCAACTGTTTTACCATTGGATTTCATTGTATTTAAGTATCAATCTGTATTTCATTAAAAAAAGCTGCACATTTGTTATATCATGGTTAACAGTATGCAACCTTTTTTCTTTCAATATGGTACATATATAAGTATCACCCCTGATTTAAGGAAAAAATCCTGCACTTCTTTTTCTTTCGTAAGATGTAGGCCAACGCCGCATGAGTTGGTTATCCTATTGTTTTTTACCATTACATGACATACCTGCCTTCGGTTTACTTTGAACTTCATCTTTTGCAATGTTTTTTGTCATGTTATTTGTAAAACGTAAAATCAACAGTACCGAAGTTGTCTTTCTCCGTCTTGTAGGCATTAGTTACATGACCTGTTATTTCATCTTCCGTCATTGTCTCGCTTTCCCAGCCACCAATGAAATACTCCAAAGCCAAATCCTCGTCAACACCCCATTTACAGAACCAACAGGCCAACTTGAAGATACTGCAAGCCCTATGTCCTTCCTGCCAATATTCGGGATGGTTTCTTTTCCAGACAGAGTTCATTATGCTTATTATGCTCCTGTCAGATATTTTCTTTCCTGTTTTGGCATAATGGTTTGTAGGTTGTGCTTGCCTTACTTGCTGTACTTGGATTATCGGTTTTATTGTAGGTACGTAATGGTAAGGCACGGGATTAGGATTCACCCATATGTTCGGATCGTAGCTAAGGTAGTTCCTCCTTGCCAAATCTCTACAACTTGTGTCAGGGTTTGAAATATTGAATTTGGCCAATAGCTGTTCATACAAGTCTCTGTGATTGTTCGGATTGGTATTGTCATGGAGAACCAATGCTTTCAGTCTCCCTCCGCTCGGTGTAACGAAAACTGAATACACGCAGGGAGTTATTATAAGCCTGCGCCATAAATGTTGCATTTCGTTATAACCTTCTATATCATCGAAGTCCATAGCTGTCACGTTGGAATACTGCATAATATGAGATTCTTCCACTTCTGAGAATACACCATTGTAAGCCACAGCAGGCAACAGTCTTTCTTTCCATTGTTGCTGTTCGGCATGGGTGTTCAAACTCCTGATGTACTCTACAGCTTGTTTCAATGTGTACTGACCATATTTATAATCATTCATCAAGATGTTCCCTTCCCTGATGATTTTCACTACATCGTCAACTGTTGCACAGCCAAGATGGAACTTTGTGTAGTTGATACGCTGGGTTAATGTTACTTGTTGCATTGTCTTCATCTTGTTCTTAATTTTTAAATTTAATTCTTCCATAATATATCTTTTTTTAAATTCACAGGTAAGAATTTGGAGGCTTCAGAATTCCCCTTTTTGTCATTTTGCGCAATAAAACGACATTTTTATTGTAAAACAACTTGTAATTTTTCAAGAAAGAGAAAATAAAAACCGCCAAGAGGGTAACTCCTGACGGTACGTTATTCTTTTTACTACGTTTTTACATTTTGTCAATATACCAGCCTTAACTTTACATACTCGGGGGTTATCTCCAGTTTGATGTCCTTCATGCGGCTTGCACCCAACTTCCTTGCAGACTTCTTGTAGCTTTCAATAAAATCATCTATGTCGATGAAGGTATTGAAATAACTTCCGAACGGTGCTTTTGGATATGGCTCCGGCATTCTGAAACCATTTAGTCCTGTGCCTGTTATGGTATCGGCATCGGCGGAGTTTATTTCACCCTCCTCAACCAAGTTCTGCAAGGATGTGCGGTTGAATGTAAACTCGAATTCATTGTCAGACGGATTGCAAGCGGAGAAAACAACCCTGCGCTCCTCTTCCTCTTCAGTAACACTGTCAAAAACATTCTGGATTTCCTGTTGAACACTCATTAATGTGGAAGGTTCAATCTCACGAACCTTGCCTACTAATAATATCTTTTTCTTCATAATATTTTACTTGTTTTTGAGATTTAATTATCAATGTTATATCGTAGCTTCTTTTCAAATATTCTGTAAGCCCTTTGTAAGCGTCGCTACGTTTTTTCTCACGCGGACATATTCCAAGTATTTCCTGCAAGGTCGTTTCAATGCAGAGTCCGGTTTTCAAGCCAACCGTAAATACATCGCCAATAGAAAGTGGACTTATATTAAACAGCTTCTTCATATTCACAAGTCAGTTTTATCTTCATATTCATCATTGACAGTATGTTCCTCCTCATAAAAATACTCTTCTTCATAATAGGAATCCTCTGTGTCTGAGTCCACTTCTTCGTCGTCATCCTTCATATCGTCAATCACCACCCAGTCGTCCTTGTGCCTCATTAAAAGGAACTCATAAAGCGACCATACGTCATCCTCGGTGAAAGATTCTTGGTTACAGTCCGACGATTCGTTTTCAATGGCAATGAGGTCCTCCCTTATCCGATCCAGCAACTCCGACTTGTACTTTACTTCTCTTATGTCACCATTGCTCATTATGACTCTTGCTTTATTATCGTTCTGTCTTTTTATTTTCATCATATCATTCTTGGATTTTTATTTCTTATCTGTTTGTAATTCATTGTTATTTGCCATTTTGCATATCCGTAGTTAAGGGACTTGGCACCCAATTGAACTACTATTCTTGCTTTCGTGATTAAAGAAACCAAGCCTTGTTACCCTGTTCCCATTTCCATGGCCTGTAAATTCCTTTTCCACCAATAAACCGTCTTCGGAGATTTTAATCGATTTGGCAAAGTGTTTACAGGTTCTTACGCCGTTCCTTACCTTTTCATTTTTCATAAATATCTCCTTTTTGCTTTTTAGAGTTGATAATCAAGTCTATTTCGAACTCGTCTTTAAGGAACTTTACTAATGTGTTATAAGCATCAGTCCTCTTTCTCTCCCTCGGTATTACAGTAAGAAGCTCGGACAAGTCAACCTTAATGCAGAGTCCACTTTCAAGTTTTCTGCCGATGTAAGTTTCAAGTGCTTCTATATCCCTCTTGAATTTGTCCGGCACTATCACCGTGTTTACTTTGTTTGTGATTACATCTGAAGAAACACGATCCAAACGGTCTTCAGGGTGCTCTACTTCACCTGTCAACTTATAAATCAGATTTTGAATAACCATAACTTTACTATTATTAAATTTTCTTTATTCATTAGTTAGGATTTGGAGGTCTAGTAAGAGCGTTTTGTAGCTTTGATTGACAATTATACCGCTCTATGTAACCTCTTATCCATTTCACAAGTTAGGCATTGAAGGTTTGGCAGGCGCGTTTTATCGCTTTGGAGGACTTTCTACAATGAAAACAAAATGAGTTGCAGGAGAATGTTTTGTTAAGTTGCTTGAAAAAATAAAAACGCACCAAGAAATTAATCTTAGCGCGTAATAAAGAATTGTAAATAAGATTGAATAATAATCTCTTATTTTAAATGTTCAAACAGTATGTTGAATTTTGAAATTGCTACGACCAAAAATCTTAAAGTTTATAGGTCTGGATTTTCTACAAATTCATGTTCCATATCTTCTGTTAAGGTTAATGTTGTACCGTTGATTTTTGCGAGATGGATGTCTTTGAATATATAAGAGCCAATATAAACTTTATCATAATTTGATGTGTATCCGTATAATGCAATCTCAACATCTATTGTTTTTGCTTCTGTTGAAATCATACCGTCAATAGTTCTATGTTCGAAAACTCGTATGTCATTACCATTTCCATCCTTTTCCGTGATAATCATATTTACATCAGCAACAGAATAACCATAAGAGTTTATTTTTTCTACCACAGGTAAATCATCTCTGTTTATATTATAGGAATATGGCATTTTTTCATTTTCTACAAATTCATGTTCCATGTCTTCAGTAAGGGTGAGCGTCGTGCCATTAATATCTTCAAGTTTTATATCTTTGAAAATATAAGAGCCAACATAGATTTTATCATTATTCTCATTGAACCCGTATAATGTAATCTCGACATCTATTGTTTTTGCGCCTGCCGCCGAATAAATCATACCATCAATAACACGATGTCCAAATGTTCTTATGGCCCTGCCATTTCCATCCTTTTCGGTGATAATCATATTTACATCAGCAACTGAATAACCATAAGAGTTTATTTTTTCTATCACCATCACCGATAAATTATTTCTGTCTATATTATAGAAATATGTCATGTTTTCATTTCCTACAAATTCATGTTCCATGTCTTCTGTTAAAGTTAGAGTCGTACCGTTGATTTCTTTAATTTTTATGTTTCTAAAGAAATAAGAACCAACATATACTTTTTCGGCAGAATTTTGAGGCTGTCCATATAACGGAATTTCCACATCTATTGTTTTCGCTACTGTGGTAATAATCATTCCGTCAACCATACGATGTTCAAAAGATCTAATTGTATCTCCATTCTCGTCTTTTTCTGTGATAATAGTTTTAACATCCAAAAGGGTGTACCCTAATGAGTGTATTTTCTCTATCACGTTAAGGCCTCCCCTGTCTATGTTGTAAACATAAATAGGATATTTAGTGACGGTATATTTATCACCTGGTGAAACTGACAAAAATATAGGCAATGGCGTATCTCCTATTGAATATTTCTTTTCAAAATCAAATCTGCAAATATCATAATAAGTCCAATCTGCATCTTGAAGCCTGCATGAACAAATATATGATATTTCCAAAAACTTGGTATTATTGTCCGCTCTGTCTCTTGGCTCGCCTTGGTATAATATATTCCCAGCTGCATCCTTTTCTGTCACAACTATTCTCCATTGTTCCGAAGCATATTGAAGTGTTACACCACATTCCATGGCAACTGGAAGTAATTGTTGTGTTACTTCTGAGCTAATATCTGCAACCGTGTACCTATATTTAGCCTCTGTGTTATCTAAAGCTGTATAATCAGGGAATTGATAATCATAAGTACATGATAATATTGTCATCATGGTACATATAGCAATCGTTAATTCTAATATCTTTTTCATATCTTTGTCTTTTAAAAGTGTAACCTGAACCCTGCATAAAGGTTGATTCTATTCATTTCGTGGCGATTGGTTATTGGCTTAAACCTATTATCTTCTGTGGTATAGTTATAGTCAGCCGCAACCATCAATTGTAATGGATACCATATGTTGACGCTCAGTCTTATTCCTGCATGTGCGATAAAGGCATCGTATCCGTAGTGTTTTTCACCTGTTTTTGAATCTGCGAAGTCAAGCGTAGCCCAATCATTTGAATCGTCGTCCCAATATATCAGGCTTTCACGACCTGTCAAAAATGCACGTTGATAACCAACCATTGCATAAGGCATAAATTCTATTCGCCCAAGTAAATTGAAACCAATGCCATAGCCTAAAGAGAAATTGACATCATTCAGTGCAGGCTGTGCCACTTGTCCATTTTCGTTCCACCAAACACCTTCCGGCTCTTTTTTATACCTGTTATAATCAAGACCTACCAAAACATATTGGGCAATACCCCTTTTAGAAAAATGTGTCATATAATCAAAAAGGAGTCTTCCGCCTATACGGGAATCATTACCTGCACTGTATTGGCCCATGAAAGACAAAGATGTGTTATGCCGGTCTTTTTGAACAGCAACATCGCCCCTCTTTTTTGAAGCATATTTTCCACTGATAGTGTACAATCTTGTATGTTTACTTGTAACTTCAGTTGCTCTTGCGGTACATACTTTTTTTGAATATATTTCACCCTTTCTGTTTTCTTTGAAGCGATAAATAAAAAACCTGTCACCTTTTTTTACTCCTTGCTGCGCTGTTGTATTAGCAAGAAATGGACGGCGACTGAATACTGAACCTCGAATGGCAAATGCAGGAACTTTTTTACCTAAATCAAACAAAAACGAATCTGTATAGAAACGTCCTTCCCCAACGAAACTTACAGGAACGTTAATTTCATCATATACAGAAGGATTTTCCCAGTTTAAGAATACTTGTTGTATAATCCTATCATCTATGTCTACATGGAAAGCCTGCCAATACCATTTGCTCTTTTGCGGATTCTTCTTTTTGGGTATCTCTTGTATGATAATTATATAGTTGTTTTTTAGAAGTTGGTAGGATATTTCCTTCTTTAACACATCTTTAGCTTCAGCACTAAAATCTTGCATTGCAACTTCCGTTTCTTGCAGTGTCGTATTTTTTAGTGCTTCTTCGTATAAACCATTCATGTCCAAATGACCATGGGAATCACGTTTTAATAACCTGTCAAGGACTATTTTCCCAACTTTTTCTTGATTGAGTTTGTCGGCGATAATATTTCCGTCAACTTTTTTCTCATAAATATTTTGGTAATTTATTTGCCCAAGATTTCTTATATTGGCATTATTTTCTATTTGAGGTAAAGATATGTTTGTAACAACACCAACTTTTATATATTTTGCATCAAAGGCTATCTTTTGAGCCTGCATACACAGACTAAAGGCAAAAAATATCAGGATAAAAGATAATTTGTTCATAAAATGTATTTTTAAAACCAACGGAATATATAATAAGCAATATCAGGCAGCGCTTCAAAAAAAGAAGTTGTTACCCTTGATGAAGCTTCTATTTTAGCTCTTTCAAGGTTTTCTTGACTTACAATCTTTGCTTTTTCAATTTCCAGTTTTTTATTTTCACTTTGAATAAGTCTTGTCTCGATTTGATTTGTCAATTTATCAACTTCTCTTTTTACAGATGGAGACGTTATGTTTATTTGGGCAATATACTCACTTGCTTCAGAAGCACCGATGGAATTTGGGTTTCTACTCCATGCCGCTTTAGCTTTCATGATGAGTTCGTCGTTGTCTTTTGCAATGAGTCTGCCGCCACATTCTGAAATAAGCTCCTGTGCTGTACTATATTCATCACACAAAGATGGGACTATTGCTAATTTTGACAAGGCCGTTTCATAATCCCCACCATTCATGTGTTCTTTGGCTTCTTTTATTATATCAGGAGCCATTGCATCATAATATTCGATAATACGTTTTTTGCACATTGATATTAACGACTGTAATTCTTCGTCGTCAATTTTAATTTTCTTTATCGCCGAACATAGTGCATCTTGGTGATTGTCGCCGACTCCTGTAGCTTTTACTACAACAGAGCCGAACAAGTTTCCTGTTACGCCATCACCAATGAAAAAAGTTATGTCTGTTTTGATTGATGTTTTCTGTGGTATGGTTGCAGTGGTACTTTCAGAGCAGACATTAATGTTCGGTGTTATAATGAAACGCCTGTCAAACCCACCAGTTACGCCTGCATAAGTTACAATTTGGTTCAGTTTTGTTTCTAACTGTCTTTTCCCCGGTTCATTCAAATCAACCTTGTCAGATATATAGGGCGTTATGGTTATGTGCCCAAAATCTTTCTTTTGCCCATATAGATTCATAGCAAATAGAAGAAAGATTGAGATTAACAAATTATTATTCATAACTATTTTCCTCCTAATGTTAAATATACTTTGCCTATTCCTACAGCATGAGTGGAAACAGAAATTCCGTAGTCATCCAATAATTGAATAAGACCGGTTTTGACAAAATCTTCCATAGACAAGGCCTTAGTCCTCCCAAAGGCAGCCTTTCCGAATAAAGGAAAATGAACTTGGTCAAATTTCATACTTGTCCTTGATGTTTTTGAACCAGTGTAGGCTCCATTCACAGCATTCTCTGACACCCATAGTTCCATAAGGTCTGCAAGCTCGCCTTCTTCGCCCTTATACTTCACTGTTGTTTCAAGATTTACAGGGCATGTGTCAGACAATTTAATGAAAATAGTACCTTCACGTCCCTTCGTCTTCAAATCCTCGAAATATTTAGTCAGGCCAAGTGCAAACGATTCTATATTATCTGTTACGGCAGCTTTAAGCAACATACTAATGGAGCCGGCTGATGTTTTTGTTACAGGGCCAAATGCCATTAAAGCCTTTTTGGATGCGCAGTCGATGGAGGATACACGTAGTTCTAGTCTTCGTTCAGGCCCATACATTGACACCTTTGGGGAAATCTTAACCAAGATATCAGCCCCTGCAACTCTTGACAATTTATCAAGGTCGTCTTCCACCACACTGCCGTCATCTTTTGATTTAAGAACATTATCCAAGGCTGTTTCCTCTTTCAGCTCGTCCAAAGTCTGTTGCAAGTTTGTTAATTGAAAGCCATACCCGGCCATTAAGTTCTCAAACGTATTTATTACATCCAACACGTTATCATTTAACATTGCCGCTCCATAATCAGCAATTTTATTCCCAGATTGGTCATATTTGAACATTCCGGAATTGATGCAAAACGCCTCTTCTGGAACAACCATAACCTTGGGTTTCAACATCTTTTTCTCTTGTTGCGCCATTGTGGTACAAATGGCAAATATAAAAAAGACGACCGCCAATGAATATTTTTTCATGTTACTTATGGTTTTTAATATTCAGAAAGTTCACTTACAGCCGTTTTTAGTCCGGCTTCTTTGTAGTATTTGGCCAGACCGTTCCAGTCTACCAAAAGTATTATCCGTACTCTCCTGCCACGACTGGTTTTTATGTTGTTGCTCCCAGTAGGATAGCCGCTGTTCACATCTTCCACATAAGACATGAATTGGCCTTTCTTGAAAAATTTGTCAAAAAACTTACGGTTATTGTCATACTCCTTGCGTCCACCTAAAAGGATTGCAGGGATACTTCCCATTTCTCCAGTTCCAGATGCACCAAAGAATGTAAGTGCAACTACCGCATCCATCTTTGCTTTGTCTATTGCTTTATCGGCGTTTCTCCCATAAGCAATGACCTCGACCATCTTAAATCCGGCCTTGGCACTACGGCAGACATACACTTCACGTTGCGCATCTATCTTAAAGCTGTATCTCTTTGCATCAACAGACGTAAAAGACATGATAAGCAACACAAATAGAATTATATGGTTTTTTAATTGATTTAATTGCATAAAATTACAGTTATTGTTCTACACCTGCGTCATAATCATATATTTCTACTGTATCTACAGTAGCTTCATCATCTATAGAGCTAAGCTCTACGTCAACTTGTAGGTTTGAATTTGGGACTACACTGTCCTCTTGCGTTTCACCCCCATCAGAACCACGCACAATCCTTGCTAGCCCTTCATTGTTCTCTTTATTGAAGGAATACGTCAGACTCATGGTGCCGCCCTTGTATCCTAACCCCACGGCTGTTCCGTTGGGCGCTTCCATAAAGCCATTGGCAAGCTTTTTGTATCCCTTGGCTGAAAGGGCGGCATCAAACTTTTCCGCTATTGTCTGTGCCATGTTCTCATGCTCGGAAATGTCGTATTCCATTGAGATGACTGCCAGTTCCGCGTCATAGTTAAACCCATATCCATCCGGGACCCGATAGCTCTCATAATAATATGTTTCATAAGTGTATCTCGGCAGTGCCAAGTATCTGTCGAACGTAAGCGTCACTGGGCGGTCAGCATTGCCTTTGGCAACAGTCAGCTCCGTTTCATAAGAATAGTATCCGGCATCATTGTCAAGTTCGCTTTTCACGTCGCCCAACGTGGTGCCATTTTTATATCCGGCACATGAGTCATCTGTAAAATCATCCATTATTTTTTGTACGAAAGCATCAGGGTCTAAGAAGTTGCTTTTCACCATGCTCATTCGTTGCAATGAGAATTCGCTAATGTTGACATTTGTCACATCCTCTCCCTTGTCGTTTATAAGAGTCCTTGTCTTACCGTTGCCAACAAGGAATACGTTTCTGCGTAACAAGAATATCTCGTCATACTTGAAGTCAAGCACAACATTGTCATTAAAGTCTATTATGCCAAACTTGTCTCCTTTTTGTGCAATATACCTTCCGTCGCCATAGCCGCTATTGATAAGCAAATCATATTTTGCCCTTAAAATTATATTGCTTTCTTTGTCTTTCAATCCGAACACATCACCTTCACAAAATACAGAACGTCCGTCACGCAAAGCGAAGATATTATAATTGAAAAGGTTTGAGCTGTAATTTATGGTATCTTCAAGGTTGCACAGGCTTTGAAGTTTTTTGCCGGTTTTATCAAGATATATAATCTCTTTATCCTTGAATACAGGAATACGGCCTTCATTAAAAGCTCCGGCTATCACGTATTCATTAGATGTAAACTTAAACAGCTCCTTACCAGTCTTGTCTATGACATAATAAGTCGTCAAGTCCTCATCCTCATCAACCAACCAACATACCGAGACACCATCGCTGAATGACAATCCGTTATCATACTTGGCCTTGATTACGATTTTCCCTGTTTTATCCAAGAAGCCACATTTCCCTGTCTCATCCATAAACATAGCCAAGCCCTCCACAAACTTTCCGCATCGTTCTATTGATTTGTCAAGTGTAGCCACGACCTCACATTTAGTGTTTATCAACGTTATTTGTTTGCCGGGAAGCGTAGCTGGAGTTACATCAGAACCGACAAAATCAGCAGCCATATAAAACGAAGCTTTGTTCACAGGGGTCTTAACATTGTTAATGTTGTAATAGTCGAATGTTCCCTTGTCGTTCTCAACCAAAAACAAGTCGTGGTAGATTGCAGAGGGCATATTCTTGAACTCGTCTTTATACAACACTTCGCCCGTCTGAACATTCAGGATACTCCACATTTCCGACCCGACCAGCTTGACCGGAAGATAATCATATTCAATGTCCGTGTCCTCATTAGAACAAGAAATTGTCAAAATCGCCAACAATGACAAAAACAAAAAATTTAAGGATTTAATCATGATATAAAGTTTTTAGTTTTTAATGTGCATTTATAAATCTACGTGCTATCGGGCTTTTATTTTTCAATTGGCATTATAAAAAGCCTTCATTGCATTCAATGATATTTAATACCAAGAAAAGTTATAAAATAGCTTCGTAATCTTGATATATTGTTGTTTACTATATTTGATAATAAAATCCTATTCATTGATGAGAAATCAGTTCATCAGTATGCCTAAAATTACTTTTCAAAATTTGACTTTCCCATAAAATATTTCCTTCTTATACGCCTATAAGTCCGTCTAATTCAGCCATTGTTTTTGATATTGGCACATACAGAAAAGGCGCGGACTTGATTATCACCCACGTCCTCTTATTCTCAGTATCGCCAAACACTGTCACCAAAAGAACGGAAGAAAACAATCACCCCACGCCGAACCGATATGGCGAAAGGGCAGGATGCAATTCTCCCGTCCATCAGCATATACGATACAGCAAAAGGGGCATCCTTCACTTGTGTTCTTTGGTGATTCTTAAATTTGGCGATTTTAGAATAAAGAACTAAAGCTCAAATGCCTTTCTGCAAGCTCCGGATTTCTCCCCGAAGCCTGTGGCAAATTTAGCTATTTTTTGTGAAGTTGCCCCGTAAATAGATGATTATTTTCTTCAATAATAAGGTTTTTACGGTTTTAAGGACGCTATTTCTTTATCTGCCAGTATTGTTGAATCAATCTGACTGTTGATTTTGGAAGCATATTAATAATAATCAAATTGCAAATAACTGTATATTGATTTATAATTTATTTTTTAGATGTTATTATTTTAAAATAATAAAAAATCATATAATAGCTAGAGTAATGTAATATTATTATCAATACTCCTATAGTCTTGACATCCTATTTTTACGAACACAGTATTTTTTATTTTGAAGTCAAAAAATTTGTTGTAATCACCTGCCATACAAAATAATTTAGTATTTTTGTAGTTGGTGAGCACAGTAATTATTTGTAATTTAGCATAATTATATTTTCATAAAACTCACGACGTTATATAGTTGTGTTACAACGAGATTGTCATTAGATTTACGTTGAGTTATTATATATTTATGTAACTACTAAGAAAAAAGAATTGTAATGCTTATAAAATATAATTAATGGTATGAAAAAATATTACATTATTACGGTGATTGTTTTATGTTCAACAATTATAGGATTATCAATGTTCAATAGTATTTCTTACAACAGGGATAAAAAACGTAAGGATTCTATAGAAGTATCAAGAGATAGCCTGCTGCTTAGGCAGTCAAAAGTACATGATTCTTTACTTCAGAAAATTGTTATGTTGGATTCAATATTCTTTGACCACAAGTCAACCGACTCTACTATAAAGGTTGATATTCAGCAAATAAAATATAATTCTAAAATGATTCTAAATCTTCAAAAGCAAATACTATTAAAAAATAAATAATTCCTATGTTCGATTTCGTAAACAATACATATAGTGGAGTATTGTCTATCCTTTCGACTCTTTTTGGTCTGTCTTATCCTTTGGTGATAGGATGTATAGAGAAGATAGACGATAAATTCGGTTCTACAAAATTGTCCGAACGATTTATGCGCGAATTCTCGTTTAAATGGTTCAAGGTTACTTTAGTTGCTAATCTTATTATGGCAGCGCTATTCCCATTTTTGATGGATGGCTGTACATATGTTAGGATCATAATGTGTATACAATGTATAGGTGCTATCGTATTGGTTTCATCGGCTTTATTTCTCTTTTCGAAAATCATTAATTACTATAACATTACGGACTTACAAAATTCAATCATAGACGACTATAAAAATGCTGTAAATAAGAAAGACAAAGCGAAAGAATCTAAATATTTCACTCAATGGATTGACATATCTGAGAAACTTTTGAAATCAGCAGACAATAAGCTTGTACAAAGTGTATATGAAGTATTATATGATTATGTTGTAAGGATGTATAATGAGAATAAAGGTAATGTTTTATTTTTCGATCTGTATTTTTATGAGGGTGTGTCTCGCATAAATGAATTTCTGAGTAGAGGCGAACTTAAACCTGTCTCGGTGAACAACGGGAACTCTATTTTAACATCTCTAATTTTTAGTGATTCTATCGTTTCAGAAACGACTTATAGGTATTTATGGAGGAATCTTAGAATACAGATTTTCTACGATAAGGATGAGTGGATTATGGAGTATTGGAAGATGGCTTCGCAAAAGATTGGTCTGTTTATGAAATCTATGCATCTGTATTATTATGCCGAGGTGGATAAACCGTATACGGCAGAACAGATTGAAAATAATCAGAAACAACGTGATGATTTTATGGAGTTTCACATTATGTTATGTTCAATGCTTATTCAACAGAAAAAATATAGATTGCTGGCACTAATGCTTTCGTTTACACAATCAGAGCCTCCTTCCTATCCTTTGGTACCATCAACTTTAAGTGAGATAATAGATGTCTTCAATAGGATAAACCGTAATAATTCTGTTGATCCATTTTATTATGAAACAAGATACCCAATGCCCAATATGCACGGTATTACAGAAGGAAAAATTATAGGTGCCGCCAATTGTTTTCTCGCACTATTGGCCTATCGCATTTATGTTATCCGTTGGAGTTTGGGGTATGAATCTGTCTTGAATACCGGAGCACTACCTAACACGTTGGCTGCTTTAGGCGCTTTGAGAGATAATTTAGATGTTTTTAAGCGATGGATAGATGGAATCAAGGATGATAAGGATTTACTCAACATTGTAAAGTTTAGATCATTTGAAAAAGAAATTGAAGATAAAGCCAAAGTTTATAACAAAGTGGAACTTTTGAAGCCGAATGAGTTGGTTTCTCTCATGCAAAATGAGATTCTTACAAAAATGGATAAGTTAAGAGAAACTCTTTCATTAAGTGATGAGAAAGTTGATTCAGAAGAAGAACTGTTGACTAATAATATTCTGCGTGCAATGACGCCTTATGGTGATTTGTTGGAAAGAAGGTTTACATCAAATAAGTACTATTGTCTTAATTCTTCTGTAACAATGCCATTTCCCAATACTGCATTTTTGGATAACCCTGACGTTGGTCATATCGGCATTGCAGATTGTATGTCATCCTATATGCTACACAACTTTCAATATATGTTTGCAAGTTCTTTTTTTTCAGAACATAATAAAACTGATTACTGTCTGTCATCAGAAGATATATTTAAAGCTATTGATAGACTTAGACTCAATGAGCAGCATTATATAATTACCTTTGGAGTCTATTTTGATTACTATATTGGGCTAATAAAAGAGTTAAGAAAAGATGAATGCCATAAGTATTCCTATAAAAATATTAAGATTCTTGCATTAGATTGCAGCACTGAATTCTTCTCTCAGATGGTTTATATCATGAGATATGAAGATCGTCCATTTCTTGATTTCAGTAAACCATCACAGGAAGAACAGAAAAAAATGTTTTTGGTAAATAAGAGCGAATTGTATGGTTTATGGTTATCGCTTGAAAAGATATTCGAACATCCAGAATTGCTTAATGAACAAATAAAGACAGAACTTGGCGATAAAGCAAATCAGAATTCATTGTTTACCGCAATATGGAATCCAAAGTTATTTTTTAAGTCAGAAAAATATCCAATAGTTAGTATAAAAGTAAAGTATCGTTTAACAGATGAAGGGATTTATGATAATGTTGATAAGGTAAAACCTTTCGTCTAAAAGAAAGGTATAGTACAATGTTACTGCTGGCAAGCAAATAATGTAGAGGATAAATTTCTGGAAATGAAAGCCAAATGCCGCTATATTGAAGGTGTTTGGTTTATTTTCATTATTCGTTTTTCGACAATAAGCTCAAGGCATTAACGGTTAAATTCGAAAAAGATGACAGGCAACTTTGGCTCTTTTAACTGATTACTTATCCCAAACTTGAGTATTTTTATGAAGCACGTCATCGTGGGTATACCTATGCCAATTTATCAAAACAACGACGGTGTTATAATCATGAACATTTACGATTTCTTGATGTATGAAAATAGTTTGTCAATATAGTTACCATTTAAGTCCAATTATGTTCCTCGGAAATTTAATGGGCTTTGATTTGCCACGTCGTCTGATTACATAATAGTACTCGGCCATATTGTTATCGAAACGCGAGATAAATGCTTCTCGTATGTGGGATTGGATTTTAATTTACAGCGATAAAAAGAAACGAGAAACGGCTGTTTCCTGTCTAATCTTCCGTCGCGCAGAATAATTGAAAATTATAACTATTTTAACGTTTTTTGCTGCTGTTTTATTTTCAGGCATTATAATACATTAGAGACTGAGACTACTAATCAAAAAGTGCCTTGCTGATTTCATCTATTTGAACTCTAAGCAATTTCGCATGGAGTTCATTTTTGAACATTTCAACTTGGCCTCCTTCTTTTGCATATGCATCAATAAAGAAAGTAGGCTTATGTTTGTAGTCAAAATTTTCCTTTATCATTTCGTTTATGCCTTCATCTTTACAACCATATCCAATAATAATAAGTTTTTCTGCTTTTCGGAGATTCTTTCTGAACGTCTTAAACAATTTTCTAAAAAGTAGAGGTTCATTATATCGTTGTATCTTTGACGTTGTACCTGTCAGAAAATCAGCATGGTACTCAAATGGTGATATATCATACCCTATTTTTGATTTGCGTTCTTTTATTATATTTCCTGCACCTATATCATATCTTATCTTGACATAATTCTCAGGAACCATTACACCATATTTATTCTGCCGATAAAATGGAACATAATCCAAACTACCATGGAGTTTATATAGCCGTATTGGAGTATTATATCTGCCTTTATACCTTTCCAAACGACAATGATATGTCCTGTTTTGAGTTGTTAGTTCCCCATAATATTTCGAGCCAAACTCATCGAAACCGTCAGATAGATCCCCATTGATAAAGCCCGTGTTGTTGAAAGACTCAAATAATAAGTCATGGTTAAGAGTATGTACATTAACTATGAACTCTTTACTCAGCTCTGAAAGGTACATAAGAAATCCAGTATAGCCATCAAAAAAATTTACTTTAAAAGATTCATCATCATACCAAGACTTGCCCGTTTTATCTTTAATCAAATGAGCTACCATTTGATTATAAATATGTGGGACGTTGAATAAATAATTACCGTAAGTTTCATTATTTTCATATAAATCATCACATAATTTCTTATAGCGATTATCCATAGCCTCGTTTGTCTTTATGAAATCATAAAATTTTTCATAGTCAAACTTGTTGTTATGGGTTATAGTATATTCTTTGATAAGTCTTTTGCAAAAGACAAAATACTTTTGATGGTTGTTTAATACTCTGTCAATCTGAAATTTAGGAGTTTTATTATCTATTTTCGCTAATTTGCCAGCAGGAGAGAAATCAAGTGTGCTATCATTAAAATTTAGTAATCTTTTATTTATGGCTTCTCCAATTGGATAGCCCTTAGGCGCGGAAAATCCTGCTCCCAATAAAAAGGCTATAGATTTTCTTTCCGATAATGGGATTAATTTGTTATTCATATCCCCGAAGTCTATATCATTTATTTTCATAAAATACAATTTCTTGGAATTTAAATCTAATGATCATTCTTCATCCCCATAAAACTTTTTTATGTGATACCAATCCTTTAACATATTAATGATATTAATGTAATCCTTAATTTGATAATCTTTAAAAAATGAATCTGTAATTAATTTAATCAAATCGATATTTGCATAATGTAATAACACATCTGCAATTTTTCTGTCTTCTAAACATTTTATGCAATCTTGTAAGCTGGCCATATGATGGCCTGAAAAGGCTTCTAATCCATTAAAAATTGGGAATCTATGATCTTCCTCTATATATCCACCATCAGTCATCATATAGGTTCCTCCCAATTTAATGTTAATTCCGAGTAAAAATTTGGCAAGTTCATATGTTAACGGTATGTTTCTTCGTTTCAAAAATATATCCCATTGTGTTTCGACATAATAGTAACTATAATTTGTATCAGGTGTCCTACGCTCGGTCAAGAATTTATTTTCTAAAGGGATAGACCAATTTTCAATATTTCTTTTGATATTTTCAATTGTAAATTCTTGTGTCAATTCATCATATGGAAAATCGTTTTCGTTACATATAATTTCCCAAAAATTCTTTATATCATTAGCATGAGGTTCTGCTATTTTTTTTATATTGGGGATTGTTAAAAATAACTTGAACAATTTAGGACGATGCTTTTCAACTAATGCCTCCCAGCTGTTTTCGCTAATAGATAGCCAAGCGTATAGATTTTCTGATGTCCAATGAAAGTTTTTATTATCAATCAAGATTGTCAAATCTATAGGGGAGACAGCTCTTTCTCCTTTATAAAGAACAGAATAAGGTAAATCAATACTTAAAGCATAATTACAAAAGTGTTTTAATTCGTTGCTATTCCAATTAAATGAACATTTTTCAAATACATTTAGCCAATTTAACTTCTCTTTGTGGCTTTCTAAAAATTCATTACTTAAAAAGCCAAGTTTTGTATAATCGTTAAAGACTTCCTCACTTTCAAACATTTCGCAATATGTTTCTTTTCCATCTATACAGTATGGTATATACTTATCATATTGTATTAACTTATCTTCTTCCCATATTAAATTTGATTCATCCATAAGAAGTTTCCATACTATTTGATCTTTATATTTTTCAACTAAGTCAAAGGACCATTCAATTTCCTTGTAAATGGGTCTATATGCAAAGATTCCATGTTTAATGATATTTTCTATTACTTTCGGTTGATCACTAGAAAAACCGCTATGCCCTATATATTTTATTTGAGGAAGTGCTGCCACGAATCTGTAATTTCTCTCTTTGAGAAAATTATGTCGATGTTCTAACCATTTTATATAATAAGATACGGCTTCCCCCTTAAATCTTGGAAATTTTTCCGGTAAATTTATATCACCAACAATATCATAGCATTTTATAAGAAGATTCTCAACCTGGGAAGTTAGACAAAATATATCAGAAGTATTCCCGATATCGAAAAGTTCGAATCCCCTTTTAATAACATCATCAATATTACTTCCAGAAAAACTTGTTATCTTTGTAAAATCAGGTTTTCCACGCCAATTAGAATATATTCTCCGAATACCATTATTGTATGTATGACAAACCTCGCCTTTATATTCTTTTATATAGGTTTGTTCGTGCTCTTGTGTCTCAATTTTACACACTGTTAATCTATCCTCTAATTTTTCAACTTTCTTTTTGTTAATAAGCCACCCTATAAATGTTTGGTGGTATTTTATCATTATTTCAAAAAGTCTTTTATCACTTAACATATAGATAATTTTTTACAGGAAATGATGTTTTTAAAATTTTAAATATTTTATTAAATTTTATATAATGCGTATGGTGTCAGGTTGGACACATTAATATACACAATGTCAACTTAGTCCACAATTGTTTTTCATTTGAGCATTTTAAAAATTTCTCCAAAGTTATATAAAATAATCAATAAATAAAAATAATTGTTATAAAACTTTTTATCGCACACTTATGCCAATGTTTATCTTTCCATTTTAAATAAAAGCCTAATTATCATTTATTATTTTAAGATGCAAATAATTGATAATTAATGATCTTAAATACAATTAAAGGACAGCATTATGCGTGATGAAAAGCATATTGATTATTAATATTGAATAAAATCATCCTTTGTGAGAAAATGAAATAATAATTAAACAATAATATTCGAGTTCGGGATAATAAAAGCATATGAAAAGTTGGTAATAGGTAAATATTTTGTATCTTTATAGATGAAAATCAAACAGTTGCAAAAATATTCAACGATGATTATCGGGGACAAAATTATAGAAATTTATTCTATTATCGACTATATGAAAAGATTGGAAGTTTTAATAATCGTTTAAGATATGCATATAGATATGAGATTTTTAAGTTGAAAGATGTCAACAATATTGTTTTTCATCGGGCATAGCTTGTTGACACTTTGTTTTCGTTCAATTTATTTTTTTTGTAAAATGGGAAATATACTTGTAGTGTCTGTTTTAAAGCCTTTATAATCGAACACCATCCAAAGCCTTAATAATGAGGGATTACGATACCACAATATCACCCTTATCCGACAGTCAAGAAAACAGCTGGCTCGGATTATCGTTCGGCTTGTAGGAATAGAAAATAAAACAAATCTACGGGCCAAACAACAATCAGGCAAGAGACACCACTATGAAGAATCTGTGGAAAAGGCAACCAAGAAAAAGTTGTCAGTTTAAGGCCTTGGTGACGAAGCGTATGACCTGCTTTTACCTCATGTGTAGATTTTTGGAAGTACGTGGAACCTAAAGCAAAGGTCGGGACATTGTGTGAAGAACATAGTGTTTCGACCTTTTTTATTTTTTCTCCATCATTTGTTGTGCTGCTTGTGGATACTTTCTACCAGAGGTGTTGCTAGTGAACAGTTGAAAATAACAAAAATTCTCACTGAAAATACCAAGTTTCTTATATAAAGGGATTATCTCAGAGTAAAAAATTGTTATCCATTGTATCACTAGAGGAACTACGTTGGCAAATATCCATGAGCACCACTTTTATTACCTTGTAAAACACTTCCGTTCCTCACCTACATTTTTACCGTTTTACCCTTTTACTTTTTTACCTTTTATTCTCACCTTCTCACCCTCTCACCCTCTCACCCTCTCACCTTCTCACCGTTATTTCACTTTTTCACCCTTTCACTTTTTGATTTCTTCCGTCTGTAATCCCCTGAAAGCCTTAATTGTGTATTAGGAAAACAACATTATTAACAATCATTTTAAACAACAGAAAATTATGGAAATCAGGAACATTTTAAGGACAGGTTACAAAGTTTTAGTAGTGACCGTGACTTTAATCGAGGCCATTGACTTGAGCAGAAATCTCATTGGCAAGTGCAAAAACAAAAAGGCTACCACAGTATCTGACTCGGTAGCCGGAACAAACAGCGTTGAGAGTGCTTAAGGAAAAAGACCTCGACGTTCTGATTAATTTCCTTGAGGGCATTGCTACGCTCTTGAAGGGGATAAAGAAATTACAGGGGGTAATCGTGAAACTATTGGAATCGCGGGAGCCTCCTTAGTTTTTCATCGTTTAAAATCTTTGGAACATGGAAAAGACAAAGAAGAACAAGACATCATGCAGTATAGTTTCAATCAATGAACAAGCTGCAAATCGACTGGATAATAAGGCAATAACAATCAAAATGCCCCAACGTCCAGTTCTTTATTTCTTCAACATCGGGTAAACAACAATCAAAACACAAACAAAATGAGAACAAAAGACAATCAGGTACAGACGATAACCATGCCATTCGAGGGTGAGGTTATAACAAATGACGGTGAAGCAAGAGGTAAAAATCATCCCAACTTCATCGAGAGTAATACACAAGAAATATCGCTTGAAGAACTGACAGAAAAGA
>CAJJWN010000034.1 GCA_905196835.1 uncultured Prevotella sp. | reverse complement strand
TGTTTTGGCGGATTTGCAATCCGCCGAAAAGTAATATAAGGATTTGCAATCCGCTCAAACCACACAACCATGAGGTAAATGTATGGGCATGTGCGGATTGCAAATCCGCAATTAGAAACCGCCGGATTGCAAATCCGGCGGAACAAATGTTTTCATTAATAGAGCTTTTACTTCATCCAACAGATTTACGGATGAACCGCTTTTCGCATTTCATCCGATGATTTTTCCGTCGAACAGACGTATCGTCCTGTGGGCTATTTGCGCGTCGTGCTCGTTGTGGGTAACCATCACTATGGCCGTGCCTTCCTGGTTAAGCTCGGTCAAGAGGCGCATCACCTCCGCGCCGTTCTTCGAGTCCAGGTTACCCGTAGGCTCGTCGGCGAGGATTAGTTTCGGCCCGAACACCACGGCACGGGCTATCGCCACGCGCTGCTGCTGGCCTCCCGAGAGCTGGTGGGGAAAGTGTTTCGCCCTGTGGCTTATGGCCATGCGCTTCATCACTTCCTGCACTTTCCGCTTCCGCTCGGCGCGCCCCACGTTGAGGTAGGTCAGCGGCAGCTCGATATTCTCCTCCACGTTAAGCTCGTCAATGAGGTTGAAGCTCTGGAACACGAAGCCTATTTTGCCCTTCCTTATCCCCGTGCGGTCTTTCTCTTTGAGGCTGGCTACCTCCTGGTTGTCGAGCCAATACTGCCCGGATGTCGGATTGTCGAGCAGTCCGAGGATGTTGAGCAAGGTTGACTTGCCGCATCCTGACGGACCCATTATTGCTACAAACTCGCCGTCTTCAACGTTGAACGACACATTGTCAAGCGCAATCGTCTCCACCTCTTCTGTGCGGAACGACTTGCAAAGGTTCTCTACTTTAATCATATATTTACGGTTTTAGGGTTATACGGTTTTAGGGTTATACGGTGTTTATTGCGGTTTTAGGGTTTTACGGTTATCGGGTTGTGCGGTTTTAAGGTTGTTGGGTTATACGGTTTTAGGGTTTTATGATTATGCGGTTGTGCGGTTTTACGGCTTTATTGTTATTCTACCGTATGACCTTACAACCTTATAACCTCACGACCGTATAACCTTACAACCTTATAACCGCATGACCGTACTTCTCATTCATCCTTCAAATGCTTCACGGGATTGCCGTTGGCGGTGCGATAGGCATCGGCTATTACCGTGGCGGCGATGACCGCCAGCACCGTGATAATGCCTGCGATGAACAGCCAGAGGCTCATGCCGGCCTTCACGCTAAAGTCTTCAAGCCACTTGCCTGCCACCCATCCGGCGGCCGCCGCGCCTACGATTGATGCCGGAACGGCCGTCACAAGCACGCCGCGCAGCATCAGGCGCAGCACGCTGACGGTGCTTGCGCCGTTCACCTTGCGTATCGCTATTTCCTTGCTTCGCCGCTGCATCTCGTCATTAATGTAGCCAATCAATCCTAAAAGGGCTATGAGTAGGGCGCACAGTCCGGCTATGATGACCGCCGAACGGAAGTTCTTTACCCCGTCATACCATGTGTCCAGCTGCCTCTTGTAGCTGTCTACAATGACTGTCTTGCCGGGATACAGCCGCGCGAGACGCCGCTGCACGGCCTGCATGTTGTCGGCCGTCAGGTCGTGAAACTTCACGAGCAGGTAGCTGATATAGCCTCCGTAAGGGTCGGAGTAGAACATCATCGTGGGGCGGTCGTCGTCGTCGAGCGCGGTGTTGGGGCGGTACTTGTCGTATATTCCAACGATGGTGAACAGGTCGTTGTAGTTCTGACTGTGCTCTGATATAAGTATTTTGCGGCCTATTACGTCGTTCCAGCCCTTCGCGTTTTTCAGCTTTTGGGCGAAGTCGGGGCTTACCATGACCTCGCGCAGGCTGTCGCTGTGGGCGTTGAAGCCGCGCCCTTGCAGTATTTTCACGCCCGTAAGGCTGAAGAAGTTGTCGCCCGTCATGTACAGGTCGTGGGCGTTAAACAGCTCTTCTCGCGTCTCCGGGTCAACTATGTTGTTGCCGCTGCCCTGGTCGAACATGGGGTATGTCACCGGCGTCCATGCCTCCACCTCGGTCATCTTGCCGAGTTCGGCCACCATGGCGCGGCGTTCCTCGCCTTTTATTTGGTTGATGTTGACGAGCGCGAGGCGGTCGTATTCATAGCCGAGGTTGAAGTCCAGGAGCGTGGCGTACTGCCTGTTAACTACTAAGAGCAGGCATACAAGGAAGCTGACGAACACGAACTGCACGGCCAGCAAAGCCATTTTCCACCTCCGTCGGTTCTCCGTGAAGCCGCGGAAGGCCGTCGTCACGGGCACGGCGTTGTACATCTTGCCGGGCAGTATGGCGCTGATTATGAACACAACGACCAGCAGAGCGGCAAGGAAGAGCACGCCTTTGTTGGTGAACAGGGCCGTGGCCGGGGCGTCGAGCAGCGTCTCTATGGAGCCTTTGCAGACATATATTAGCGCGGCGGCCAGCACCAACGACAGCACGATATGCACTGAAGTCTCGGCCACGGTGATGCCGAATATTGTGCGCGGCATCGCTCCGTAACACTTCCTTACGGCCATTTCCTTGGCCCTCGTCACGGTGTTTCCCATCACTATTAGCAGGTAGTTGAGCACGCTGGCGGCCAAGACCACAGCTGCGAGGATGAGCATCACGAGGTACATCTGCTTCGAGTCGCTGTTCTCGTAGTGGTATTTTGATACCGGGGTGAACTTCAGCGCATAGTCGATGTTGTCCTTTTTCAGCTCCGCCATGAGCTTGTCTACAAGCTGTTTTACCGTCGCGTCAAACTCGCCCAGCTCCGGGTGGCACCCTGGAGTGACCTTTATGAACGAGCGGTAGCGGTCGTTTCCCATCAGGTTGTCCTGCCCGTCGTAGCTGAACGAGCGTTGCGTCGCCATTGAGAGCATCACGTCATAGTCGTGGAACGTAGAGTTCCAAGGGTAGTCTTCGTACACCGCGCCGACGGTCATAACTAATCCCGGTATGGTGGTACACTCAAGCTTGCGCCCCACAACGTCGCCGCCCATGCGCTCGGCCATAGTCCGCGACACAAGGCAGTAGAACGGTTTTGCGAGCGTTTCGTCGGCGTCGCCCTCCAAAATCTTTGTCGTGAACACCTTGAAGAAGCACGAGTCAACTATGTAGACGTTGCCCTTGACGCGCCGTTCCGTGTCTATCTTCATCTCTTCATCGTCGCAACAAGGGTTTATTCTTGTAGCAACGGTGATTTGCGGAAGGTTCTTTTTCAGCAACGGTGCTACTCCTCCGGGCGTGTTGCCGTACAATACGTTTGGGTCGGAGCCTCTTTGTATCACCTCGCTAATGCGGTAAATGCGGTCGTGGTCTTGATAACACGTGTCGTATTCGTGCTCGTACCACAATTTGGCTATTAGCACCGAAGCCAGCGCGAAGCCAACGCCGAGGCACAGTATTTTGACGAAATTGTGCTGTCCTCGCCGCGGAATGTTCTTTAATGCGTTGATAAAATTGTTCATGTTTACGGTTATACGGTTATTGGGTTATACGGTTTTACGGTGAAGTTTGCCGCGTTTCGCTGCGCCGTCTGTAATTACTTGATTATCAATGTATTATTGTTGGCTTTGCAAAAGGCCGTCTTTTGGCCTCTAAAAGGTGGCCTTTTACAGCCTAAAAGGCCACCTTTTGCAATGCGATTGACCGTCTTTTACTTTTTTACCTTTTTACTTTTTTACTTTATTCTTACTCCTGCTTAATATTCTTTACCGGGTTCTCTCCCGCCGCAATCCAGCTCTGTACGGCCACGGCGGCGTAGCTGATTAGCAAAACGATGAGGCCTGCCACGATAATGTACGGCCACCATACAATACGGTAGCTGTATTGCGAGAGCCAGTCGGCCATGAAGTACACGATGATTGGCACGGCGATGACGAACGCTATGCCTACATACAGCAGGAAGGAACGGATTAGGCGCGTGCGGATTTGGTTGCCCGTAGAGCCGAACACCTTGCGTATCGCAATCTCCTTAGCGCGTTGCTGTATGAAGTACGTTGACATTGCGACAAGTCCGAGCAGCGATATTACTATGGCTACGAAGGCGAAGAGCGTCACGATTTTGGTAGTGCGAAGCTCGTCTTCGAAGTAAACCTCCACCTGCTTGTCAACGAACGGCGGCCAGTATTGCTCCAACTCCTCGTGGAACACCTCTTTATATATGTCCCTGATTTTGGCGTAAGCCTCCACCGGGTCGCCCTCCACCTGCACCGAAACCACCCAAGGCTCAATGACCTTCTTGGTTATCAGAATCATGATAGGTTTCTCCTCTTCGAGTATTGAACGCAGGCGTATGTCGTTGATTACACCTCCGAGCGTCGGGTTTTTAGGGAAACGCCAGAAGTAACCCTGGTCATACCTGTCGCTCATGTGCGTGTCTGTCGGCTTCATGTGAAACGCCTTGAGGGCCAGGTCGTTCATGTACAGTATGCTGTCGCCCTCGGCGTGCAGGTCGTGTTTCAGCGTAATGCCGTATATTTTCATAAAATCCGGCGTGGCGGTGAACATCTGGAAGCCGGTATGTTCCTTGTCTCCTTCTATCATTATGGTGTTGTTGTTGCCGCCGTCGGCCGGGTTTCCTATTGACGGAGCAGCCGCCTTGACCTCCGGCAGGGCGCGAACCTTGTCAAGGAACACGTCCAGTCCGCTGCCTGCAAACGCCGTCTGGCCGTAGATTACGAGGTTGTTCTCGGTCTTGAAGCCCAGCGGCGCCTTCGTAAGATGCAGCATCTGGAGCGACATTATGAGGGCGCATGAGAGCATCGTGATGGTGATTACGTTCTGCACGGTTATGAAAATGCGCGAGAACACGAGCTTGGTCTGCTTGGTGAACGTGCCGCGCACCACCTCGATAGGCTTTACTTTCGACAGTATTGTGGCAGGAAGTGCGCCTGCGAGGAAGCTTACCACGAGCACGAACACCGCTATTACGGCCAATCCTCCGGGGCTAAAGAGCGGCTTGAGGCTGATTGACGTTTCGAGCAGCTGCCCCATGTAAGGCGCGAATACGCAGGCAAAGGCCACGGCTATGGCGAGCGACAGCAGGCACATCACCAACGACTCGCCGAACATGTTGCCGCCTACGCCGCTCTTGGTGCAGCCGAAGAGGCGGCGCGTAGCCATCTCCCTTGCCCTGTAACCGCTCTGCGCTACGGTCAGGTTGACGTAGTTCATTATGGAGAAGAGCAGTATTACCAGTGCAACGGCGGCCAGTATGCTTACCAATTTGTAGTTGCCGAGGACGAGTGCGCCGGTGTATTTGCAGCCTGAAAAGTACAGGCGGTCAAGCGGAAGGAGCACGGGGACGAACTGGAAGACGTCGTCCTTGTCTCTCGGCCAGAACTCCTGGAAGTACCGCTGCACGTCTTTCTCCTTCTGCATGAAGTCGTGTCCTTCGCGTACTTGCACGAACGCGGCCGCGCCTCCCAAGCTTACGGAGTGTGGAAAATACTTGTCCATGTCGCTCTGGTTCTCCCTTTCGCGATAGGAAAAGTCGATAATGGCGTCCACGCCATCTTTAATAATGGTGTGGTCGAAGTCCTGCACCACGCCCGTTATGCGGAAACGGAGCTGGTCTTCGGTAACAATCGGACGCCCGAGAACGTCGTCCGTGCCGAAGAAGCGGCGCGCAAAGCCCTCCGTAACGACGATGTTGCCTTTCTGCGCGAGGCACGTGCGGCGGTCGCCGCGCAGCAGTTTGAAGTCGAACATGGAGAAGAACGTCGAGTCGGTCTCCAACACCGAGGCGTTGACCGTGTTCCCGCGGTCGGGTATGCGCAGGCTTCCTTTCACGAAACCGCAGGTCTGTTCTATTTCGGGATAGTGCTTCTGCATGTAGCGCAGCACGGCGTGGTGGCTGTTTGCCATGGGCGTATGGTCGCCGTCATATTGTATTCCTATGGCGTAAATGCGGCCGGCCTTGCTGTGCTGGCGGTCTATGCTGAACTCCTGCCACGCGTAAAGGCCGATTACTATGACGAACATCAGGCTTACGGCGAGGCCGAACACGTTGACCGCCGTGTACGCCTTGTTCCTCGATAGGAACGTGAAATAGCTTTTAATGTTGAATTTTGCCATTGTATATTGTGGTTATACGGTTGTTTTTATACGGTTATTGGGTTGTGCGGTTATACGGTTTTACGGTGAGGTTTGCCGCGTTGCCATCCTTTGTAGGGACATAATTTATTATGTCCGTACGTTCTGAAAGAACGTATTTAATGTGTTGCGCTTGGGTTCATGCGCCCCCTTCGTGGCGCGCGGACATAATGAATTATGTCCCTACAAAGGGTGTTCGCCCCGGTATGTTGTCATTATTTTCTACCATTTTCATAATGTCTTGATTATCAGCATGTTACTTACGGCTCTGCAAAAGGCCGTCTTTTGGCCTCTAAAAGGTGGCCTTTTACAGCCTGAAAGGCCACCTTTTGCAATGCGATTAACGGCATATGAGCCCCCTCCTAACCTCCCCGAGGGGAGGAATTGGGTTGTTTTTGTTTATTGACTATCATGTTTATTTATGGTTCAGCATCCTTTCTCCTCCCCTCGGGGAGGTCGGGAGGGGGCTTCCGTTGAGGTTGGGAGGGGGCTTCTCTTTTACTCCTGCTTTATATTCTTCACCGGGTTTTCGCCTGCCGCAATCCAACTTTGTACGGCCACGGCGGCGTAGCTTATTAGCAGGACGATGAGGCCTGCCACTATGATGTACGGCCACCACGTGATGCGGTAGCTGTATTGCGCTATCCAGTCGGCCATGAAGTACACGATGATTGGCACTGCTATTATGAACGCTATGCCTACATACAGCAGGAAAGAGTGTATCAACCGGCGGCGCACTTGGTTGCCCGTAGAGCCGAACACCTTGCGTATTGCGATTTCCTTGGCCCTTTGCTGTATGAAATATGTTGACATTGCGACCAGCCCCAAGAGCGAGATGATGATGGCGATGGCGGCGAATAGCGATACAATCTTCGACACGCGCAGCTCCTGTTCGAAGCGTTGCTCTATCTGCTTGTCGATGAACGGCGGCGTGCTTTCGTCCACATCCTCGCGGAACACCTCTTTATATATGTCCTTGATTTGCTTGTATGCCTCCACAGGGTCACCCTCAACGAGGATTGATATGTTGCGCGGCTGGATTATTTTGTTGCACACCAGCACGATGAGTCCCTTTATGTTCTGGCGTATGTCGCGCACTTTGAAGTCGTTTATAATGCCGCCGTACCTTGGATTGCCGCCGAAGAGCAACGGCATAATGCCGAAACGGGCGCTTGTATGTGCCGAGTTAGGCTCCATTTTAAGGTAATACAGGGCATTGTCGTTAAGGTAAACGATGCTGTCACCCTTCACATTGAAGTCCTTTTTCACCTTTATGCCGTATATCTTCATTAGCTCCGGCGTGCCCGTTATTACGTTGAATGTACTTTTATCCTTGTCTCCTTCAAACTGAACTGACGGGTCGCCGCCGCCGTTAGCCGGTGTTCCGTAGGACAGGGCCACCGCTTTCACGAAAGGCAAGGTGCGCAACTTGTCGGCGAATTGCCCCGAAGGGTCTCTGTCTGAGCCGTAGTTCAGTTTCAGGCTGATGATGTTCTCGGTGTTAAAACCCAGCGGAGCTTTGGTAAGATGCTGCATCTGGCGCGCCATGATGAATGCGCAGGCCAGCATAACGATGGTGATTACATTCTGCACGGTTATGAAAACGCGCGAGAAGAGCATCTTGGTCTGCTTGCGGAACGTGCCGCGCACCACTTCGATTGGCTTTACCCGAGACAGTATTGTGGCGGGGATTATGCCGGCCATGAAGCTCACCGCGAGCACGAAAGCCGCTATAATGCCTATGCTTGAGGGCGTGAGCAGCAGCGCAAGGTCAATGCGGGTGTCGAGCAGGCGGTCGGCATACGGGGCGCAGACGCAGGCCAGCGACACGGCGAAAAGCAGCGACACGGCGCACATTACAAGCGATTCGGTGAAGAGGTTGACACAGATTCTGCCCTTGTTACAGCCGAAGAGGCGGCGCGTAGCCATCTCTCTTGCGCGGTAACCGGCCTGCGCAACGGTAAGGTTTACGTAGTTCATTATGGAGAAAAGCAGTATTACCAGGGCCACGGCGAAGAGCACCCTTACCAGCGTAAGGTTGCCAAGGCGCAGCCCGGCGTAGGCGCTAAGGCCTGAGAAATACAGCCGGTCGAGGCGCGTTATGACGGGATGCATGTCATTGTTAAGCTCGCTGAACATCTTTTCCACGTCCTTTTGCCTGGCGGAGAAGTCGCTGCCCTCATGCACCTGGACGAACACCGAGGCTTGCAGATAGTTGGCTACTTGGCGGAAATACTCGTCCTTGTTGGCATTGTTGGTGCAGAAGGAGAAGTCGATGATTGCGTCGATGTCCTTGTCGATGATGGTGTTGTCGAAGTCTTTGACCACTCCCGTGACGCGGAAGTGGCTGTTGTCGGCCGTCGTTATGTCGCGTCCTACGGCGTTGGACGTGCCGAACAGGCGGCGCGCGGAGCTCTCCGTCAGCACGATGTTGCCTTTCTGCATGAGGCATGTGGCGCGGTCGCCGTAGAGAAGGGGGAAGTCGAACATGGAGAAGAACGTCGAGTCTGCCTCCATCACGTCAATGTTGACAAAGGCGTCGTTATCCTTCAGCTTCATCTTTTCTGTCGTGAAGCCGCACGTAAGCTCCACTTCGGGAAACCTGTCGCGCAGGTATCGCAAGGCGATGTGGTGGCAGTTGGCCGTCTTGTTGCCGTCGCCTGCTTCCAAACCGATGTTGTATATGCGGTCGGCCTTGCCGTGCTGGCGGTCGATGCTGTACTCCTGCCATGTGTATAGGCCGATGATGATGACGAACATCAGGCTGACGGCCAGTCCGAACACGTTTACCGCCGTGTACGCCTTGTTCCGCGAGAGGAACGTGAAGTAGCTTTTTAGGTTGAAGTTGGTCATGCTTGTTTACGGTTTTACGGTTGTTGGGTTATGCGGTTATACGGTTTTATGGTGTTGTTTGCCGCGTTAACACCCTTTTGTAGGGACATAATTCATTATGTCCGCACGCCTCGTAGAGGCGTATTTCAGTAGGAAATAGTGTGGAGATGCGTTTTTTCAAAACGCGCGGACATAATGAATTATGTCCCTACAAAGGGTGTTCGCTCCAGTGTGTTGTCATCGTTCTTTACTTGTTTTGTAATTATTTGATTATCAGTGCGTTATCAATCACATTGCAAAAGGCCGTCTTTTGGCCTCTAAAAGGTGGCCTTTTACAGCCTGAAAGGCCACCTTTTGCAATGCGATTGACGGCATATGAGCCCCCACCTAACCTCCCCGAGGGGAGGGATTGGGTTGCTTTTGTTTATTAACTATCATGTTTATTTATGGTCCTGCATCCTGTCTCCTCCCCTCGGGGAGGTCGGGAGGGGGCTTCCGTTGAGGTCGGGAGGGGGCTGTTTCTCTATTCTTGTTTTATATTCTTCACCGGGTTTTCGCCTGCCGCAATCCAGCTCTGCACGGCCACGGCGGCGTAGCTTATCAGCAAAACGATGAGGCCTGCCACGAAGATGTACGGCCACCAGGTGATGCGGTAGCTGTATTGCGCTATCCAACCGCTCATGAAGTACACGATGATTGGCACTGCTATTATGAACGCTATGCCTACATACAGCAGGAAGGAACGTATGAGGCGCGTGCGGATTTGGTTGCCCGTAGAGCCGAACACCTTGCGTATGGCTATTTCCTTAGCCCTTTGCTGGATGAAGTATGTTGACATTGCGACCAGTCCGAGCAGCGATATTACTATGGCGATGAAGGCGAAGAGCGTCACGATTTGCGTTGTGCGCCGCTCCTGTTTGAAGCGCGCCTGCACCTGCTTGTCAACGAACGGCGAGGCAGTCTCGTCCACATCCTCGTGGAACAAGTCCTTGTACACCTTCTTGATTTCGGCGTATGCCTCCACAGGGTCGCCCTCTACGAGGATTGATATGCTCCAAGGCTCTTCCACCTTGTTGCACACCTGCACAAGCACCGGGTGCTGCTCTTCGAGTATGTTGCGCAGGCGGAAGTCGTTGAGCACGCCACCGAACCGCGCCCCGGGGCGGAAGCTGTTGAAGCAAATCTGGTCGTAGCGGTTGCTTAAATGCCTGTCCGTAGACTTCATTTGCAACGCCTGCAAGGCCATGTCGTTAAGGTAGACGATGCTGTCGCCCTCGGCGTGCAGGTCGTTTTTTAGCGTAAGACCGTAGATTTTCATCATTTCGGGCGTGCCGCTGATGAACTGGAACGACCATTCGCGCTTCTCTCCTTCAAACGTTATGGTGCGGTTGTTGCCGCCGTCGGCCGGCGTTCCGTATGACGGAGCTACCGCCTTGACGAACGGCAGGGCGCGCAGGCGGTCTTCAAACTCGCCCGAATGCCGGCTGGTATAGTCGTCGGGGTACTCTATGCAGATGATGTTCTCGGTGTTGAAACCCAGCGGCGCTTTCGCAAGATGCAGCATCTGGAGCGACATTATTATAGCGCAGGCCAGCATGGCGATAGTGATTACGTTCTGCACGGTTATGAATACGCGCGAGAAGAGCATCTTGGTCTGCTTGCGGAACGTGCCGCGCACCACCTCGATGGGCTTCACCCTTGACAGTATTGTGGCAGGAAGCGCGCCTGCGGCAATGCTCACAATGATGATGAATGCAGCCGTTATGGCAACTGTAAGCGGGCTGGTGAGCACGCCGAGGTCGAGCTTCGTGTCCAATAGTCGGCCTGCGTAAGGCGCGCAGACGCAGGCCAACGCCACGGCGATGACGAGCGACAGCAGGCACATTACCAACGACTCCATGAACATGTTGGCACCGACGACACTCCTTTGGCAGCCGAAGAGGCGGCGCGTAGCCATCTCCCTTGTCCTGTAACCGCTCTGGGCTACGGTCAGGTTGACGTAGTTCATTATGGAGAAGAGCAGTATTACAACGCCCACGGCGAACAAAATCTTAACCAAAGTGAGGTTGCCCGTCTGCATGAGGAAGGCGTCAAGGCCCGAGAAATACAACTTGTCAAGCCGCGTTAGTATAGGATGATAGCCCGGCCAGAACGTCTGGAAGAAGGCGTCAACGTCTTTCTGCTTGGCCGCGAAGTCGCAGCATTCGCGCACCTGGACGAACGATGCCGCGCCGGTTATGTTCACCATGTTGGGAAAATTCTCGTCTATGTTGGCGGCGTTGTCTGTATATGAGAAGTCTATTACGCCTTGGAAGTCTTTGTCGATGATGGTATTGTCAAAGTCCTTGACCACTCCCGTTACGCGGAAATGCCTGTTGCCGGCGGTAGTCACGGTGCGTCCCACAACGTCGTCAGTGCCGAAGAAGCGGCGCGCAAAGCTCTCCGTCAGCACGATGTTGCCCTTCTGGGCGAGGCAGGTGGCGCGGTTGCCGTGCAGAAGGGGATAGTCGAACATTGAGAAAAACGTCGAGTCGGCCTCTAATACATATATGTTGACAAAGTTGCCGTTGTCCTTCAGCTTCAGGCTTCCTGCCGTAAAGCCGCATGTCTGTTCTATTTCCGGGTAGTGGGAGCGCAGGTAACGCAGCACCCCGTGGTGGCAGTTGGCCGTGCGCCATGCGCCTTCGTCCATGTTGAGGCCTATGTTGTAGATGCGCTTCGCCTTGCTGTGCTGACGGTCAACGCTGTACTCCTGCCACGTGTACACGCCTATTATGATGACGAACATCAGGCTGACGGCCAGTCCGAAGACGTTTACCGCCGTGTAGGCCTTGTTCCGCGAGAGGAACGTGAAGTAGCTTTTCAGGTTGAAGTTGGTCATGCTCTATGTGATTTTGAAGCCCCCTCCTAACCTCCCCGAGGGGAGGAATTTGGTAGCTTGTGTTTATTGATATATAATGTTTACTTATTGTTTCGCATCCATTCTCCTCCCCTCGGGGAGGTCGGGAGGGGGCTGCTGTTTAACCTATTGATTATCAATCGCTTTCTAAAAGGCCGTCTTTTAGCCTCTAAAAGGTGGCCTTTTATAGCCTGAAAGGTGGCCTTTTGCAACGCCGTTTGCCGTTTTTTACAAAACCGTTGGTTAAGCCCAATGGGACAGATGAGCCCAATACGCTCTATACGCCATTGCTCAAGGCATTCTAAGCTCCCTCCCTTCGGGAGGGTTGGGGTGGGTGTCTGCTTCATTCCAGCACCAGCACGTCGTTGTCCTTGTACCCCTCGTAGCCGCTGACTATCACCCGTTCGCCCGGTTCCAAGCCTTCAAGCACTTCGTAATACTGCGGGTTCTGGCGGCCTATGCGTATGTTGCGGCGGTACGCCTTGCGCCCTTCCTTGTCGAGAACGAATATCCACGAGCCGCCAGTAACGCTGTAGAATGTTCCCTTGGGGATGATTACGGCCTTCTTGGCCTCGCCTAATTGCAGGTCGACGTAGTACGTCTGACCCGTGCGTATGTTCTTAGGCCGCTCGCCGGTGAACACGAAGTCTATTTTGAAACGCCCCTCGCGCACTTCGGGGAACACCTTGCGCACGCGCAAAAGATACTTCTTGCCGTTCTGCTCGAACGTGGCTTGCAGCCCCGTATGCACCCGGTCGATGTAATGCTCGTCAACCTGCGCCTCCACCTTGTAGTCGCTCAGGTCGTTGACTACGCCCACCTTCTGCCCCGGCGATATGCTCTGCCCCAGCTCCACGTCGAGCAGTCCGATTTCGCCGTCGATGGTCGAGCGCACGTCCAGCTTCGCCTTGCGCTCGCGTACAAGCTCAACGTTCTTGCGCATGGATGCCAGGTCGCTCGACATCTGCGCCACCTGGGCGCGGTTAAGCTCCTTGGTCTTCGCCAGGCGCTGCTGTATCAGCTCGTTCTTCTGCACCGCCAGCTCGTAGTCTTCCTTTGCTTTAAGGTACTCTTCGCGCGAGTTCAGCTCCTCCTTGTACAGAGCCTCCTGGTGGTTGAAGGCGCGCCGCTTGGCCTGCACGTCCATCTTGAGCTGCAAAGCCTCGTTGCGGTTGTTGAGGTTGTCCTGCTCCAAGGACAGCTGCGTGCTGCGCAGCATGTTCTGTTTCTCGGCCAGCTCGCTCTCGGCGTTGAGTATTTGCAGGTCGAGGTTTGAGTTGTTGAGGCGTATTATGACGTCGCCCTTCTTCACATGCGCACCCTCTTCGAGCACCTTTTCAAGCACTACGCCGCCCTCTTCGGGCGAAATCTGCACCACCTGGATGGGTACTACGCTGCCGTCCACGCTCACATAGTCGTCAAACTGTGCGTCCTTGACCTCTCCGATGCTAAGTCCGCGGCGGTCAACGCGCAGGGTTGACGAGAAGTTTCCAAGCGCGAGCCACGCCAATACGGCCATTACCGCCACGCCGCCGATGACGAGCGGGCGGTATCTCTTCGGTATGCGGTACTTCTTCTGTTCTAATTTGATGTCCATAACGGTTCGTTGTTGATGTAATAGTTGACAAGTCTTTGCTTTATTGCGGCCATCATCTGCATTTGCAGCAGCGTGATGCGGCTCTCGAGATAAGTCTGTGACGCCTCATGAAGGTCGAACGTTGAGAGCATACCTTCCTCATACTTGCGGTACGACAGGCGGTAGGCCAGCGAGTCGGAGGCCGCCTTGCGCTCCATCTGCCGCTGCTCGCGGACATACCCCTCATAGTCGGTTACGGCCTGCCGGGCGTCGTCCTCGAGCTTGCGGCGCGCGTCTTCCACGTCGAGCCGCGCCAGGTGGTAGTCGGCCTTGGCGCGTTTCACGCTGCGCCAGGAGCTTGGCGAGAACAGGGGTATTGACAAAGTAATGTAGACATACTCGCCGAGGTTGTTGCGCATCTGCGCCCGGAAGCCGTCGGCAGACATTCCGCTGGTAAGGTTCTTGTAGTAACTCGTCGATACGCCGCCGCCAAGATAGAGAGAAGGCAGCAGCGAGGCACGCTGCATCTTCCAGTCGAGGCGCGCCGTCTCGGCGTTGGCTTCGGCTATGGTTACGTCGGGTTTGGCGGCGATGGCCGAGTAGTCGATGGCCTCGTGGCCGGGCACGGCGCAGGGCTTGGCGGCGAAGAGCGTGTCGAGCGGCAACTGCTCGGAGGCCGGATAGTTCATGGCCGACTTCAGGGCGAGCACCGCCAGGCGCGCCGTGTTGCGCTGGTGCAGCAGGTTGTAGTCGTCTTCGGCTACCTGGCTCTCCATCTGCACCACGTCGGGGCGACTCTTCTCGCCCAGCTCGTAGAGGCGGCGCGTCTTGTGGAGCAACGCCTGCGAGTCGTCGAGCTTGGCCTGCATGAGGCTGATAGACTTAATGGCGTAGACGGCTTCGACGAACTTCTGCATGATGTCTATGGCCTTGTCGTCCTGCGCCTTCTGCAAGGCTGTGGCCGAAGTGCGCTTCGCCAGCCGCGCCTTTCGCAGCGCGTTCCACGTCTGTCCGCCGTCGAAGAGGGGCATGGAGGCCGTCAGCTGGTAGTAGTTGTTGAACGTCGTCACATTATTATATGTATTGGTCTCCGGGTCGATGTTGCGTCCCCAGTTGTACTGTCCGCCAACCTGCGCCGACACGCCGGGCAGAAAGTCGAGCAGGGCAGTGCGGTAGTCAACGCGCTTCTGCCTCTGCTCGATGTGCTGCCTGCGCACCTCCGTGGAGTGCTCCAGCGCGTAGTTGACACATTGGTCGAGCGTCCATGCCTGCTGCGCCGTGGCCGCCACGGGGGCTGCGAGGCTCAAAAGTATTATGGAAATAGTCGTCTTCATACGCCAATATAAATGCCAAAAGCGTGCCAAAAAGCGTAAACGGCTGACCGTGAGGCGGTTTGCCGTAAAAGCGTATTTTGCACGCTGTCTAATAATTAGACAACGGTGACAAATAATTGGACAATAAAAAGAAAAGCGGATACCCATCACAGAAGCACCAAACACCCACCCCAACCCTGCATAACACCCACCACAACCCTCCCGAAGGGAGGAAGCTTAGAATGCTTTGTACGGTGGCGTATCAGGCGTATCAGGCTCATTTGTCCCATTGGGCTTATCAGTCGGTCTTGCAAAAGGTGGTCTTTGAGGCTGTAAAAGGTGGCCTTTTAGCGTGCAAAAGGCCACCTTTTAGAAGCCAAAAGACGGCCTTTTGCAAGGCTGTTTGTAAGGTGTTGATAATCAAGAAGTAAAAAATCAGGCCGCCGTTTGCGTGTTTCGCCGTAATAAATTACTTTTGCATCACGATGAAACAAGGAACAATCCTCATAGCGGACGACAACCGCAACATACTGACCGCCGTCAAGGTGCTGCTCGAAGACACGTTCGAGCGCATCGTGGCCGTGGCTAACCCGGGCAACATTCCTGCCCGCCTGCGCGACGACAAGCCCGACGTGGTGCTGCTCGACATGAACTTCCAGAGCGGCGTCAACAACGGCAACGAGGGCCTGTACTGGCTGCACCAAATAAAGAAGCTTAGGCCGCAGGCGCAAGTGGTGCTCTTCACGGCCTACGCCGACATCGAGCTGGCCGTTACGGGACTGAAAGAGGGGGCGGCGGACTTCGTAGTCAAGCCGTTTGACAACGCCAAGCTGCGGGCTGTTTTGACCGACGCCTACCGCAAGGCGCAGCCGCAAAAGGGCGCGGCTGGCCGCGGCGAGAGCCGCATGTTGTGGGGCGTGTCTCCCCGTATGCTCGACCTCAAGGCCACGGTGGAGAAGGTGGCGGCCACCGACGCCAACATTTTAATAACCGGCGAGAACGGTACGGGCAAGGAAGTGTTGGCAAACGAAATACACAGACTGTCCCGACGGGCGGCTGCCAAGATGCTACCCGTAGACATGGGAGCTATAACCGGCACGCTGTTTGAGAGCGAATTGTTCGGTCATGTGAAAGGAGCCTTCACCGACGCGAAGGCCGACAAGCCCGGCAAATTCGAGCTGGCCGACGGCGGAACGCTGTTTCTCGACGAAATAGGAAACCTCGACTACGCCCTCCAGGCCAAGCTCCTGACGGCCCTGCAACGGCGTAGCATAGTGCGCGTGGGCGGCACGAAGGCCATTCCCATTGACGTAAGGCTCATCTGCGCCACCAACCGTGACCTGCAACAGATGGTAGCCCGGGGCGAGTTCCGCGAGGACTTGCTCTACCGCATCAACACAATACACCTGCACCTGCCGCCCCTGCGCGAGCGCAGCGAGGACATTCCGGCGTTGGCGAGGCTCTTCCTCGACCGCTACGCCACGATGTACAACAAGCCAGAAATGAGCTTCACGCCTGATGCGGAGCGCAAGATGAAGGCTCTGCCGTGGTACGGCAACATACGCGAACTGCAACACGCGGTGGAGAAGGCGGTAATACTTAGCGACGGAACGGTTATCGGCGAGGACGGCATAAGCGGCGAAACGCCCCTGCGCGAAAAGCCTTTGGAGGAGGTGCAGACCATAGACGAGATGGAGAGCAGGCTCATCGGCAAGACGATACGCGACTGCGGGGGCAACCTCTCGCAGGTGGCGGCGAAGCTCGGGGTGACGCGCCAGACGCTGTATAACAAAATAAAGAAGTATGGACTTTAGCTTTCTCGCCCTCGTAGGGGCGGTGGTGGCGCTGGCCGCGGCCTGCTTGTGGCAGTGGCGCAGGTACAGGAAGACGGTGAAGAAGGTGGCTTTCCTCTTCAACGCCTTGGACAACGGCGACTACACCTTCCACTTCCCCGAGGGAGGAAGGCTTGAAGACGACCACCTGCTCAACGCCTCGCTCAACCGCGTGAAGGACATATTGCGCCACGCACGCGACGAACAGAAGGAGCGCGAGAAATACTTTGAGCTAATCATAGACAGCGTTGACACTGGCATTCTTGTGCTTGACGACAGCCGTGGCATAGTGTTGCGCTGTAACAAAGCCGCCCTGCGGCTGCTCGGGAGGGATGCCGTTACGCACATCAGCCAGGTGGAAGACCGCCTTGGAAGCCTCTCCGTGCGCGAGGCTTATACCACGCTGAAAGGCCGTAGGGTGAAAATACTCGCCATGAGCGACATCAAAGGCGAGCTTGCCAACCAGGAAATTGACTCGTGGGTGAAGCTAATCCGCGTGCTGACGCACGAAATAATGAACACCATAACGCCAATAGTTTCGCTTAGCGACACGATGCTCAAACAGGCCGGCGACGGCAGGAGGGAGGAACTGGAGGTAATCAACCGCACGAGCCGGGAGCTTATCCGCTTCGTTGAGAACTATCGCAAGTTCACCCACGTGCCCGTGCCCGTGCCGCAGCTGTTCTACGTCAAGCCTTTCATAGAGCGCATGGCGCGGCTGGCCGCGCCGCTGATGAAGCCGGGATGCACGGTGAGCATCGGCGTAGAGCCAGCCGACCTGCTGGTGTATGCCGACGAGGGGCTGCTCGGCAGGGTGCTTTCCAACCTGCTGAAAAACGCCGCCGAGGCTATGGTGGAGGGCGGACACGTAAGCGTCAAGGCGTACACGGGCGAGGACGACGCGGTAATAATCGACGTGACCGACGACGGCCAGCCCATCCCCGACGACGTTGCGGCGCACATCTTCATCCCCTTCTTCACCACGAAAAAGGACGGCAGCGGCATCGGCCTGTCGATTTCAAGGCAAATAATGCGTGTCAGCAACGGCTCGATACAGCTTGTGCAGGACAAGGAAAAGGGGCTAAAGACGTTCCGCCTTACGTTCAATTGACGCACGGTTTGCATCTGTTCTCTGCTGATTTTGATACAACATTATTTTCCAGCAAGCGGCGAATACATCCTTTGTAGGGACATGATTTTACATTGGTTTGGCATAAACAATACGTTTCTAAGAAGTAAAAACTTGTCCGTTCTTTTGTGCTTGATTTGTCGGTTGGCAATCAGTCATTCCGCTGAAAAGCGGAATCCAGAGCTTGCAATCAGCATTATGTATATCCAGGATGTTTCCTGGATTCCGCTTTTCAGCGGAATGACAGTTACCCACCGGCCGCTTGAAGTAGGATAATTACCCTATGTTTCCTTCTGCCGGATTTATGCTCTTTTGATATATTCTGCAACCTCTTGGTAATCAACGCGTTACGAAACGCTTTGCAAAAGGCCGCCTTTCGCCTTGTAAAAGGCCGTGAATTACACGCTAAAATGCCGCCTTTTGCACGGTGAAAGGCGGCATTTCGCATGACACCTAGCTTTGGGCTGTAGACACGATGGCTATAATGGTTTGTAAAAAGTGATGATATTTGTAGCCAATATCATTGTTTTTGTCATGGGAAAACACTATTTTTGCTGTCGTAAGGACAAAAGCAATGCGCCATGAAAGAACTTAAAACCATCCCTACATTGAGGTTTGTCGATGCCTTGAATGCTGCTACAAGCAAAGTTTTTCAGTTTGAAGGCCGCTCGCGCAGGTCGGAGTATTGGTGGATGCAGTTGACAGTTCTGTTGGTGACTATCATCGTTCCCCAGATAGGAGCAGTCTTGTCTTTGCTCTTGATACCGCTCACGTTCAGGAGGTTGCATGATACCGGGCGCAGCGGTTGGTGGTGGGGCGCGTATGCTTTGGCGCAGATTGGCGTGGTGGTATTGTTCGTTTGTGACATGATGGTTGTTATGCCTCATCTTAATGAGGGTAATTTCAATATGTTCGAGCTTGTGTTTGGTTTTTTTGCCAAATGGTTCATATATATAATCTTTGTGCTTGTGTTCAAGGCGGTTCTCCTTGTGTTCATGTGCATTGACAGCGAGGCTTGTCCGAATAAATACGGTGACTCACCGAAGTACGTTGAGGTAGAGGCTGGGAGTGATATATAAAAATAAAAGTGTATGGCGGCATATAACGTTGGCGACTGGGTTTGGACGGAGGACGGTTTCGCACAGGTGGAATGTGTCTGGAAGGTTTATTGTGAAGAGTTTGACGACAGTGTGGCTTGCGGCGAGCGCATGGTGGGTGAATATGCAAACACCGTCGTGACGTTGCGTATATTCTGCGGACGGCGCGGCGGACTGAAGAAGGGCAGGGCGTGGACGGTTTATGACTTTGCCGACTGGGTGCGCCCGGTGACTGATGAAGAGCGGTCTTTCATTGAAAAGGTGATAGCCAAGGACTCCAAGGCTTACCGCCAGTGGCTCGGGCATAGGCTCCCGGTCAGGGATTATGTAGACATCTGCGTGCCGGTAAAGGAAGGTACGGCGCGTGCGGAGCTGGCAAAACTGAAGAAGGCGGTCAAGCGTTTGCCGCCCAAATTCACTTTTGACGAACTTGTGGAGCAGGGCAAGGCCGAGGTGTTTAACCTGAAAATAGGTGAAGCGGAGCAGCCGGGCGACCCGTGCGTCAGCTTCACATTGCGTTACAATGTAGGTGAAAGCCGCGGCCGCCGCAGGCTGTTCTGTGGCGTTAAAGACCTTGATTGTACCGAGCCGGAGGAGGACAAGGCCATGCTTGAACGGCTTATCACTTTTGAAGGGGTGTTTATCCTGCTTGGGCAGACCGTCAAAATGTATGACACGCAGCACCCTTCTGCCGGGAACAAAGAACTGTTAGAGAGGCTTGGCAGCGTGTTCAACGCCCTACTGAACCATGATTGGAAGGCTTGTCCCGTGGCAAAAGACTATTACAGACACGCGCCGAAGTTAGTGTCATATTCGTTTGAACAGGCGTGGAAGACAATCACAGGATTTCTTGAACGTAACGCCGACGGCCTTGGAGCGCACGCTTTCCTTGCTGCAATAAGTGAAAGCAACGAGGTGGAAAATGTCTGCCACCGCATTTATAACGCTTCTGTCGGACTGTGATTGATTGTCTGCGTGTATGCGAAATGCCGCCTTTCATCGTGTGAAAGGCGGCATTTCGCTAATTGTATGATTGTTATGGGAGGACTGAGAGAGTTGGGAGGAGTAGGAGAAATGGGAGAAGGCGATGGATTTTTCACTTTTAGTTTTTCCCTTTTCACTCTCATCTCCTTAGCCAGGTCTCGGGATTCAGCTTCGCTGTTCCGTGTCGTAGCTGGAATTGGAGCATGTTTTCCGCGCCGAGCGCGCCGATGGCTTGGCCGGTGTTTACCTTCTGCCCGCGGCTTACGCTGACGCTGCCGAGGTTGCAATAGACGGAGATGTAGCCTCCGTGGCGCACCATTACGATGATGCTTCCGTCGAAGTTGAACACGGCGCTGACCTCTCCGTCGAACACCGAGCGCACCGTTGCGCCCGACTGCCCCTTGATATTGATGCCCTTGTTGTCGAGCCTTACGTTCCTTAGTCCGGGCACATTGTACTGGCCGAAGTGGCTCACTATGCTGCACGGCCCGGCCAGCGGCATGGGCAGACGGCCCCGGTTGCGCTCGAAGCTGCCGCTAAGCTTGCGGTCCTGCGTGTCCATCTCGGCTGCGGCGGTAGCCCGTTTCTTAGCCCGTTCCACCTCACGCGCGGCGCGTTCCTTGTCTACACGCGCCTTGCGTTCAGCCGCTATGCGGTCTGCCTCGGCCTCTCGCGCCTTGCGTTCGGCCTTCTCTCGTGCCGCCTCGTCGCGCTTGGCGGCCTCGCGAGCTTCGGCTTTCAGCTTCTCCTCACGCGCCTTCGCCTCGGCTATGCGGCGCGCGTTCTCGCGCTCGCGGGCTTCGGCCTCGGCCTTCTTGCGTGCCAGTTCGGCTGCCTTGCGCTTCGCCTCGGCCTCCAATTTTGCCTTGCGCCTTGCCTCGGCTTCGGCTCTTGCCTTCGCCTTGGCTATTTCTTCGGCTATGAGACGGTCAATTTTGGCGTTCAGTTCGGCGTCTTTCTTGCGCTGGTCGTCAATGATTTTTTGTATTGTTTTCTGTTGGCGTTGCAGGTTTTTGACCATCTTTTGCTGCTCGTCCTGCTTGCTTTGAAGAGCCTCATGCTCACGTTTGTCTTTGGCTAAGAGCGTGTTCTTCTGGCCGCGAACCCGTTGCAGCTCTTTCTGTTTTTCCTCTATTTGCCGTTGCTTGGCCTTCACCATTTCGCCCTGTGAGCGCTGGAAGGCGGCGTATTCGCGCACGAAGCGCAGGCGGCGGTACATCTGTGCGAAGTTCTTTGCGCTGAAGATGAACATCAGCTTGTCCTGCACGGTACGCCGGGCAGCGAGGTAACGCATCGACTTTACGTATCTTGCCTTGCGCTCGTCGAGCTGTTTGTTAAGCGTGGAGAGCTGGCTTTCGAGCATCTTTATGCTGTTGTCGATGTGTAGTATTTCGCTTTGTATGGTGTCAATGGATCGTTTGTGGCGGTCAATCTCCGTGCCCAAGGCCACAAGGTTGCCGAGACGCTTCTTCACGTCGGCCTTGTTTGCGCGCAACAGCCGTTCCTGTTCCTTTATTTTGCGCTGCACTCCGGCACGCTGGTTGCGCAGCCCCTTGATGGAGTTGGTTTGGTATTTGGCGGTGTTCTTTTTCTTGGTTGTGGTGCGTTTCTTTGTAACGCGCGTTGTCTTCGCCTTCTTCCGCGTGGTCTGTTTCTTGGTCTGTGCGGAGAAGGGGAAGGCTATCGCCAGTGCGAAAAAAAGTATAAGGAGTCGTTTCATTTACATTTTCAAGAGTCGGTTCATTACGTCCTGCACGCTTACTTGCCTGTATTTGCTTGACACGGAGGTAAAGGTGTCCCAGTCGCCGTCGGTGTCTATGCCGTCGAGCGATATGTTCACGCTCATCGGCTTGCTGCTTTTTACGGCATCGCTTTTCATGAGCAGCGTTATGTCCGTCGGGAAGTGCTTGCGTCCCACGGGCTTGAACGAGCCGTAGTTGCATGTCACGGTGGTCTTGCCGGACGACTTGCCGCTATATGTTACGTCAACCGAGCGGAGTCGTCCGCTCGTCTTGTCCGCGCTCCATTGGTACTCCATGCTGCCGCGTTTCAGTGATACAATAGTGTTGACAACGGCGTCATTGAACGTGACGGAAAACTTTTTAAGCGATGAATCCGTGATTTTTTGCTCTCCGGGGACAAACAGCTGGTTCCAGAAGAGGGCTTGCAGGGCGTAAAAGTCAAGTCCGTTCTTCTGCAAGAAGTCAACGTCGGCGTAGCTGGCCTTGACATATTCCTTGTTGATGCGGTCCATAAGGAGCACGTAGTCTTTGGCGAACTCAAGGCGGCCTACCTCCATAAGGCCGAACGGAGTAAGCTGGATGCGTATTACCTCGTCCTTTTTCATCCTGAGAGAGCCGCTTACCGACAGGTCTTTCCGCCCTGTGTTGATGGTGAACTTGATTTTAGACGATATGCTGCGGGTGTAGACTTCGTTGTCGTAAACCTTGCGCATGAAATCTATCTTGCGGTTTTCAGCCGATGCCATTGTGCTTGCTGTGCCCGTGGCCGACGACATTGCGTCAACCGATGCCTTCTTAGTGCCGCATGAAACGACGGCGAGCGACGCCGCGATGAGCATCATGCAAAAGTACAGCTTGCTGTTATTCTTCCACATATTTCTTGAGTTTTATTTTGCGTCTGATGGCCTTGTCGTTCTCCGCTCCTGCCTCCAATGCCTGCTGCCAGAACTTTACCGCCCCGTCGGTGTCGCCGTTCACGGCGTGGATGTCGCCCGCATGTTCTATTATTACGGCGCTTTTCGTAGTGTCGTTGTCCACCGCCATGTTGATGTATTGCATCGCTTCGGCGTACTTCTTGCGCTTGAACAATATCCATGCGTAGGTGTCCAGGAAGGTGGCATTGTCAGGTTCGGCCTGTACAGTGCGGTAACTCATCTGCTCGGCCTTTGCCAGTTCGCGGTCCTCTTCAGACAAGTAGTAGGCGTAGTTGTTAAGACAGCCAAGATTGTCGTCCTTCCATTGCAGGCATGAGTCATACGCGGCATAAGCCTCTTCGGCAAGTCCCTTGTCGTGGAGAATGTCGCCCATGATGGCGTAGAAGTCTGAAACGAGGTCCTTGTTGCTCTGTTTGGTTATTTGGCTTACGCCCCGGCGCAGGGCGTCGAGTGCGCTGTCATCGTCGTCTTTCTGGACGTAAGCCAGGCCGAGGAAGTAATAAAACGCCAATTCATCGGGGTTGTAGTCGATTGCCTGGCGTGAAAGCTCGGCCACGCGGTCGAAGTCTTGCTCGCCCCATTCCGCCTGTATAAGTTGCAGGCGGGCACCGGCGTTGTCGGGAGAGATGGCGAGCACCGTTTCGAGAACTTTCGAAATGGAGTCCTGCGGCATCTTTTTCAGCGTCATGTATGCGGCGTACAGTTCGGCCATGTCTGACGTTTCCTGCGGCTGGGCGAGTATTTTCCTGAACAGGTTGAGCACTTTCGAACTGTCGCCTCCTTGCTGTTCGCTTTCCGCCACGGCCTGCCTTATCAGCACAATCTTGCTGTCCGTTGGCGTTTTCGTGCTTACCAGCAACGCCTCTTGCAGCGAGTCGGCGCGTAGGGGCTGCTTTGTCGTCCTGTAATAGTCTATCATCGACATGCGTGCGTTGGTGTTTTCGGGCTCGGCTTGCAGCACTTCGGCGTATTGACGGTATGCTTCGTCGGCCTTTCCGTTCTGCAACAGCCAGTTGCCCATCATCACACGGTAGTTCATGTCATTGGGATATTTCGCCGCCATCGACTTCAACTCGTTAAATTCTTCCTGCTTTTTGCCTTGCAGGGAGTAAACCCTCATCTTGGCGAGGGTAAGGTCTTCGTTGGCGCCTTCAAGCGTTTCCATGCGTTCGAGTACGTCGAGCATCTTGTCATAGTCCTTCTGGCGTCCGTAGAGCTGCGCCAGTATGTCGAGCACGTCAGAGCGTTCGGGACTGTTCTTTGCAAGCTTTTCATATGCCTTTGTAGCTTCGGCGAGGTTGTTAATGCTGAAATATCCGGCACCGAGACGCTCCAAGTAGGCGTTGTTTGCAGGGTTGAGCTCTGACGCCTTTTTTACGTCGGCAAGTGCGGCGGAGTCGTTTTTGAGTATGCCGTCATAGAAAGAGAGCATGAAGTAAGCCTCGGCGGCGTTGGGGTTTATGGTGAGGCAGTGCTGCAACAGGTCGTAGGCGGCGTCGAAGTTGCCGCTTGTCTGCTGCTTTATGGCTTCAAAATAATATATCTTGAAGCGCAGGCTGTCGTTGTGGCTGATGGCCGGTAGGCTTACAAAGGCGGCTTCCTCCGTTGCGCCTGTGGGCTGTACGGCTTTCGCTCCGCCGCAACTTATGGTAAGCGTGGCCGCAGAGAGCAATGCCAGGAAATATTGAATGGAACGTGTCATGTATGTTTCCTTGTAAGAGGATGTGGCTTATTTCACTCCGGTGTGCCCGTAGCCGCCGGCTCCGCGCTCGGTGTCGTCAAGCTGGCTGACGGTCTCAAACCGTGCCGTCTCGTGCCGCGCTATTACCATTTGGGCTATGCGCTCGCCGTCGTTCACGGTGAAATCGTCGCCCGAAAGGTTTACCAGGAGCACCATTACCTCGCCGCGATAGTCGGAGTCGATTGTTCCCGGCGAGTTGAGCACGGTCAGTCCGTGCTTCAGGGCGAGGCCGCTGCGAGGGCGTATCTGCGCCTCGTAGCCTTCGGGCAGCGCCATGTAAAGGCCTGTGGGTATGAGCTTCCGCTCCAGCGGACGCAGCGTTACGGGCGCGTCGATGTTGGCCCTTATGTCCATGCCGGCGCTCTGCGGCGTGGCGTATGCTGGCAGGGGCTGGTGCCCCTTGTTGATTATTTTCACTTCAATCATGATGTCTTCTTATATTATTATAAGGTGCAAAAGTAACGAATTATATTCACATAAAGGCTGTTTTGCCGCTAAAAAGAAAGAATTTAGCCATTTTTAGATTACTTTTGCGCCAGAGTAATTAAGGAGTAAAGGAGTGGAGAAGTAAAGGAGTAAGTAGAAATGAATTGCCGGTAAGTTGTTCATTGCTTGGGCAATACGCATTGTCGGCTCGTTTGGTTTTGTAAAAATGCAAAGTCATTTCTACTTACTCCTTACTTCTATTCTCCTTACTTCTAAAACAAACGATTATGAATTGGGAAAAACTTATATCCGACAAGCGGCTCGGACAGGAGCACCGGCACACCGTGCGCCATGACGACCGCTCCGAGTTCAAGCGCGATTACGACCGCCTTATCTTCTCCGCCCCCTTCCGCCGTATGCAGAACAAGACCCAGGTGTTCCCCCTGCCGGGCAGCGTCTTCGTACACAACCGCCTGACACACAGTCTCGAAGTAGCCAGCGTGGGGCTTTCGTTGGGCAACGACGTGGCACACGCCGTGATGAAGACGCGCCCGGAGCTGGCCGCAACGCTACTGCCGCAAATCGGGACGGTGGTTAGCACGGCCTGCCTGGCGCACGACATGGGCAACCCTCCGTTCGGACATTCGGGCGAGAAGGCCATACAGACGTTCTTCACCGAGGGTGAGGGCAGGGCGTTGGAGGACAAGGTGAGCCCCGGCTTCTGGGCCGACATAACCCACTTCGAGGGCAACGCCAACGCCTTCCGCCTGCTGGCGCACCGCTTCAAGGGGCGGCGCGAGGGCGGCTTCGTGATGACTTACACCACGCTGGCGTCCATAGTGAAGTATCCCTTCGCCTCGACCGCGGCCGAACGGGGGCACGGCAAGTTCGGCTTCTTCACTTCGGAGGCTGACATTTACCGTAAAATCGCCGATGAATTGGGCATAATCTGCAAGTCAGCCGACGGCCAGCCACTTGAATACGCGCGGCATCCGCTGGTGTATTTAGTCGAGGCTGCCGACGACATTTGCTATGAAATAATGGACATCGAGGACGCTCACAAGCTGAAAATAGTGACGTTCGATGAAACCGAGCGTCTTTTCCTCGACTTCTTCGATGAAAAGGCGCAAAACCATATACGGCAACGCATAATAGACGAGGGGATTACTGACGAGAACGAACGCGTGGTCTACATGCGCGCCTGCGTAATCGGCGCACTCGAAAGGGCGTGCGTCGATGCCTTCATGCGCCATGAGGAGGAAATCATGAACGGCACGATGGAGGGCTGTCTGGTTGACAACATCGAGCCAAGACTGGCCCAGGCGTACCAAAAATGCGCCATTTTATCGAAGGAAAAAATCTACAAGAGCAAGCCCGTGCTCGACGTGGAGCTGAGCGGTTACAAGATTATGGCGACACTGATGGAGGCCATGGTAAGTGCGGCAGTAGACCCCTCGCGCTTCTATTCGCGCCAGCTCATCAGCCGCGTGAGCAGCCAGTACGACATCGACGCCGACGATTTGGAGACGCGCATCATGGCCGTTATCGACTATATCAGCGGCATGACCGACGTGTACGCACTTGACGTGTACCAGAAAATCAACGGTATCAGCCTGCCAATAGTGTGACCTTACGGCACGCCCGGTGCCCGGTGAAAATATGAAAGGCCGCCTTTTGCATTGTAAAAGGCGGCCTTTCGCGTTGTAAAAAGCCGTCTTTTGGAAGGCAAAAGACGGCATGTTGGAAAGTGATTGATAATCAGATAGTTGCAAAGCGGTTAGGAATAAGCTTCAGTCAAACAGCTCTTTGAGCACCGGGAGCGACTTTAACTCGGGAAATCCGGGCACGTGCAGCTGGTAATACCTTAATATAATATCTGCCATGCGGCCGCGTTCCGCGCGCGACATACGGTACAGGTGCATCGTAGCATAGTTCATGCGTAGCAGCAGTTTTATCTTCTCCGCCTCTTCGGGAGGCAGGCAGTCGGCGTGCACCGGGGCGTCGGTGAGGAAGCAGCTGGCGCGCAGGTCGAAGCGGCATCCGGGCGTGTAGCCGTCAAGGTTGGGGTAGAAGCCGAGGAACTTTGCCAGGCGCGTCATGAATACAAGGTGGAAGTTGGCGACGCTGCGGCCGCATCCGTCGAGCCAGCGCACGCTGTTCTCCACGTAGGCGAAGAGCGCGTCGTCGGCCGTTTCGCCGCGCGTGGCGCCGCGCAGGAACTCCGCCGTGAACATGGCTATTGCCAGTTTTGCCGGGCTGAAGGGGATTGACGCGAACGGAACGGCCACGCGCGCCTCTTTAAGCGGTTGCAGTCCGGTGCGCTGCCTCAGGTCGATGACGGCCTCGATGATGAAAAGCGGTTGGAAATATTGCTTCTTCAGCTTTGCCTTCGGCGCTTTCGACAGCTTTGCAATGCACGACATGCGGCCGTGCGTGGCGGTGAGCAGGTCGATGATGGTCTTCGACTCGCCGTACCTGAAGCTGTGAAGCACAATGGCTCTGGTTTTTATAAGCATCATGCAAAAATACTCATTTTTAAGCCATATGTGCGAAAATTATTGAAAAAAGTTTGGCCGTTTCAAATAAAACCCCTACCTTTGCACCGCAAAATCGCAACCACGGTCCCTTCGTCTATCGGTTAGGACGAGAGATTTTCATTCTCTAAAGAGGAGTTCGACTCTCCTAGGGACTACAATAAAAACAACAAGGAAAAGGAATAAAGCAAAGATGGCAAATCACAAATCATCAGTTAAGAGAATCCGTCAGGACAAGAAGCGTACATTGCACAATAAATATTATGCAAAGACAATGCGTAACGCCGTGCGCAAATTGCGTGCCATGACTGACAGGGAAGAGGCTTTGAAACTCTACCCGGCAGTGCAGAAGATGCTTGACAAGCTGGCAAAGACCAACATCATCCACAAGAACAAGGCCGCCAACTTGAAGTCGAGCTTGGCTTGCCATGTCAACAAGCTGTGATAAGGCGAATTATAAATAAGAGACAACTTTTTACAGGCCGCAACATCCTTAGCTGGAAGTTGCGGCTTTTTTCATGCCCCGATTGCAGGCCCGTACGGCTTGTCTTGTATAAATATGGGCCGAAAACTTGTGCATGACGGGGAATTTTATTACCTTTGCCTATACCCAGTAGTTTTGTTTGAGTCCATGAAATACATGTCCATATCCCAAGAGAAGACAAGGCTGTGCCTGCTGGCCGTCGCCGTGTCGGCATGGTTTGCCGTGCAGGCGGTCGGACAAGACACGGCGTCGCTGCTCGACACGCTCGACATTACGCTGCGTGAGAGCCACAAGTACATCGACGCCCGGCGTGCGAAGATAGCCGGGCTGAAAGCCGAGTTGGCGCGCGCCGCCACCGACGCGGAGCGTTACCGCCTGACTGGACGCCTGCGCGAGGAGTACCGCTCGTTCGACATCGACTCCGCACTTTACTTCGCCAACGAGAAGATGGCCGCCGCCCGCCGCATAGGCAACGCCTCGTACATAAGCGACGCACGCATGAACCTTGCAGAGATGAGTGGAGTCTACGGCATGTACAAGGAAGCGTTGGACTATATAGACAGTGTTGACAAAGGCGTGCTGGACGTTTACCAGATGGAATATTACTACCACGTTTACCGTAACATCTACGGACTGATGGCCGACAATTGCAGCAACGCCGTGATAAAGAAACGCTATCTGGCGCTGACCGACAGCTACCGCGACTCCATCCTGCTTGTAAACAGCCCGGGGTCGTTCAACTACGTCATCGTGAAAGCCGACAAGGACAACGTGCACGGACGGTACGACGAAGCCATAAAGATACTCAAAGGCGCTTATTCCAAGTTTGACAACATACACGGCAAGGCGCTGCTCGACTATTCGCTGGCCATGGCCTACGCCGGCAAGGGCGACACCGCCAACGAGAAACGGCACCTCATACTCTCGGCCATAAACGACATTCGTTCGGGCATACGCGAATACACGTCGCTAAGGCTGCTTGCCGTAATGCTCTATAAGGAGGGCGACGTAGACCGCGCCTATGCCTACATGACGCGTTGCATGGACGATGCGGCGGCCTGCAACTCGCTCTGGCGCATATACGAAGTGCAGAAGGCGTTTCCTATAATAAATAAGGTGTACCATCATAAGCTCGACAGGCAGCGCAGGGTTATCTTCTGTTCGCTTGTCTTCATCATATTGCTTACATTGTTCCTCGCCGTCGCCATACTGGTGATAAAGAAGCAGATGCGCAAGGTTTCGGCGGCGCGCAGGCAGGCGCAGGAGGCAAACGTCAGGCTGAAAGAGCTTAATCGGGAGCTTAGCGAAAGCTCTCATATCAAGGAGGAGTACATCGCCCACTACATAGACCAGTGCTCGCTGTACATCGACAAGATGGACAAGTACCGCAAACACTTGCAGAAAGTGGCGCAGAAAGGCGGCGCGAAGGAGCTTTTCGAGGAGATACGCTCAAAGTCGTTCATCGACAACGAGCTGAAGGATTTTTACGCGCAGTTCGACGACTCGTTCCTTAACCTGTTTCCGAACTTCGTCGATGACTTTAACAACCTGCTTGTTCCGGAGCAGCGCATACGCCTGAAGCCGGGCGAGAAGCTCAACACCGAGCTGCGCATCTTTGCCTTGATACGCCTCGGTATAAGCAGCAGTACGAAGATAGCCAACTTCTTACGCTATTCGGTCACCACCATTTACAATTACCGTGTGAGGCTGCGCAATGCCGCGGCGGGCGACCGCGAGAAGTTTGACGATGCGGTAATGATGATTGGAAGGTGCGACGACGGCGACTGACGGCAAGTCCGCCGTGGAGCGTTCAGCGGCGTATCGTATGGTGTTTTGCAATTAAAAACATATCAAGTAGGGTGTTAACGCACCCTACTTTTTTATTTCCCATACGTTTGTTCAACTTGTTGATAATCATTGATTTACGTGTTTTAAAACCCGTTTCCCAGCTACTTTTTGGCTGAAATCGCGGAAACACGTTTGCATTATTCATTAATTTTGCAACGTGGCCTCGGCCATCATGGAAACCTTACCTGACAATGCGCGTGCGGCGCAGTTTGAAACGACAACCGTAAACAATAATTATAACGAAATGAGAACAGATTACCTTAAACGAGTGAAGACGTTGATAGCCTGCCTTGTGCTGGTTTCAGCGGCGGCCAATGCCGACACTGTGAAGTCGCCTGACGGCAATATCGGCGTGGAATTCAAGTTGGACAACGGTGTCCCGGTTTACAATGTTACTTACAAGGGCCGCCTTGCGGTGAAGGACAGCAGGATGGGTCTGGAGCTGAAAGACGGCAAGCACCTCACCGAGGGGTTTGTGCTTGAGGGCGCGGACACGTCCACGTTCGACGAGACCTGGCGTCCCGTGTGGGGCGAGGTGAGCCAAATCCGCAACCATTACAATGAATACGTGGCGCGGCTCCGCCAGCCTTCGACGGACAGGAGGATGAACATACGCTTCCGTGTGTACGATGACGGCGTAGGCTTCCGCTACGAGTTCCCCCAGCAGAAGAACCTTGTGTACTTCACAATTAAGGAAGAACGCACCGAGTTTGCCATGACAGGCGACCACACGGCATGGTGGATTCCCGGCGACTACGACACCCAAGAGTACGACTACACAGAGTCCCGGCTGTCTGAAATACCGTCGCTTTTCGACTCGGCGGTGAGCTACAACGCCTCGCAGACTACTTTCTCGAAGACCGGCGTGCAGACTTCGTTGCAGATGAAGACCGCCGACGGCCTGTACATCAACATCCACGAGGCCGCCCTCATAGACTATTCGTGTATGCACCTCAACCTCGACGTGCCTACGCTTACCTTCCGGTCATGGCTCACCCCCGACGCTCTTGGCGACAAAGGCAACATGCAGACACCATGCAACTCTCCCTGGCGAACAGTTGAAGTGTCTGACGACGCGCGCCGCATACTCGCCTCCAAGCTGACGCTAAACCTCAACGAGCCGTGCAAACTGGAAGATACGTCGTGGATTCACCCCGTGAAATACATGGGCGTATGGTGGGAGATGATAACCGGAAAAAGCTCTTGGTCGTACACCAACGAGCTGCCTTCGGTCAAGCTTGACAGCATTGACTACTCAAAGATGAAGCCCAACGGCACGCACGGAGCCAACAACGCCAACGTGCGCCGCTACATAGACTTCGCCTCGAAGCACGGTTTCGACCAGCTGCTCATCGAGGGATGGAACATTGGATGGGAAGACTGGTTCGGCCACGAGAAAGATTATGTGTTCGACTTCGTGACGCCTTACCCCGACTTCGACATCAAGGCGCTCAACGACTACGCCCATTCCAAGGGCATGAAGCTCATGATGCACCACGAGACTTCAAGCTCTACGCGCAACTACGAGCGCCACATGGAGGCGGCTTACCAGCTTATGAACAAGTACGGCTACAACTCGGTGAAGAGCGGATACGTGGGCAATATACTGCCGAGGGGCGAGCACCACTACGGCCAGTGGATGAACAACCACTACCTGTACGCGCTGAAGGAGGCCGCAAAGCATAAAATTATGGTGAACGCCCACGAGGCCGTGCGCCCCACGGGACTGTGCCGCACATACCCGAACCTCATCGGCAACGAGTCGGCGCGCGGCACGGAGTACCAGGCTACGGGCGGAACGAAGACGCTGCACGTCACCGTGCTGCCGTTCACACGCCTGAAGGGAGGCCCCATGGACTATACTCCCGGCATCTTCGAGATGGACATGAAGAAGCTCAACCCCAACAACTCGTCGCACGTCAACGCCACAATCGCCAACCAGCTGGCCCTGTATTGCACCATGTACAGCCCGTTGCAGATGGCGGCCGACCTGCCCGAGAACTACGAGCGGCACATGGACGCATTCCAGTTCATCAAGGACGTGGCCGTTGACTGGGACGACTCGCGCTACCTCGAGGCCGAGCCGGGCTACTACGTAACCGTGGCGCGCAAGGCCAAGGGCACCGGCAACTGGTTCGTTGGCTGCGTGGCGGGGCAGAAGGAGCACACCTCGAAGCTCTCGCTCGATTTCCTCGACAAGGGCAAGAAGTACATCGCCACCATATACGCCGACGCCAAGGACGCCGACTATAAGACCAACCCGGCGGCTTACACCATACGCAAGGGCATCGTAACCTCTAAGACACGCCTGACGCTGCGCGCCGTAGAGGGCGGCGGATACGCCATAAGCCTGTTCGAGGTGAAGGACAAGTCGGAGACAAAGGGACTGAAAAACATTAAAAATTAACAATTAAAAAGTACGCGAGTTCGGTATAAAATGTTTTTTCATAAACATTCAAAAACCGCCTTTGTAGGGACATAATTCATTATGTCCGC
>CAJJWN010000033.1 GCA_905196835.1 uncultured Prevotella sp. | reverse complement strand
GGGCCGTTCCCCCCGCAAACCCGCTCTTCATCTCCGAGTTCGGCGGCGAGGCGCTCTACGGCCAGCACGGCGACAAGGACGAGGCAGCCAGCTGGAGCGAGGAGTATCAGGCCGAGCTGTTCCGCCGGAACTTGCAGATGTTCGACAACATAACCAACCTATGCGGCGTGTCGCCCTGGGTATTGTTCGACTTCCGCAGTCCTACGCGCCTGCATCCCACCAACCAGGACGGCTGGAACCGCAAGGGCTTAGTCTCCGACCAAGGCCAGCGCAAGCAGGCATGGTACGTAATGCACGACTATTACGCAAAGAAGAAGGCAGAGGATGCGCGGCGGTAAGCTGCGCGCCCTGTCGCCGCAGGCTTTGTAAAAGGTGGCCTTTCGCAATGTAAAAGGCCACCTTTCGCCCTGCAAAAGACGGTCTTTTGCAGCCTGAAAGGCCGTCTTTTGCAAAGGCGTTTGCAACGTATTGATAATCAACCTGTTGCAAATTCCAAAACATACGGTAGGTTCTTGGCGTCATGTAACTGGTTGTTATTGCCATTAAATGTTGCCATTTGCCTTAATTCAGGCGGTCGGTATCTGTCATTCCGCGCCCCGACGCGGAATCCAGAGAACACCAGATGTGCCGATAATGTTGGTTGCATACACTGTACCGCATCGGGATGCGGCATGACAACCGCGTCGGAGCGCGGAATAACAGATACCGACCGCCTGGATTAATAACCTGCTGATGTGTTCAATCAGACTTTCCTTGTCGATATAAAAACAACCTAACACCTATATGAAAACTTACAAACCAATACTCCTCTTGCTGCTCGCGCTTGTGCTGACAGCCGTGCCCGGCATGGCCGCCGACAAGGTGGTGAAGGTGCTGGCGATAGGCAACAGCTTCTCGGCGGACGCCGTAGAGCAGAACGTTGTCGAGCTGGCCGCCGCCGACGGCAGGCAGATGATTGTGGCAAACATGTTCATCGGCGGCTGTCCCCTTAGCCGCCACTGGGACAATGTGCAGCACGACCGCGGCGCATACCGCTACCGCAAGACCGGCGTTGACGGCAAACGCCGCCAAACGGACAACATGTCAATCAGCCGTGCGCTGGCCGACGAAGACTGGGATTACATCTCCTTGCAGCAAGCCAGCGACCGTTCGGGGCAGCCGGAGACCTACGAGCCTTACCTCACGGAGCTTATCCGGTATATTAAAAAAGTGTCGCCCGAGAGCGAAATAGTGTGGCACCAGACGTGGGCTTACGCCAAGTCGTCGCGTCACGGCGCGTTTCCGCGTTATGGCAAAGACCAGATGCGCATGTACAACTGCATCGTAGACGCGTCGCGGAAGGCCGTCAAGGAGCACGGAATAAAAATCGTGATACCTGTCGGTACGGCTGTGCAGAACGCCCGCACTACGTTCATCGGCGACAACATGAACCGTGACGGACACCATCTTGAGAACTCATACGGTCGCTATACGGCGGCCTGCACATGGTATGAAGCACTGACCGGGCGCAGCGTTCTCGGCAATGCGTACCACCCCGAAGGCTTGAACGCCGACCTCACACGCGCCGCGCAGGAGGCCGCCCACGCAGCCGTCAAGAGCCCGTGGACGGTCACCGACCTGTCACGGATACAGCCTACGGCCGCGCTTTACAAGGACAAGGGCGTGCCCGTGGCCGTCCGCGTGGAAGACCTTTTGCAGCGCATGACCGTTCACGAGAAGGTGATGCAGATGGTGCAATACACCCTCGGCACCAACAATATAGAGAACAATAAGGGCGTTGAGGTGAAGAATGTGCCTGCCGAGACAGGCTCGCTCATCTACTTCGGCACGGAGCCTTCGTTGCGAAACCGTATGCAGCGTCACGCCATGGAGGACAGTCGGCTGGGCATTCCGATGCTTTTCGGCTACGATGCAATCCACGGTTTCCGCACAATCTTCCCCATACCGCTGGCTCAGGCGTGCAGTTTCAACCCGCATCTTACGCGCCTTTCGTGCCGCGTTAGCGCCCAGGAGGCACGCATGTCGGGCGTTGACTGGACGTTCTCGCCGATGATTGACGTAGCCCGTGACCCCCGTTGGGGGCGCGTTGCCGAGGGTTACGGCGAAGACCCGTACCTTAACGGAGTGTTCGGGGCGGCCGCCGTGCGCGGCTATCAGGGCAAAAGCCTGGCCGACAGCGTGTCAATCGCCGCCTGCCTGAAGCACTATGTGGCCTACGGAGCATCCGAGGCTGGGCGCGACTACGTATATACCGAGGTGTCGCGGCAGACCCTCTGGGACACCTATCTGCCCCCTTACCGCAAGGCTTTGGAGGCTAAGCCTGCCACGGTGATGAGTTCTTTCAACAATTTCAGCGGCACTCCCGTCACCGCAAGCAAGTATCTGCTTACCGATGTGTTGAAGAAGCAGCTCGGCTTCGACGGCCTCATCGTGTCCGACTGGGCGGCCATTGAGCAGCTCAAGGCACAGGGAGCGGCGCGCGACTTGAAGCGTGCCGCAGAGTTGGCGACCAACGCCGGACTTGACATTGACATGATGTCGCACGCCTACGACAAGTATCTGGAGCAACTTGTGGCCGAAGGACGGGTTGACACCGCCGTCATAGACGACGCCGTAAGGCGCATACTCAAGGTGAAGTTTGACCTCGGCCTGTTCGAGAATCCTTACACCCCGGAGGTCAAGGACGACTCGCGCTTCCTGCGAAAGGAGAGCGTCCGCCTGGCCGAAGACCTGGCAGAGGAGTCTATGGTGTTGTTGAAAAATGAAGGAAACACGCTCCCCCTGCGCACCGGGAAGCGCATATTGCTCACCGGTCCGCTGACCGATGCCGCCTTCGACATGCTCGGTTGCTGGTACGGACACGGCGAGACGGCCGACATTACAACCATTCGCACCGCCGTGTTGAAGGAGTTTGAGGGCAAGGCCAACGTTGACTACGTGGCCGGTTGCCCGTTCGAGGGCACTGACGAGAGCGGCTTCCGTGCCGCCGTAAAGGCCGCCAAGAAGGCCGATGTCATAGTGGCGTGCCTCGGAGAGAAGGGCAAATGGAGCGGCGAAAACGCCTCTCGCGCCTCTATCGCGTTGCCCGAAGTGCAGCAGAAGTTCCTCGAAGAACTGAAAAAGACAGGCAAGCCGGTAGTCCTCGTGCTGTCAAACGGCCGTCCGTTGCAGCTCGACCGCATGGCGCCTCTTGCCGACGCAATCATTGAGATGTGGCAACCCGGCATCGTCGGGGGCACGCCTTTGGCCGGTATTCTTTCCGGGCGTGTCAATCCTTCGGGCAAACTCGCCATGACGTTCCCCGTCACCGGCGGTCAAATACCTATTTATTACAACCGCCGACAGAGTGCGCGCCACCACCAAGGGTTCTACCACGACCTTACGAGCGACCCCCTTTATGAGTTCGGCTACGGCCTAAGCTACACCTCGTTCGAGTATGGCGAGCCTGTCGTTTCAGTTAAGAAAATAGGGCGGAAGGGACGTTTCAGCGTCGATGTGACCGTCAAGAACACCGGCGCGGTTGACGGCAAGGAGGCTGTTCTCGGCTTCGTAAGCTGTCCGTATGCCGTGCTTACGCGCCCTGTAAAGGAGCTTCGCTTCTTCACCAAGAAGGAAATCAAGGCTGGAGAGACCGTCACCTGCCACTTCGATCTCAACGTTCAGCGCGACCTCGGCTTTGTTAACGACCGTGGAGAGACCGTCGTAGAGCCGGGCGAATACCGCATAACGATAGGAGGAAAGACCGTAACATTGGAAGTAACAGAATAGTAAACGATGAATAAAATCAAGTGTTTGTTAGTCGCCGGGGCGGTCACCGTGGCCGCCGTAGCTGCCAAGGCGCAGACCGTGACACCCGAGATTGAGAAGAGGGCGGCGGACATCGTAGCCAAGATGACCCTCGAAGAGAAAGTAAGTTACTTGTCGGGCGCGACGTCGTTCTCGCTCCGTGAAATCCCGAGAGTCGGCATACCTACGGTGCTGTTGGCCGACGGTCCGGTGGGAATACGCAACCATGCGCCCCACAGCACGCTGTATCCGGCCTCGATGTTGAGCGCGGCCACGTGGAACAGAGACCTGCTCTACCGCCTCGGACGCTCGCTGGGCGACGACGCGAGGGCGCGAGGCGTGGGCATACTGCTCGGCCCCGGAGTGAACATCTACCGTTCGCCGCTGTGCGGAAGGAACTATGAATACTTTGGCGAAGACCCTTACCTGACGGGCGAAGCCGCCTTGGCTTACATCAACGGAGTGCAGTCGCGCGGCGTGCTGGCCACCATCAAGCACTTCGCAGGCAACAACCAGGAGTGGAGCCGACACCATGTAAGCTCGGAAATTGACGAGCGCACACTGTTTGAAATCTACTTCCCGGCGTTCCAGAAAGCCGTCACCAAGGGCAAGGTAGGCTCTGTAATGGACAGTTACAACCTGCTCAACGGCGTGCATTCTACGGAAAACGCATGGCTCAACAAGGAAGTGCTGCGCAAGCGTTGGGGCTTCGACGGCATAATAATGTCCGACTGGACGTCGGTATATTCAACCGTTGCGGCGGCCAACAACGGCCTTGACCTGGAGATGCCGAAGGGCAAGAACTTCACCGTTGACAAAATACGCGCGGCCATCGAGGCAGGAACGGTGGACGAAAGGGTAATCGACGAGAAGGTGAAACACATCCTACAGACGGTCATAGCGTTCGGAATATTCGATCGGAAGCAGAAGGAAGAGGACATACCGCTTGACAACCCGTCGTCGCACGAGACGGCTCTGGCACTGGCGCGCGAGGGCATCGTGATGCTGAAAAACGACGGAGGAGTGCTTCCCCTGCGCGGTTCCATAGCCTTGGTAGGCCCCAACGCCACGGTGATAACTACCGGCGGAGGCAGCGGCAACGTAGTTCCGTTCTCGTCAACGCCCGTGAGCGAGGCTCTGAAAAAGATGAACAAGAAGACCATAATGCTTACGGACGACGTGATTTATGACGACATCGCCGACCAGGTGTTCACCGACTCGACGATGAAGACAAAGGGCTTCCGCGGCGAATACTTCAAGAACAAGGGACTGAAGGGCGCGGCCGACGTAGTGAGGATTGACCCGAAGGTGGACTTCGACTGGGAGTATGGCCGCCCGATGGACGGTTTCCCCACCGACACTTTCAGCGTGCGTTGGAGCGGATGCTACACTCCGAAGGCTGACGAGACGCTGAAAATATACATCGGAGGCGATGACGGCTACCGCCTGAAGGTGAACGGCAAGACCGTGGCAGGCGATTGGGGCAACCACGCCTATTCGTTCCGCGAGCTGGCGTTGAAGGTGAAAGGCGGCGTGAGGAACGACATTGTGGTGGAATATTTTGACAACATATCGTCGGCCAACATAAAAGTCAGCCTCAAAAAACTTAACGAAGAGAAGCTGATGAAGGGCGTTCGCAAGGCCGACAACGTGGTATATTGCGCCGGATTCAACAGCAGCATCGAGGGCGAAGGCTTTGACCGCCCGTTCGAGCTGCCGCAGTTCCAGCAGGAGATGATAGCCCGCTTGGCCGCAGAGAACCCCAACATGGTGGTCGTAGTGAACGCCGGAGGAGGCATAGCCTTCAAGCCTTGGCTCGACAAAGTAAAGGGCGTGCTCATGGCTTGGTACCCGGGACAGGAGGGCGGACAGGCCATCGCCGAAATACTGCGCGGCAAGCTGTCGCCCAGCGGCAAGCTGCCAATCTCCATCGAGGAGCGTCTTGAGGATAACCCCTGCCACGAAAACTATCACGAGAACATGAAAGGACGCGAGCTGCGCTCGGTGGAATACCGCGAGGGTGTGTTCATGGGCTACCGCGGATACGACAAGACGGGCGTGAAACCGCTGTTCCCCTTCGGCTTCGGACTGTCTTACTCAACCTTCGAGTATTCTGGTCTTACGCTTGAAAAGACCGGCAACAATGAAGTAAAAGTTGCCTTCAACGTGAAGAACACCGGGCGCATGGAGGCCAAGGAGGCGGCACAAGTGTACGTGTCAGACCCCGTTTCGACGGTGAAACGCCCCAAGAAAGAGCTTAAAGGCTTCGAGAAAGTGACGCTGAAACCCGGCGAGACGAAGCGCGTGGAGCTTACGCTCGACAAGGACGCCTTCGCATATTACGACGTGATGCAGGAGCGGTTTGTCGTAGAGCCGGGAACGTTCACCATATCGGTGGGCGGCAGTTCGGCCGACCTTCCGCTCAAACAAGACATAGAGTTGTGATTGGCACCCACCACGGCCAAACCAAACACTCACCCCAACCCTCCCGAAGGGAGGTGGCTTGGTATGCTTTTGCCCCATGTTTCGCAGCTTTGCAGCATCAGGCGTATTATGGCCTATCGGGCTAATTAGGCCCAATAAGTCCGATGAACCTGAAGGGATGGATAAGTCGCTGATAATCAGCTGATTGCCAAAAGGCCGTCTTTTAGCCTCTAAAAGACGGCCTTTTAGCTTGCAATTGACGGCCTTTTGCACGGTGAAAGACGGCCTTTTGCAGTGCCGTTAGCCGCCTTTCGCGCCGCCGTTGGAAAAAACGGCCGCATTATTTGGCTGTAACCCTACTTTTTATTACCTTTGCAACGTCATTTGAAAGCAGCGGCTTAGGCCGCTCTTGCAATAGTATTCCTCCTTTCAGAAGCCCTGTCCGTCACCGTGCGGCAGGGTTTTCTTTTTCCCTTCCATCCCGTCTTCCAGCCTTGATTGCCGGCGTAAAGCCAAAAACATGGTGGATTGTAGGCCGTGTAAAGATATTTTTGTGTACTTTTGCAGATGCCGCGGCACGGTGCTGTCGGCTGTTAAATAAGTTTCAAGACATGAAGATTGCTATTATAGGATGCGGCGCCATGGGCGGCGCTTTGGCCGAAGGCTTTGTGCGCAGCACGGCGTTCGGCGCGGCCGGCATCACGGTTACGGCGCGCCACGGGCAGACGCTCGTGCGCTTCAGGCAGCTCGGCGTCAACGCCACTACCGACAACGTGGAGGCCGTGCGCGGGGCCGACATGGTGATATTGGCCGTCAAGCCGTGGCTGGTAAAGGGTGTCGCCGACGAGCTGAAGCCCGTGCTCGACTGCGCGAGGCAGACCGTAGTGTCGGTTGCGGCCGGCGTTTCGGGCAGCGAACTGACGGATATGTTCACGCGCGAAGACGGCAGCTGTCCCAAGATTTTCATCGCAATGCCCAACATCGCGGCCGCGCTCGGCTGCTCGATGACGTTCATAGTAAACGTGAACGGCGGCGAAGAAGATGCCGGGATGACGGAAAACGTGTTCCGGGCGGTAGGCGAGACCATGCTCATAGAGGAGCGGCTGCTCCCGGCCGGCACCGCCCTGGCCTCCTGCGGCATAGCTTACGCCATGCGTTACGTCAGGGCTTCGATGGAAGGCGGCGTGCAGCTGGGCTTCAAGGCAGGCGCAGCGCGCGACATTGTGCTGCAGACCGTGAAGGGCGCGGTGGCCTTGCTCCAAGACAGCGGCGGCCATCCCGAGGCGGAGATAGACAAGGTTACCACCCCGGGCGGCCTCACCATACGCGGACTTAACGCCATGGAGCGTGCAGGGTTCACCAATGCCGTGGTGTGCGGACTGGTTGACTGCAAGTAATTCGTGTTCATGACTATTCATATCTTTTTCTTATAAAAATTTCGTTTGCTGACTTTTTATTTGTACTTTTGTCGCAATAACAATAAAAACGGTTACTAAATGGAAGATGCGATAAAACAAATAGGCGAACGCCTGAAAGGTCTTCGCGACGTGCTCGACATCCCGGCGCAAGACGTTGCCGACCTCTGCGGCGTGCCGCTCGAGGCATACCTCAAGGCCGAGGAAGGCGAAGCGGAGCTTTCAATAAGCCTGATGCAGAAAATATCGAAGAAATACGGCATAGCCCTCGACGTGCTCCTCTTCGGCGAAGAGCCACACATGAGCATGTATTTCCTCACCCGCAAGGGGCAGGGCAAGAGCGTGGAGCGCCGCAAGGCGTACAAGTATCAGAGCCTGGCAAGCGGCTTCCGCGGCCGCACGGCAGAGCCTTTCATGGTGCTCGTAGAGCCTAAGCCCGACGATGCGCCGCTTGAAAAGAACTCGCACCAAGGCCAGGAGTTCGACATGGTGACCGAAGGCAGCCTCGAAATAACCATAGGCAAGAAGGTGCTCGTGCTGAATGAGGGCGACAGCATATACTTCGACGCCTCGCAACCCCACTGTATGCGCGCCCTCGGAGGCAAGCCGGTGAAGTTTCTGGCGGTGATATTCTAAGTTAAAGTAGTAAGGAGGGAAGTAGTAAAGGAGTAAGTAGATTACTTTATTTGCATGGCATTTTTACTTACTCCTTTACCTCCTTACTCCTTTACTCCTTATTTAATAAATAGGCATTAGCGACATGATAGAAAGATTTTTGACACAGACCAAGTTCTCGTCGGTTGAGGACTACAAGGAAAATCTGCATTTTATAATACCCGACAACTTCAACTTCGCCTACGACGTGATGGACGTTTGGGCGGAGGAGAAGCCTGATAAGCTCGCCCTCTTGTGGACTGATGACGAGGACAACTGCGTACGTTTCACATTCAAAGACCTCAAGGAGCAGAGCGACCGCGCCGCGTCTTACTTCCAGACGCTTGGCATCGGCCGCGGCGACGTGGTGATGCTAATACTTAAACGGCGGTATGAGTTCTGGCTCTCGATGCTCGCCCTGCACAAGCTCGGCGCCGTAGCGGTGCCCGCGACGCACATGCTCACCACGCACGACATAGTATATCGCAACAACCGTGCCGACGTCAAGGCCATCATCTGCGTGGGAGAAGACTACGTGATGACGCAGGTTGCAGGTTCGGTAAAGGACAGCCCGACACTCAAGACGCTTGTGAGCATAGGGCCGGAGACGCGCCCCGGCTTCCACGACTGGCACAAGGAGTGGACTGACGTGCCGCCATTCACGCGCCCGGAGCACGTCAACGACAACGACGACACCATGCTGATGTACTTCACCAGCGGCACCAGCGGCGAGCCGAAGATGGTAGCCCACGACTTCCTCTACGCCCTCGGCCACCTTACTACGGGTGTTTTCTGGCACAACTTGTCGGAAGACAGCATCCACCTGACCGTGGCCGACACCGGCTGGGGCAAGGCCGCGTGGGGCAAACTGTACGGACAATGGTTCGCGGGGGCGGTGGTTTTCGTGTTCGAGCACCAGAAGTTTACCGCCGAAAAGATAATGAAGAAAATCGAGGAATACCGCATAACGTCGTTCTGTGCGCCGCCCACGGTGTACCGTTTCATGATACATGAGGACTTCTCCAAGTACGACCTGTCCTCACTGCGCTACTGCTGTACGGCGGGAGAGGCGCTCAATCCGGCAGTGTATGACAAGTTCCTGAAGCTCACCGGCATACGTCTGATGGAAGGTTTCGGCCAGACCGAGACTACGATGACGCTCGGAACGATGCCCTGGATGACGCCGAAGCCGGGCAGCATGGGTATGCCCAATCCGCAATATGACATCGACCTGGTGCGCCCCGACGGCTCTCCCTGCGAGGACGGAGAGAAGGGTGAAATAGTAATACATACCGAGAAGGGCAAGCCCATAGGCCTGTTCAAGGGGTACTACCGCGACGAGGAGAAGAACCGCCAGGTATGGCATGACGGCGTTTACCACACTGGCGACATGGCCTGGCGCGACGAGGACGGCTACTATTGGTTTGAAGGCAGGATAGATGACGTAATCAAGAGCAGCGGTTACCGCATCGGACCGTTCGAGGTTGAGAGCGCGCTGATGACCCATCCGGCCGTCGTCGAGTGTGCCATAACGGGCGTTCCCGACGACATTCGCGGCATGGTGGTAAAGGCCACGGTGGTGCTTGGCAAGGACTGGAAGGACAAGGCGGGCGACGCTTTGGTAAAGGAATTGCAGAACCATGTGAAGCACGAGACCGCGCCTTACAAATACCCGCGCATCATAGAGTTTGTTGACGAACTGCCGAAGACCATCAGCGGCAAAATACGCCGCGTGGAAATACGCGACAAGGACAAGCAGAAAAGGGGATGAACGATTGATAAATTAACAATTAACAATTAAAAATTAAAAAAGGACAATTGAGGAGTGAACGGTGAAAAATCCGTTACCCATTCCCGGTTTTCCCATCCCTCCCAGCTCTCCCGGTCCTCCTTTATAAAACAAGCAACCACCGGCAGCTTTGCAAAAGGCCGTCTTTAACGCTCTAAAAGGCGGCCTTTTGCAAGCCGAAAGACCGCCTTTCGCAGGTCGAAAGGCCACCTTTTGCAAGCCGCTTGGTAACATGTTGGCTTTCAATGAGATACAAAACGGCATTCAGGAGAGAGAGTTATAGGTTTCATTCTACGTTTCGCCAACAAGGCATTTGTCTTTAACTCCTTTAACTTCTCTAACTTCTTTAACTTCAAAAAAGTGCTTCTTTAACTTCAAAAAACCAAGACATGTCTAACAGGATAGTTGTAAAAGTGGGCAGCAACGTGCTCACGCGCGACGACGGAAAGCTCGACATAACCCACGTCTCGGCGCTTGTAGACCAGCTGGCGTGGCTTCGCGGCCAAGGCCACGAGGTCATCCTCGTGTCGAGCGGAGCCGTGGCGTCAGGCCGTGGAGAGCTCGGCTCGGAGCCGCATCTTGACAGCGTGGAGCAACGGCAGCTGTATTCCGCCGTGGGACAGGTGAAGCTCGTCAACACGTATTACACCCTTTTCCGCGAATACGGCATAACCGTAGGCCAGGTGCTCGTGGTGAAAGAGAACTTTACCACGCCCGTGGAATACTCCAACCTGCGCGCCTGCATGTCGGTGATGCTCGACGGCGGCGTGATGCCCGTAGTCAACGAGAACGACACGGTGAGCGTAACCGAGCTGATGTTTACCGACAACGACGAGCTGTCGGGGCTCATGGCGCAGATGGTTGAGGCCGACACGCTCATACTGCTAAGCAACGTCGATGGCATTTACGACGGCCGTCCCGGCGACCCCTCGGCGCGGCTTATAGCCAAGGTGGCGCCGGGCGACGATGTAAGCGGCTACGTAAGCGACGGCAAGAGCACCTTCGGGCGCGGAGGAATGGCGGCCAAGTGCGGCATAGCCAGCCGTGTGGCCGGGAGCGGGATACGTGTAGTCATAGCCAACGGGCGGCGCGAGGACATTCTGAAAGACATCATGCTGCGTCCCGACAGCACGCCTCACACGGAGTTTCTGCCTGCAAGGCGCAGTGCCGGAGACAAGGAATAAAGGTAGAAGAAACGCATAAACATAACCATGACAATGCAATACGAAGACATATTCAGCCGCGTGAAGGCCGCCGGGCGCGGGCTTGCGCTCGTGCCAGACGAGGTGAGAAGCAGCGTGCTCCGCGACTTGGCCGACGCCATAATGGCCGAAAAGGGCACCCTGTTGGCCGCCAATGCCGCCGACCTGGAGCGCATGGAGCGCGCCAATCCGCTGTATGACCGCCTGCAACTCACCGAGAAACGCCTCGCCGACATAGCCCGCGACATGCGTCATGTGGCCTCTCTGCCGTCGCCGCTCGGCATCGTCACGAAGGCCAGGACACTTCAGAACGGCCTGCGCCTGCGGCGTGTCAGCGTGCCGTTCGGCGTAATAGGTGTCATCTATGAGGCCCGGCCAAACGTCAGTTTCGACGTTTTCTCGCTCTGCTTCAAGTCGGGCAACGCCTGCATCCTTAAAGGCGGACGCGACGCCGATTGCTCCAACCGCGCCATAGTCGCGCTCATCCACGGCGTGCTTGAACGCCATGCGGTGTGCGGCAAGTCGGTTGTAGAGCTGCTGCCTGCCACGCATGACGCCACGGCAGAGCTGCTTTCGGCCGTGGGCTACGTTGATTTGTGCATCCCGAGAGGCGGAAAGAGCCTTATCAACTTCGTCCGCGACACGGCCAAAGTGCCCGTAATAGAGACCGGAGCAGGCGTGGTTAACACCTATTTCGACGAGTTCGGCGACACGGCGATGGGCAGCCGCATCGTGAACAACGCCAAGACGCGGCGTGTAAGCGTGTGCAACGCCCTTGACTGCCTCGTCATCCACCGCACGAGACTGGCCGACCTGCCCGCCATTTGCGCGCCGTTGGCTGAGAGCAATGTAGTCATTTACGCCGACGAAGATGCCTATGTGGCTTTGGACGGGCGTTATCCGCAGCCCCTGCTGCGCCATGCTACGGCAGAAAGCTACGGCACCGAGTTCATGGATTACGCCCTTGCGGTGAAGACCGTGCCGTCTCTCGACGCGGCGTTGGAGCACATCTCGCGCTACGGTTCGGGTCATAGCGAGTGCATAATAACGCAAGACGAGAGCCGGGCGCACCGGTTTCAGGCTGCGGTTGATGCCGCCTGCGTGTACTGGAACGCGCCGACGAGCTTCACGGACGGCGCGCAGTTCGGCCTCGGAGCTGAAATAGGAATAAGTACGCAGAAGCTGGGGCCGCGCGGTCCGATGGGCCTTGAAGAGCTGACTACGTACAAGTGGCTCATTGAAGGAGAAGGACAAGTAAGGGAATGAAACACGGAAGCCCCTTCCCATCCTCCCCGACGGGGAGGGGCTTGGCGCGCAATAGTAACATGGCTCCTCCTTTTGGGGAGGCCGGGAGGAGCTGATTATGCACATAAAACCAAATGAGAACATTCATCAACGTTGAAGACCTTGGCGGCCTGAAGCAGGCTTTGGCCGAGGCGAAGGAGATAAAGCAGGACAGATACAAGTATCAGGAGCTGGGCAGGAACAAGACGCTGCTGATGATATTCTTCAACAACAGCCTGCGCACACGCCTCAGTACGCAGAAGGCCGCGCAAAACCTTGGCATGAACGTAATCGTGCTCGACGTGAACGCCGGCGCATGGAAGCTTGAGACGGAGCGCGGAGTAATAATGGACGGAGACAAGAGCGAGCACCTGCTCGAGGCCATACCGGTGATGGGATGCTACTGCGACATGATTGGAGTGCGCTCGTTCGCCGGGCTGACCGACCGCGAATATGACTACGCGGAGACGGTGCTCCACCAGTTCATCAAGTACAGCGGACGACCCGTGTTCGCCATGGAGACGGCCACGGTGCACCCGCTCCAGGCCTTCGCCGACCTCATAACAATAGAAGAACACAAGACGAAGGCGCGCCCGAAGGTGGTGCTCACGTGGGCTCCCCACTGCCGCGCGCTGCCCCAGGCCGTGCCAAACTCGTTCGCGCAGTGGATGAACGCCGCCGACGTTGACCTCGTAATCACTCACCCCGAGGGCTACGAGCTTGACCAGAAGTTCACCGCCGGGGCACGCATTGAGTACGACCAGATGAAGGCTTTGGAAGGAGCTGACTTCGTTTACGCTAAGAACTGGAGCTGTCCGGGCGTCACCAACCCGGCGGACTACGGCAAAATCCTGTCGAAAGACATGTCGTGGACCATCGACAAGGCGCACATGGACGTTACCGACGGCGGCAAGTTCATGCACTGCCTGCCCGTGCGCCGCGGCCTGATTGTTACCGACGACGTAATCGAAAGCCCCTCGTCGCTTGTCATTCCCGAGGCCGCCAACCGCGAGATTTCGGCCGAAGTGGTAATCAAGCGTATGCTGGAGAGCCTTTAATTCTTTTCATAATTGAGAATGGAAAATGGAGAATTGAGAATTATGATTTGCCTTACTTGAGAATGGGAAATGGAGAATTGAAAATTGTGATTACCTTTTTCTTGTCGTAAGTAGTGGCAAACTACACAGGTAATCATAATTTTCAATTCTCCATTTCCCATTCTCAAGTAAGGCAAATCATAATTCTCAATTCTCCATTTTCCATTCTCAATTAATTAAAAAACTTGCATGGACAACATCGTTACGCAAATGGTAATCCTGCTGTTGCTCGTAGTGGCAGGGTTCATTTCAAACAAGTGCGGGCTTACCGGGGGCGACTTCGACCGCCGGTTGTCAAACTTCATCATCAACGTTTCGTGCCCCAGCCTCATCCTGTCGTCGGTGATGGGCGACGTGGTGCCCGACCGCCGTCTCATCATACCCCTGCTCGTGGTGGGCTTCCTCACGTATGTGGCGCTCTTCGGCGTGGCTTGGCTGCTGCCGCGTTACTTCGTCAGGGAGGCTTACATGAGGGGAATGTACAGCTTCATGCTGATGTTCGGCAACGTTGGCTTCATCGGTTATCCCGTCGTAGCGTCGATATTCGGGCCGCAGGCGGTGTTCTACGCCTGCCTGCTGAACGTTCCCAACACGCTCTTCATCTTCGTTGTGGGCACGGTGTTCGTGCTCGGTGGCGGCGGCAAGCTGCGCTTCAGTCCGCGCACGCTGTACTGTCCGGGCATGATAGCGTCATACCTCTCGATAGTCATCGTGGCGATGGGGTGGGAGCAAGTGCCGCGCGTAGTGGCCGAGCCGCTGCGCCTGCTGGGCGGCATCACCGTGCCGGGGGCACTGCTCGTGATAGGCTCGTCGATGGCCAACATAGGCCGCAGCCACATGCTCGGCTCGCCGCGCATATACGTCATGGCGGCGTTGCGGCTGATGGCCATACCCGTGCTGATATACGCGCTGTCGGCTCTTGCTGGCGTGGACGAGACCGTAAACCGCGTCAACACCGTCATAATAGGTATGCCGGTGGCGTCTTACGGCACGATGTTCTGCCTGAAATACGGGCGCGACGAGACCGAGATGGTGCGCGGCACGCTCGTGACGACCATCCTTTCGGTAGTCACCATTCCGCTGCTTACGTACATCCTGTTCTGAAAGCAACCGTCCTAATGGCAAGTTTCAACCGTCCAAACCACCCGTTTGAGCCGTCCAAACCATGTGTTTGGACGGCTCTTTCTTGCCCTGTCGGTAATGTATTGAAAATCAACGGGTTACATCATGCCTTGCAAAAGGCCGTCAATTGCGATGCAAAATGCCGCCTTTCACAGTGCGAAAGACGGCATTTTGCATCGCGGACGGTTTCATTGCCCGTCGCGGTTGATGTTTCGCGGATGGTGCTCAAGGATTTCCTGGCGCAGCGTGTGGGTGTCGATGTGGGTGTAAATCTCGGTCGTGCCGATGCTCTCGTGCCCCAGCATGGCTTGTATTGCGCGCAGGTCGGCACCGCCTTCGAGCAGTGCCGTGGCGAAGCTGTGGCGCAGGGTGTGCGGGCTGATGGTCTTCTGTATGCCGGCTTCCGCGCCCAGCCGCTTCACCATTATGAGTATCATGGTGCGCGTAAGGTGAGCTCCGCGGCGGTTGAGGAACACGTAGTCCTCCTCGCCGGGCTTGATGTCCATGCGGCAGCGGTCGTCGAACCACAGGCGGAGCTGCTTCGCCGCGCTCTGCGATACGGGCACAAACCGCTCCTTGCGCCCCTTGCCCTTGACGCGGACAAAGCCTTCGTCGAGGTAAAGGTCGGAGAGACGCAGCGTTACAAGCTCGCTCACGCGCAGGCCGCAGCTGAATAGCACCTCGACGATGGCCTTGTTGCGCTGCCCCTCCCACTTCGTCAGGTCCACCGCCTGCTCCATGCGGTCCACCTCATCGGTAGTCAGCACCTCGGGCAGATGCTCGCCTATTTGCGGCGAAACCAGCAGTTCGGTAGGGTCTTTGGCTATGTAGCCGTCGGTCTGCAGGAAGTGGTAGAACGTCCTTACGCCGCTAAGTATGCGGCATTGCGTGCGCGGACTGACGCCAACCTCGTGCAGCGAGGCGGCAAACTGGCGCAGGTCGTCAAGCCCTGCGGCCTGCGGCTCTATGCCCTCCGCGGCGAGGAAGCGCAGCAGCTTGCCTATGTCGCGCATGTAAGCGTCGAGCGTGTTTTGTGTGAAGTTGCGCTCCAGTTTCATGTACCGGCGGTACGCGTCGGCGATATTCGCGGGCTTTTTGTTCGTAGTTTCCATATATTTTCTTAACTTTGCAATGTTTGAAGCCGCCCGGTTGACAATGTGGCGGCGTTTCGTTGCAAAGTTAATAAAAAGTGACTGATTATGAAAATACTCGTACTCAACGGCCCTAACCTCAACCTCTTGGGCCGGCGCGAGCCCGGCGTGTACGGCTCCACCTCGTTCGACGACTACCTGCCGCGCCTGCGCGAGGCTTTTCCCGGCGTGGAAATAGACTACTTCCAGAGCAACGTGGAGGGTGTACTCATCGACAAGATGCAGGAGGTTGGCTTCACGTATGACGGCATCGTGCTCAACGCCGGGGCCTACACACACACCAGCGTGGCCCTGCACGACTGCATACGCGCCATCACATGCCCCGTAGTAGAGGTGCACATATCCAACGTACACCGGCGCGAGGACTTCCGCCACAAGTCCATGCTCTCGGCCGCCTGCCTCGGCGTAATCTGCGGTTTAGGCCTCGACTCGTACCGGCTGGCGGTGAGCGCGCTGTGCGCTCTTCGCGAAGAGCGCAATTAAAAATTAACAATTAAAAATTAAACAACGTGGTTAGGCCTTTGCTCATGCAGTCATCCAGGGCAACAATAAGCGTGGTTTAATTTTTAATTGTTCATTTTTAATTGCCTCCGCCTCTGCCGTTTAATTTTTAATTGTTAATTGTTAATTCAGCCTCCGGCTGCCGTTTAATTATTAATTGTTAATTTTTAATTTCCAAATATGGACACAGATTTGGAGCGTTACCTCCTCTCCCACATCGACCCCGAGGGCGACTACCTCTACCGCCTGTGGCGGGCCACTAACATACACCTGCTCCACGGGCGCATGGCCAGCGGCCACCTGCAAGGCCGGTTGCTGAAGATGCTCGTGCGAATGGTGCGCCCCGAGCGCATACTTGAGGTGGGCACGTTCAGCGGCTACAGCGCAATCTGCATGGCAGAAGGCCTTGACGACGGCGGACTGGTGTACACCTACGAGATTGACGACGAGCTGGAAGACTTTACCCGGCCGTGGATAGAAGGCTCGCCCGTGGCCGACAAGATACGCTTCATCATCGGCGACGCCGTGAAGGAGGCTCCGCGGCTCGGCGTGGAGTTCGACATGGTGTTCCTCGACGGCGACAAGCGCACGTACATCGAGGCTTACGAGATGGCTCTCAAGGTGCTGCGCCCGGGCGGATTTGTCCTCGCCGACAACACGCTTTGGGACGGGCACGTGCTCGAAAAGCCGCGTCCCTCCGACCGCCAGACCGCAGGCATCGAGGCGTTTAACGACCATGTGGCCGCCGACGGGCGCGTGGAGAAGGTCATACTGCCGCTGCGCGACGGGCTGACGCTTATCAGGAAGAAGTAAGAGCCCCTCTCCCGGCCTCCCCGAGGGGAGGAGATTAGTATGCTTTGACTGATTAACGGTTTTGCAAAAGGCCACCTTTCACAATGCGAAAGGGGGCCTTTTGCATTGCAATTGACGGCCTTTTGCAAACCAAAAGGCAGCATATTGGCAAGCCTCTGATTATCAGCGGCTTATCAGGCCAGTGTGGCCTATCGGGCATATTAGGCCAAATAAGCCGGATAAGACGAATGAGCCTGATACGCCCAAGCGGCGAAATTATTGGCGAAAGCATACTAAGCTCTCTCCCCTCGGGGAGGTTGGGAGGGGCTTTCTTCTTCCCTTGTAACGGTAACCCGGCATTATTTGTAAAGATTTTTGCAAACGTTTTGTCATTTAAACTATTTTTACTATATTTGCTTCGCAATGCCTTTGCGGAGCCATGAAAAAGCTTTTCACCATAATATTTGCGGCCGCCATGCTTGCCTCTTGCGCCGACGGGGAGCAGAGGAGCATACTGCCCGAGGGGTGCGAGCTGCACGCAGGCGACGTGGTATTTCGCCGGGGAAGCGGCTTGACGAGCCGCGCCGTGCTGGCGGCTGACCGGCATGGGGCGTATTCGCACATCGGGATAGTGGTCGACTCGTGCGGAGTGATGATGGTGGTGCACGCCGTTCCCGGCGAGCCTGACTATGAAGGCGACCCCGACCGCGTGAAGATGGACACGCCGCGGCGGTTTTTCTCGTCGATGAACGCCACCATCGGCGAGGTGAAACGTCTGCGCGGAGACTCCGCCACGGCGGCGCGTGCGGCGCGCTTCGCCATGGAAGTGTACCAAAGGGGAACGCTCTTCGACCATGACTACGACGACGCTGACACTACAAAGATGTACTGCTGCGAACTGGTAGACTTCGCCTACCGCAAGGCCGGACGGCCTCTTGCCGGAGGGAAGAGGCACTACTTCCACCTGCCGGGGCTCGAACCCATACGCTGCATACTGCCGTCGGACATCTGCAACAACGCCGCACTGGAGACAATCGTGACTTTTTAACCCAATATTAACTTAAAACTTTAATGACATGAAGAAACTATTTGGATTTGTAGTGGCCGTTGTGGCCATGCTGGCAATGGCCTCTTGCGGAGGCGGCGGCAACTCTCCCAAAAGCGTAGCAGAGCAGTTCATCAAGGCGGTACAGAAGCAGGACGGCAAGAAGATGGCCGAACTCGTGTACTTCAAGGAGGACAAAGCTCCGAAGACCGACGCCGAGAAAGACCAGCTCGTAGCCATGATGCAGAGCAAGGCGAGCACCGCTTATGCCAACAACGGCGAACTGAAGTCGTACGAAATCCTGTCAGAGGAGATATCAGAGGACGGCACCGAGGCTGTGGTCGAGGCCAAGATGGAGTTCGAGAAAAAGACCAGCGACGACAAAATCAAGCTCAAGAAAGACGCCGACGGCAACTGGAAAATAGACATGAGCAAATAAGATGACATAAACAAAGTCGGCGTCAGGCCATTGCCTGACGCCGACTTTGTTTATGTCATCTTACTACCACCTTCTTCCCTCCTACTATGTAAAGGCCCTTGGCGAGGCCGTTTACAGCTTCATCTACCGTCGTTCCCTGCCTGAACTGGCGCACAAGGCGGCCGTCAATGGTGTAGACGTTCATGTTGCCGGGCTGACTTGGCGTGCCGGCTGTCACGCTTTCGATACCCGTAGGATATTGTGCTGTAACGTCGTTGACAAGGTGTTTGCCGCCCGATTGCTCCGTCGAGACCTCGTAGAACTTGTCCGTCTTGACATTGAGCACGTCGACCGTCTGCGGCATATTGTTACCCGAGCCGAACACGAAGTTGACAACGTCGGTCGAGGAGCTGATGCGGTAAGTATTGTAATACCAGGTCTTGCCGCCTATTTCCTTGGTCGCGGTGACGGGTTTGCCAGGCCACGTGGTGCTGTATTGGTCGTTGTCGCCGCCCCATGTGTGGTAATACACGTTGCTCCAGCCCACTTGGTCGACGTTGACATACACGGTGATGTCATACGGCTGGAAGTGGGTTACCTTGTAATTGCGCGTTATCACGCCCTTCACCGTGCCGCCGACGAGCAGTCCTACCTTGAGAGTCATGTCGCCGCTGACGCTCACCGTGCCGCCGTCATCAATCTTCTTGCTGCTTGCTGTAGGCTCGCTGCCGTCGGTGGTGTAGACCAGCTGCGCGCCGCTTTGCTGCGTAACGGCGTTGAGGGTTACGCTAAAGGCGTTGTCATACGTGCCCGAAGGGACGCCGGCCCATGCCGTTTCGGCGTTGCGCGAGATGTAGTAGGCGTAGTTGTCGCCCTTTTCCACGAGGAAGTAGTCGGTCTCCTTGGCATTTACCTTGTCCCATGTCGTGCCGCCCATCATCACTATTACCGACTTGCCTGCATCGCCGCTTACCTGTATGGCATACTGCGCGGCGGAGTTGTTGACGGCCTTGTACGTGCTCTCATTGCTGATGCCGGCGGCGCGGCGGGCGTAAATCATCTGCTTTACGGCCTGCTTGTGCTCCTTCCAGTGGGGCAGGAAGACGCACGGAGTGCCCGGTGCGGCCAGTATGAAGGCGTTGGCGGCAAGCACGTTCTTTGTCAGCGCGTTCTGGTCGCGGTACGTATCGTGGTTGTCAACGAAGGTTACGGCGTAGCGGCGCATGCCCGAAACGTCGGCCATAAGGCTGCTCCCGGTCAGCTTGTTCCAGCTGCTGCCGCTGTTGCAGCAGTCGTTGAGCAGGTATTTCAAGGGGAAGTCGAAGGCGGCCGACTGTATCCGGCCGTCAGCGTCCTTGGTGCCGTTGAGCCAGTTCTTTATTTGCGACGTGCCGTCCCAGTACTCGCCTACCGAGAACTCGGGCTTGGCCGCGGCGTTGTATATGCCGGTGTACTTGGGCGCATAGCCCTTCACCATGTCGTAACGGAAGCCGGTGTAACCCAGGTCGTTAAGCAGGAAGTCAAGGTAAGCCTTGACCATGGCCTGCACGTTGGGGCTTGTGTGGTCGAGGTCGCGCGCCCCGTCGAAGTCGTCGCCGGTGTCAGCAGCCCCCGTAGGCTTCACTTCGGCCTGCGCGGCGGCCTTCCCTCCGTCGTCGTTTGAGCAGATGTCGGAGGGCAGCATGGTGTATGTCACGCCCTTATACGTCTCCTCGGGGAAGCTCATCCACGTGCCGGCGAGCGACGAGCGGTGGTTGATTACCACGTCGGCTATTGCGCCCAAGCCCTTCTGCCTGAACGTGTTGAGCATTGAGCGTAGCTCTTCTTCGTTGCCGAAAGAGCTTGTATAATCGCTGAACCAGTACAAGTCGTTGTAGCCCATGGACGGGTCGGAGGCCGACTTGCCGCTCTGCGGTATCCATACAAGGTTGAAAAACTCGGCCAGCTCGTCGGCCTGGCTCTCGAGGTTGCTCCACTGCGTGTCGGCGTAAGAGTCCCAATAAAAGGCTTGCAGCATCACTCCCTTGTACTGCCCGGGCCATCCCTGGGCCATCAATGACACAGCGAAGAGCAGCGAGACTGCAAAAGTGAATATTCTGTTCATGGTAAAGTGTGTTTTGGTTAGACATCTCAAATATACTGCATTTGCCGCACAGCGCAGTCTCATCGGCGGCTGAAAAGGCGGTTGTTTACGTGCAAACGATTGTATAAAAAGCCTCCTTGCGCGGCTGCCTGCCGCCCGTGCAGCCATGCGTCGGCCGTTATCGCACATCAGGCACATTGGCCTTATCAGGCTAATTAGGCCCAATACGCCCGATAGGCCGCATGAGTCTGTTAAGCCGCTGACAATCAGCCGCTTGCCAAAAGGCCGTCTTTTAGCCTGCAAAACATGACCTTTCAGCGTGCAAAAGACGACCTTTTGGAATGCAAAACATGGCCTTTTACGGTTCATCCGCAGTTCAGGTGTATGCCGTATAGGTGCCAATCCCGTCCCCGAAGGGGGCGAACTATGCTTAACCGCATGTGTAGTGACCGAAGGGAACGGAACTTGCGGTAAGTCGAAACCACCATAACCGTCCCCAAAGGGGGCGAACAGCAGGCAGCTATTCGCCCTCTTCGAGGACGATGTTATTTGCAGCATATATACCGCAAGTTCCGCTTCGCTCCACATGCGGTTAAGCATAGTTGGACCTCTTCGAGGCCATATGTATGTTATAGCCTTTACACCTAAACTGCGGATGAACCCCTTTTACAACACCCAACCCCAGCCCTCCCGAAAGTAGGGAGCTTGATTGCCTTTTGTTGCCAACACAAAAAAGGGGCGCGCAGCGATGCCGCTGCGCGCCCCCTAAGGCTGATTTTCAGAATTTACATGTATGCTTATTCTGCTGGAATAAAGATATACTGGGCAGTGATGTCGTTGAAGTAAATGCGGTACTTGCCGTCGGGCACTTTCATGTTGCCACCGTTAAACTCCGCCGTACCATAGTTGCTGCTTGACACATCATTGGCTTCACCAGCCCACTGGTCTGTCCAATCGTTGTTAGCACGGAACTTCAAGCCGCCTGCCTTCAGCTCTACCTCAACATACCAGTTGTGTGGCGCAACCTCGGTCATGTCGACATCGTCGCCCCAACTGTTAAAGTCGCCGATAACGCCGATGGTGGCGTAAGTCTTGGGAGCAGGCTCTATCTTCGTCCATGTGAACGTCATCTCCGCCAAATCGAACGTGAACGTGTAGTACTCTCCTACTTCAGGCACGGTGATATTGTCTGCACCGTTGCTCGCATTGGAGGCGATGCTGCCCGACGTTGCTCCTGCGGCAGTGCCCTTCGCAGCTCCATACGCGCTGTCCCAGTTGTTAACTTCAGTGAAGAACTTGAAGCTTCCTGCGCCATCCCACTTCGTAGTGTAGCTCTGCTTTGTGGCTGTCTCGGGATAGAACGCGTAGCTTAAGTCTGTCATGTCCCAGCTTGCACCGCCGAAGTCGCCTACCAAATAATACGGCACGGCCAAGTTTTCTATCTTATAGGTGTACTCAAGCATGTTAATGGTCATGCGGTACATTCCGGCCTTTACTATCTTTCCTGCCTGCGGGTCGTTCGTTACAAGCGTTCCTTCGACTGCATCGTCGCCGTCTTCTACAACACCTACGACGCCGTCTTCACCTTCATATTCAAGGTCGCCCCTGTCAACATTGCTCTGCGGCACTATCTTCCAACAGCAGTTGTCCGTGGCAGTGAACGTAACGGTAAACACCGGGTCTTCATAAACATCGGCTCCCGAATGTGTGAACGGTATCGGCGTACCCTTGAACCAATTGGTCATGTCGCCTACAAGATAATACCCTTCAGATATGAAAGGAGCATCGGGTGTAACAGTCAACGTTATCTGTCCTGCATCCACTAGGAACGCCTGGCCGTCTATTATGATGTTAGAATACACATGGCCGTTGAACACACGCTGTTCAGGACGCTTGCCGTAGTACTCTTCGATGGCTGCCTGGAGTTCTGCAACGGCCATTTTGCCGTTGTTGCCGACGTTGATTGTCGTAGCGGCAGCCGACGAACCGTCGGCCGGAAGCATCTCAACGCGCGTATTGCCGACCGTAGCCCCCTCGGGAAGCGTTACCGTAGAAAGCGTGAGAACCTGCACGCTGTCTGCTGTTACCGTGCCAAGGTCGATTGCGCCAACGCCCGTAGCCGTGTAGCCCGGCAGCGCGGCGGCAGCCTCTTCTTGCGGATTACTCTGCGGCTCGGCCCAGTCGTCGTACTCGTCGGTACAGCCGACGAACGTCATCGCCGAGAGAAGCAGGCCGCCGAAAAACATTATCTTTTTCATGATTGTTTCTTTTTTAGGTTGTTAATGTTCAGGCGTTACGGTGACGGGGCGCAGCCCCGCCGCCGCAACACTTTGAATTGTTTACTCGACGCGACCCTTGTCGTAGTCGAAGTCAATGTAGAGCTTCTGCCCTGCGGAGCACTGTACGGAGTAATCCGAGCCTACGTCTGACCCCCAACTACCTGTACCGCTAATGTTATACGTTCCACGATAGAAGATTGATTCTTTGTAAAGTGTGAACTCTGTCTGCCACCATGCCAACGTACCGACCTTAATGTAAGCGCGAAGCTCGCCGCTACTTGTAAATGCAGGAGATACCCATTCACCGCTTGCATCGGCAGGAGTTGTCATCTCCCAAACAGGATTGCCATCTGTCCAATCAGCACCTGCTGCATTTCCGGTAACGTATGCCTTGCCAGGATAAACCGACAATGTAGAGAGCAGGATGTTGTTAGCCGCGTCGACCTCGAACTTCATCAAGATAGAGTACCAACCGGCTTTGCCGAAAGCGATGCCGCCGTCGGCAGCCTCAGTCAAGCCTGCTCCGGCCTGGTCGTCCTTGGTCGTGGTGAGAGCGAAGCCGTTGGTCTGCGATGCCTCGTCGCCCCACATCAGCGAAGAACCTGCCTCCATATAGACAATTCCGAAGAATGAACCGTCAAGTGAATTGACTACACCGAGAGGCTTGGCCTCCTCGCCCTTGCGTATTGACGGGCCTGAAACGTAGACTTCGGTAGGAATGGTTGCGATGTAAGACACCGTCACCTTGGGCAGCGTGATTACGTTGGAAGCGCACCATCCAACGTCTGTGCCGCTGATGTGTGCCGTAAGGCGTATGTATGCCGGCATTATGATGCCCGAGGGGTCTTCGCCGTTGTGGGCGGCCTGGTACAATGCCACGATGGCGTTGTTGAGTTCCACTCCGTCAACGTCCATGTTGGCCTGGTTGTAAACAGTGCCCAGAGTCCTGTAAGATATGCCTTCAGGCACGTCGAGCGTCTTCACGGAGGCGAACTCCTTCTCGAGCGACACCTCCACCTGGTACTCCGTGGCGGCCGGGAAGCCGTAGTCGGGCTGCGAAGTCGTGAGGTTCACGCTCTCCGCCTTGGACAGGTCGTATGTGTTGTTCTGCGCGTATGCCGGCGTGTTGAGCACGAAGCTTTCCGGCGTATGCAGCGTAGGATTGCAGTCGTCGTCGTTCTCGCACGATGTCATGAGCGGCATTGCCGCCAACGCCACGGCTCCGACGAACAGGCTTTTTATAATGTCCTTCATAATGATTGTCGTTTTAATTGATTATAATTCACCGTTTTTTTAATAACCTTCGTTCTGCTTCAGGTTCTTGTTGTTCCTGATGTCGTCCGCCGGAATGGGGTAAACGTTAAAGTGAGAGTCGACGGTTGTGCCATCGGCTACGCCGCCCTTCCAGTCCCAGATGTACTTGCTGCCTGCGAAACACTCGAAGCGCACGAGGTCGCTACGACGGCGTCCTTCCATGAAGAACTCGCGGCACCACTCGTCGAGGATGTCCATCTCCGATGTGATGGAGGGCAGAGTGCGCGTGTTGGCACGCCTGCGCAGCTCGTTGATGTCGTCCAGCGCGTCGTCAAGACGACCGCTCTTGCGCCATTTTGCCTCGGCACGTGTCAGGTAAGCCTCGGCCAAGCGGAACAGCGGAATGTCGGTGTCAGGCCATGACGGGTCGCTTCCGGCAGTGCCGTCGCTGCGCAGGTTGGTCCATTTTACCAACGAGAGGCCGTCTGTAAAGCCGCTTATTTCATCGGTCTTAACCTTGCGCGTGCCGTTGGCACATCCGCTGTAGAGAAGTGCGCGGTCGTCGCCTGCACGGTTGATGACGTCGGCCACGGTCGTACCGTTCTTTGCGTCAAGATTCGCCACTTCCTCTTGTGAAGCCTTGTCGTCAGCAGCTGTTTCAGCGAGAGGCACATCAGTGGTCGACGGGAAGAACTTTTTGGTCATCGATTCACGTGCAAACAAGCACGTCCAAGTCTCCTTCAGTCCGTAGTTGGGCATCTGCGAGCTACGCGCTCCGGCAATAAGCATGAGCGAACCGCTGTACGCTCTCGTCCTAAGTCCGTCCTGACGGATGGGCAGGATGATTTCCTGCATGGCCTCGGGGTTCTCGTCATTGTCGGCCATGAACAGCTGGGCGTAGCCCGAGTTTCCGCCTTTCGCCTGGCGCGAGAGGTCGTATGCGCCGCTGTTTATCAGCTTGTCGCAGTAGTCGATGGCCTTGTCGAAGTCCTTGACTGCACCTTTGGTATATACCTCGGAGTTAAGGGCGAGGCGTGCATGGAGCATGTAAGCCGCTCCGCGGTCAGCCCTACCGAAGCTCTGGCTGTTGCAGTATGCGCCGACTTCGGCCATCTGCGGTTCGATTTCAGTAAGCTCCTTGTCGAGCCAGTCGTACATTTCAGCACCGCTGTACTCTACCGGCAGCTGGTCGATGTTGAACTCCGTCTTGAACGGTGACTTGCCGAAGAGGTCGAGCAAGTACCAGTAATGCAAAGCGCGGAGGAAGCGGACTTCGGCCCGGTTGACCTTGTTCTCCTCGTTGTCGGGCACTGTCACGAGGTAGTTGTTGAACAGTGTGATGTCGTAAGTCAGTCGGGTGTAGGCCCACTGCACGCGGATTGAGCTGGAGTTCCAGTTAATCATCGTGATTTGCGGTATGTCCTGGTCGGTCTGCCAAGCCCACATCACCTCGTCGGTAGGCAGCTCCTGGAGGTTGAACGTTGTACGGTAGAAGCCCGATTCGCCCTCGTCGTCGCTCAAGTCGCCATTGCCGGAACCGCCGTCCTGGCCTGTAAGGCCGAGCGTAGCGTAGCACTTGGCCAGCAGTCCCATCGGGTCGACTTCGGGAGACGATTGCGGGTCGATTGAACTTATGTCCAAATCGTTGACACAGCCTGTAAGACCTACGGTCAACACGGCTGCCGCTATTGTCTTTATAAATGTCTTTTTCATTGTCGTTTCCTTTTATTTCGTTACGTGAAAGTATTAACGCAAACCCTTAGAAGTTGAGGTTAAGACCGAGCTGGAAGCTCAAAGGACGCGGATACGGATTGCTGTCGATGCCGCTTGAAACCTCCGGGTCGAGACCCTTGTACTTGGTTATGATGAACGGGTTTTGCACGGTGAAGAACAGACGGCCAGAGAAGTAGTCCTGGTTGTTGTACTTCAGCAGGGCGGGGAACGAGTATCCGAGCGTTATGTTCTGGCACTTCAGGTAAGAAGCGTTGCGCACGAAGTAGTCGCTCAGGTAATATTCAGACGCACCCGTGCCGGTGAAGCCGAGGTCGACTGCGGCCTGCGTGGTGTTGCTGTACGCGCTGTTCGAATAGAGTCCGCTTGAGCTGATTGAAGCCTTGTTGGCGAGGAAGTCATAGTAAACGTAGTTGCCGAGCGATGCGCGGAGTGCGAAGCTCAAGTCCCAACGCTTGTATATGAACTTCATCGTAAGTCCCATGAACACGTCAGCGGCAGGACTGTGGTAGAAGTAGCGGTCGTCGCTGTTGATTTGTCCGTCGCCGTTGCGGTCAACGAACGCGCCCTCGATGGGCTTGCCGGCCTCGTCATACACCTGCTGGTACACCCAGAAAGAGTTTGCAGGCTGGCCAACCTTGTGCGCTTGTACGTGTGTCGCCGTACCGCGCGAGATTGTTCCGCCCGACTGCACGATGTAGTCGTCGTCGCCGCCGATAAGCTCTGTTATTTCATTGTGGTTCCAAGCTACGTTGTACTGGATGTCCCAGGTGAAGTCCTTGGTTACGATGGGCTTCGCGCCTATGGAGAACTCGACTCCGTAGTTCTCAAGAGAACCGATGTTCTGGGCCATGCGCTGCGCGAAGTTCATCAGCGCGGGTATGGTGACTTCCTGTATAAGGTCGGTCGTCTTGCGGTAGTATCCGTCAACGTTGGCGGTGATGCGGTTGTTGAGGAAGGCGAAGTCAAGTCCGGCGTTCCATGTGGTAGTGGTCTCCCAAGTCAGCTCCGGGTTGTACTTGTCGGGGCGGACGGTGGTGTAATAAGTGTCGCCGAAGGGGTACTGAGCGTAAGAGTTGCTCGTGGTATAGAGCGGCGAGTAAAGGAAGTCGTAGCCGATGTCCTGCTGTCCGGTCTGTCCCCAGCCGAGGCGGAGCTTAAACTCGTTCCACCACTTCAGCGGCTTCATGAACTTCTCGTCGTTGATGCGCCATGCGAGGGCGACAGATGGGAAGTAGCCCCACTTGTGTCCCTTGGCGAAGCGCGACGAACCGTCGGCACGGAACGTGGCTGTGAGCATGTAGCGGTCGAGCAGCGTGTAGTTCAGACGGCCGAAGTAAGACACGAGCGAGTTGTGCGTTGCCCAGCTCTTCTCGGCCTTTGACGATACGTTGTACGGCGTGTCGGTGTACGAATCCCAGCCGCTGCCGTAGTTCCAGCCGTTGCGGTGGTAGTGAGACTCCTCCGCGCCGGCCATTATGTCGACATTGTGTGCGCCGAAGGTGTGCTGGTACTGCGCGTAGGCGTTGGCCGTGATGCTGTACTTGTAGTACTTGGTCAGTCCGCTCCAGCCGTAGTAGTTGTTGTCGAAAGAGTACGGCGAGTTGGTGTCATTCTGACGGCTTTCGGTGTACTGTCCGCCCAGGCTGGCATGAATGTGCAAGTCCTCGAAGCCGTGTATTTTATAGTCCATCTCGATGTTGCCCGTGAAGTCGTTGGAGTGAGCTATGCAGTCCCTGAGGTTCAGGTAGGCAACGGGGTTCTGCGGAGTGTTGGTATTGGTAGTGTATCCCCAGCTCTTGTCGGCGAAGATGTCGGTCGACTGGTAGTTCTGGTAGTATCCGCCGAAGAACGCGTCGCCTATTGCGCTGTGGTCGTAGACGGGGCGCGTGGGGTCCATAGCCAGTGCGCCGCCGATTACCGCGCCAGAGTCTACGTAGCTGTCCTTCTCCGTAGTGAACTTGGCCGTAACGTTGAAGTTGAGGTGGTCGTCAAAGAACGACGGTGCGAGGTTGACCGACGCGTTAAAACGCTTCATGTAAGACTTCTTTATGATACCGCTGTCGCTCTGGTATCCTGCCGACACGCGGTAAGGCATGTTCTTCAGTCCGCCGGTGATTGAGATGTTGTGCGATGTGCTGACAGCCGTGCGGAAAATCTCGTCCTGCCAGTCGGTGTCGGCCGTTCCGAGGGCGGCCGCGTCAGGGCCGATGACCTTTCCTACGAGGGCGCGGTACTCGTCGCCGTTGAGCACGCTGTAACGCTTCTGCGTAGTCGAGATTGTCACGTCGCCGTTGTACGAGAACTTAGGTCCTGTGCCCTTGCGTCCCTTCTTCGTGGTGATGATGATGACACCGTTCGACGCGCGCGAACCGTAGATGGCCGTCGCCGACGCGTCCTTCAGCACGGTGAAGGTCTCGATGTCGTTGGGGTTGATTGTAGCCATGACGTTGCTCATTCCGGTTGCGGTGTTGTTGTCTATAGTAAGACCGTCAACCACGATGAGCGGGTCGTTGCTGGCGTTGAGCGACGAGCCGCCGCGTATGCGGATTTGCGCTCCGGCACCCGGCGAACCGCCGGCTGTGATTACGTCTACACCGGCAATCTTGCCCACGAGCATGTCGGAGGCGCTGCTGGTGATACCCTTGCTCATCTCGTCGGGCTTGATGGCCGTGACGGAGCCCGTCAAGTCTTCCTTCTTGGCGCGTCCGTAACCGATTACCACCACGTCGGAGAGCAGCTGCGTGTCGTCCTGCAAGGTGACAATCATGTTGGCCGAGACGGGCAGTTCCACCGTCTTGTAGCCGATGTAAGACACTTGGATTTTCGCGCCCGGCGCTGCCTTGACGGTAAAGTTGCCGTCAAAGTCGGTTATCGCTCCGCCGTCCTGCCCTACGACACGGATGGTGGCGCCGATAATCGGCTCGCCGGAAGCATCTTTCACGATACCTTTGACGTCGTTCTGCGCAAAGGCTCCGACTGAAAGGAACAGTCCCAGCAACAGGGACATGAGCCTGACAGAGGTCTTGAATTTTACCTGCTTCATCATTTTGTACTTTTAAAGTTAACGTTAAATATAGATGTGTATCAAATAAAGTTTGTTTGCAACGCATCGTGCGGTGCTGTCTCAAGGTAAGTCTTCACAATGCAAATTTATAGTCATTTATGATGTTTGGTGCTAAATTTAACAAAAAAGAACAAGATGTGTTGCGCAACCGTTTGCATCGCCTTGTGGCGCGCCGATTTCCAAAAGACCGCCTTTCGCGTTGCGATTGACGGCCTTTTACACGACAAAAGGCGGCCTTTTACAACGCGAAAGGCCGCCTTTTGGAAAACGCTTGGAATGCAACCGTTTGCGCGGAAGTATCTTTAAATAATATAAGGTGTAAAAAACAGCATTGTAAGCCTTTGAGTAATTTTGCACCGGCAATTGCGAATGAGAAATACGGCAGACATGCCTCGTATTCCATTTATTTGCATTACATTTGCAGAAAAGGAGGAAAACATGCCAAAGGAAAACACGTCGATGACGATGAAAGACATAGCCCGCGCCCTCGGAGTGTCGGTAGCCACGGTGTCGCGCGCCCTCAAAGGCAGCACGCGCATCAGCCGCGAGAAGCGCGAGGCCATAACGGCCTACGCCCGTGAGCACAAGTTCAGCCCCAACCCCATGGCCGAGTCGCTGCGCAGCAGGCGCACCATGAAGATAATAGGGGTCATCATACCGCAGTTCACCCACTTCTACTTCTCCTCAATCCTCGCCGGAATAGAGGACGAGGCGCTGAAGTCGGGCTACCGCCTGCTCGTGGCCCAGAGCAACGAGGACTACGAGCGCGAGGTTGAGACGTGCCGCTCGTTCTACGAAAACAAGGTGTGCGGCATCATCGTGTCGCAGTCGAAGAACACCTACCGCTACGACCACTTCCAGGAACTCATTGACAACGGCGTGCCGCTCGTGTTCTACGACCGCATCTGTACGGGCGTGAACGCCAGCCGCGTCACCGTTGACGACTACATGGGAGCCTACTCCGCCGTGGAATACATGATACAGACCGGCTGCCGCCGAATAGCCTTCTACGGCTCGTCCATGAAGATGGAAATATCCAAGAACCGCTACAACGGCTGGCACGACGCCATGCGCAGGCACGGGCTTGACCCCGACATGTGCGTCCGCATGGAGTGCGACAACCGCGAGGAAGCCGAGCGCGTAACGCCCGAAGTGCTCGCTTCCGACGACCGCCCCGACGCGTTCTTCGCCATAAACGACGACACCGCCATAGGCATAATGTACACCGCAAAGCGCATGGGCCTGCGAGTGCCCGACGACATATCCGTATGCGGATTCACCAACGGCCAGCGCGCCGTGGCCTGCGACCCCATGCTCACCACCGTGGAGCAGAACGGCTACGAGGTGGGACGCCTCGCCGCCGACATCCTGATAGGCAAGGTGGAAGGCCGAACGCCTGTTGACAAGGTTGAGAAACGCGTCGTAAGGACACGCCTCATAGTAAGGGGGACAACGAGGGGAATGAATAATGAAGGAATGAATAATGAAAAATAAAGGAATGAATAATGAATAATGAAGTGGTCATGGCGTATGCCTGATTTTTCATTTTTCATTTTTTCATTATTCATTAAATGAAAACTTAATACCTTAAACATAGAAAATGAATACCGGACTGAAAAGAAAACCCGACCTGAGTTTCGCCAAGCTATGGAACCTTAGCTTTGGTTTTTTCGGCGTACAAATAGCCTACGCCTTGCAGAGCGCCAACATAAGCCGCATCTTCGCGACGCTCGGCGCCGACCCTCACAGCCTTAGTTACTTCTGGATACTGCCGCCGCTGATGGGCATCGTGGTGCAACCCATCGTGGGAACGCTAAGCGACAAGACGTGGTGCCGCTTCGGACGGCGCATCCCTTACCTGTTCGTGGGTGCGTTGGTGGCCGTCCTCGTGATGTGCCTTCTGCCCAACGCAGGCTCTTTCGGCATGGCTGTGTCTACGGCGATGGTCTTCGGCCTCGTCTCGCTTATGTTCCTCGACACGAGCATTAACATGGCTATGCAGCCGTTCAAGATGCTCGTCGGCGACATGGTCAACGAGAAGCAGAAGGCTCTGGCATACTCCATACAGAGCTTCCTGTGCAACGCAGGCTCGCTCGTGGGCTACGTCTTCCCCTTCTTCTTCACGTTCATCGGCATACAGAACGTGGCCGCTCCCGGCGTAATCCCCGACTCGGTGATTTACTCTTTCTACATAGGCGCGGCCATACTCATACTCTGCGTCATCTACACCACCGCCAAAGTGAAGGAGATGCCGCCGAAGGAGTACGCCGAATACCATGGCCTGTCGAAGCCGCTCAACGAGGAGAAGGTCAACTGGCTGAAGCTGCTGCGCGAGGCTCCGTCGGCGTTCTGGACGGTGGGACTGGTGCAGTTCTTCTGCTGGGCGGCGTTCCTGTACATGTGGAACTATACCAACGGTGCCATCGCCGAAACCTGCTGGGGCACTACCGACCCAACGTCGGCCGGCTTCCAGGCCGCAGGCAACTGGGTGGGCATACTCTTCGCCGTGCAGGCCGTTGGCAGCGTGTGCTGGGCCATGGTGCTGCCCCGCTTCAAGGCACGCAAGGTTGCCTATGCGCTTAGCCTCGTGCTGGGCGGCGCAGGCTTCCTCATGGTGCCCTTCATCCACGACCAGTACGTGCTCTTCATCCCCTACCTGCTCATCGGTTGCGCGTGGGCGGCAATGCTGGCCATGCCTTTCACCATCGTAACCAACGCCCTCAACGGCAGCCACATGGGCACATACCTCGGCTTGTTCAACGGCACTATTTGCATACCCCAAATCATAGCTGCCGCCCTCGGAGGCGTCGTATTAAGCCTTGTGGGCAGCGCGCAGAGCAGCATGATGCTCGTAGCCTGCGTGCTGCTGGTAGTCGGTGCGCTGTGCGTCGGCATCATCAAGGAAACGTCCGGCGAGAAGTGATTTTCCGATACGCGGTTCATCCGCAGTTCAGGTGTAAGCATACTTGTTCCGCCGGATTTGCAATCCGG
>CAJJWN010000032.1 GCA_905196835.1 uncultured Prevotella sp. | reverse complement strand
ACAAACAAAAAAAAAAAAAAAAAACCCCCCCCCCCCCCGCCTCGCCGCGATAATGCTCGCGGCGGTGGCGGCCGGCGCATCTTTCGCCGCCGTAGACGATTACAATTACGAGATTATTGACAAGCCCGAGTACCCCACGACAGACCTCTTCGTGGCCTCAATCAACGCCGCCGACGAAAAACTTGACCGTTCCGGGCAGACCGACTGCACGGCCGAGATACAGGCACTGCTCGACCGTCTGGCCGGAGTAACCAATCCTGACAAGAACCAAGACCAAGGAGCGGGCAACCGCGGAGCTGTGGAGAACCTGGCCGGAGGCGTGCTCTACCTGCCCGAAGGCAAGTACCGCGTTGACGGACAAATCGTTATTCCGCGCGGCGTCACCCTGCGTGGAGACTGGCGCAAGCCCGTGAAAGGGCAGCCCGTGGCCGGCACCGTGATAATGGCTTACGGCAATCCGGGCACCGACGACGAGCTGAAGGCACTCTTCACCATGCAGCCTTCCACGCAAATCTGCAACCTCTCAATCTACTATCCCGAGCAAGACCCCGGCAACGTAACCAAATATCCGCCCGCCGTAGTCTACGGACAGAAGGGATATTTCGGCAACGATTACTGCAACGTGCGCAACGTCACGTTCGTCAATCCGTACATAGCCATAATGTTCAGCTCGTACAACGGCGGCGGATGTCCCAATATATTCGGCATATACGGTACGCCTCTCCATCAGGGAGTAGTCATGGACCGCATCGCCGACGTGGGCCGTTTCGACCATATTTATTTCTCGCCTTCATATTGGGCTGGCTCCGGACTGGGCGCGGAATACGGCGAAAGCGCAATAAAGAGCCATACGTACAACAATGCTACGGGCTTTGTCATGCGCCGCAACGACTGGTCGTACACATGCAACTACTCATGCGACGGTTACCATACGGCGTTCCGCACGGAGTGGACTCCTGCCACCCGGCCTGACGGAGAGGCAATAAACAGCGGCGACCGTGGTCGTCCCAACGGCCATAACTACGGCTTCAACATCAGCGGTTGCCAGTATGCGCTCGACATAACAGCGTCTTCGGGCAGCGGAATAATGTTCACCCGCGTCAATGTTGATGATTGTGTTGAGGCCGTAAGGCTTGGTGCCGGAGCAGAAGGAGCCATCCAGCTGTATGGCTGCGGCATGGCAAAGACAGGTACGGCGGTTGAAATGGTCGAGGGAGCGAATGCTCCAGTCATGCTGAAAGACTGCACGGTTGACGGCAACGTGACTGCTCTCGGAGGGCAACTCATGGCCGACGGCACTACGTTTGACGGCGATGTGTACGTAGGTTCGTGGGCGCGTGCCATCCTTACGGGCAACACCTTCAACGGAGAACTTGACAACAAGTCGTTTTATGAGTGCGCCGTAAATGATAATATTGCGTACCCGCAGCCCCTCCCGGAGTTTAAGCAGGAGTGGATGGAAGTGCCTGTCACGAGGCCGGCAGAGGCGAGCCTCTTCGTCGTTACCGACGCTTCTTACGGCGCAAAGCCGGTCGTAGTGTACAGGTCGGAGGGCGGTGCGGTCGATTTGTCAGGCAATTTGCTCTCAGCCCAAGACAATACAGCAGCCATACAGAAGGCACTCGACGCGGCAAAGGCCAATGGAGGAGGCGTTGTCTATTTGCCTTCCGGCCACTACCGCATGGACGGCAACATTACAATACCCGAAGGTGTGGAGCTTAAGGGCTCGGCCGACATGGCGTCGGTGCCGCGTGGTCAGGGTGCGGTGCTTGAAGTTTTTGCCGGCAAAGGAGGCGGAGACACGCCGTTCATCACCATGGAGAAGAACAGCGGACTGCGCGGAGTGACTATAAATTACCCTGAACAGGACGACCCGGCCAATGTAAAGGATTATCCTTATGCCGTGCGCGGCAACGCCGGGGTGTACATAGTAAACCTCGCCTTGCGTGCCACGGATAAAGGTGTTGACCTGTTTACGAACCAGTGTGACAACCACTATGTAGACTATATATCAGGACATTGTTTCAGAAATGTAATCCGTGTGGGCGGAGGAAGCCGCGGAGGACTGATTTCCAACATACAATGCAACACGATAGCTTACTCCAACGGGTATGAGACGAAGTACGGATGGTGGCCGAACAGTCCGGTCAACCATGAAGACGACAGTCGCCCTTATGCCTACGGACAGAACAAGGAGAGCCTTGACTTCCTCGTTGTAGGCGACTGTACAGACCAGGTGCTTTACAACAACTTCCTCTTCGGATGCAACAAGGGGCTGCTCTTCCAGAGCGACGGTCAGGGCGGAGCTTCCGGCATAGGGCTTGGCAATGCCGTGGACGGAGCGGTAAACACGGTTGTTTTCAACGGCTTGCATGGCGCCTTCCCGTTGATAAATTCGCAGATAGTGGCTCTCAACCATACCGACGGGGCTGACTCGAAGGTTACTCCGGGGCATACGGAACTGTCAGCACGTTTCATCACCACGGGCGAGATGTTTAAGGGCGAGGCTTCTCTCTTGTCGTCGAACAACTGGGGTGGAGGCGACTATTTCGCCGATGTCAAAGGCGGAACGGTAAACCTTGTGCTTGCCAACATGGCTGCAGCCGGCGCGAAATATACGGGCAACGTAGCCGATGACGCACGGTTGAATATAGCCAATGCCTTCTTCAAGTCGGTGACGCAAATGGCGGAAAAGCCCGGAGAAGATGAGCAGAGGATGTCTGTAGCCGCTTCGGTGATAACACCCAAAGGCTCGAGCGAGGCCGACTTTGCAGCATACGACGGCAACCTTACCGCTGAATGGGTTGGCAATGCTGACGTGTTCAAGGATTTCAAAGGCTGGAAGGCTACCGGTAGCAGCAACAGCGACAAGGCTTACATGGCTATCGACGGCGACGCAGCGTCGCGCTGGGAGTGCGGTTCGCAGACGCCGGGGCAATGGTTTGACCTGAAAAATGACAGCGAGACCATTTCCATTGGCGGCTTGCTGCTCGACACTTCGGCCTCGCCAAATGACGGGCCTGCCGGCTACGTTGTGGAAGTGGGCAATGGCGACATGCTTGCCAAAGTGGCCGAAGGTACTGAAGGAGGCAGTATGCTCATCGTGAAATTCAATGAAGAAGTGGACAATGTGAACCATATAAGGGTGACTCAGACCGGTACGAAGGGCAATTACTGGTCAATACACGAGGTGCGCTGGATTGACGGCGATGACATATTCTCGGGCATCGAGGATGTATCTTCGCAAGAGGATTGCGCCATGTCGGTAAGCGGCGGAGTGCTACATGCCGGGCAGAACGGCGGCGTTGCCGTGTTCTCGACCGACGGCGTTAAGGTGTTTGAAATCCGTGGCAAGGAAGACGTGCCACTCGGAGGGTTGTCCAAGGGCGTATATGTCATTGCCGTAAGGAAGCCGGAGGGCATCGTAGTGAGGAAAATATTTTGGGACGATAAACAATGACACCCATATCTTAGTGAATTATGAAAAAACTGTTCTTATTGTGTTTTGCCATGCTCTTCGCAGCAGCGGCGCTTCTCCCTTTCCGCGCGTTGGCGTGGAAAGCGGAGGGCGGCATCGCCGTGCGCAAGGCGTATGACTCTTACAAGGGGCTTGTGATGGCCGGATACCAGGGCTGGTTCAATGCTCCCGACGACGGCGCGGGCCGCGGATGGTACCACTACAAGGGGCGCGACGGCTTCCGTCCGGGCTCGGCAAGCATCGACTTCTGGCCTGAGGTGGGCGAGTACGAGAAGCTGTACAAGACCGAGTTCAGGTTTGCCGACGGCTCTCCGGCCTACACTTTCTCGTCATACGACTACAGCACGGTTGACACCCACTTCCGTTGGATGCGCGAGTACGGCATCGACGGGGTGTTCATGCAGCGCTTCGTGTCGGAGATTAGCACGCGGAGCGGCCTGCACCACTTCAACAAGGTGCTTGAGAACGCCATGACGGCGGCCAACAGGTACGGGCGCGCAATATGCGTGATGTACGACCTGAGCGGTATGAAGTCGGCCGGGCGCGACACCGTTCTCGTTGACATCGGCCGCATAGCTGCCAAGTTCAGGCTGTTCGACCATGGTGAAAACCCCTCTTACCTCTACCATAACGGTCGGCCGCTGGTGACGCTGTGGGGCGTGGGCTTCAACGACAACCGCAAATACACAACGGCCGATGCCGAATATCTTGTGGCCGGCCTCAAGCGCATGGGCTTCAGCGTGATGCTCGGCGTGCCTGCGTATTGGCGCGACTTGGGGCGCGACACTCAGCAAGACCCGCGTCTGCACAGCTTAATCAAGGCGTGCGACGTGGTGATGCCGTGGTTCGTAGGGCGTTACAACCAGGAGTCTTACCCTGCCTTCGAGAGCCGCATCGGCGACGACATGCGCTGGGCCGAGGCCGCCGGCATCGATTATGCGCCGCTGTGTTATCCCGGCTTCTCGTGGGTCAACATGAAAGGCGACGCCAGCGGAAGCATAGGCCGCGACGGCGGGCGCTTCTTCTGGCAGCAGCTGTCAGCGTCGATAGCCATGGGCGCGGAGATGCTTTACATTGCCATGTTCGACGAGATAGACGAGGGCACGGCCATATTCAAGTGCGCCAAGACGGTGCCCGTGCCTTCGCCCGGCAGCACGTTCGTGCCCATTGCGCCCGGCGACAGCAGCGACAATTACCTGTGGCTGGCCGGCCAGGCCGGACGTATGCTGCGCGGCGAAATACCCCTTAGCCGGCAGATGCCTGTAAGGGAAAAGTGATAAGACTGGAATTAAAAGGAAAAAGGTAAAAAAATAAACGGTGAAAATGAAAAAACATTTAGTTGTAATAAGTATGTTTTGCGCCATGTCTGTCTCCGCACAGCAGCAGGAGAGCATGGCGCCCAACCCCTTCGTCACCCACATGTACTGCGCCGACCCGTCGGCTCATGTGTGGAAGGACGGGCGTCTGTACGTATATCCGTCGCACGACATCGACCCGCCGCGCGGCTGCGATTTGATGGACAGGTATCATGTGTTTTCCACTGACGACATGGTTCACTGGACTGACCACGGCGAGATACTCAATTCGTCGCATGTGGAGTGGGGGCGCGAGGAGGGCGGCTTCATGTGGGCACCCGACTGCGCTTACCGCGACGGCAAGTATTACTTCTACTTTCCCCATCCCAGCGGCGCTGACTGGAACAACACCTGGCGCGTTGGCGTAGCCGTAAGCGACCGCCCCGACGGCGGCTTCAAGTCAATAGGCCAGCTCAAGGGGCTTGGCGACGACGTGTTCGCGATGATTGACCCCTGCGTGTTCATCGACGACGACGGCCGCGCTTACTTCTATTACGGCGGAGGAGGCCGTTGCGTCGGCGCGCCGCTTAAGGACAACATGACCGAGATAGACGGGCCCCTGCGCCCGATGGAGGGACTTGACGACTTCCACGAAGCTGCCTGGGTGCACAAGTACAAAGGGCGTTACTACCTCTCATACGCCGACAACCACACTGAGAACGGCCGCGGAGCCAACCGCCTGTGCTATGCAATCAGCGACAGTCCGCTCGGTCCGTGGCGTTCGATGGGCGTTTACCTTGAGCCTACGGGGTGCGACACGAGCCACGGTTCCATCGTAGAATACAAGGGCCAGTGGTACGCTTTCTACCACAATTGTTCAATGTCCGGGCGCGGCAACCTGCGTTCTATCTGCGTGGACAAGCTCTATTACAAGCCCGACGGCAGCATCCGTGTGGTGAAGCAGAGACCGTCGGTGAAGAGATGACATAATAGTTTGGTTTTAGTTTGCCGTCTTTAAGGCTGCGATATGCCGCCTTTGAGACAATAAAAGGCCGCCTTTTGCGATGCAAAAGGCGGCCTTACGTAATGTGCTTGCTGTCAGGCAGTTGCGCCGTCAGGCCTTGCAGGCGTCGGCGAAGCTTACGCCGTACCGTTCGCCGAGGCTGGCCTCGTAGTTCTTGCAGAAGTTGTCGTACACGCTTTTGGCTATTCCGCGCTTGTGCTTGCGGCACAATATCTGGCACTGCACGGCGAGGGCGTAGTCGCTGAAGGGGTCGTGCGCCATGATGGTCTTGGCTATGTCGAGCGCGGTGTCGTCGTCGCCTTGTTGCATCTTGTGCCTCAGCAGGCGTGTAAGCAGCGATATGGCGGCGTTGGAGTAGTCGGCCTTGAAGTCGTCAAGCCATTCGAACGAGTAGTTGGGCAGTACCGGCCCCTCGAACAGAAGCTCGAGCGTCCGCGCCGTCGTTTCCTCGTCGTCGCAGCCTTCCTCCATGCGCCTTATCAGGGCGCGGGCCTCGCGGTAGTCGAAGAAGACGCCCTGGCCGGCCTCCAGGCGGTAGTAAATCTTGTCGTTGACTACCTCTATGTCGCCGACGCTTTCGAGCAACATGCGCAGCTTGCGCATGTACACGTTGCGGTTGTTGCGCGCCGAGTTTTCGTTCATTTCCTGCCACAGGGCCTCGTCGAGCGTGTGGATTTCTATTCCCTTGTCGCTCTTCTCGCTGTACAGCAGCAGTATCAGCAGCAGGTTGCGCGTGCGTTTGGTGAAGCTTGCGGTTATGTCTTGCCCGTCCTTGTCGCGCACGACGAACTTGCCCAGAATGCTTATGCTGCCGCCCTTGGGCTCGTAATATCTTTTCTTCTCCTTCGGTTCGGTCTCTTTCGTACCTTCTTCCGCGGCAGTAGCCTCTGCCTTTTGCACGGCATTCACGCTCTTGGCGCGCTTGCGGTGTATGGCAAGTGCCGCCAGCATTACCGCCGCCAGTGCCGCTATCAGTGCAATGTATGTGCCCGACTTGCCTCCGTCGCCGGCCGGTGCGGCTGCCGCCTCCTCGTAGTCGTCCTGCAACGGCAGGTTGATTGACACTATCCTGATGTTGTGTTCGAGCGAGTTCAGGCGGAAGTTCATCACCACGTACGCCTTGTTTTCCTTCGTGCTGTGGTACATGTCGAAGGCCATGTCCCTGTAATCGCCGATGCGTCCCATCTCGTCGGTAACGATTTCCCATTTCGGCTGGTTGGTCCATATCTTTATCATGCGGCCGCCCTTGTTGGTGGTTGCCGCGTAGAAGGTGCTGTCCTCGGGGTTGTACAGCATCTCGCTGGCCATGAGGAAGCTGGTCTGTTGCTCTCCGTCCATCTGCCATAGCTGCTCGGCGCGCATCGTGTTCAGGTCAATCCGCGTCAGGTCGTAGTAGTAAGTGTATGGCAGTTCCTGTTCTCCGGTGGCGTTGCCGAAGCCTCCGAACACGTACAGGTATTGGCCTACGACGGCTGCGGCAGCGCCGGTGCGCGGGTTGATTTTCGGCGAATAGGCCAGCTCTCTGATGTCACCCGTGGCGGGGTTGATGCGGAACAGGTTGTTGTGATACCTGTAATAGCCGTATCCGCCGAAGGCGTATGCGGCCGTGTCGCCGGCTACCGCCCATGTGTGGTTGAAGTACATTGGCTCGTCCTTGGTAGGTTCGGCCTTGCTCCAGGTGCCTGTGGCGAAGTCGAAGTGTGACACGGTGGCGTGCTCCGTGCTGTAAGTGTAGAGGCTGCCTCGTGCGTTGTCGTAGGCAAGGTAGTTGGAGTATTCCATAGCCCGGTGGCCTCCGCGCACGGCGGTGACGGTGGTCTTGCGCGTCACGGGGTCGAAGCGGCGCACCGCCTTGCCGTCAACTATGTAGAACATGTTGTCGGCCTGGCTGAACGTTACCTGCACTTTGTCCTTCGACTTGTATGTAAGCACGGTCTTCCACTTCACGTGGTCGTCCATTATCCAATGCCCGTTGGTGGCCGTGGCCGGCGCGCCTTGCAGCTCGTCGAGGCTCGTGCCGCCGTCGTGCCGCCGCAAGTCCCAGTGGTATTTCGTCTTTCCGCCGGAGCTTATGCTGATGTCGCGCACGTTGATTGGTGCCACGTCAACCATGTTGTCGTCGTTAGGATGCACGCCGAATGTCACCGTAGCCTTGGTGGTTTTGCTTAGGTCGGCGTTCACCGTGGTCTTCTTGCCCCGGTATTCGTAAGTTATGCGGTTGTTGTCCTTATCCAGTGTCAGCGCGGCTTTTATGCCGTTGCCGCCCGTTACCTTGTAGTTGATGTAGTGCAACTTCCTGTCCACCACGAGCGCGGGGCGGTTGTCGTTGAGCTTTGGCATGGAGAATATGGCGTCGATGTGCTTGCCGTCGTCGGTCTTTACGCACACCACGTTGCCGAAGAACGGCTCGCCCACGCGCAAGTCCATGCTGAACTCCACCCTCAGCTGCCCGTCTACACCGATTGGCTTGCCGCCGTTCAGGGCGAGGCTTGTGCGCTTCGCCGCCGGGTAAGAGTGTGAATGGAAATACAGGCCGTCGTTGGCGGCGTATGCGCCGGCCGCAAAGGCAACGCACAGCAGCAGGCAGGCTGCCACCTTATATATGATGTGTCTCATGTCAAGTGTAAAGGCTTTGTTTTCGCAGGTTATAGTTTCCATACATGCAAAGGTAAGTAAAAAAGTTATGAAAAGCGTCTTTTTGGGTGGAAAAAGAGCTCTTGTTGACGGCTTAACCGATTTTTAACCGCCTTTTAATCAGTTAATACCGTGAATATTATGCACCGTGAAATAATTTTGCAGCAACAATCATGCAGCTAACCATACACTTATCATAAATGATACATTTTCATAATCTCTTCGTTAGACAGGCCGCCGCCGCGCTGGCGCTCGCCGTTTCGGTGGCGGCCTTTGCGGCTGAAAAGGAGCCGGTGGACTATGTCAACCCCTACATGGGCAACATCAGCCATCTGCTTGTGCCGACGTTCCCCACGGTGCAGCTGCCCAACAGCATGTTGCGCGTTTACCCCGTAAGGGCCGACTATACGGCCGACCAGCTTGGCGGACTGCCGCTCATCGTCACCCACCACCGCGAGCGTTCGGCCTTCAACCTGGCCGTGTACCAGGGCGACGTGGCCGCCATCGGCGCGCGCCCTGCCGGCTATACTTACGACAACGAGCGGCTTACGCCATACTCGTTTTACGTTTATCTTGACAGCGCCTGTGTGGATGTAGACTACGCCGTGGCCCCGCAGGCCGCGGCATACCGCCTCGGATTGCGGCGCAAGGACAAGCCTTCATACATAATGTTAAGCTCCGCCGACGGCCGCCTGGCCGTAAGCGGCAACGCCGTGAGCGGCTGGCAGAGCCTTGACGGGCGCACACGGGTGTACATCCACGCCGAGTTCGAGCAGGCTCCCGTGCGCACTTACGTGGTGAAGGGCGGCAAGGCCGTGCCCGGCACGGCTGCCGAAGGGCGCGGGGCGTGCCTCGCCATCGGGATGCCCGACGGCACGGCGCAGGTCAGAATGCGCTACGGCGTGTCGTTCATCAGCGCGGAGCAGGCCGCCAGGAACATGCGGCGCGACGCGCCGTCGTACGACCTTGACGCCCTGAAGGCCGCAGGCCGCCGCGCTTGGAACGAGGCCCTGGGGCGCATCGAGGTAGTAGGCGGCGAAGAGAAGGACAAGGAAGTGTTTTACACATCTATGTACCGCTACTACGAACGGCAGATTTGCATGAGCGAGGACGGCCGCTATTACAGCGCTACCGACGGCAAAATACACGATGACGGAGGCCGTCCCTACTATACCGACGACTGGGTATGGGACACTTACCGGGCGGCTCATCCGCTGCGCGCGCTGCTCGAACCGGGCAAGGAAGCCGACATAGTCAACTCTCTCGTAACCATGGCCGTGCAGGGCGACAGCCTCTGGATGCCCACCTTCCCCGAGTCTACGGGCGACTCGCGGCGCATGAACTCCAACCACGGCACGGCCGTAGTGGCCGACGCCCTGTGCAAGGGCATCACCGCGTTCGACGTAGATGCGGCCTACCGCGCCTGCATAGGCGGCATCTACTACAAGTCGCTCGCCCCCTGGTCGGGCACCAATCCCGGCGGATGGCTCAACCGTTTTTATATAAAGCACGGCTACATACCCTCGCTGCGGCCCGGAGAGAAGGAGTGGCTGCCCGACGTCAACCCCGGCGAACGCCGCCAGCCCATCGCCGTAACGCTGGGAACGGCCTACGACGAGTGGTGCCTCTCGCGCATAGCGGCCTATCTCGGGCTCGACGGTGACAGGCTGAAGTACGAACGCCGCGCCCTCAACTACCGCAACGTGTACAACCCGGAGACGCGCTTCTTCCACCCGAAGGACTCGTCGGGCCGGTTCATCAGTCCGCTCGACTACGCCTTCGACGGCGGCATGGGGGCGCGCGACTACTACGGCGAGAACAACGGATGGGTGTACCGCTGGGACGTGCCGCACAGCATAGCCGACCTCATCAGCCTGCACGGCGGCGCCGACCGGTTCAACGCCGACCTCGACCAGACGTTCCGCCAGCCCCTCGGGCGCAGCAAGTTCGAGTTCTACGCCATGCTGCCCGACCATACCGGCAACGTAGGCCAGTTCTCCATGGCCAACGAGCCGTCGCTACACATACCTTATCTGTATAACTATTCAGGCCGCCCGTGGATGACGCAGAAGCGCGTAAGGAAGCTGCTCGACGAGTGGTTCCGCTCCGACCTCATGGGCCTGCCCGGCGACGAGGACGGCGGAGGCATGTCGGCCTTCGTGGTGTTCTCCATGATGGGCATCTACCCCGTCACCCCCGGCCTGCCCATATACAACATCGGCAGCCCCGTCTTCCCGCTGGTTAGAATCCATCTCGACGGCGGCCGCGTCTTCGAGATTGATGCCCGCGGAGCCTCGCGCGACAACAAGTATATACAGTCGGCCACGCTCAACGGCCGCGAGTGGGCCAAACCCTGGCTCACCCACGACGACGTGGCGCGCGGCGGCCGCCTCGTCTTGCAGATGGGCGACACCGCCAACCGCCAGTGGGGCGCGCGCCCGGAAGACGCTCCGCCGTCGGGACTGAACGTAAAATAAACCATCTTCATAAATATCAGACAATCAATGACTTGCAAAAGGCCGTCTTTCGTCCTGCGAAAGGCGGCCTTTCATCTTGTCAAAGACGGCCTTTTGCAACGCCGTTTGCCGCCTTTTGCACTGCGGCCTGTTACCATCGGTGCGAAAGGAAACGGCAAAATCATGCAGAAATAAGATTAATTGTGCGTTTATGTTGATTTTAATTGTACGTTTAATCGTGATTTTACGCATTTTTATCCGCATGGTTATAATTTTGCAGTAGTCAATCCGCGGCGTGGCCGGATGGAGCTCATCGCACGTCGGCGGTTTGCCGATACGGACATGAATGTATGGACAAGTGTTGGTGATGGAGAGGCGGGCGTAAGCCCGTGACGGGCTATTGAACCGCCTCTCTTGTCCTTACGCACGCCGTACGCCGCCAGTCCGTGCGGCTTTTGGCATAATCAGTATTAACCATATTTTGACATTTAAGACATGAAACACGTATTCCTGGCCCTTTCCCTGCTGCTTGTCCCGACTTTTGCCGTGGCCGGCGGGTATAGGGGAAAACCCTTCAAGCAGCACCGTGTGCCGTGTACCGTCGAGGCGGAAGACTACGACCGCGGCGGCGAAGGCACGGCTTTCCGTTGCAAGAACAATTTTTCGGGCGACCGGCGTGCCTACCGCATCGACCCAGTAAACATCGCTTCGGGCGGCAGCGGCCTCGTATTGGGCGGCAACGATGACGGCAACTGGACGTGCTACACGCTCTATGCCGCCGAGAGCGGCATGTATTCGGTAGGCGTGGTGTGCTCGTCTGGCGTTGACAACGGCCGCTTCGAGCTGCGCGTTGACGGCCGCCAGGCGTGCCGTGTGCAGCGTGTGCCGGGCCGCGGATGGGAGTCTTACTCCACGGTTACCGTCGGCGACATACCGTTGAAGAAGGGACGGCACGTGTTCCAGTGGTACACATATGGCGGAATGAATGTTGACAAGTTCGTGTTCACTCGTACCGGCGACTATGTGAAAGGCGCTCTTCCGGGGCGTTTCGACTACGACTACCCCATGACCCAGCGTTTCGACCACAACCCCTTGTTCGTCTCCTTCCCCTCGCAGATGTACGGCAGCCCCTTCACGGGCAACCTTTACACGGCCGACCCCACGGCGCGTGTGTGGCACATCGACGGCCGCGACGTGCTCTACGTCTACGCGTCGCACGACATGGAGCCTGCACGCGGCTGCGACCGCATGGACCGTTACCACGTGTTTTCTACCGAAGACATGGTTAACTGGACCGACCACGGCGAAATACTGAACGCTGCCGACGTGCGCCGACAGACTGGCGTAGGCACAGAAGGCTTTATGTGGGCGCCCGACGCGGCCTACAATGAGAAGGAGGGACTGTACTACTTCCTCTTTCCCCACACGGTGAAGGCCACCCAGCTGGGCGACGACGAAGACCTGTGGCGCATGTTCATGGCTACGAGCGAGAGCCCCGCCGGGCCGTTCAAGGTGCAGGGCTACATACCCGGAGTGCCCAGCACAATCGACCCCTGCATATTCGTCGATGACGACGGCACGGCCTACGTCTACGCCGGAGGAGGCGGCAAGGGCTGCTGGGGCGGCCGCCTGAAGGACGACAACTGGCTTGAGCTGGCCGCGCCTATGGTGCCCATGGAGGGCGTCAGCCGCGATTTCCACGAGGCTCCGTTCGTTTTCAAGAAGGACGGGCGGTATTACCTTACCCATTCGGACAACAATCCCAACGACCTTGGCGGCAACCATCTCGTCTACGCCGTGTCAGACTCGCCCCTCGGGCCGTGGAAAGACATGGGCTTCTACATGAATCCGCACGGACACGAGACGGCTCACGGCAGCGTGGTGCAGTTCAAGGGCAAGTGGTACCAGTTCTACCACACCGCCGATTACAGCGGACAGGGCAACCTGCGCTCCGTATGCTTCGACGAACTGACCTTCACCCCCGACGGCCGCATCAACACCGTGCGCACCTGGGGCACGCCCAAGGGCGGACGCCTGCCCATGCTCATGCCGGGCGGAAGGCTCGTCATAGAGGCCGAAGACTATAATGACGGAGGATTGCAGACCGCCTGGTTCAAGCGGCCAGACAACCAGACGTTCACCCTCGGCGACGCGAAGTTCGGCCAAATGAGCGTCAAGGCTGACGGCGGCACGGGCTACATCGCCTCGATGGAGCGCGGCGAGTGGGCGCGCTATTCACTGTTTGTTGCCTGCGAGGGCACGTACCGCGTCACGCTCCGTATGCGCCCGTCGTCAGGTGGAGACTCAAAGTTCCGCTTCGGGGTTGACGGCGTGTGGACAGGCCGTGACGAACTGCCCGTAGGCTCGCCTGCCGGAGAGTGGGGCGAGACCGTCGTCGTCGGCATCCGTCTTACCCCGGGAGAGCATTACTTTGAGTGGCGCGGCGCGCGCGGCACCGTTGATGTTGACCGCATCGTCATCGAGGCAGACAAGCCCTGACGGCCTTTCAGCGGCGGCCTTGCAGCCGGGCGGCTGGCGAAAGGCGGCAAACCGCATTGCGAAAGGCCGTATTTTACAGGCCAAAAGACGGCCTTTTGCACGCTAAAAGGTGGTCTTTCGCAACACCGCTGATTATCAGGCAGTTGCAGACGTGCCGCCGTTACCTTTTTATATAACAGTAAAATACATAAAACATACCGATTTATGAAACTCCAACTTACGGCGCTCCTCGCCATGGCGGCATGGCTTACGCCTGCCGCCTCGTCGGCGCAGGACGCTTACCAGAACGACTTTTCAGACCCGGCGGCGCGGCTTGCCGTAACGGGTACGGGCGCGTGCGCCGTGGCCGACGGCGTGCTCCGCGCCCGCGATGCGTATGCCGTGTTCGGCGAGGACGGATGGAAGGACTACGAGTTCTCCTTCCGCGCACGCGCCCCGAAGACGGCGGAGCAGGTGCAGATTTGGGCGGGCTTCCGCACGTATAACCGCTTCGACCGCTACGTGGTGGGCATCAAGGGCGGCCTTCAGGACGACCTTTACCTCATGCGCACGGGCTACATGGGGCTTGACGAGTTCCTTGGCGTGCGCAAGCTTAGCTTCCATCCCGTGCCCGGCGAGTGGTACAGGCTGCGCGTGCAGGTGTGCGGCGGCCGCATCCGCGTGTTCGTTGGCGACGGCGACGAGCCGCTAATCGACGTTGAGGACAAGAACTCCGGCCTCGCGCCTGCGGGCGGCGTGGCTCTCGGCGGCGGCTGGATTGACACAGAGTATGACGACCTTCAGGTGCGCCCGCTGCCCTCCGACTTCTTCAAAGGTGTGAAGCGCGCCGAGTATGACGGCCGCATGAACGCCCGGCAGAAGGAGGAAAAGCGCGTGAAGGAGCGCGCTCTGTACGCCCCGAAGCGGCTCACGGAGCTGGCCGATGGACGCACGGAGCTGTCGCTCGACGGCAGGTGGCTCTTCATGCCCGAGTACCAGATGAAGGACGAGGCCGTGGCCGTGAGCGCGGCGACGCCCGACGATGACTGGCACGTGATGACCGTGCCCGACTTCTGGACGCCCATACGCATCTGGCTTCACGGCGAAACGATGGGCACTCCGAACGGACACGAGCCGAAGGGAGTGTCTGATACGTACTATCAACAGGAGACGGACCGCTGCGAGAACTATACGTTCGACTACCGCAGGACCGGCGCGGCGTGGTACCGCCAGTGGCTTGAGCTGCCCCGCGACATCGAGGGCAAGAAGTTCGTCCTTAGCTTCGACGCCGTGTCGAAGATGTGCGACGTCTACGTAAACGGACAGAAGGCAGGCTCGCACATAGGCATGTTCGGCGCGTTCGAGGTTGACGTTACCGCCCTCGTAAGGCCCGGACGCAACCTCGTCGCGCTGAAAGTGGTGCGCGACATAAAGGGCGCAGCCGCCCAGACCAGCGACGCCATGGAGAACTACTATTCGTCCGTGCGCAAGGACATAGCCGCCAACAAGGACGACAAGCAGGCCAACCAAGAGGTCTTGACGGACATTCCCCACGGCTTTTACGGCGACAATCCGGCCGGCATCTGGCAGCCGGTGAAGCTCGTGGTGACCGCCCCCGTCAAGGTGGAGGACGTGTTCATAAAGCCCACGTTGCAGGGAGCTGAGTTCGACGTGACGGTAAGCAACGCGTCGAAGAAGAACCGCAAGCTCGACGTCAGCGTGCGCATCACCGACAAGCAGGACGGCAGCCTGCTCTACGAAGGCACTCTCCTCGCCAAGCAGAAGCTCGGCAAGGGCGCGCATCAGACGCTGACCTGCGCCGTAGACGGACTGAAACCGAAACTCTGGGAACCGTCGTCGCCCAACCTGTACGACTTCACTTTCAGCCTTGCAGACGGCAAGGACGTAATAGACAATACAACTATCACCTCGGGTTTCCGCACGTTCGAGGCACGCCCTGACGGCTACCTCTACCTCAACGGGCGCAAGTTCTGGCTGCGGGGAGGCAACCACATACCATTCGCACTCCGCCCGAACGACCGCGAACTGGCCGACAAGTTCATGCAGCTGATGCGCCAGGGCAACGTAAACGCCACCCGAACGCACACTACTCCGTGGAACCAGCTGTGGATGGACGCCGCCGACCGCAACGGCATCGCCGTCAGCTTCGAGGGCACATGGTCGTGGCTGATGATACACTCCACGCCCATTCCCAACGCGTCAACGCTCAAGCTGTGGCACGACGAGTGGCTGCAAGTCATCAAGAAGTTCCGCAACCATCCCTCGCTTGTGTTCTGGACGGTCAACAACGAGATGAAGTTCTACGACCTTGACGCCGATAAGGAGCGCGCCAAAGAGAAGTTCCGCATCATCTCCAACACCGTGAAGGACATGCGCCAGGTGGACCCCACGCGCCCCGTTAGCTTCGACTCGAACTACATGCGGCGCAGCGGTGTGAGGCGTTTCGGCGCGGACTTCATCGCGACGGTTGACGACGGCGACATAGACGACAACCACGCTTACTACAACTGGTACGACTACTCTGTGTTCCGCTTCTTCAACGGCGAGTTCCAGCGCGACTTCAAGACACCCGGCCGACCGCTAATCAGCCAGGAGATGAGCACCGGCTACCCCAACGCCGAGACCGGACACCCCACGCGCTCGTACCAGCTAATCCACCAAAACCCGTATTCGCTCATAGGCTACGAGGCTTACGACTGGGCCGACCCACGCTCGTTCCTCAAGGTGCAGGCGTTCATCACGGGAGAGTTGGCCGAGACTCTGCGCCGCACATGCCCCGAGGCGTCGGGCATAATGCACTTCGCCTACATGACGTGGTTCCGCCAATGCTACGACAAGGACGGCATACAGCCCTATCCTACGTACTTCGCCTTGCAGCGCGCGTTGCAGCCCGTGCTCGTAAGTGCCGAGCTGTGGGGGCGCAACCTCTACGCAGGCGAGCGTTTGCAGACGCGCGTCTACGTGGTGAATGACGACGAACAGGGCCGCGACCTCGGGCCGATGACCCTGCGGTGGAGCTTCACCGACGCCCGGGGCAACGTCCTTTCGCGTGGCGAGGAGGCCGTCCCGGCGGTGGAATACTACGGCCGCAAGTACATAGAGCCTGCCATAACGGTACCCGAGACGTTGCCGTCGCCGCGCGTGGACGGCAAACTGCGCCTGCAACTCATGGAGAATGGCCGTGAAATATCCGCCAACGAGTACGACCTCTTGCTGGCAACGCGCCAGTGGAGCGCGGCCGATGCGCCCAAGGGCAAGCGCATAGCAGTGCTCGGCGACGCACAGACGACGGCCTCGCTCGCCGCCATCGGCGTTGAGGCCGAGGCTGCCGCCAGCGTCAGCGACCTTATAAAGAAAGCCGGAAGCACCGGCATCGCAGTGCTCTCAGCCCTCCCAGAACTCCCAGAAGATGATTGCAAAGCCCTGCGCAGCTACATCGCCAAGGGCGGACGGGTGCTCATGCTCTCGTGCAAGGAGGCCGCCAAGGCCGTCTTCCCCGAGTACATCACGGGCTGGATTAACCCCACCGAGGGCGACATCGTCGTCATGGAGCGCAGCGACGCGCCCGTGTTCAGCGGCCTCGGTCCGCTCGACCTGCGCTACTTCAACAACAACCGGCGCGAAATGCCGCGTGCCTGCGCCGCCACGCTCAAGGCCGTGCGCCACGCCAGCGTCACCGAACTGGCCGGCCAGATGAAGATACACGCATACATAGACGGCGGCAAACCCGAGGACCGCATAGCCAAAATAGAGTCGATGCGCGGGCTTACGATGCTGCAGATAGCCGACGGCCGCGGCTGCGCCATCGTCTCCACGATGTGCACGGAGAAAGCTCCGACCGACCCCGTTGCCGCCCGCCTGCTTGCCAACATGCTCCGCTGTCTGGCCGAATAGCAGCCCTCCCGTTTCCAAAAGGCGGCCTTTCGCATCGTGAAAGGCCGCCTTTTGCGTTGCGTTTTGCCGTCTTTCGCACGCCGAAAGACGGCCTTTTGCAAGCCGTTGTAAGTCGAACGCGTAAACCGCTGGCCGTCAGGCATATAGGAACTTGCCGTTATGCGCCGTGAATAATGCTGAAAAATGTCGGGAAAAGCAAGATTAATCATATTTTAATATGCAGGTTAACGCATGATTAATCACTTATTAATCATTGTGCCGTAACTTTGCATTCGGATAATTATTGATAGTCTTTGTGCCGCCGTGTGTGCAAGGCGGAAGGTTAGTACGTAAAAAGTTTAAATGATTTAGGTAAAGATTGGTATAGTAAGCAATTAGAAGTTAAACAGATGGTGCGCCGCCCTGACGTGATGTCAGGGCGGCGCAGTGTTTGTTTACGGTTATAAGGTTGTGCGGTTATGGGGTTTTACGGTCGTGCGGTTTTGCGGTTATACGGTTGTACGGTTGGCTGCCGGTTTTGTGAAAGACGGCCTTTCGGAGTGTGAAAGGCCGTCTTTTATACGCCAAAAGGCCGTGTTCCGCACTGCGGAACACGGCCTTTTGCAAAGTGCCTGATTGTCAGGTTGTTACGTGGCTGTCAGCTGTTGCCGTCCGGCGCGGCGCCGTCCTTGAGGTCTTCGCCCCAGTGTGTTACGGCCTCGCGCGCCTCGCGCTCCTGTATTTCGTGCGCCTTCTTGGGGTAGAATATCATTCGGAGCGACTGGTTGTAGTTAAAGTAGTTCCACATCCAGTTGAGCATCACCACCACCTTGTTCCTCACTCCGAGGATGGAGCGCAGGTGTACGACGAGCCACATCAGCCATGCTATGAAGCCGCTGGTCTTCACCGTGGAGAACTCAGCTACGGCCTTGTTCCTTCCTACGGTAGCCATCGAGCCGAGGTTCTTGTACTTGAAGGGGCGCATCTCCTTGCCTTTCTCCAGCCGGCGGATGTTGCGCGCCAGGTTCTTGCCCTGCTGTATGGCTACCTGCGCCAGCTGCGGGTGGCCGTTGGGATAGTCTTCGTCGCCGCAGACTATGCACTGGTCGCCGATGCAGAACACCGAGTCCATGCCTTCTACCTGGTTGAAGCGGTCAACCTTGATGCGCTGTCCGCGGCCAAGGTGCTCGCGGCCGATGTTGCCCACGGGGCTTCCGGCCACGCCGCTCACCCAGATGAACGTCTTTGTGGCTATTGAGCTGCCGTCGGCCAGGATGACCTTGTGGTCCTGGTAGTCGGTCACCATCTTGTTGAGCAGCACGTTCACGCCCATGCGGCGCAGGAAACGCTCCACCGCGGCGGACGATTCGGGCGACATTCCGGCGAGCAGGCGGTTGCCGCCTTCTATGAGGTAGATGTTCATGAGGCTGGGGTCGAGGTCGGGATAGTCGTGCGGCAGCACGGTGCGCTTCATCTCGGAAAGCACTCCGGCCACCTCAACGCCCGTGGCTCCGCCGCCCACTATTACGACGTTGAGCAGTTCCTGCTGCTCCTGTTTGGTGGCGCAGGTTATGGCTCGTTCGATGTTCGCCAGTATGGCGTTTTGCAATCCCATGGCCTCCGAGACCGTCTTCATCGGCATGGCCTCGGCCTCCACGTTCTTGTTGCCGTAGAAGTTGGTAGTCGTCCCGGCTGCGAGCACGAGGTAGTCGTAGTCCACCTTGCCGATGGATGTCTGTATGAGCTTCTTCTCGGGGTGCACGGAGCGCAGTTCGGCCATGCGGAAGTAGACGTCGCGGCTGTGCTGGAAGATTTTTCGGAAGGGGAACGATATGGAGCTTGGCTCCATGCCTGCCGACGCCACCTGGTAAATCATAGGCGGAAACTGGTGGTAGTTGTTCCGGTCGATTAAAACTATTTGCATACCCTTGTGCTTCAACCTGTTGGCCACTTTAAGCCCGGCGAAGCCTCCTCCCACGATGACGACGCGCTTCTTGTCGCCCTTTTCGATGTTCAGACTCATGCTGTGCTGTTTTGGTTTTTTGGTTAAGAAAATGTTACATTGACTAAGACTGCTGCAAAAATACATATTTCCCTGCTCACGGCAGGCCATAGGCCTGACTTTCTTGCGCAAACGTTAGTTTTATTGATTTATGTAAATTTTTTGTCTGTGCGCCGCCTGCTGTCGTGCGTGTTGCGGCGGCTTTGGAGTCCGTCGATGGCGAGTGTGTAAGTGGCTGATAATCAATGGCTGTGCAAAAGGCCGCCTTTTACACGCTGAAAGACGGCCTTTGAGGAGACAAAAGATGGCCTTTCGCAGGGCGAAAGACGGTCTTTTGAAATGAGAATGGATAATTGATAATTGACAATTATGATTAGTTTTGTCAGCAAACAGTCTTGAAGGCAGGCATTATTTTTAATTGTTAATTGTTAATTTTTAATTCACCAAGCCACCCACTCCAGCCATCCCGAAGGGAGGGAGCTTGATTAGCAGTGTCCCATTAACGGCGTATTAGGCTAATAAGGCTTATCGGGCTAATCATAATTATAGGCCGAATTGGCCTGATAAGCCCAATAAGCCTGATGCGCCAAGGCTGCCCGCAAGGCATACCAAGTTGTCAATAGTATTCTTTCAGCTGTGCCGCCGTGGCGGCGAGAGCCTGCGGGTCGCCGTTGCCATAGCGTTGCCACACGTCGCGGCAGGCGGCGTAGAGTGGGCTGTCGGTCGGCGTGGCGCGCTTCAGGTAAGGGTCGCAGGCCTGGAAGCAGTCGAGGATGCCAACCACATCGGCCGCCTTCAGGCGCACCAGCCGCGCCGTCTCGGCCACTTCGGGCGTCTCTTTCACCATCGTGGCTGGCGTGAGGCGGAAGTACAGGTCGAGCACTATGACGAGCGTTATCGGCAGTATTGAAGGGTGGGAGGCGATTGGCCGGAAGTCTTTTTCAAACGTCTCGTTCACTTCCACGCCGTCGTAGAACACGCCGCCGCTGCCCAGTCCGCTCATGCGCCGCAGCGTCTTGATGTCGCGCGCGAGGCGTTTCGGGTTGGCGGCGTAGCGTTCCTTCAGGCGCACGAGGCTCGGCGTGTCGGGCCTGCGCAGGCGGAACATCTGCGCGTAGAGCGTTTGCGGCGGTATGTGCAGCCCGAGTGCAAGCTCAACCATGCCGCGCGAGAACATGGGCTTTACGCCCTCCGGCCGCCTGAAATACAGCTTGAGCAGCGGCAGCCAGCAGTCATCCGTCCATAATGGGTGTGTCGTCATGTGGGTAAAAGGTTTTATAAAGGTGAGAAGGTGAGAGGGTAGGAAGGTGTGAAAGGCATTTTATGCTTCATGTCTTACCTTCCTACCCTCTCACCTTCTCACCTTCTCAGTTATTTCATTCATCTTCTTCAGCCTCTCCGGCGAGTACGTGCGGCTGTGCCGGTCAACGAAGTCGAACAGCATGAAGGCCCTGTCGAGCACCTCCGTGCGCACCGGTTCGCTCATCGTGTCGGCCTCGGCGTAGTACAGTTCGGCCAGCATCGACATGCGGTCAAGCCGTTCTTCCTCGTGGTAACGCTCGAACCACTGCATCACGTCGTCTATCGACCCTATGTGGAAAAAGGCGTAGTCGCCCATGTATTGCGTGAACAGGCGGCGCACTTCCTCCTGCCTCTGGCCTACTTCTTTCTTCTCGATTAGCCGCTGCAAGGCGGCCATGAACTCGCGGATAAGCCGCTGTATGTAGTCTCGTTGTAGCATATAATAAGCCCCCTCCCGGCCTCCCCGAGGGGAGGAGATTGTAATTACCCTTGCAGGTTGTTGTTAATTATAAGCCCCCTCCCAACCTCCCCGAGGGGAGGAGATTGTAATTACCCTTGCAGGTTGTTGTTAATTATTAATTTTTTTAATTATTAATCTATATCACAATGGCGTTAGCTTTCCTCCCCTCGGGGAGGTTAGGAGGGGGCTTCGGCGTCCACCCTCCTCCCCTCGGGGAGGTTGGGAGGGGGCTTTTCCATTTGTGTATTCCCACAGTTTCTTATAAAACGGGTGGCGAGTCATGGTCTGCACGTCGCCGAGTATTATGAGTTTCATGCGTGCCCGGGTAATGGCCACGTTCATTCGACGCAAATCCGAGAGGAAGCCTATTTGCCCGTCGGCGTTCGCCCGGACAAGGGATATTACGATGATGTCGCGTTCCTGTCCCTGGAAACCGTCCACAGTGTTCACCGATATGAGGCTGCGGTAAGGCTTAAAGAACTCCTTTTTGCGGACAAGCCGCCGCAAGAGCTGCACCTGGGCGCGGTAAGGCGATATTACGCCAACGTCGATGCGCTCGTCGAGGATGCGCTGCTTGCCGATTTTGGAAAAGTATTTCTCGAGCGTGTCGAGCGTCAGTTCGGCTTCGGCTCGGTTTATTCGGCCGAAGCTGTCGCCAACAAACTCCTCCTTGCCTTCCACTTCTGCCGTGTCAATCCACGTCATCGGGTTGTCCAAGTCGAGTATTCCGCGGTACCTGATTTGCGGTGCCGCCTCTACCATTCCGCCGTAGAACCAGTCGCTCGAGAAGCGCATTATGTGCTCGTTCATGCGGTACTGCGTCTTCAGCAGCGTCACAACTTCGGGCTTCTGGCGCACGATGCGCTCCATGAGCGTAGTGCCCAGGCCGCCGCGCAGTGCCGCGATGCTCTTCACCGTGGGCGGCAACTGGCAGTGGTCTCCGGCCAGTATTACCCTCGACGCACGCCTTATGGCTATCCAGCAGGCTGCTTCGAGAGCCTGGGCGGCCTCGTCAATGAAGAGCGTTCCGAACTTCTGGCCGATGAGCACGCGGCTCGCGCTGCCCGTAAGGGTCGAGGCTATGACGCGCGCCTCGCCGAAGAGCTGGGCGTTTATGCGTATTTCAAGCTCCGTGGCGCGGCTTTTCAGGCGGTCGAGCTTCTGGTGGTAGCCGTCGTCGCGCCGCCTTTTGCGGCCTTGGCGCAGCTTGCGTATGGCCTCGCGTATGCTCCACAGCTGCGGATAGTCGGGATGGTCGGCGAAGCGCCGTTCGTAAGTGAACGACAGCATCTTGTCGTTCACCTTCACGGGGTTGCCTATGCGCAGCACGTTGACGCCCCGGTCAACGAGCCGTTCGCTAATCCAGTCGACGGCCATGTTGCTCTGTGCGCATACGAGCACCTGGTTTTCGCGGCGCAGCGTCTCGTATATTGCCTCTACGAGGGTCGTGGTCTTGCCCGTGCCCGGCGGCCCGTGTACAATGGCAACGTCCTTGGCGCGGAGCACGCTGTTCACCGCCTGCTCTTGCGCGGGGTTGAGCCAAGGGAAGCGGATGGGGGCGAATGAGAACGTCTCGGCCTTCTGCCGCGACGCGAAGAGGTCGCGCAGGTAGGCCAGCCGGTTGCCCTTCGCGCCGATGACGCGGTCCAATGCCTCGAACATCAGCCGGTATGTGGTCTCGTCGAAGAACAGTTGTACGCCCACGTTCTCCGCCGTTTGCAGGCGCGTAAGCGGCGCGTTGTCGGGCACAGTGACAACCATGCGGTCGCCGTCAACGTAGCTTACCGTGCCGGTGAAGAGGAAGGAAGCCCCCTCCCGGCCTCCCCGAGGGGAGGAGTAGGGTTTGCCCTGCCGGTCAGTCCCCTCCCCTCGGGGAGGTTGGGAGGGGGCTTTCTTTGTCTCAAAGAACACCACGGGGCGGCCGAACTCGAAGTTGTGTTCAATCTCCTTGTCCTGCGTTCGCATCACCTCGACGGCCAGCTGGTTGAGCGAGTTGTAGTAGCTGCGGCCCACGCTGATGGGCATCCACGCGTCGCCGCGCTTCACCTTGCGCTGCAAGCCCATGGCTTCCGTCTGCCGGCGAAACTCCTCTTTCTCGCAGGCATACTCCATTTCGAGCAGCAGGCGCAGCTGCCGCAGGTACTGTATGGGTGATGATGAATAGTTGTCCACGGCTACAAAGATAGTCATTTTTTAGAAGTTGAGTGCTTGGAGATGAGCCAAATTAGCCTGATTAGCCTAATAAGCCCGATGCGCCAAGGGTAAAACCGGCAAGGCTAATCAAGCTTCCTCCCTTCGGGAGGGGTGAGGTGGGCGGCTTGATGAATTAAAAATTAAAAATGAAAAATTAAAAATAATGCCTGCCTTCAAGGCTGTCTGCTGACAAAGCTAATCATAATTGTCAATTATCCATTCTCATTTCAAAAGACCGTCTTCCGCAAATCTGTTGGATGGCATTAAGTTCTTTAACCAGGCGGTCGGTAGCCGTCATGCCTGGATTGCGGAAGGATGTGAACAGGCTATACTCTTAAAAACCATCCAAACAAACTGCGGATGAGCCAGGTTGACGGCCTTTTACAATGCAAAAGGCCATGAATTGCAACGCAAAAGGCCGTCTTTTAGAAGCTAAAAGACGGCCTTTCGCAAAGCGTTGAATATCAATATGTTGTGTTGAAGGTGAGAAAGTGAGAGGGTGAGAAGGTGAGACGGCAAGGCATTTGTCTTTAACTCCTTTAACTTCTCTAACTTCTTTAACTTCTGAAAATAACTTCTTTAACTCCCCTTCCGCTCGTATTTCCTGCAAAAGATGATGAACGACACCAGGCCGAGCACGATGAACGGCACGCCCACCAAGGCCGCATAGCGCGGCGGCAGGCCTGCGGCTATGGGCAGTCCGCCGCAGAACGCGCCGATGGCGTTGCCCATGTTGAAGGCCACCTGTATGCTCGCGCCGCCAAGCAGCTCGCCGCCCGGGGCGTGCTTGAGTATGAGAAACTGCTGCGGACTGCTCACCGCGAAGAGGCATCCCGTGCATACTACCATCAGCGCAGCCGACACCCAGCCGTAATCGGCCAGCCAGAAGACGGCCAGCAGCGAGGCTATGGCTATGCACTGCGTCACCGCCACTACGTGACCCGGCCGGTGGCGGTCGCACAGGCGGCCGCTAATCAGGTTGCCGGCCACCATGCCGAAGCCCGCCGCTATCATCAGGGCGGGCAGCGCGTCGGCGGCAAATCCGCCCTCGATGAGCAGCGGACTGATGTAGCTGTACCAGCAGAATATGCCTCCGTTGGCAAACATCGTTGCCGCAAGGATGAGCCACGGCGCATCGTTTTTCAGGAAGGCGAACTGGTGGCGGAAGCCGTTGTCGGGCAGCGCGCCCACCGACGGCACCCACTTCCACACGTAGTACAGCACTATGAGGCTGACGAACACCACCAGGAGGAACGGGAAGCGCCACGACACCGACGCGCTGAGGCCCGTAGCCAGAGGCACGCCGAAGAGGTTGGCCACGGTCATCCCGGCCACCATTATTGACACCGCGCCCGTCTTGTGACGCTCGTCGGCCAGGCGCACGGCCACAATCGAGGCCACGCCGAAGTAAGCCCCGTGGGGCAGTCCGGATATGAACCGCGCCGCCAAGAGCATCCAGTAGTTTACCGAGAGGGCGGCCAGCGTGGAGCCTAAGAGTATGATGCACGCCAGCACGAGCAGTATGCTCTTCAGCGGATACTTGTGGACTACTACAAGGAGCGGCGCGCCGCAGCATACGCCTATGGCGTAGGCCGAAATCAGGTGGCCCGCCTCTGGTATGCTTACGCCGAGGCTCTGCGCCACGTCGGGCAGTATGCCCATCATAACAAATTCGGCAATCCCGAGGGCGAGAGTGCCGAACGCAAGTGCTACCAAGCTTTTCTTCATTGTGTGTTATCCCTTTTTACCTTTTTACTTTTTTATCTTTTTAACGTGAGTTCGGCATAACTTCTATTTTCCACAAACAGCGAAAATACCCTTTGTAGGGACATAATTCATTATGTCCGCACGCCGCGAAGAGGCGTATTACCTAAGCGTAGCATAATAAAAACGTTCTTTCAGAACGTGCGGACATAATGAATTATGTCCCTACAAAGGATGTTTTCTTATACCGAACTCACGTCTTTTTACCTTTTTCATACCGCCATCGTGTCGGGCATTGGCTGCTCCTTCTCCATGGCCTTGCCTATGTCGTCGGCATCGAAGGTGAACACATGGCCCAGTATTCCGAACGATACGGTCTTCGTCTTGCCGCCGTAGCGTATCTTGCCGACGGAGAAGATGACGTAGTTGTCAACCCTCATGAACTGCCCCACGACGGCATCGGCGAACTGCGCCACGAGCATGTTGCCCAGCGTTTCGCCGAAAGCGCCCAGCAGGTCATTGTCCTTGCTCTGCCAGATGTTTTCCCTCTGCGCCGCCTCGGCTATCTCGTCAACCACCGTCTGGCGGTGTTTCTCCTCGCCGGGGCAGGTTATCAGCAGCAGGAAGAACACCACGGCAGCCGCGGCCAGCCACTTGGCGGTGCGCCTGCGGCGGCGTTTGCCGGCCTGTGCGGTAGCGTCCGCAGGCTCGTCGGGCTGCGTCTCGTCATACGCTATGTCGTCTTCCTGCGGCGTAACGGGCGGCGGCGTGGCCGCGTCCGTAGGTTTGCCGTCGAGTATTGCGCGCAGTTCGTCCACCTGCCAGGCGGGCTTCCACGTGCCAAGTCCTTCACGCCAGACGAGCGTTCCCGACGTTATTCCCATTTCAGCGAGCTGCTCTATGGAGTAAGGGCCTCGCTGCTTGTTGTCTTTTATGATGAAAAAGTCCATGTTCTTTACTTTCCTATACCATATTTTTCCTTCCACTTGGCGTAGCGTTCAAGCACCTCCAGACCGTCGGAGTTGTACCAACTGTAGCCGTTGCGGCGCTCGTAGCCTATGTCGGAGACGCTGAACTTCATCACGCCGTCGCGGTCGCAGAAGAACGGGCGGTTGTCGTCGAGCGTGTAGAAGCGCGCCCACAGCACGGGACAGGGCGCGTCGTCCTGCGCGCAGTCAACCACGCGGTAGTCCTTCTTGCCGTCGGCGTTGGTAAACTTCTCTATGCGCTTGCCCATGATTGCGCTCTTCTTGAACCACGCCACGGCAGCCTCTACGGCCTGGCGGATTTCCTCTGACGGCTTTGACAGCGACATGAGGAAGAGCACTATGTCGTCGCTCTCCTGTCCGCTGAGGCTCGCCAGCTCGAAGGCGCGCGCCGGGGCGGGCTGCAAGGTGCGTTCGTCGTGCTGCGCGCACCATACGGTCTTGACACCGTTCTGCACCACCTGCGTCTTCAGAATGCAGTCCACGCCCTTCGCCAGCGAGGCTTTTGCCTTGGCCTTGACGCTGTCGGGCAGTGCGGCGTAAGGCTCTTTGCCCTTGGCAGCGTCGCGCATCAGCTTCAGCACGTTCACCATGGCGTCGTCGTTGTAGGTTATGTGCGTGTAATATCCCTTTGAAAGGGGGTAAAACTGCGGCCATCCGCCGTTGTCGTATTGCGCCTCGAACAGGTAGTTGAAGCCCTTGACGGCGGCCTCGCGGTACTTCTCCGCCTTGGTGGCGTTGTACAGCCGCATGAGGTAAGCTATCTCCGTGGTCGTGGCCTTGTTGTCTATTGTGGCGTAGCGCTTGCCCTGCTTCAGCTTCTCCACCTTGTTTTTAATGGCCGGTGTCAGCTCGTCTTGCAGCTGCATGTTCTTCGGCCAACCGCCCGACGGGTGCTGGTAATACAGCAGGTTGTCGCCTATGCGCGCCGCCTCGGCGGTGGTGAGGAACGCGCCGTCGAGCTTCGGCGCGGCGCTTGTCCATCTCTTTTCCAGCAGGTTGCCGTCCTTGCCGCCCTGCGCCTGCGCCGAGAGTGCAGTGAAGAGCACGATTGCCAGCGCGGCGGCCGTTGTCTTGATGTTCATTTCGTAGATGTTTTGTTAGTAGCAAGCCGCCTCCGGCGGCGCAATGTTTTCCTTAATTAGACGCGGCAGTGTGGCCGTGGTTTAATCGAGGGGATGTTTTTTTAGGAGCTACCCGGCTGCCTGCCCACAAACACCAACCCCAACCTTCCCGAAAGGAGGGAGCTTAGTATGCCTTGCGGGCAGCCTTGGCGCATCGGGCTTATTGGGCTTATCAGGCTTATTTGGCCTATTGGCAGGATTAGCCCGATAAGCCTTATTAGCCTAATACGCCGTTAATGGGACACTGCTAATCAAGCTCCCTCATTTCGGGATGGCTGGGGTGGGCGGCTTGGTGAATTAAAAATTAACAATGAAAAATTAAAAATGATGCCCGCATTCAAGGCTGTCTGCTGACAAAGCTAATCATAATTGTCAATCATCCATTATCCATTCTCATTTCAAAAGACGGTCTTTCGCCTTCCAAAAGGCCGCCTTTCGCACGCTAAAAGACCGCCTTTTGCAGACTAAAAGACGGCCTTTTACAAAGCCCCTGACTGTCAGGCGGTTACGCGGCGGCCGTCGCCGGGTGGGCGGTCGGCGGCATGGCGGCCGGCGTAAAGCTGTCGGCGGCGTGCGCGGTTGTGGTTACGGACAGGCTGTTTTTGTATGTTAAAATGCTATAATTGACGCTTGTTTTATCGATGTTTTATGACAATTTGAAACGTTGTTGACTTTTTATAAACAAAATGTCAGCAAACGTTTGGCTTTTAAACAAATTTTCAATAAATTTGCGCACGCCAATAGTGTTGCGGCACGTTAGTGTGTTTTACATCTTGTTATGCGACAGATTTAGTACAACTTTTTATTCACTTAATTATCAATTTTTAATCAAAGCATTATGCGAAATTACCTACTCTACCTGGTGATGCTCGTCATGGGATTGGCCTGTGGCGTGCATACGTCGGCTCAGCAGGCATTTACCCCCCCCTCTGAAGGGGTAGTACGTGTCAAGCTGCAGCGCGAGGTGGCGGCAAGAATTTCACAGGCTCCGCTGCCCATGAGCAACGGAGTGGTGACCACCGGCATAAAGCCGCTGGACCGCGCCAACTCGCAGGCTAAGGCGGTGAGCATCAAGCGGTGCATACCTTACTCGCCCAAGTACGAGGCAAGGCACAAGGCCGCCGGGCTTGACCTGTGGTACGAAATCAAGTTCGACCCCACGGCGATTACCCCTGCTTCCGCACGCAACCTTTACAAGAGCGTTCCCGGCATTCAGCTCGTCGAGGAAATACGCCCGATGAAGCTAATCGGCGACGGCCCCGCGCGCGTGGTTGACATGCCGAAGGCCGCCCCGAAGGCCGAGGGCAGCCAGTTCTTCAACGACCCGATGCTGTCGCAGCAGTGGCATTACAACAACGACGGCTCGCTGACCGGCTCCATGCCGGGCGCCGACATCAACGCCAACGCGGCCTGGGCCATCGAGACCGGAAAGAAGGACGTGCTCGTGGCGATTATCGACGGAGCGTTCCAGACCGACCATCCCGACCTTAAGGACAACGTATGGGTGAACGAGGCCGAGCTTAACGGAGAGCCCGGCGTTGACGACGACGGCAACGGCTACGTTGACGACGTGTACGGATGGAACTTCGTCTATGACAGCAACGACATCTATCCGCACCAGCACGGCACGCACGTGGCCGGCACCGTGGGCGCGACCAACAACAACGGCATAGGCGTAAGCGGCGTTGCCGGAGGTTCTGAGGGCCACGGCGGCGTCAAGATGATGGTGTGCCAGGTGTTCGACTCGCGCTCGTCGCTCAACGCAGACTTCGGCAAAGCGCTGGTATATGCCGCCGACAACGGCGCAAGCATCGCCCAGTGCTCATGGGGTTGGGACCAGTCAGGCTACTACGAGCAGTTTGTGCTTGACTGTATCGACTACTTCACCGCCAACGGCGGCGGCGACAAGATGCTCGGCGGACTGTGTATCTTCGCCAACGGAAACACCGGAACAACCGGCACTTTCTACCCCGCGGCCTACGAGCCGTGCGTGGCCGTAGCGGCTATGGACCCGATGCTCAACCCGGCAAGCTACTCTTCAAACGGTACTTTCTGCGACGTTACCGCCCCAGGCGGCAACACTGACTACGGCCCTGCATACGGAGTGCTCAGCACTCTGCCCAACGGCCAGTACGGAACGATGGACGGTACGTCGATGGCCTGCCCGCATGTGTCTGGCATCGCGGCGCTGGTTTTGTCGAAATACGGCAACCCCAACTTCTCAAACTCTACGCTGCGCGACCAGCTCGTGTCGTCAGTCAACGACTTCTACACGCGCAACCCGCAGGTGGAAGGTCTCTTCGGCAGCGGCTACATCGACGCTTACAAGGCTTTGCAGATGGGCTCGGGCGAAGCTCCCGACGCCGTGGCCGACTATACCCTGACACCGTCGCAGGACAATGTCCTCATCGAATGGACCATTCCCGACGCCGACGTGAAGAGCGTTGACCACCATATTATATATTACAGCACGCAGCCCTTCACTACAATTGACGGCGCTACAGACCTGAAGCAGGTATCGGTTGACACCAAGTTCATGACCTCGGGCGACCCGATGAAGTACACCCTCGAAGGCCTGCAGCCCGTAACCACCTACTACATAGCCATACAGGCCGTGAGCCGTTACGGCGACATGTCGGCTCTTTCTGGAGTAAAGAGCTTCACTACGAACGAAGGCCCGAAGGTAGATTTCAGCAAGACGGCCCTTACGCTCAACGTTGACGCGGCGCATGGCGGCGTAGGCAAGGACGAGTTCAGCATCAAGAACACCGGCAAGGGCATACTCGAGTACAGCCTCTCGGCCAACACCGTGTCTGTGCCCGTGTCTACGATGTCTAACTCTGCGCCGTCTCCCGGCCGCGTGGTTACGTCGGGCAAGAAGATATCCGCATTCTCGGCGGTGTCTGATTATCCCGTTGTATCGGCCGAATACATGGCCGAAGACTATCCCAAGGAGATGTCCTGGTCTAACGGAATATTCTACAACGTGGGCGACGACAACGCCAAAAGCACCAACGCTTTGGCGCAATACTTCTACGTTGACCCGAACGCTTATCCCGACGGTTTCAACCTTACGGCGTTGCGCTTCGGAGGTCCCGGCGACTCAAACACGCCCGAAATCGAAATATACAACGGCTCGCAGTCTATCTCTACGGCAAGCTTGTTGGCCAAGGTGAACTACATGTTCTTCGCCTACAACTACGACATAAACCTTGAAGAGCAGCTGTTCTTCGAGCCGGGAAGCAGTTTCTGGGTCGTAGCCAAGTACCCGGCAGGCCAGACGACACCGCTCGGCGCGGGCTTCACCAGTACGTCCAACATCCGTCATTACAGCTTCTACAGCGGTGACAACGGGCAGACGTGGACGCAGCTTAGCGAAGTGCTGCGTGAAGGCAACCTCGCCCAGGACGCCGACTCGCTCACATGGGATGTCTATGCGATAAGCAAGAACCCCGACTGGAGCTCTGTGCTCAGCCCCGAACCCATATCGGGCACGGTGCGTCCAAGCAGCTCGCAGGTCGTAACCATGCAGAACGACGGACAGAAGATAGTGAACGGCGACTATACGTTCAACCTCAACGTGAACACCAACGAGACCGAGAACCCGAAGCAGAAGCTCACCGTCAACATGAAGGTAAGCGGCAACAAGCCCGAGCTTTCGGCGGCCAAAGTGGTTGACTTCGGCGAACTCCTGGTAGGCAAGGAGAAGACTCTCGCCGTCGAGATAGTGAACAACGGCTACGGCGACTTTACCGGACAGTATGGCGCTTTGCAGTTCCCCGGCAACGGAATGGAGAGCAGTTCGGAAGAGTTTACGCCCGAAGATTACATCGCCGGCTTTGCGGCACGCTCGAAAGGCACGCTCAACGTGACGTTCAAACCGGCTTCGGCAGGCAGCAAGTCGGGCACAATCACGCTCACTGACGCCAACGGCATCAAGTTCAACATCGTAGTACGCGGTGTCGCTTCGATGCCCGCCGAGGTCAAGGTGGACAAGGAGGCCATCGACTTTGGCAACCTCGAGGTAGGCGGAGAGGCCAATACCGACAAGATAGTCATCGAGAACACAGGCCAGTATCCGCTTGAATACGTCTTCCCGCGCTTCTCCGACGAGACCATAGACGGCGTAGAGGCCCACAAGTTCGGCTACAGCTACGAGTCCAACCTGAACGGAAGCGACGCCTTCCAGTACGACGGAAACCCCGAGATTGCCAACGAGACTGACATCACTTCGCAGTTCAACGACAACGTATGGCAGTCGCAGGCCGTTGACCTTGGCTTCCAGTTCCCGTTCTACGGAACAAATTATTCGCAGATTTACATCAACACCCGCGGCGGTATCGCCATGCAGACCATCGACGGCAACATACAGACCATGATACCGACGGCCGAAGATGTTGCGGGTCTTGGTTATGTTTCGGCTTACGCTTGCTCTGGTCCTCTCCACATAGGAGCCAACACCAAGATTTCATACGGCCGCCAGGACGGCAAGTTCACCATAAAATATAAGGACGTGCTTGCTCCCGTTTATGGCGACGAGTACACTCCTATAAGCTTCCACATGTCGCTCGTGGCCGATGGAAGCATCGAGGTTTACTATGACGACTACGACCCCATGAACACCTTTAACGAAGGTGCTGACGTGTTCATCGGCGTTGCCGACATCGAGTGCGACGACCCGTTTGTCGTTACCGACAAGAATGCGTCATATGAAAGCACGCTCTACCAGCAGATAATCACCGGCTCGGCAATACGCATCCTGGCGCCTGCCACATCGATGGTTTCAGAGCTTTCAAGTGCAAGTGGTGTCATCGGAGTGGGCGAGAATAAGGAAATCACCATCACGGCGAAGGCAGTCGAGGGCATGTATGCCGGCAAGCTGACCAACAACCTGACCATTCTTACCAACGACCCCGTCACCCCGAGCAAGAACGTTGTGCTCACGGCGAACATCACCGGCGACGGACTTGTGCCCGTAGTGAAGCTCGACGCTGAGGCGGTTGACTTCGGAGAAGTGTTCCGCACATCGACGGCGCGCCGCTCCGTGCTGCTCAGCAACAACGGAACGAACGACCTCACGGTTACCGCTGTGTTCGTTGACGGCGGCAAGGTGACCGTCGCCGAGGACATTGCCAATGGCTTCACCGTGAAGCCGGGATATGGAAAGGACATCTTCATAACCCTGCCTACCGAGGCCGAAGGCGAAGTAACGGACAACGTACGCATCAAGTATCAGGACGGAACGGAGAGCGTGGTAGCAGTCAGCGGCACCGTAATCGGATGCCCGGAGATTGACGTCAACCCTGACGCTCTTACCCTTACGACCGACTGCGGCACCGACATCGCACAGATGTTGACCGTGAACAACGCGGGCAACGAGCCTCTGACGTTCTCAATCGAGCCTAACGACTGGTTCGACCTGGCCGACCTCGAGACAGAGACAACGGCTGAAATAGGCTATCAGTACAAGTCGAAGACCGACGACGACAACGTGGTTTACGACTGGGTTGACATAACCAACGACCCCGAAGCCGCCCACCAGGACTTCACTTACTATCTTGACAAGACCGACTACTACACGGTCGAGCTTCCGTTCGAGTTCCCGTTCTACGGCAAGAAGTACAAGACGATGTACATATACAATGTCGGCTTCGTATCGTTCACCCAGCACGAGGACTACAAGGAGTTCCCCACTCCGCCGACGGAGCTGCCTACCGACGGTACGTTCTACACCAACATCATCGCTCCTTTCTGGGGAAATCACACGATGGACGTGTCTACCAAGAACGGAACGTTCTACAAGGCTGAAGACGACCACGTAGTAGTATCGTTCATCGGCTACGGCAACAGCATGATGCTCGGCATGGACTTCCAGGTAATTCTGTACAAGGACGGCTCGTACAAGTTCCAGTATCACTTGCAGGACGGCGGCGTGATGAGCGGCGTGTTCGGTCTTGCCGGAGCGCAGGACGAGAGCGGCGAGATAGGATTCCAGCTGCCCGAGCAGTGCATCACCACCGGCAATGCTGTCGAGATACAGCCTGTCAGGATGTTCACTGTGCCTGCCGGAGGCCAGGTTGAAGTGCCTATTGAAATACTGGCAGACAGCCTTGGAGGCAAATATGCTACCGAAATAGCCATCCAGACCAACGTTCCTACAAAGCAGAGGGTTACCGTTCCCGTTCAGCTTACCATCAACGGTACGCCGAGCCCGGTTATCCCCGATAAGATAGTGAACGAGGCGGTGGTTGGCTCACAGATATATACAGGTTATCTCGAGACCAGTTTCCAGATAGCCAACGCTGGTACAAAGGCGTTCAAGATAACCAATATCGACCTGCCTCTCGACATGATGACCGAGCCTGCGCAGCTGTTCTATTGGGACACTACCGTCAAGGATGAAGGCGGAATGGACCCCGGACCTCTCAGCGCAGACGCCGAAGAGCGGCCCGGACAGCAGACTATATACAATCCGGGTACGGTAATCGAGGTAGGCCGCGAG
>CAJJWN010000031.1 GCA_905196835.1 uncultured Prevotella sp. | reverse complement strand
GGTGTCATGTTGGCAGAGAAGCAAAAGGCTAAATACACATACGGTGTACTTGAGCGTCAGTTCCGTAATATGTTTGAAAAGGCAGCCAAGGCAGACGGTATTACCGGTGAGGTTCTTCTGCAGAATCTTGAGTGCCGTCTCGACAATGTAGTGTTCCGCCTTGGCATCGCCCCCACCCGTGCGGCAGCGCGCCAGTTGGTGAGCCACAGGCACATCGTGGTAGACGGCCAGGTAGTGAACATCCCCTCTTATTCGGTAAAGCCCGGACAGGTTGTAGGTGTTCGTGAGAAGGCAAAGTCACTCGAGGTAATCGAGGCTGCGCTTGCAGGTTTCAACCACAGCAAGTATCCTTGGATAGAGTGGGATGAGAATACAAAGAGCGGCAAGCTCCTCCACAAGCCCGAGCGTGCTGACATTCCCGAGAACATAAAGGAACAGTTAATCGTTGAGTTGTATTCTAAATAAATCATTAAGTTAATGGCGATATTAGCATTTCAAAAACCTGATAAAGTTGTAATGTTGGAGGCCAATGACAAATTCGGCAAGTTCGAGTTCCGTCCTCTTGAGCCTGGTTTTGGCGTTACCATCGGCAACGCCTTGCGCCGCATTCTCCTTTCATCGCTTGAGGGTTATGCTATCAACACCATACGCATTGCGGGTGTTGAGCATGAGTTTTCCTCTGTACCTGGCGTAAAAGAGGATGTCACCAACATTATCTTGAACCTGAAGCAAGTAAGGTTCAAGCAAGTAGTAGAAGAATTCGAGAACGAAAAAGTTAGTGTCACCGTGGAGAATTCTACCGAGTTCAAAGCAGGCGACATCGGTAAGTATCTGACTGGATTTGAAGTGTTAAACCCTGACTTGGTGATTTGTCATTTAGATGCCAAAGCCTCAATGCAGATAGACCTTACCATCAACAAGGGCCGCGGCTACGTCCCTGCCGACGAGAACCGCGAGTTCTGCACTGATGTCAACGTAATTCCTATCGATTCTATTTACACTCCGATACGCAACGTAAAATATTCGGTTGAGCCGTACCGTGTCGAGCAGAAGACCGACTACGACAAACTGGTTATTGAAGTTACGACGGACGGTTCCATACACCCGAAAGACGCGCTGAAAGAGGCTGCCAAAATCTTGATTTACCACTTCATGCTGTTCTCTGACGAGAAGATTACTCTCGAGAACAACGACGTGGACGGCAACCAGGAGTTTGACGAGGAAGTTCTCCACATGCGCCAGCTGCTCAAGACCAAGCTCGTAGACATGAACCTATCTGTTCGTGCCTTGAACTGCTTGAAGGCGGCCGACGTAGAGACGCTCGGCGACTTGGTACAGTACAACAAGACCGACCTCTTGAAGTTCCGCAACTTCGGTAAGAAATCGCTTTCAGAGCTTGATGATTTGCTCGAGAGTCTGAATCTGTCGTTTGGAACTGACATTTCAAAGTACAAATTGGACAAAGAATAATCATGCCGCCACAGGCCGGCTGCGACAGGGCAGTCGGCCGTGGCAGGCTGTTTGTCCCCAAAAGAATTAACAAAAATGAGACATAATAAGAAATTCAACCATCTGAGTCGTACTGCATCTCACCGTAAGGCTATGCTCGCAAACATGGCAATTTCGCTGATAATGCACAAAAGAATCACTACGACTCTCGCAAAGGCCAAGGCTCTCAAGATGTATGTGGAGCCCTTGATTACCCGCTCGAAGACTGACACAACGACTTCCCGCCGTGTCGTATTCCGTTACTTGCAGAACAAGTACGCAGTGACCGAGCTTTTCAAGGAGGTCGCTCCGAAGATAGCAGACCGTCCCGGAGGCTACACACGCATCATCAAGCTAGGCACACGCCAGGGCGACGCTGCTGACGTTTGCTTCATCGAGCTTGTAGACTTCGACGAGAACATGGCTAAGACTCCGAAGGCTGCCAAGAAAACCCGTCGTAGCCGCCGCTCGAAGGGTGCCGAGACCGCTCCTGCCGCAGAGGCAGCCGCAAACGAGGAAACAGCAGCAACCGAGGCTCCTGCCGCTGAAGAGGCCAAGGCTGAAGCTCCTGCTGAAGAAGCAAAGGCTGAATAATCAAGTTAAAAAGTATATCTCTATTATAACGCTCCTTTCCGTAAAGGAGCGTTTTTTCATGTGTATTCAGGCAGCTGTTTTTGTAAGTTGCCATAATAGTCGGCTCTGATTTCTTGTTTTGGCAAAATATTATTACTTTTGTAAAGTGATAATGATACAGCGCAGGTTCGGTATAATCATGTCTCTACAAAGGATAAGTCATGACATTTATAAGTCATTGCCATTATACCGGGCTTACGTTAAAACATGGCTGCAATGATTGAATACGAATCTTATCCCATGTTGGGAATTGCCGAGGCATTGAAGGCTGCCGGTAATAAGATATTCCAGTTTACCGGGCGTTCGCGCCGTTCGGAGTATTGGTGGACGTTTCTTGTCGTGTTCCTCGCCAATTTCGTGCTTACGCCGTTCGGTGCGTTTGCGCTTTCACTTCTTACTATACCGCTTACGTTCCGCCGTTTACACGACACTGGGCTCAGCGGATGGTGGTGGGGCGGACTCGCCCTGCTCAAGGTTGTGCTTTTTGTTGTTTTCGTCTATGATGCGCTTCGTCTCAGCCTGTACCCTGTTGCTGCGGGTTTTGACGATACAGGCATCATTGTTTTCCTGCTGGGAAAGTATATCTTGTTGGTAGTATTGGTTGTGGTTTACAAGATTGTCTTAATCGTAATGCTGTGTATTGACAGCGACCCGGAACCCAACCGTTACGGAGTATCGCCGAAATACGGTGCGGAAGCTGAAGTATAGCCGCTTTCCCGCTTAGAACAGCCCCTGCTGTTTGAACATGGCAAGCAGCTCGCGGTTGGCTTTGTCGTCAATGGCGAGGGAGTTGTCTGCGTCAAACAGGCGGAGCGTAACAGGGCATTCGCCGCAGATGTCGATGCCGATAACCTCTTCGTGTTTCATTGTTAGGTGCAGCACGCGCTTCATTTCGTCGAGCGTCAGTGTGCCTTGGTCCCAGTCGGTGCGTGCCGAGTTGGTGTCAAGCACGTCCTTGTCAATGGATATGTACAGCGGTTCCGATATTGCCAAGGGACGCCGTTCGGCGGCATGGGCGTGCATTTGCACGTCGGTGAATGCGATAACCCTGTCGCGGTAAGCTGCGGGTATTGTGGCTACGCTGTCTTCCGGGATGCCCAGTATTACGGCGTGCGACAACATGGGGTTGCCGTCTAACATGTCTTTCACCCAGCCTCCGCATGACAAAACGCCGCTCCAGCGCGACGGTTGCATGTCGGTGTGATGGTCGAAGAGAACGAGCGAGAAGGGCGTTTTTATCTTGTCCGTCCAGAATTTGGTTACGTAATGGTAGTCGCCCGAGTCTATGAAGTGTATGCCCCGTGCCGGATATGGCTCTATCATGCGGCGTATGGCGCGTTGCCCTTCCTCGTCGCAGTAGCAGTCGGTGCCGTGCAGGTGGGAGCAGTCAAGGTGAGTGAAGCGTGGGTTCCGCGCAAAAGTCTCTTCTTTGTACACACCCGAGAAGTTCATTATTATAACCGTCTTGTCCATGTCTATTCTTGTTGTTGCCATGCAAAAATACAAAAAAAACATCAGTTGGCGTGTCGTAGGTGTGTCGGAATGATGTAATGTTTCCCCCGCCCGTCCGTAGTCAGGCTGCGCCCGTGGCTTGTTAAACAGTCTTAATAATACATACAGCCCGCTATTTGGTGAAGCTTATTTGCATATCTTTGCATTGGTTCCCGTGCGTTCCACCCTGTTATGGATGAAGTTTGCATGGTTCATATATGGAAGGCGTCTGCCTGACGCTTTGTTTTTTGACGTATATAAACTTTTCAACTTTCAAGTCTGATTTCCCATGAAAAGGTGTTTTTCTCCGATATTTGTGCTTTCCGCCATGTTGCCAGTATTGTGCTCGTGCACTTGCTTCCGGGCTTTGAAGTGGGGTATGGCCGATGCTTTGGATGCCGGCAGGTTTGTTCAGGACACTGTGAGCAGGGGAGGGGCGGCGTTCCGCTTTGTAGAACAACCTGCAAACAAGCGCGTGCTTGACACGCTGCACATAGTGTACAGGCATGGGCGTGCATTCACTTTGGGTGAGTGGATGCGGCAGACGCGCGGCGGTTCGGCCTTGCTCGTGCTTCATGGCGACACTGTTGTGTATGAGGATTATGTCGAACCCTATGCCCGTGATGTGCGCAGCTGCGTGTTTTCAGTGTCAAAGTCGTTGACGGCCTTGCTTTGCGGCGTGGCTGTAAGGGAGGGGAAGATACGCAGCGTGGATGATGCCGTTACCGATTATGTGCCCGAGTTGAAAGACTGCGACCCTATGTTCGGCCGCCTTACAATCCGACATTTGCTGGATATGCGCGCCGGTTTTGATTTTGATGAAAACTATTCGTTCAACCCTTTCAGCAAGATGGCGCGTCTGTATTACCGCACAAACTCGATGAAAAGCATCCTTGGGGCAGGCTTCAGGCATGCTCCCGGCGAGCGTTACGGTTACAATAGCCTGACGACGGCCCTGCTCGGGGTAGTCATAGAGCGTGCGGTTGGCATGCCGTTCGCCCGTTACATGAGTGAAAAGGTGTGGCGTCCGCTTGGCATGGAGTATGACGCCACGGTGGCTTTGGACGGCAGGCGTCACCGCGTAGCTAAGGCTTACGGCGGCATATCGGCGTGTGCAAGAGACTTGGCCAAGGTCGCCCGGCTCTATGTCAGCCGTGGAAACTGGCATGGGCGGCAGATTGTGGATACGGCCTGGGTTGACGTTACGGCTCACGGAAAACCGTACAATGAGGGCTATTCGCATGGTTTCTATACCATGCAGTGGATGCTTCGCGGCGATGGCGGAGGCGTGGCTTTTGCCGATTCACTGTCTGTTGCGCGCCGTTTCGATGCAACAGGCGTTCCGGCCGACAGCCGGAAGTACATTGAGTACGCCGACGGCACATGGTCGGGGCTGATGCCTTCACCCCATTATTATATGCTCGGGCTGTACGGGCAGGTGGTTTTCATCTGTCCTGAAAACGGTTATGTGCTTGTGCGCCTTGGCGAAAACAAGGGCGATGAATACCAGCTTGTTTTTGATTCGTTGGCCGCTTTGATGCCGTGATTGCGGCACCGGCCTGCGCGGTGTTTTCGTATGGATTTCCAAAAGGCCGCCTTTCGCATTCCGAAAGGCGGCCTTTAGCAATGCGGTTGACGGCCTTTTGGAGGGTGAAAGGCGGTCTTTTGCAAAACCGTTGAAATCACGGCGTTTGCCGGTTAAATATCGGCAGATGTTTGCTTTGTGCCAGATTATTTTGTACTTTTGCCGTTGAAACCGTTAATGTCTAATAAAAAAACACGTATCAATGAGAGCATTTTGTTATTTGGGAGCGGCCTTGCTGGCTTTCGGTCTGTCCCAGCCCTTGGCGGCGCAGACCGTGGAGCGCACGGTTGGCGGCGTGCGCCTTGGCGTGGAAGGAGGCAAGTTGAAGTGTGAGGTGACTTTCTATTCGCCCTCGATTGTCCGCGTGGTGAAGGCTCCGCAGGCATCGATGCCCGCGGAGGAAAGTCTCGCCGTGGTGATGTCTCCCGGAGAGACGAAACTCAAGGTGGCCGAAACCGACGGCGCGGTGACGCTGGCAAGCCGCGAGGTGAGCGTCACTGTTGACCGGAATGACGGCACCGTCACCTTCGCCGACGCCCGTGGAAACAGCCTGCTTAAGGAGCAGGGCGCGCCCGTGTTCACACCCATAGAGAGCGGTGTAGACAAAGGCTTCTACCGCGTAAGCCAGGCTTTCCGCCTCGACAAGGATGAGCCGATATACGGCCTGGGCCAGCTCCAGACGGGCAAGATGAGTCAGCGCGACCAGCAGAAATACCTTATACAGAGCAACCTGGAGGACAGTAGCCCTTTCTTCCAGTCCGTAAAAGGCTACGGCCTATACCTTGACAACTATTCGCCCGTGACGTTCACCGACAACGCCGACGGCACGCGCTTCGACTTCGAGGTGGGTTCGTGCGTGGATTACTACTTCATGTATGGCGGCACGGCCGACGGCGTGGTGGCCCGCGTGCGCGAGTTGACGGGGCAGGTGCCCATGTTCCCGCTGTGGTCTTACGGCTTCTGGCAGAGCAAGGAGCGGTACAAGAGCCAGGACGAGACGGTGGGCGTGGTGCGCAAGTACCGCGAGCTGGGCGTGCCTCTCGACGGAATAATACAAGACTGGCAGTATTGGGGCAACAATTACTTGTGGAACGCCATGGAGTTTCTTAACACCGCGTTCCCAAATCCGCAGAAGATGCTCGACGACGTACACTCGATGAACGCCCACATGGCTATTTCTATCTGGCAGTCGTTCGGCCCTAATACAAAGCCTTACCGCGAACTCGCGGCCAAGGGCCTGCTCTACGACTTCAAGACGTGGCCCCCTTCGGGCACCGAGGGGTGGCCTCCCAATCCCGATTATCCCTCGGGTGTGAAGGTGTATGACGCCTATTCGCCCGAAGCACGAGACATTTACTGGAAGTATATCGACGCCGGAATATTCAAGTATGGCATGGACGCGTGGTGGATGGACTCGACAGACCCCGACCATCTCGACGCCGTTCCGTCAGACCTCGACCAGAAAACCAGCCTCGGCTCGTTCCGCAAGGTGCGCAACGCTTATCCCCTGATGTGCGTCGGCGGCGTGTACGAGCACCAGCGCAAGGCCACTTCTGCCAAGCGCGTGTTCATCCTTACGCGTTCCGGCTATCTCGGACAGCAACGCTACGGGTCAAACGTGTGGACGGGCGACGTGGCCTCCTCATGGGAGAACCTGCGCAAGCAAGTGCCCGCCGGGCTAAATTTCTCGCTCTGCGGAATGCCCCATTGGAACTGCGACATAGGCGGTTTCTTCGCCGGACAGTACAATCTCAGCGACGGCACGGCCACAAGGAACCCGCTGTATCAGGAGCTGTTTGTGCGCTGGATGCAGTTCGGTGCGTTCACGCCGATGATGCGCTCGCACGGTGCCGACACGCCGCGTGAAATCTATCTGTTCGGCAAGAAGGGCGAGCCCGTGTATGACGCAATCGAGAAAATGATACGCCTGCGCTATTCGTTGTTGCCCTACATATATTCAACATCATGGGAAGTAACCAGCCGCCAGGGCACCTTCATGCGTGCGTTGGCTATGGATTTCCCCCGTGACAGCCGCGTGCTCGACATGGGCGACGAGTATATGTTTGGCCGCGCGCTACTCGTTGCGCCCGTGCTCAACGCCCAGTACACCACCGAAAAGGCCGTCAAGATGGACGCGCTGACTGGCTGGAACAGCAGTAACAAGGGCACGGCCGGAAGCGCGGCTGCGCCGGTTGACTTCACGCAAGAGAAGCAGGCTACGGTCTATCTGCCCGAAGGCGCGTCGTGGTACGACTTCTTTACCGGCGAGCGGCACGATGGCGGACAGGACGTCAAGCGCACGGTGACCCTGGCCGACATCCCCCTTTACGTCCACGCGGGCAGCATTGTGCCGCTCGGTCCCGATGTGCAGTATGCCACGGAGAAGCCTTGGGACGCGCTAACGCTGTGCGTATATCCCGGTGCCGACGGCAGTTTCGTGCTCTATGAGGACGAGTTCGACAACTACAACTACGAGCGCGGCGCATACAGCGAAATCCCGATTACGTGGGACGAGTCGTCGCGCCGCCTCACAATAGGCGCCCGCCGCGGCTCTTATCCGGGTATGCTCGCCCGCCGCACGTTCACCGTGCGCACGCCGGACGGCAAGGAGAGGACCGTAGACTATGCTGGAAAGAAGGTTACGTTGAAGCTGTAACGTGTGCCGGTGTTACGCGGATGCGCAACACATTGAAAATCAACAGTTTGGCAAACGGTGGCATTTCGCAATGCGAAATGCCGCCGTTTGCACGCTAAAAAGCCGTCTTTGGCAAGGCTATTTGCGGCCTTTCAGGGTTCATCCGCCGTTTGTTTGGATAGCGTAAAGTATCTATATCTTATTTTGTCCCTACCATCAACAGACTCATCCTTCTTCAATCCAAGCGGTCGGTATCCGTCATTCCGCGCTCCGATGCGGAATCCAGAAAACATCCAGGGCTTCAAACAATATAGGCTGCATACACTGGATTCCGCGTCGGAGCGCGGAATGACGGATACCGACTGCCTGGATTATAGCAAAGTGTATTCGTTAATATACTTAATGTTCCATCTGAACAAACTACGGATTGGCCGCCTTTCATATTGCGCCTGCATTCATTCCGCTGCGGCGCGTGTGCCTTGCGGCTGTTGGATACATGCCAATACGCCCGGCGAGGAGTAAAGAAAAAGCCCCGACGGAACGGTGTTCCATCGGGGCTTCGGTTGTCTTTGTAGCGGGGGTGGGACCCGAACCCACGACCTCCGGATTATGAATCCGACGCTCTAACCAGCTGAGCTATCCCGCCAAAGAATTGCCTTTTTGCGGGTGCAAAGGTAATACAATTTATTTACATACCAAAAAATATCGTGCTTTTTTGTTGTTTTCTTGCGTAAAATTATTATTTTTGTGGCATAATACTCTCATGCCATGACTTATGGAATCGAATAAAATCAGTATAGAGAGGGAGTTGCGCTCCAAGTCGGCCAATATTATATGGGCGCTGATGAGCACTCCCGAAGGCCTTGCGAAGTGGCTTGCCGACGAGGTGACGCGCGACGGCGACACGCTGACCTTCACTTGGGGCAACACCTGGAGCCACCATGAGACGAGGACCGCCGCCGTAATAGACAGGAAAGACTATGAGTACATACGCCTGAGGTGGAGCGAGGATGAATACCGCGACACGTACCTTGAGCTGCGTATGGAAAAGAGCGACATTACGGGTGACTACATCCTGGTGATAACCGACTATGCGCCCGACGGCGACACGGCCACGCTTGAGGATATCTGGGACGCAAACATGGACACCCTGCACCGCTCCACGGGACTGTGAGAGGTGAGAGGGTGAGAAAGTGGGAAAGTGAGAAAGAGGGCATGAAAAAGTGAAACGTGTTTACCTTTTAACCCTCTCACCTTCCTACTTCCTCACCCTCTCACCTTCTCACTTTCTCACCTTTATATATTGTTTTCTGATATTTTTATGCTAATTTTGCACGCTGGTAAGGCTGTGCCGAAACCACATCGTAAAGAAAACAATGCTTCGGATAAAGAAATTAGACAAGTTCATAGCCAAGCAGTTCGGGCTGCTCTTCGTCGGCACGTTCTTCATCTGCCAGTTCATACTTATGATGCAGTTCCTCTGGAAGTACATCGACGAGCTGATAGGTAAGGGCCTGTCGATGGACGTGCTGGCGCAGTTCTTCTGGTACATGAGCCTCATGCTCGTGCCGCAGGCACTGCCACTGGCCATACTGCTGTCGTCGCTCATCGCGTTCGGCAACCTTGGCGAGAGCAGCGAGCTTACCGCAATCAAGGCCGCCGGCATATCGTTGATGCAGGCGTTCAGGCCGTTGATAGTCATTGTGGTGTTCATCTCGTTCGGTTCGTTTTACTTTCAGAACGTCATAGGGCCTAACGCCAACATGTCGTTTTCGCGTCTGCTGCTCTCGATGAAGCAGAAAAGCCCGGAGCTGGAAATACCCGAAGGCGTGTTCTACGACGGCATACCGGGGTGCAACCTGTACGTACAACAGAAAGACCTGAACACCGGCCGGCTGTACGGCGTGATGATATACAAGATGACCGACAGCTACGAGGACGCCGCAATAATACTGGCCGACTCGGGAATGTTGCAGTCTACGGCGGAGAAGAAGCACCTGCTGCTTACGCTTTACAGCGGCGAGTGGTTTGAGAACATGAAGTCGCAACAGGTGATACGCGGCACGGGGGTGCCTTATCGCAGGGAGACTTTTGTAAAGAAAACCATACTGCTCGACTTCGATTCCGACTTCAACGTGGCCGATGCCAGTGCGTTGTCAAACAACTCGAAGGGAAAGAGCGTAAGGCAAATCGCCCTCGACGTTGACTCCCTTACCCATGTGTATGACAGCGTGGGGCGCGTGTTCTACAAAGACGCGCGTACGCGCTATTACTCCGCTCCCGGTATAAGCCGCGACGACTCGCTGCGCGCCGTCAAGATGGCTGGCACGCGCACGTTCAGTTTCGACTCCGTGTACGGCCGCCTGTCGGCCGACAAGAAGCTCGCGGCCGTTGATGCGGCCATGAGGAAGGTGAGAAACGAGATGAGCGACCTCGACTTCAAGGGTATGCTTACGTCAGACGGCGACCGCATCATACGCCAGCACAAGATAGAGGCAATCAACAAGTTCTCCGTGGCGTTGCAGTGCATACTGTTCTTCTTCATAGGCGCGCCGCTCGGAGCCATCATAAGGAAGGGCGGCCTCGGTGTGCCGGTCATCATATCAGTGCTGGTGTTCATCGTGTTCTTCATCTTTGACAATTCCGGTTACCGCATGGCGCGCATCGGAGAATGGACTATATGGTTCGGCAAGACCATATCGCTGGCTGTGCTCACGCCCCTTGCGGTGTTCTTCACGTACAAGGCCAACAACGACTCTGTGGTGTTCAATGTGGATTTCTACCGCAACTTGTTCATGAAACTGCTCGGGTTGCGCATGAAGCGCGCCGTGTACAGGAAGGACGTCATCATTACCGACCCCGACTATGCGGCCGACGCCGAAGAGCTGAGGCGTATAAGCGCGGAGATAGCCGACTATGCCCGGCAGCATAACCTGCTGCTGGCTCCTAACGTAGGCAAGGTGTTCTTCAAATACAGTCCAGACCATACCATCGAGGAAATAAGCGAAAGGATGGAGGCTGTGATAGAAGATTTGTCGAACACGAAAGACAAGCAGGTGCTCGCCCTGTTAAACGATTACCCGTTCATGGCGGTAAAGGCGCACACAAGGCCGTTCGAGCGCAAGTGGCTCAACGTTGTGGCTGCCGTGGTCGTGCCTGTCGGAGTGTTCCTCTATCTTAGGATGTGGCGGTTCAGGTTGCGGCTGCTGCGCGACTTGAAGGTAGTCAAGGCCACCAACGACGCCATGCTGCGCAGGATTGACGAAATGCAGGCTGCGGAAAAGTGAGTGTCCGCATATAATAAAGAAAGGTGTAAATGATATGGAAAAATTGAAAATAAATACAGTCGAGGAAGCCTTGGCCGATTTCAAAGAAGGGAAGTTTGTCATCGTAGTTGATGACGAAGACCGTGAAAACGAGGGCGACCTGATAATAGCGGCGGAAAAGATTACGGCCGAGAAGGTGAATTTCATGCTGAAGCACGCACGCGGAGTGCTCTGCGCACCGATAACGCTAAGCCGCTGTGACGAGCTCGACCTGCCGCGCCAGGTGGTTGAGAACACGTCGGTGCTTGGTACGCCGTTTACTGTTACAATAGACAAGCTGGAGGGCTGTACTACGGGCGTTTCCGCACACGACAGGGCCGAGACCATCAAGGCTCTTGCCGACCCGGCTTCAACGCCGAAGACGTTTGGCCGCCCTGGACACATAAATCCGCTTTACGCACAGGACAACGGGGTGTTGAGGCGGAGCGGACATACGGAGGCGGCCATAGACCTGTGCAAGTTGTCAGGGCTTTACCCGGCCGGTGCTTTGATGGAAATCATGAACGAAGACGGCACGATGGCGCGCCTGCCGCAACTGTTGGAGTTTGCCGGGAAATACGGACTGAAGCTCATTACGATAAAAGACCTTATCGCATACCGCCTGCAGCGCGAGTCGCTTATAACTGTAGGACAGACCGTGGACATGCCTACGGAGTACGGGCATTTCAAGCTCATCCCTTTCCGCCAGACAAGCAGCGGCCTTGAGCACATTGCCCTGATAAAGGGCGAATGGCGTGAGGACGAGGCCATTCTTGTACGTGTGCATTCGTCATGTGCGACCGGCGACATCCTCGGCAGCAAGCGTTGCGACTGCGGACAGCAGCTGCATAAGGCAATGCAGATGATAGAGAAGGAAGGCAAGGGCGTCCTGATATATATGCAGCAGGAGGGGCGCGGCATAGGCCTGATGAACAAAATCGAGGCATACAAGTTGCAGGAAGAGGGCTATGACACGGTTGACGCCAACGTGCATCTCGGCTTCAAGCCCGACGAGCGCGACTATGGCTGTGGGGCGCAGATGCTGCGCCATCTCGGCGTACACAAGATGAGGCTTATGACGAACAACCCTACAAAGCGCGTGGGGCTGGAGGCTTATGGCCTTGAGATTGTGGAAAACGTACCAATTGAAATAACTCCCAACGAGTATGATTATAAATATCTGAAGACCAAAAAAGACCGCATGGGGCATACATTGCATCTGTGAACAGTTTTGCAGTTGCCGTTATGAAAACGGTTTTTGGGTTTTGACATGAAAATATAACTTCTTTTATTTCCGTGAAACGAATAAATTAATTAATTTTGCAGGGACAAATCAATATTATTATGACACAATTATCAGACCGTCTTAATCGTTTGGCTCCTTCGGCTACTCTCGCCATGTCGCAGAAAAGCGGCGAAATGAAGGCACAAGGTATCGATGTTATCAACATGAGTGTAGGCGAGCCGGACTTTAATACTCCCGACCATATAAAGGCAGCCGCCAAGAAGGCTATTGACGATAATTATTCGAGATACTCTCCTGTTCCGGGCTACATGGATTTGCGTGAGGCAATCGTGGCAAAGCTGAAGAACGAGAACGGACTTGACTATACCGTCAATGAGATACTTGTGTCTAACGGTGCGAAGCAGAGCGTATGCAACGCTGTGATGGCTTTGGTGAATGACGGTGAAGAGGTGATAATTCCAGCCCCCTACTGGGTCAGCTATCCGCAGATGGTTAAGTTGGCCGGCGGCGTACCTGTGATAATCGAGGCCGGTTTCGAGCAGAACTTCAAGATTACCCCTGAACAGCTTGAAGCGGCCATAACGCCGAAAACACGTATGCTGATACTTTGCTCGCCAAGCAACCCTACCGGCAGCGTATATTCCAAGGCTGAACTTGAGGCGCTTGCTGAGGTCATAAAGCACCATGAAGGCCTTTACGTGCTTGCCGACGAAATATATGAACACATTAATTATATAGGCAAGCATAATAGTATAGCTCATGTTCCGGGAATGAAGGAGCGTGCAATCGTTGTGAACGGAGTGTCAAAGGCTTATGCCATGACAGGCTGGCGCATCGGTTTCATCGCAGCTCCGGAATGGATTGTCAAAGGCTGTAACAAACTTCAAGGCCAGTACACAAGCGGCCCCTGCTCGGTGAGCCAGAAAGCGGCCGTTGCGGCTTACACCGCGCCTCAAGATTGTGTGGAGGAGATGAGGCAGGCTTTTGAACGCCGCCGCGACTTGATAGTAAGTCTTATCAAGGACATCCCTGGATTGGAGGTAAACGTTCCAGAGGGCGCTTTCTATGTGTTCCCAAAGTGTAGCAGTTTCTTTGGCAAGAGCGACGGAACGCATACAATAGGCAATTCTACCGACTTTGCCCTGTACTTGCTTGAAGTCGGACATGTGGCGACGGTAGCAGGTGATGCATTCGGCGACCCAAACTGTTTCCGTATCAGCTATGCCACGAGTGACGAGAATATACGTGAGGCAATGGCTCGTGTAAAAGACACTTTGGCTAAATTAAAGTAAATGTTTCTGAATAAAACGTTTCTTGTAACGAAAAGATATTGATAAAAGTCAAAAACATTGTTAAAAACTTGGCTGTTGATGCTTTTGTTACTTGTAATATGGTTATCTTTGTGTGCTACTTCACAAGCTGATGACCTTATAATGAAAAACAGAAACGTCTATTAACGTTAAATCGAAACTTTATAACTTAATAATTAACTAACAAATTAAATTAAAATTATGGCAACTACACAAAAGGCAGCAAGCCCTAAGAAAAGCCAGGGCTTCCAGGGAATTAGAGCAGCGATTTGGGTTATCGTTGTATGTCTTATCATCGCGATTTGCATATACACGCTCCTGCTCGGCAATCCTTCTAACTTCGCAGGCAACGACCCCGCAGGTCATCCGACAAACCTTCTCGGAACTATTTACAAAGGTGGTATAATCGTGCCTATCATCCAGACCCTTTTGCTTACCGTCATCGCATTGAGCATCGAGCGCTGGCTCGCTCTCCGCACCGCTTTCGGCAAAGGCTCTTTGGCTAAGTTCGTTTTGAATGTGAAAGCAGCCGTAAGCAAGGGCGATTTTGCAGGCGCACAGAGCATTTGTGACAAGCAGAGAGGTTCTGTTGCCAATGTCGTTTCTGCTTCTCTCCGCGCATACAAGGAGATGGAAACGGCTCCCGGCTTGAAGAAAGCACAGAAGGTGGCTAAAATCCAGCAGGCTCACGAAGAGGCTACACAGCTTGAAATGCCTACGTTGCAGATGAACCTCCCGATTCTTGCAACCATCGTTACTCTTGGTACCCTTACGGGACTTCTCGGTACCGTCATCGGTATGATTCGTTCATTCCAGGCTTTGGCAGCTGGTGGTGGCGGCGACTCTCTCGCTCTTTCTACTGGTATTTCTGAGGCGTTGATTAACACCGCGTTCGGTATTTTGACTTCTTGGTGCTCGGTTATTGCATATAACACATTCACAAACAAGATCGACAAGCTGACATACGCACTCGATGAGGTTGGTTATTCTATTGCTCAGACATACGAAGCCAATCATACGGACGAAGCTTAATTTTACTAACCCTTTAAATTTTAATTACTATGGGTAAAGTAAAAATTAAGAGGCAGTCCATCTGGATAGACATGACCCCGATGAGCGACGTGATGGTCTTGCTGCTTACGTTCTTCATGTTGACGTCTACGTTTGTGAAGAATGAGGCTGTCAAGGTTGTTACTCCAGGCTCAGTCTCCGAGGTCAAGGTCACAGACAAGAATGTCCTGACAATCCTTATTGACAATAAGGGTAAGGTGTTCTTGGGCTGGGATAAGCCGGGTGACATGGAGGCCGCTCTTGGCACCATGGCTGACCAGTTCGGGGTTTCACTGAACGGGACACAGATGAAGAATGTACGTAGTGCTACGAATATCGGTGTGTCAATGAACGATATGGGAACGTTCCTTAATCAGGAATCCAGCCAAATGAATGCTTTTCAGCAGGATAAAGGTGTTCCCACGGACAGCATTGACGGAGGTATGAGTGAGTTCCAACTTTGGGTGAAGACTGTAACTGACGCTAATTCAGACATGAAGCTGGCCATAAAGGCAGACGAGAAGACTCCTTATAAGGTCATCAAAAAAGTTATGTCTGAACTACAGGACATGAACCAGAACCGTTACGAGCTTATCACTTCTTATAAAAAGGTGGAGGACTAAGTCATGGCAAAAAAGAATACAAGTAGACAGAAGAAAATCGACCTTCGCGTGGACTTCACGCCTATGGTGGACATGATGATGCTTCTTATTACGTTCTTCATGCTGTGTACATCCTTGAGCAAGCCTCAGGCTATGCTCTTGACCATGCCGAGTAATGATAAGAACGTGCAGGAGCAAGACAAGACAGCGACCAAGGCTTCGCAGACCATCACTATCTTTGTAGCGGGCAATGATAAGATTTATTATGTTGCGGGAATACCTAACTATGAAGACCCTTCTTGTCTGAAGGAGACAACATGGGGAAAGGATGGCATCCGTAGCGTGCTTATCAACCACGTGACAGAAGATGGTACTGTGCCAGTGGCTGCTATTATGAAAGCAAAGTTGGAGCTTGACGCCAAAAAGCTGAAAGACCCGGCTAAGTATCCTGATTCCATTTACAATAAGGAGCTTGAGAAACTGAAGAACGGCGAAGTTGCCGGACAGAAGATACCTACCTTGACTATAATCATCAAGGCTACGGACGACGCTTCTTATAAGAATTTGGTTGACGCTCTGGACGAGATGCAGATTTGCAGTATTGGTAAGTATGTCATCGACAACATTACTCCGGAAGATAAGCAGCTCCTCGGTAAGAAGGGCGTGCGCATCAACTGACGGTAATTATCGTTGGTTAACATTTAAAACGTAAAGACAATGTCAAAAGTAGATTTAATATCTAATGCATGGTGTGACCTTGTGTTTGAAGGCAGAAACCAGTCTTACGGAGCATACAGGCTTCGCAAGAGCACTGGCAAGCGCAACATTTGGTCTATCTTAATCGTGCTTATTGCTGCTGTTGTCATATTCTCTGCCATAGCGATTAAAAATGTGATTCAGGCCAATCAGAGGGTTGCTGTTACAACCGCTGTCGAACTTTCTCAGATACAGACGAAGAAAGAGGCAAAGGTTGAGAAGAAGGCTCCCGTCAAGATTGAACCGCCGAAGCCGGTAGAGAAGGTTAAGAGCTCAATTAAGTTTACGGCACCTGTCATTAAGAAAGACGAGGATGTGAAACCTGAAGAAGAAATGAAGAATCAGGACGACCTCCAGAAGACGAAGACAACCATCGGTGCTTTCAACGTTGTAGGTAACGACGAAGTTGGTGGTGAAGTGCTTAAGGCAAAAGAGGAAATCGCCCAGCCGGAGCCTCCGAAGGAAGAAGAGAACAAGGTCTTCGACGTTGTTGAAGAGCAGCCTTCATTCCCTGGTGGCCAAGGTGCTTTGATGCAGTGGTTAAGAGATAATATCAAATATCCTGTCATCGCAGCGGAGAATGGCATAGAAGGACGAGTTATCGTTCAGTTTGTCGTAAGCAAGACTGGTTCTATTTCAGACGTAAGGGTTGCCCGTGGTGTAGACCCGTCATTGGACAGAGAGGCTGTACGTGTGGTAAGCAGTATGCCTAACTGGACTCCGGGTAAGCAGAACGGTACCAGCGTCAACGTTAGGTACACACTGCCTGTAACGTTCAAATTGCAGTAAATAAAGCAATATGAAGAAAGGACTATTCTACGGTTTAGTAGGATTTACACTGCTCTTGTGGTTTGTATCGGCTTGTGCCGACAAACCCAAGAACGGTAGGACAGATACTTATTCGTCAGGAGCGATATCTTTCGCTTCTGACGAAAGTTTTAGCCCTATTATAGACGAACAGATACAAGTTTTTGAAAGTATATATCGTGAGGCCAAGCTGACTCCGATTTATACAAACGAGCTTGATGCTGTCAACATGCTTATGACGGACAGCATACAGCTTGCCATTACTTCACGGAATTTTACCAAAGAGGAATTTGAGAATTTAAAGGCCCGTAATTATCTGCCTGTTGCCATACGTTTGGCATATGACGGGCTTTCGCTTATCATCAACAAGGAAAATACAGACTCGTGTATAACCGTCAAGGATATTAAGCGTGTTCTTAGTGGGCAGGCAAAGACTTGGAGCGACATTGTGCCCGGGTCAAAACGAGGTGATATTTTAGTGGTTTTCGACAATAAGAAGTCGAGTGCGGTTCATTTCTGTGTAGATTCATTACTTGACGGCAAGCCTATAAATAGTCCAAACATTGTGGCGGCCAAGACCAGTAAGGAAGTAATTGACTATGTAGAGAAGACTCCAAACGCTATCGGAATAATCGGTTCCAACTGGTTGAACGACAAGCGTGATACCACAAACACCACATTCAAGAAGAATATAACTGTAATGTCTGTAAGCAGGCTTGATACAGCTACTTATATGAACAGCTGGAAGCCTTATCAGGCATACTTGCTTGACGGACGATATCCGTTGGTAAGAACAATATATGCGTTGCTCAATGACCCGATAAACGGACTTCCGTGGGGGTTCGCACATTTTATAGAACAGCCCAAGGGGCAGCTTATAATATTCAAGTCCGGTTTGTTGCCTGTGCGTGGCGACATAACTGTCAGGACTGTGAACGTCAGCAGCGATTAAACTTTTTGATGGCAGTTTGGTCTTAGTAAGTAGAAGACTGTGTTGAACAAGAGTGTTTTTCGGACGTTTTGATATTAGTAAAAATGATTGTTAGTAAAAACATTTTGATTATGAAAGCAATAAAATATTTGTTAGCAGGAGCTTTGATATCAGTTGTATCTGCTCCATCTGTAGCACAAGACGTTAAGTCACAAGTAGAGACTATAACCAAGGTCGTAGTTGATAACAAGTCAAACCCAGCCGCTATTGAGGACCAGGTGAAAGACTTTGTTAAGGAAAACAAGAAAAACGCCGAAGCTTTGGCCGGATTAGGCCGTGCTTTCCTTGAAATCAAGGACACTGCGTCGGCTCGTGAGTATGCTACCATGGCACTTGACCGTGGAAAGGACAATAAGGGTAAGGCTCTTGCGTCTATCCTTCTTGGCGACCTTGCCGCTTTGAGCAGCAACGAGGGTGGAGGCGCAGCAAGTTATTACAACCAGGCGATACATTTCGACCCGACAAATCCTACGGGTTACATCAAGTATGCGGCCGTTTATCGTAAGGTTGACCCCGAAGGCGCTGTGGCGAAGCTTGAGGAGTTGCGCAGTGTTGACCCCTCCTATCCTGTTGACGCCGAGGCTGCACACTTCTTCTATGGCGCGAACAAGTTTGACAAGGCCATCGAATATTATGGCAAGGTTGATTTGAACCAGTTGAAGGAGAATTACCTTACAGAATATGCTACCGCCGCATTGCTCATGGCAGACTCCAAGAAGAGCCTTGAGGTGTCATTGTTCGGTGTGAACAAAAATCCCCGTGACGCTGCGATGAACCGTATCACGTTCTACAATTATACTGACTTGAAGGATTACAAGAACGCTTTGAAGTATGCTGATGCGTTGTTCAACAAGTCAGACAGTGCTAAGATTTCTGCCCGTGACCACCAGTATTACGGCTATGCCCTTATGGGTGACAGTGCTTATGACAAGGCCATCGAGCAGTTCAAGAGTGCTTTGGAATTGAACGCAGAGCTTAACGATGTGCGCAAGCAGCTTTCTGACGCGTATATCGCAAAGGGCGATTTCACCAATGGTCTGGCTTACTATGACGAGTATCTTGGCAAGATAGAGAAGCCGTCAGTACCTGACCTTGACGGCCTTGCACAGCTGTACATGCAGCAGGCTGCAAGCATCGATTCGCTAGGCACAGATAAAATCAACGCTTTCAAGAAGGCGGACGAGATTTACGGACGTATTGCTACTGAGTCTCCCAGCAACAAGCTATACGCAACAAGGATGCGTGCACGTATCAATTCGCAGCTTGACCCGGAGACGACACAAGGCCTTGCAAAGCCTTATTATGAGGAGTATGCACAGCTCGCACAGACAGAGCACGCTGACAATCCTAAGCTCCTTATCGAGCCTTACCTCTATCTCGGCTATTATTACATCGTTAAGGAGGATAACGCTAACGCCAAGACATACTATGAGAAGGTGATAGCCATCGACCCGCAGAACCCCACGGCAACCCAGGCCTTGAGTGTTTTGAAGTAAAAATGTTATAAAAAACCATAAATAAAAAACATGCGTTCTCAATTTGGGAACGCATGTTTTTTTATGATATTCCAGCCTCGGTTGAGGTTGTGTCGCAGCCGAATTGGCCATGTTTTGCCGCAAGGTTTTGGTTAATGGCCGGAGCTTCGTTATTTTACTTATAGTCCGAGCTTTGCTTTCAGTTTAGGTTCAGCGTCAAGGACGTAGGCGTTGTCAGGTGTGATGAGGAAGTTCCCTGCCGGTATAGCCCAGCTTATTATGCGTCCGTCAGGCTCGTTTACAAACCTTATGCCCGTCTTGTCGCCGTCTTCCTCAATCTCCGCCTCAAAGTTATGGCGGTCGGAATACTTTGTTATTCTTGCCCATTTGTCCATTGGTTCGCCGTCTTCATCTTCAAGCCAGAGCATCAGCAGCACTTCTTGCTGTGGCGCATTGCGTGCGGCGCGTTCCATTATGTCGAGCCGTTCGGCTGCTATGCGGCTGCGTCTTTCGGTTTCTTCGCTGTCAACCAACGATTTCATTCCGGCCGCCAAGTCGTTGGTCAGGAAGTCGTCCATGGTCCATAGCGGCTGATATTTGTCTTCCGCTGCGGCCTGTTCGTCAGGGCAGGCGAAGAGCACGCACGATTTTGAGTTCATCCGTTCCAGTCTTGTGCGTATCGAGCCCGGTGCGCATGTGTTCCTGTCGCCGTCCTTTATGGCTTCCGGCCATGGCAGCAGGCGTATGTATAGCGGCACTCCGCCGTCCATCATGGCTATTGGCTGTTCTATTTTCGGCGGATATGCGCCGTATGCTTCCGTGCGTGTGTCGGTGCGTCCCATCAGCGTCCGTGCCGTTACGGTCAGCAGCAGGTTGTGGCATTCCTCATGGTTGGGCGTGCCGTGCATTATTTCCAGGTCGGGCAGTCCGAAGCGTTCCAGTCCCGATGTGTACAGCCACACGTCGCCGCCTGCGGCGTTGCGCTCACGGTTTATGCTGAACGCGAAGTCGGGTGGGGGAGCGACGGCCGAGCCGGCTGCCCTCTTCACCCACAGGCCGGAAAGGGCCTGGCGTGACGACAGGTCGTGAAGCACCAGCATGTCGGGCACCACAATGTCGGCTATGCGCAGTTGCAGGTGCAGCCAGTCAAGCGGTTTGCCGCGGCCGGGCTTCATGTCTACGGCGTAGCCCGACAGGCGTTGTGTCAGCATCTCGGTGTCGGCTGCGTTGAAGTAAGTGCCGTATTTCAGACCGTTGGGGTTGAACGCCGTCACCTCGTCAATCTCGCATTCAAACGTTTCACCGCCAAACCTGCCTGTAAGGCTCAATACCGTGCCCGTCAGCTCCTTGCCGACCTCTTTCAGCTCTACGTCATCCACGCCTTCAAGTGTCCTTATGCGGGCCGTCGTCAAATCGATGTCGAGCGCGTAGCTTTCGTTCCTCGGTATGGCTATCATCCACGAGCGCGTCTTAGCGTAAGGCGGTTCCTGTTCCGACGGACGCTCGAGGAAGCTTGTTATTCGGCGGCATTTCTCTATCGCTTCGGGCACGTCGCTCCAGAATTCCAGCGTCTCCGGGTCGTCGTCGATTAGCGTCATAACGTGCTCGAAGTAAGGTATGGCCTCGGCCTCCATCCCCAGGTTCATTCGCGTATATCCGTTGCGGCACCACCAGTTAGGGTCGTCCTTCCCCTCGTCGGTCGTGTCGGTGAGTATTTTCAGCGCGCGCCGGTCGAGCGTGTCAGGGTCAAGGGCGCAGTCGTAATATCCGTTGCGTATCATGCCGGCCAGGTTAGACAGTGTCCTCGCCTGCAATCCTACTATCTTGTACGTGCGTTCCTCTGCGGGCAGGGCGTCAATCATCCGCACCACCTCCTCCTCGCGGTCGTCGTCGCACATCTGTTGTATCTTCTCTATCAGTTCTTCTTCGCGTGTCATAATTCAAAATACGGTTGTTTCGAGGTTAGTTCCCGGCGTTTCAAACACCATTGCAAATATAGTGAAAGGCGAGCGCAATGGCAAGCAAAAAACGCAGTTTTTTGGCTTGACATGGCCGAGCCGCGTCCTATATTCGTGAAGCAAATATAGCGAAAGGCGGTCTTTTGCATTCCAAAAGGCCGCAAATCGTCGTGCAAAAGGCCGTCTTTCGCCCTCTAAAAGGCCGCCTTTTGCAGGCTAAAAGACGGCCTTTTGCAACGCGCTGGTTTACAGGCTGTTACGCGAGGCATGGCATATGGCTGTTTCGGTGCAGGTTTGCAACGCTTCCGTATGTCGTAAAAATACTGTATTTAAAGGTTAAAAAATCAATATTAGGGCGCTTTGTTCTTGGCCGTTTCGCTTTTTAGTCTTAATTTTGAAGCGTCTAAACACACATCCATACAAGTCTGGCAAGTTAAGGCGCAGCCGCCGTCTGCATTGCGCTTGGCCGTTATGCGTATGCACGGACGAGCCTCGGCGCATGGGCGCAGGCATTGTTTCAGGCCGCTTGCTTGCAAGGCTATCACCACACTTTACAACCATACACCCATGGGGCATGGCTATCCGTGCCCCGCGGACAGGCTTTGCGCGTTGTCGGTCGGCCGCCGCTGACGTAGCAGGCGTTGAGTATGATTTTTAACTAATACCGTTATTCGATTATGAGAAAATTGATGGCAGCAGTCCCGTTCCGGGTTGTGGTGATGGCCTTTGCCGTTGTTTCGTTGCTTCATTGCAGGGCCGCAGGCGCGCCGTATGCAGTTGACGGGCGTGCCGTCAAGACCGTCTACCCGGCCAAAGACTGGGTCGTTTCAGACTATGTGGTGACCGATTTCGGCGCGAAGGCCGAGCCGGGATTTGACAACAGGGAGGCTTTCCAGGCCGCCATCGACGCCGCTTGGCGTGACGGCGGCGGCGTTGTGTACGTGCCTGACGGCCACTATGAGTTCCGCAGCACGCAGACCGGCACCAAGGACGTGCGCGTGCGACGCGGAAAGGACGAGGCCTGGCAGAGCTTCAGCTACGAGTATGTGCTCCGTCTGCCGCCCGGCGTTCAGCTGCGCGGCGACTGGGCAGACCCCGAACAGCACCGGGGACGCGTGCTCGGCACGGTGCTCGAGGTGCGTGTGGGCAAGGACTCGCCCAACCATGACGGCGCGGTGGAGAGCTGGTGGAACGACCCGCAGGCGGGCAACGCTCTGCATACCACCTATACAAGCATAGCCGACCGCTTCATCGAGATGAACGCCGGCACCGGCGTGCGCAACCTCTCGATATGGTATCCCGAGCAAGACGCCTGCGACGTAAGGCCATATCCCTGGACGTTGTTCCAAGCCGGGGGCGACTGCGCCACGGTGGAGAGCGTTACGCTTGTCAACTCTTATAATGGCTTCTACTCCGCACCGAGCGAGCTTCACTACCTTCTCAACTGCTACATCACCGCCCTCAATACCGGCATCGAGGTGCATGTATGCACCGACATCGGGCGTATCGAGAACGTGAAAGTAGCCCCGCGCTACTGGGCGGAGTCCGCTTTGCCCGGCGCGCCGTCGCTTGCCGCCGCCAGGGCTTACACCAAGGCGCACGCCACTGGCTACCGTATGCACCGTTCCGACTGGGAGTATGTGTCTTATCTTGACATCACGGGCTGCAAGACTGGCATGTGGGTGGGCCGCGAGCCGGGCTATTCTGACACGCCAAACGCCCAGTTCTACGGCATACGCATTGACGACTGCGCCAGCGGTTTGTACGTGGAGGGTGTCAATCCCTACGGACTTCTCATCTCAAATTCATCTTTCGGCTCAGCCGATGGCGGCAACGCGGTCTGCTTCGGGCGTGATTTCAGCACGTCGGTACAGTTCTGCGGCGTCAGCTTCACCGGCCCGGTGGTGAGCAACGGCAGTGGCGGCGTAGTCTCGTTTGACGACTGTTCGTTCGGCGCAGGCCGTGATTACGCCCTCCGCTTGAACGGCGGCAACGCCCTGCTCACCCGGTGCAGTTTCGCCAAGTCTGCCCGCCACGTATGCCTCGGGGCAGATGCGGGTGTGCTGAGGGCGGTCAATTCAGGTTATAAAGGCCGGTTGCAGGTAGCCGACAGCAGCCTTTCGGCCAAGGTAGAGGTTGTCAATGACGCCAAGTATGGGCTCAAACCGGTGCCGAAAGACATCAAGACAGACATCTGCGTGCGCCCCCGTCCGGCGTCAGACCGTGTCATCCGCGCCTGCCTGCCCTGCGCCAAGGGGTATAACAACGACGTGCCGTCGGTAGACGTGTCGTCGCTGTTGCAGTCTTTGCTCGACTCTCTGGGGAGCGACGGCGGCGGAACGCTTTACCTTCCGGCCGGACGCTACCTCGTAGACCGCCCCGTGCGCGTGCCGTCGGGCGTCGAGTTGCGCGGCAGTTGGGACGTGCAGCACCATACACAGAGCGGCGGCACGGCCTTGTTCACCAATTATGACGGCGGCACGGAGGGCGAGCATGGCCCCTCGCTCATACAGCTTGAGGCCGGCGCGGGGCTCAACGGGCTCAACATAGTGCAGCTAAACATAGCCTCGGGAGGCTTCAGCCGCGACAACCCGCGCCGCACGCCGTTCCTCATCCAGGGGCAAGGCCGTGGGGTGTACGTGGTCAACGTCACCGTGCCCATGGGCGACAAGGGCATCGACCTTGCGTCTTACGACACCGGAGGCCACTACGTCGATTACTTCGCCGGGGTGCTCTTGCGCGCCGGCATATGGGTAGGCGGCGGAGCGGAGGGCGGCTTTATCCGCAACATGCAGTTCAATCCGCATTACGGCTCGCGCCTTCCGCAGGGCGGACAAGGCTATCCCGACCTCCAGATGACGCGCTTCGTGCAGTCCAATTGCAGTGCGTTGAAGTTTGCCGACGTCAAGAACCAGACCATCTTCAACAACTTTGTGTACGGCTCAATCTACGGCATCCATTTCCTCAAAGACGCCGTTACGGGCCGCTGTCCCGGCAGCATCACCATGATAGGCCACGGCTCTGACGGCTGTACTTTCTCACTGTTTGTAGAGGATGCCGACAAGGACACCGAAATAACCGCCGTCAATTCCGAGCTTGTCAACACCCGCATCGAGGAGCAGCCCGTGCGCTCTTACGTGCTCATGGGCGACCGCCCGGGCACGCCCGGGGTGCATCCCTCCGCGCGGCTGACGCTCTGCAACAGCGCGTTTTGGGGCAGTCCGGTGGTTGGGGCGATTGTAAACAACGGCACATTGTGCTTGCGTCAGGCCAATTTCGCCAGCTGCGGCGCGCCCGCCGTTGACGTTCGCGGCGGCCGGGCGCATGTGTACACTACGTACTTCGCGCGTCCCGTGCCCAAGGAGGCAACCGGCGGCAATGCCACATACGCCCGTCTGCACGGCGGCGGCAGTCTCATGGAGCTTACCAACAACTATTACGCCTCGCCGCTGCGCCCCGTCAGCGACAAGCCGGGGCAGGTAACGGGCAGCGATGTGAAGTAGCTTGTAGTGCGCCTGCATGTCGGTCGTTTTCCTATCTACGGTTCATCCGCAGTTTGTTTGGATGGAACATTAAGTATATTAACGAATACACTTTGCTATAATCCAGGCAGTCGGTATCCGTCATTCCGCGCTCCGACGCGGAATCCAGAAAACATCTGAGACATCAAATGATGCAGGCTGCGTACACTGGATTCCGCGTCGGAGCGCGGAATGACGGATACCGACTGCCTGGATTAAAGTAGGATGAGTCTGTTGATTGTAGGGATAAAATAACGTATAGATACTTTTACGCTATCCAAACAAACTGCGGATGAACCCAATCTACGGCCTTTCGCATCGTGAAAGGCCGTCTTTCATCGTGCAAAAGGCCGCCTTTTACAGGCTAAAAGACGGCCTTTTGCATGGCTGTTTGCCGTGAGCGGCGTAATGCTTTGTGTGCCAATGTGTTACGAAAGAACGTAATGCACGTTTTGAAGGGCATGAATGCGCCGCCCGGCAGTCTGCCAGCCGCAGGGCGGAGTGTGACTGTTTGTCAGTGCAAAGGTTTTTTAATACTGATATTTTGGCGGTCTCGTTTTTTCGCCTTAACTTTGACGCTCCAACGGAAATACTACGTAGAAAAGCAATGCAAGATTTCGTCCATCTTCACGTACATACTTATTACAGCATCCTCGACGGGCAGGCCAGTGTAAAGAAGCTCGTCGACAAGGCCATAGCCGACGGCATGAGGGGCATGGCCGTGACCGACCATGGCAACATGATGGGCATAAAGGAGTTTTTCAACTACTGCAAGAAGAAGAACGGGGAGCTGAAAGAGCAGGGCAAGCCGGAGTTCAAGCCCATCCTCGGCTGCGAGATGTACGTGGCGCGCCACTCGAAGGAAGACAAGGTGAAAGAGCACGGCGACCAGGGCGGCTACCACCTGATTGTGCTGGCGAAGAACTACCAGGGCTACAAGAACCTTATCAAACTGGTAAGCCGCGCGTGGGTTGACGGCTTCTACATGCGCCCCCGTACCGACCGCGCCGACCTCGAGGCGTACCACGAGGGACTGATTGTCTGCTCGGCATGTATAGCAGGCGAGGTGCCCGCAAAAATACTGAAAGGCGACATCGAGGGGGCCGAGGAGGCCGTAGAGTGGTACAAGCGCGTATTCGGCGACGACTATTATCTCGAGCTCCAGCGCCATCAGGTCAAGGACCCGCACATCCGCGCCAACCGCGAGACGTACCCCTTGCAGCAGAAAGCCAACAAGGTGCTGATGAAGTTGGCCGCCAAGTATGGCATAAAATTGGTATGTACCAACGACAGCCACTTCGTCGATGAGGAGAACGCCGAGGCTCACGACCGCCTCCTCTGCCTGTCAACCAACAAGGATTTGGACGACCCCAACCGTATGCTTTACACCAAGCAGGAGTGGTTTAAGACGCGCGCGGAGATGAACGAGGTGTTTGCCGACGTGCCCGAGGCACTGGCGAATACGTGCGAAGTGCTTGACAAGGTGGAGACGTACAGCATAGACCACGCCCCCATCATGCCGTTTTTCCCCATCCCGGAGGAGTTTGGCACGGAGGAGGAATACCGCCGCAAGTTCACCGAGGAGCAGCTGTATGACGAGTTCACGCAAGACGAGAACGGCAACGTTGTGCTCTCGCGCGAGGAAGGAGAGAAGAAAATCAAGAAGCTCGGAGGCTACGACAAAATATACCGAATAAAGTTCGAGGCCGACTATTTGGCAAAGCTTGCCTACGAAGGAGCCAAGAAGCTGTATGGCGACCCGCTGTCAGACGAGGTAAGGGAGCGCGTCAACTTCGAGCTTTACATCATGAAGACGATGGGTTTCCCGGGCTACTTCCTCATCGTGCAAGACTTCATCAACTCCGCGCGCGACCAGCTCGGGGTGATGGTTGGGCCGGGACGTGGCAGTGCGGCAGGCTCCGTCGTGGCCTATTGCCTTGGCATAACGAAAATCGACCCCATAAAATACGACCTGCTGTTCGAGCGTTTTCTCAACCCCGACCGTATCTCGCTGCCCGATATTGACACCGACTTCGACGACGACGGGCGCGGAAAGGTGCTCGACTGGGTTACCGAGAAGTACGGCGCCGACAAGGTGGCGCACATCATAACATACGGCACCATGGCCACAAAGCTGGCCATCAAGGACGTGGCGCGCGTGGAGAAGCTGCCCCTGGAGGAGTCGAACCGCCTCTGCAAGGCCATCCCCGACCGCCTGCCCGACGGCCTAAAGATGAACCTTACCAACGCTATCAAGTGCGTGCCGGAGCTGCGCGAGGCCGAGGCTTCGCCCGACCCGCGCCTGCACGAGACCATAGAGTATGCCAAGATGCTTGAGGGCAACGTAAGGAACACCGGCATACACGCCTGCGGCACCATCATCTGCCGCGACCCTATAAGCGACTGGGTGCCCGTTTCCACCGCCGACGACAAGGAGACAGGCCACAAGCTGCTCTGCACGCAGTATGAAGGCAGCGTCATCGAGGAGACCGGACTAATCAAGATGGACTTCCTCGGGCTGAAGACTTTGTCCATACTTAAAGAGGCTGTGGAGAACATCCGCCTTACCACGGGCAAGGTAATCGACCTTGATACCATACCGATTGACGACCCGGAAACATATAAACTGTACAGCGAAGGCCGCACAATAGGCACGTTCCAGTTTGAGTCCGCCGGTATGCAGAAGTACCTGCGCGAGCTGCATCCTACCGTCTTCGAGGACCTTATAGCTATGAACGCCCTCTACCGCCCGGGTCCTATGGACTACATTCCGCAGTTCATCGAGCGCAAGCGCGACCCGTCGAAAATAACGTATGACATTCCTTGCATGGAGAAATACCTCAAGGACACTTACGGAATAACCGTCTACCAGGAGCAGGTCATGCTCCTTAGCCGCCAGTTGGCTGGCTTCACGCGCGGCCAAAGCGACACCCTGCGCAAGGCGATGGGCAAGAAGCAAATAGAGAAGATGAACCACTTGGAGGGTCTTTTCTACGAGGGCGGCGAGAAGAACGGCTACAAGCACGAGACGCTGCACAAAATATGGGAAGACTGGAAGAAGTTTGCCAGCTACGCGTTCAACAAGAGCCATGCTACGTGCTACTCGTGGGTGGCCTACCAGACGGCGTATCTCAAGGCGCATTACCCGGCCGAATACATGGCCGCCAACATGAGCCGCAACGTCACTAACATAAACGAAATAACCAAGCTCATGGACGAATGCAAGGCCATGGGCATAAAGACGCTCGGCCCCGACGTGAACGAGAGCCGCCAGAAGTTCAGCGTCAACAAGCAGGGAGCCATCCGTTTCGGTCTCGCCGCCATAAAAGGCATGGGCACGGCCGCCGCCGAAGCCATAATAGAAGAGCGCGAGAAGAACGGCCCTTACAAGGATGTGTTCGACCTGGCGCAGCGCGTCAACCTTGCCGCCTGCAACCGCAAGTGCTTTGAGAGCCTGGCTTTGAGCGGCGGTTTCGACAGCTTCAAGATAAAGCGTGAGGACTATTTCGGACGCAACGCCAAGGGAGATGTGTTCCTTGACACGCTCGTCCGTTACGGACAGCTGTACCAACAGGAGAAGAGTGCGGCGCAAAACTCACTCTTCGGAGGCATTGACGATGTTGACATAGCCACTCCGCCGATACCTGAAGGCGAGCCGTGGAGCACCATAGAGAAGCTTAACCGCGAGCGCGACCTTGTCGGCATCTACCTCTCCGCTCATCCGCTGGACGACTATGAGGTGATACTCAACAACCTTTGCAACACGCATTGCTCCGAACTTGCAGACAAAATAGAGCTTCAGAAGAAGCAGGAAGTGCTGCTGGGCGGCATCGTCACCATGGTGCGTAGCAAGTTTACGAAGACCGGCAAGCCGTGCGGCTTCGTCACAATCGAGGACTTTGAGGGTTCCGGTGAGCTGGCTTTCTTCGGCGAAGAGTGGGGCAAGTGGAAGGGAATGCTTGTAGAAGGCTGCACCGTCTTGGTGAAGGCGCAGTTCGTGCAGCGTTTCCGCGGCAGCGACATGATGGAGATGCGCGTCACCGACATACAGTATCTGCAAACCGTAAAGGACATGCAGATAGAGCGGCTAACCATCACCGTTGACGCCGGAAAGATTGACGACACCACCGTGTCAGACCTTGTCACGGTGATAAAAGACAGCCCCGGCAACACGCAACTGTACTTCTCTGTGCACGACGGAGAGTCAAACCGCCCGTTTACACTGCGCAGCAGTGTCGGCAAGGTGGACGTGTGCCGCGAACTGATAACGTTCATAAAGGACAATGAGGCACTGGGGTACAAGATAAATTAATTCATAATGCACAATGCATAATTCATAATTAGGGCATACGCCACAAACTATCTGGCAGGCAATTATGAATTGTGCATTGTGAATTATGTATTGATTATTGGCACGCTGTTTGTTGTATGGATTATGTGTGAAAATATTTTATTAACGTAAAAGATAGAAACAATGGAAGTAACAATCACGACAGAGAACTTTGAGAGCTTGAAAAACGGCGAGAAGCCGTTGGTAGTAGACTTTTGGGCTACATGGTGTGGCCCGTGCAAGGCCATCGCTCCGGTGATAGCAGAGCTGGCAGAGGAGTATGACGGCAAGCTTGTCGTAGGCAAATGCGACGTCGAGGAGAACGACGACATCGCCATGGAGTACGGCATCAGGAACATTCCCACCATCCTGTTCTTCAAGAACGGCGAGGTGGTTGACAAGTTTGTAGGAGCCACAACGAAGGCCAACCTGCAAAAGAAGTTTGACGCGCTGCTGTAAGAAAGAGCGTTTTTGTAAAAATGACAATCCCCGAAAGGTTGAGCGACATTTCGGGGATTGTTGTATCATGATGCCACTTGCGCGCCTTGGAATGTGCGCGGCGGCATGGTCTGTTTACCTTACCTGCACTACGAGATACTTGCTCGTGCTCCAGAACAGCTGCGGATTGGTGATGTTGAGCACGTACTGGTCTTGCGCGTCGCGCTCCAGACGGTAGCTGCTTGAGGGGTGCATGGTGAGCAGTTTTGCCGACTTTGAGTACAGTTTCAGTGCCTTGAGCGAACGTATGTCTACCTTTGTAAAGTAGTTTTTGTTGAAGTTTCCCTGGAGCACTTTGCCCTTAACGAGTATGTTCTGCTCTTTAAGCTCCTTCTTGGTGCCGAACACATACCATGCCGTGTTGAGCTGCTTGTCCTGCGTGTTGATGGTGTTGGCCTTCTGGGCGTTGTCTTCTTGCAGCGTGTTAACGTTCTTTGTAAGCGTGTTTGTGGTGTTTTGCAGCTCCTCTATGTGTATGTCCTTGGCTTCCAGCTGGGCGTAGAGGTCCTTTATCTGGTTGTTTTTCTCTTCCAGCTGGGCGGTCAGGTTCTCAATTGTTTTTTGCAGCTGTTCGCTCTTTATGCTGCCGTTCTTGACCTGGTTGCGCAGCTTTGCGATGAGTTCGCGGTTCTCGGCCATACGCTGTTGGATGAACTGTATGTTCTCGCGTATCTGCTGCTGGCGGCTTGCTCCCTCGCCGTTCTTTGCCACGCTTACGCGGTTTTCAGCCTCGTTGATTAGGCGGAAACCCTCTTCCACTTCGTTGAGGATGCCCATCATGTCGTTGATTTCGTTGTCCTTCTGCTCTATGACTCTCTGCAAAGAGTCGCTGGGGCTTCCTTCGGACATGTCTGACGATGACTTTCCGTTGTTGCAGGATGCCAGTGTCAACAGGCATACTGCGAAAAATAGTACCTTTTTCATATGTCTTTCTTTGTTGATGTTGTTCGTCTCATTGCTCGTGCTGCGTGTCGTCATGCTTGCCCGAGGCGCGGCCTTTGCCTTCCACCACTATGACAAACTCGCCCCGTGGCTCCGTAGCCTTGAAGTGGGCGATGAGCTCGTCGAGCGTTCCGCGCACGCTCTCTTCATGCACTTTGGATATCTCGCGGCAGGCACTGGCGCGGCGGTCGCCGCCAAAGCTTTCGGCCAGTTGCTGCAATGTCTTGAGTACGCGGTAGGGCGACTCGTAGAATATCATGGTGCGCGGCTCGTCCTTCAGTGCCTCGAGGCGCGTGGCGCGGCCTTTTTTCTGCGGAAGGAAGCCTTCGAAACAGAAGCGGTCGCACGGCAGGCCTGACGATACGAGGGCGGGTACGAACGCCGTGGCTCCCGGCAGGCACTGCACCTCTACGCCTGCGTTTACGGCCTCGCGCACGAGGAAGAAGCCCGGGTCGCTGATGCCCGGCGTGCCGGCGTCGCTGATGAGGGCCACAGTCTGCCCGGCCTTCAGCCGCTCTACGATGGCGGCCGACGTGCCGTGCTCGTTGAACTTGTGGTGCGACATCAGCTGGTTTTTTATGTCAAAATGCTTTAGCAGGACGCCCGACGTGCGCGTGTCCTCGGCCAGTATGAGGTCGGCTTCGCGCAGTATGCGCACGGCGCGTAGCGTCATGTCCTCAAGATTGCCCACCGGGGTGGGTACGATGTATAGCAAACCCATAGTCTATGCAAATATAGGTAATTAATACACTACGGCAAAAAAACGGCGTATTTCTTTGCAATTTTTAAAACGTATTTGTATTTTTGCGCCACGATGGTTAACAATATGTCAGGCGAGGCACACCGCCCGGGTAGAATTGAAGTAGTGTGCGGCTCGATGTTTTCGGGCAAGACGGAAGAGCTTATAAGGCGGTTGAAGCGCGCCGAGTTTGCAAGGCAGAAGGTGGAAATCTTCAAACCGGCCATAGACACGCGATATTCCGACGACGAAGTGGTGAGCCACGACCGCCACTCGATACCCAGCACGCCGGTGGATACGTCGTCGTCAATCCTGCTTTTGTCGGCCGACATCGAGGTTGTGGGCATCGACGAGGCGCAGTTTTTCGACGAGGGGCTGGTCTCCGTGTGCAACGAACTTGCCAACCGGGGCGTCCGCGTCATCGTGGCGGGGCTCGACATGGACTTCCGCGGCGTGCCGTTCGGCCCCATACCGGCACTCTGCGCCATAGCAGACGAGGTGACGAAGGTGCACGCCATCTGCGTAAGATGCGGCGCGCTGGCCTACGTCAGCCACCGTCTCGTAGCCAACGACAAGCGAGTGATGCTCGGAGAGCAGAGCGAATACGAGCCGCTTTGCCGCGAATGCTACCGCAAGGCGGTGGAAGAAGAGGGGCGTAACGGCTGAGACAGCCGCGCCGTCGGGCGCCGCCCGTTTTGCGGAAGACGGCATGTAAAAGTAAGAAGGTAAAACGGTAAAAAAGCAAGAGACGGCAAACGGCGTTGCAAAAGGCCGTCTTTCGCCCTCTGAAAGGCCACCTTTTGCAGGCCAAAAGACGGCCCTTTTGCAAGGCTGCCGGTAATAGGCTGATAATCAATAAGTTAAGAAGCAAGTTCCTCCCGGCATCAATGGAAGCCCCCTCCCAACCTCCCCGAGGGGAGGCTTAGGCTTGCTTCGATGGATGACTTAATATGTTTTCCACGGCAGAAAATAACCAATTCCTTCAAAATCCTACCCTTGGGGAGGTTTGGAGGGGCTGTAAAAAAATATATACGTAATGATAATCGAAGAGAAAATAACATTCGACAAGTTCATCCGTTGGTCGCTCACGGCCTTGGTGGTGATAGTGGTGCTGTTGCTGATGAACTATCTTAGCGGCGTGCTCCTGCCGTTCTTCGTGGCTTGGCTGCTGGCCTATCTGATATATCCCATAGTCAAGTTCGTGCAGTACAGGCTGCACGTGCCCACGCGCGTACTGTCAATCATCGTCTCGCTCGTGTTCCTCGTGGCCGTCATCGGAGGCGTGTTCTACCTCATAATACCGCCGATGATAGCGCAGTTTGACAAGTTCGGCGACATCCTCTCCGCCTATCTGCACGAGAAGACGCACATAGCCAACTTCCCCGTAGCCATACAGCAGTGGATAGAGGAAAACAAAGCCGGCATCAAGGACTTCTTCCAGCAGAAAGACGTGGCCGAAGCCGTGCGCAGCGCCATGCCCAAAGTGTTCTCCGTAATCGGGCAGACGGCCAGCGTCATAATAAGCGTCGTCGCGTCGCTCATCACTCTGCTGTACCTCTTCTTCATCCTGCTCGACTACGAGAAGCTGGCCTCCGGCTTCATAAAAATATTCCCGAAGAGGAGCCGCCCGTTCTGGCACGAACTCATCGGCGACGTGGAGCGCGAGATGAACAACTACATACGCGGCCAAAGCCTCGTGGCACTTTGCATCGCTGTGCTGTTCTGCATCGGCTTCACCATCATCGACTTCCCCATGGCAATAGGCCTCGGCATACTCGTGGGCATACTCAGCCTCATACCCTACGTGCACGGACTGGCCTTCATCCCGATGCTCTTCCTCTCGCTGCTCAAGGCCGCCGACACGGGGCAGAACTTCTGGATAATCTTCGCCTCGGCCACGGCCGTGTTCATCGTGGTGCAGGCCATCACCGACATGGTGCTCACACCCAAAATCATGGGCAAGGCCATGAGCCTCAATCCGGCGGTAATCCTCCTCTCGCTCTCCGTCTGGGGCGCGCTGCTCGGCTTCATCGGCCTCATAGTCGCCCTGCCGCTGACGACACTCATCATCGCCTACTACCAGCGTTACGTCACCAAGGAAGACATCGCCCGGCCCGTGTCTCCCGTCGCCGATACGCCGCCTGAAACCGCCTCTGGCACCCCGGAAACGCAAGAAAACTCGCCGAAAAGCGAAAAAACAAGCGAATAATTTGGCCGTGTCAGATAAAAACCGTACCTTTGCACACGCTTTACAAAAACATGTAATGCAACCGGAGATCCGTTAGCTCAGCTGGTAGAGCACAACACTTTTAATGTTGGGGTCTTGGGTTCGAGCCCCAAACGGATCACAGAAACAAAGCTAAAAACAACGAAAACCGCTGATAATCAAGCATTATCAGCGGTTTTTCTTTTATCCACGGACTGCATTTTACGGCAAAATGGGGCAGTAAGAGGTGGCTTATTCGGTGGACTTTGTTCCCGACAAAATAAAGTCCACCTATTTGTATCATACTTCTCTGATTTTCAATGTTTTACGATTTTGCAACTGCCTGTTTTATACTTAATTTTACACCCTAAAAACAATGCAGTTATGACTGTGCAAAGAAGTTATTTTACGGTACTCTTCTTCGTGAAGAAATCCAAGCCCCTCAAAAACGGGGAAGTTCCAATCTGTATGCGCATCACGGTGAACGGCAAGCGTGCGGAAGTGCAAATCAGGCGAAGCGTCGAGGCTGAATGCTGGAATGCCCAGAAAGAATGCGCCATAGGCAAGGACAGGAAGCACATGGAACTGAACCATTATCTGGAAACAGTCCGCACCCGCGTGCTCCAAATCCACCGTGAACTGGAGCAGGACGGAAAGCCGGTGACAGCCGAAATCCTTAAACGCAATTATAGCGGAGGCTCTGATTCGCCGCGTATGCTTGTCGAGACTTTCAATGAGCACAACAAGCAATACCGTGAGCTTATGGGCAGGGATTATGTCAAGGGTACAGTGCTTCGCTACGAGCGGACGGCCGCCGTAACACACAGGATGTTGTCGGCATGGGGCTTCCTTGGAGCCGACGGCTTGATTGAAAACTTCCGTAATGTGCTCGTTGATACAAGTGTTGATGACGAGACTGTCCGCGAAGAGACGGCAAGGATAGTTTACGCCGCAGAGTGTCTTATAGAGGAAGCGAAAGCGTTAATTAAAAATGAAGATTTGAGAATTAATGATGCGAAATGAACGGAGATATATTGATTGTTGAGGACAATATCGTCTTGGGCGAGGTGCTTTCGCGGTGGGTTGGCAAGACCGGCATCGGGGCTGACCTCGCCACACACGAGCCTGCGGCGAGGCGCAGGATGGAGAGCAAGGACTATTCGCTCGTACTTACGGACGTGCGCCTGCCGAAGGGCGACGGCCTAAGTCTGTTGGAATGGAGCATGGCGGCGCGCCATGGCGTGCCGTTCGTCGTGATGACCGACTATGCTTCGGTGCCCGATGCCGTGCGTGCGGTGAAGATGGGTGCGGAGGACTATCTGCCCAAGCCGGTGCATGAGGAACGCCTTGCGGAACTGCTCGGCAACATTGTCGGAAACGGCGGCATGGCCTTCGGCAATGAACGTAGCCTCTTAAGGCGGCGCAGTCCGCAGGCGTTGGCAGCTGAGGATATGGCCAGGCGCGTTGCCGGCACCGACTGGTCTGTGATGATACTCGGACCTAACGGCAGCGGCAAGGAGTCGGTCGCACGCACCGTACACAGGCACAGCCTGCGCAAGGACAAGCCCTTCGTGGCGGTGAACTGCGGCGCCGTTCCGAAGGAGCTTGCCGCATCGGAGTTTTTCGGCCATGTGAAAGGCGCGTTCACCGGGGCGGACGGCGACAAGGACGGGTATTTCAAGGCGGCGCAGGGCGGCACGCTGTTCCTCGACGAGGTGGGCAATATGCCGCTTGAAGTGCAGGCCATGCTGCTGCGCGTGCTTCAGGAAAAGGAATACGTCCCTGTCGGCAGCCGCAAACCATGCAAGGCAGACGTGCGCATTGTGTCGGCCACCAACGCCGACATGGCTTCGGCGATAAGCTGCGGCAGTTTCCGTGAGGACCTGTACCACCGCCTCTGCGAGTTTGAAATCAGGCAACCGGCACTAATGGAATGCCCGGAGGATATACTTTCGCTGGCTGAGTTCTTCCTTGACAAGTATTCGGCGGAGATGCGCCTTGGCTGCGCCGGTTTTACTGAGGGTGCCAAGATGGCGTTGCTCTCGTGGCATTGGCCGGGCAACATCCGCGAGCTTGCCAACAGGGTGAGGCGCGGCGTGCTGCTTGCCGAAGGTGGAAAGCTCTCTGCCGAGAGCCTTGGCCTTGACTGGGAACTGTGCGCTTGTCCTGCGTCAAACCTGAAGTTGATTGGAAACGAAGACGAGAAAAGACGGATTACGTCCATATTGGATGAATGCTGCGGCAACGTAAGCCGAGCCGCCGAACTCCTCGGTTGCAGCCGGCCTACGCTGTATAAGAAACTACGGACTTACGGAATGATGAGAAATGAAAAGTGAAAAACGAAAAGTGAAGAATCCATTTGCTTGGAAACGTTCATATTACACTTGGATTTTTCACTTTTCACTTAATGAGATGTTTTGTCTTGTCTGAAATGAATCTTTTAAGAAAAAAGTCAGGAAATATGGGAACGTGTATATCTTTACGTGAGTTCGGGGTAAATGACCGTTGGTAAGATTCCTGTTGTACGGATTTTTGGGACAGTCAAATTTGTCAGAAATGTCTTTTGATATCCGTATGATTTCGGTTTCTTACAGATTGTTGATTCTTTCAAGCAGGAAATCCTCGATGTTGATATATTGTACGCCTTTATCGTCAGTCCATGGCAGCACGTTATCGTTTACGACAACGATTTTTGCAAATGAATCGTCAATCCTGTTGAGCGAATTGACCTCCTGTTGCCGCTTCTCTTCATTGGAAACCGTCAGGGCTGATTGTATGTAATAACGTTTGTCTGCCAAATTTACCACAAAATCCACTTCAAGCTGCGAACGCTTGTTTTTTCCTTCTAAAGAATAGTTGTACTCAACAATTCCCACGTCCACATTGAATCCACGCGCCTTGAGTTCGTTGTAAATGATGTTTTCCATTATATGGTTCTCTTCCTGCTGACGGAAATTGAGCAGAGCGTTGCGCAAGCCTATGTCCGTGAAGTAATATTTAAGCGGCGAATCAATGTATGAACGGCCTTTTATGTCGTAACGATATGCCTTGTTTAGAATATAAGCGTCAATAAAGCAGTCAAGATAGTTTGAAATCGTATCGCTTTTTATTTTCACCCCCTTGACAGACTGGAATGTGTTTGCCAAACGTGTCGGATTGGTCAGCGAGCCCACGGCTGAAGCCACAACATTGAGCAATTCGTCAAGGGTTTCCGCATTTGCACGAAGCCTGTTGCGTTCAATCACATCCTTTATGTAAGTGAGTCTGAAAAGGTCTTGCAGATAGCTCGACTTTTCCTCATGGGTAGGTTTCTGTAATACCAAAGGCATTCCACCGTAAGCGATGAACTCACGCCATGCAAAGCGCTTCTCTTTTGGATAAGCCGGATAAAACTCGTCGTAAGTCAACGGGGTGATGTGTATCTCCTGCCCCCTGTCACGGAAGGCGGTAGCCACATCCGAAGACAGCATCTTTGAGTTGCTGCCCGTTACATACACATCTACATTCGGCAGGCTTTTCAAACCTAACAGCACGTCAACAAAGGTTATTTTTGCGCCGGAACCTTTGGGAAGATAAGGATTGTCTATCGACTCAACCATTTGTATCTCATCAAGCAGGATATAATAGTCCTTTGAAGTATCGCCCACTAATTTTCGAAGATGCCCGCCTAACTCCAAGGGATTCCTGTAACGTGCATTCATGTCGTTGTCAAGTTCGACAATTACAATCTGGTCGGCAGGTACTCCGTCTTGCAAGAGATAGTCACGATAGAGCACTCCTAACAAATAGGATTTGCCGCATCGTCTGATACCTGTTATGATTTTTATCTGTCCGTTTTTACGGCTGTCTATCAATTTTTGAAGGTTTCTTTTTCGTTCTATTCTCATTTATCTAACGGAAATATTTGCGGATATACAAACTTTTACCCTGCAAAGATAGCAAAGTTTCCACATTTATTCATATTACAGATAAGGAATGTTGCCAATTAAGCGGATTTTTTTGCGCATATCCGCACTTTTACCCATCCTAAGACTTGAAATAACATTGTTACAATCCTCCTGTTTTGGCCATCAAGTAAAAGAACTTCACGGAATTTGTTTAATTATTTGCAATGATAGTGATTGTCGGTTTAACCGCAATTGGTGACATTCAAATTTTCCATAAAAGCCCGTTTTTATGACTGCTCTTCCTTTTCAACGCTCTCATTTTCAAGC
>CAJJWN010000030.1 GCA_905196835.1 uncultured Prevotella sp. | reverse complement strand
TTTTTCATAAACATTCAAAAACCGCCTTTGTAGGGACATAATTCATTATGTCCGCACGTTCTGAAAGAACGTTTTTGGCAATTTTACTTGTATAATACGCCTCTTCGCGGCGTGCGGACATAATGAATTATGTCCCTACAAAGGCGGTTTTCTTATGCCGAACTGACGTTAAAAAGTAAACATCCCGGCTTTGTCGGGAAGCGGTTTGGCCGTCAACCGAAATAGGCTTGGCGGTAGGGTGTTTCCCGATACACGGCAAAACGTGCTGCAAAAGGCCGTCTTTCGCACGCTAAAAGACGGTCTTTTGGAAGCCGAAAGACGGCCTTTTGCAAACGCGCTGACAGCCAGAGAGTTACAAGAGGGGTGAAAAGAGGAAAACGAAAAGTGAAAAATCCAACACCTTTTTCCCATTTCTCCCACACTTCCCAGCTCTCCCGAACTCCCGGACAACCCATGAAAAAAGTAAAAATAATCACTAACCTTAAAACAAAAATGCACATGAAAGAATTAAGCAGAACATTCACATTGACGCTGCTGGCCGTTCTCATGTGGGCGTTTGTCCCACTGTCGGCCCACGCCCAGCAGCTGAAGGTCAGCGGCACCGTGACCGACCCGACCGGCGAAGCTGTCATCGGTGCCACCGTAAAGGTGAAGGGTGGCGAGGCTGCTGCCGCCACCATTACCGACTTTGACGGCCATTTCACCATCAACGCGCCGCAGGATGGCACGCTTCAGGTAAGCTACATAGGCTACGCCACGCAGGAGGTGGCCATCGGCGGACGCCAGCAGGTAGACATACAGTTGAAGGAAGACAACGAGATGCTTGAGGAGCTGGTAGTCGTAGGTTACGGCACGATGAAGAAGAGCGACCTTACCGGCTCGGTAGGCTCGCTCGGCTCGAAGGACATCAACAACAACTCGGTAAACAACATCGGCTCGGCCATACAGGGAAAAATCTCCGGCGTGCAGATAGTAGACGCCGGAAAGCCCGGTGACAACGTTAACATCAAAATCCGCGGACTCGGCTCAATCAACAACTGCGACCCCCTCGTGGTAATCGACGGAGTGCCTACCGACCTCGGCCTTAACGCAATCAACATGGCCGACGTTGACCGCCTCGACGTTCTCAAGGACGCTTCGGCTACGGCAATCTACGGTTCGCGCGGCGCGAACGGCGTTGTCATGATAACCACCAAGCGCGGCTCTGAAGGCAAGAGCACGCTGTCCGTTTCGGCCAACGTCTCCATACAGAACGCCGCCAACGTGCCCGACCTGCTCAACGCGTCGCAGTATGCCGCGCTCAGCAACGACATGATGCTCAACAGCGGGCGCACGCCCAACCCCGAGTTTGCCGACCCGGCGAGCCTCGGCAAGGGAACAGACTGGATGGACGAGCTGCTCCGCACGGGTGTGATGCAGAACTACACGGTAAGCTATTCGGGCGGCAACGAGAAGTCGCACTACTACATCTCCGGCGGCTTCCTCGACCAGTCGGGCATCGTGCGCAGCGTAGGCTACCGCCGCTTCACCTTCCAGGCCAACACCGACGCGCAGGTGACTAAGTGGCTCAAGCTGTCAAACAACCTCACGTTCAGCGCCGACGAGAAGAATTCGGGCTCATACAGCATCGGCGACGCCATGAAGGCGCTGCCCGTACAGCCCGTTAAGAACGCCGACGGCACGTGGAGCGGCCCGGAGGGCAACGCCGAGTGGTACGGCAGCATACGCAACCCCATCGGAACGACGGCCGTCAACCACAACAAGACCAACGGTTACAACTTCCTCGCCAACATAACGGCCGAAATTCAGTTTGCCAAGTGGCTCAAGTTCCGCAGCACCTTCGGCTACGACGCAAAGTTCTGGTTTGACGACAACTATACGCCCAAGTACGACTGGAAACCAACCCCGGTGGAGGAAAGTTCGCGCTACAAGAGCACCAACAAGTCGTTCACCTACTTGTGGGACAACTACTTCCTGTTCGACTACACCATAGCCAATGACCACAACATCAGCGTAATGGCCGGTATGTCGGCACAGTGGAACGACTACGATTACTACAACGCGCAGAAGAACGTGTTTACGTTTGAGAACGTGCACGAGTTCGACAACGGACAGAAAATGTACTCAATGAACGGCAACCTGACCGAGTGGGCACTCCTCTCCTACATGGCCCGCCTCAACTATTCGTACAAGAACCGCTACCTGCTTACGGCCACCGTGCGCCGTGACGGCTCGAGCAAGTTCGGCCCTAAGCACCGTTGGGGTACTTTCCCGTCGGCTTCAGTGGCATGGCGCATCACCGAAGAGAAGTGGTTTCCCAAGACAACGTTCCTCGACGACCTGAAAATCCGCGTGGGCTACGGCGTCACCGGTAGCCAGGCCAGCGTAGGCAGCTACGGCTATCTGGCGCAGTTCAACACGGCGGAATACCCCCTCGGCATAGCGGGCAATGTGCAGACCGCGCTCTACTCGTCGGCTCTCGCCAACCCGTACATACACTGGGAGGAAGTGGCACAGACCAACTTCGGCGTTGACGCGTCGTTCTTCAACTCGCGCATCGTGCTCTCGCTCGACGCGTATATCAAGGAAACGCGCGACATGCTTGTGAAGGCCGCCATACCAATAACCTCCGGATTTGAGGACACTTCAACCACTTACACCAACGCCGGACGCGTAAGCAACAAGGGATTTGAGATGAGCCTGCGCACCGTCAACATAGAGAAGCCCCTCCGTTGGGAAACTACGCTCACGGCGACGTACAACCGCAACAAGATAAAAGACCTAAACAGCGACGTGCCTTACTACGTAAACCAGGTAAACAACTCGTATGTCACCATGCTGGCTAATGGTTATCCCATCAACGTATTCTACGGATACGTGACCGACGGGCTGTTCCAGAACCAGCAGGAAGTCAACGACCACGCCGTACAACCGGGCGCGGAGCCGGGCGACATACGCTTCCGCGACCTTAACAACGACGGCGTAATCAACGACGAAGACCGCACCGTGATAGGCAACCCCAATCCTACGTGGCTCTTCTCTATGAACAATTCGCTCTCTTACAAGGGCTTCGAGCTGTCAGTTTACTTGCAGGGCGTTGCCGGAAACAAGATTTTCAACGCCAACAACATCGACAATACGGGCATGGCTGCGGCATACAACCAGACTACGGACGTGCTCAACCGCTGGACGGGCGAGGGTACAAGCTACTCCATGCCGCGTGCCGTCTACGGCGACCCGAACAACAACAACCGTATATCCGACCGCTTCGTCGAGGACGGCTCGTACCTCCGTCTGAAGAACATAACGCTCGCTTACAACTTCCCGAAGAAGTGGTTATCCAAGCTCGGCATCGAAGCCATGCGCCTGTCGTTCTCCTGCGAGAACGTTGCAACCATCACTTCATACTCCGGTTTCGACCCCGAAGTTGACATCAACGGCATCGACCTCTCGCGTTATCCTATCTCAAGGACATTCAGTTTCGGCCTAAACTTTAATTTCTAAACCATCAATGACAATGAAAACTATCAGAAACATAATGCTGGCAGGCTTCGCGGCGGTGGCAATGTCGTCGTGTTCCGACTTCCTCGACCTGTCGCCCCACAATACGCTCGACCCTGAGACAGCCATGACCGACGACATAGCCAAGGCCCTGACGCTGGGCTGTTACCGCACGCTTCAGTCCTCTAACATGTACAACCAGCGCATTTGGACGCTCGACATCGTGGCCGGAAACAGCGAGGTTGGAGCCGGAGGAGGTACCGACGGCATAGAGACAATCCAGGCGGCAGACTTCATCGCGCAGAGTGACAACGCCATGGCGTTGTATCTTTGGCGTTCGCCGTGGGTGGGCATAGGCCAGTGCAACACCACAATCCAGAGCCTTAACAGTGCTTCGGGAGTGTCGGAAGAAATCAGGAACCAGAGCCTTGGCGAGGCGTATTTTCTCCGTGCGCACTACTATTACATACTTGTGCGCCTGTTTGGAGGCGTGCCTCTGCGCCTCGAACCGTTCAATCCGGGCGACGACACGGCCATAGCACGCGCCACGAAAGAAGAAGTGTACGACCAAATCATAAAGGATTGCCAGGAAGGCATCAACCGCCTGCCCGCCAAGGCCGACTATTCCGACGAGGACAAGGGCCGCGCCTGCAAGGAGGCAGCTATGGCAATGATGGCCGACATATACCTTACGCTTGCCCCGGACAACAAGGAATATTACGCAAAGGCCGAAGACTTGTGCAAGGACATCACGGCAATGGGCTACGACCTTGCCAACTGCAAGTATGAGGATAACTTCGACGCGACCATCAACAACGGGCCGGAGTCGCTGTTCGAAGTGCAGTACAGCGGCAGCACCGAGGAGGACTTCTGGGGCAACAATCCGCAGATGTCGTGGCTGTCATGCTTCATGGGGCCGCGCAATTCAGACATGGTGGCCGGCAGCTACGGCTGGAACTTGCCCACGCAGGAGTTCATCGACCAGTATGAAGACGGCGACCTGCGCAAGGACATGACCGTGTTTTACGATGGATGTCCGCCTTTCGACGGCAAGGAATATAAGAGCTCATGGTCAAATACGGGCTACAACGTCCGCAAGTTCCTCGTCCCGAAGAGCGTGTCTCCAGAGTTCAACACCTCTCCTGCGAACTTCGTTGTCTACCGCTATGCCGACGTATTGCTGATGGAGGCCGAAGCTCTTAACGAGCAGGGGCTTACCGACGAGGCCGCCGCTCCGCTCAACATAGTGCGCAAGAGGGCAGGACTGGCTGCCGTATCTGGGCTTAGCCAGGACGAGATGCGCGAGAAAATCATACATGAGAGGCGCATAGAGCTGGCCTTCGAAGGGCACCGCTGGTTTGACATGATACGCCTCGAGCACGGCGATTACGCCATAAACTTCCTGCGCGGCATAGGCAAGGGCAACGTGACGAAAGACCGCCTGCTCTTCCCAATACCGCAGACGGAGATTGACGCAAACCCGCTTTTGAAACAAAATCCCGGTTATTAATCTTTTAACTAAATACTGACAACATGAAAAGACATATATTCAGACCGCTGCTTGTCGTGCTCGGTTGCGCCTTGCTTGGCGCTTGTGCCGACGACGATTACACCGAGTTGAACAAGGGCGAGACAGAACTCGCGCTTACGGCGGACGCTAACGACATAACGCTTGACGAGGCGGCGCACGCCGAGAGCGCGCTTACGCTGACGTGGACGAGCGGCACCAACCACGGCACGGGCAACCGCATAACCTACAAACTTGAGCTGGCCGAGGCCGGTACGGGCTTCGCCAATCCCTATCTCGTTGCCGAAGACATGACGCAGCAATACACTTGGTCGTCCACCGTTGAGGCTCTTAACACGCTGTTGCGCGACAACTTCGGCGTGAAGGCTGACAACCGTTACGCCGTAGAGGCGCGCGTCACGGCCACGGTGGCAGGAATTGATGACGTGCAGACAGCCACGACAACGTTCAATGTAGCGTCATATGAACCCGTCACGACGACGCTTTACGTAACAGGTACGGCCACATTGGGCGGCACCGACCTGTCGCTGGCGGAGGAAATGACGCGCACCGACAACGGACAATTCACTTACACGGGCTACATGAAGGCCGGAACGTACAAGTTCATAACCACGCTCGGCGAGGAACTTCCTTCCTACAACCGCGGCGATGACGGCTCACTCGTGCTGCGCACTACGGCCGACCAGCCTGACAACCTCTTCGAAATAACCGAAGACCATGACTATACCATCACGCTGAACTTGCTCGGCGGCACTATAACTACCGTCCAGTCAGACGGTGTGAAGCCGCCTTACGACGCAATATGGTTCATTGACGGCATGGACGGCTACAGCTTCGAGCCGATGACGCAGGACGCTCTCGACCCGTTCCTGTTCCGCTACGGCGCGGAGTTCAACAACGAAGGCGACTTCAAGTTCGCCACGGCGAGCGGCAGCTGGGAGAACAATTACAAGGCCACTCAGCCCGATGCGCCTTACACCGACTCGTCAGTAGAGTTTGTAAAGGGCTTCGACCCCGACAACAAGTGGCGTTTGCAGTCAGGCGAACTGGGCAAGGCTTACAAGATATGCCTTGACATACGCAGCGGAAAGGAGCGCATGTTGATGGCTCCGTTCACGCCTTACGAGAACATTTGGCTCGTTGGCGACGCCGCTCCCGGCGGATGGTCGCTCGACGACGCAGTGCCTATGACGAAGGATGCATCCAATCCTTACGTGATGACATGGACGGGAACGCTCAACACGGGCGAACTGAAATTCACCTGCGACAGGAGCAGCGACTGGAACGGTGCATGGTTCATGTCGGCCACCAACGGAGCTGCGCCCACCGGACAGGAGGAGAAAGCCCTCTTCATCGACAAGCACAGCGACGACCTGAAGGCGCAATACCTCACGGTGGACATCATGAACATAGACAACAAGTGGAAAATCGAGGAGGCCGGAACGTATAAGATTACGCTCAACCAGCTTACCGAAACAATAACGATAGCAAAACAATAAGACCATGAGAAAACTGATATATTCGGTCGTTGCGCTGCTGGCCATGTGGTCGTGCAGCGACGACGACAACGTAACGGCAAAGCCCGAAGTGGACATTACGGGCGAAGTTACCAACGTGGTGAAGGTGAACGCCGACCTCACCGTAAGCCTGTCTACCGACAAGGCGTGCTACAAGCCCGGTGAGACGGTGACCTTCACCGCCACGGGCGCAATCCCGGCAGACGCCAAGGTGCGTTACCGTAACGGTTCTGAGGTTGTCGGCGAGCAGGCCGCCGGCGGCCAGACGTGGACGTGGACCGCGCCCGACACCGACTTCACCGGCTACCTCGTTGACGTTTACCGCACCGAAGGCGACGGCTCGGAGACCGTGCTCGGCACCATCGGCGTTGACGTTTCGAGCGACTGGACGCGCTTCCCGCGTTACGGCTTCGTGGCTACGTTCGACGCTTCGAAGACCGCCGACGGCGTAATAGAGCAGGAAATGGCCTTCCTCAACCGCTGCCACATCAACGGAGTGCAGTTCCAGGACTGGCACAACAAGCACCACTGGCCGCTCGGCGGCACCCGCGAGCAGCTTGACGAGGTGTATAAGGACATTGCCAACCGCGACGTTTACACGTCGGTAATCAAGAAATACATCGACGTGCAGCACGCTTACGGCATGAAGGCAATGTTCTACAACCTCTGCTTCGGTGCGCTCTCAGACGCCGCCGAGGACGGAGTCAAGGAGGAATGGTACCTGTTCAAGGACACCAAGCATACAACAAAAGACTCTCACGACCTGCCCGACGGGTGGAAGAGCGACATCTTCCTCGTTGACCCGGCCAACAAGGAGTGGCAGCAGTACATAGGCGACAGGAACGACGACGTGTACGCCAACTTCGATTTTGACGGCTACCAAATCGACCAGTTGGGCGACCGCGGCAACCTGTACACCTTCGACGGCGGCAAGGCCAACCTGCAACGGGGCTACGAGTCGTTTGTAAAGGCCATGAAGGAGCGCCACCCGTCGAAGCGGCTCGTGATGAACGCGGTGAGCAGCTACGGCACTTACTCGATAGCGCAGGGGGATGTTGACTTCCTTTACAACGAGTTGTGGGACAGCGAGGCGTCGTTCAGCTCGCTGCGCGATGTCATCCACAACAACGAGCTTTACGGCCGCCACGAGCTTCAGACGGTGTTCGCAGCATACATGAACTACACCAAGGCGGACAACCAGGGCGAGTTCAACACCCCCGGAGTGCTGCTCGCCGACGCCGTGATGTTCGCCCTCGGAGGCTCGCACCTCGAGCTTGGCGACCACATGCTGTGCAAGGAATACTTCCCCAACAACAACCTTACGATGAGCCAGGAGCTTCGTGATGCCATCGTGCGTTACTACGACTTCATGACCGCCTACCAGAACCTGCTGCGTGGCGGAGGCTCTGAGACCGAGGCCGGGGTAAGCTCCACGTCTGACGTAAAGGTGGCCGCGTGGCCGCCGGCATTGGGCAACGTCACCACGTTCGCCCGCCAGGTGGGCGAAAGGAAGGTGGTACACCTGCTCAACTTCATGGATGCCGACCAGCTTAGCTGGCGCGACATGAACGGCACCATGCCCGAGCCGCGCCTCGTTGAGGGGCTGCCGCTGCGCATGAAGGCTGCCGCTAAGGTCAATAAGATATGGGTGGCTACGCCCGACGCGCTTGGAGGCGCAATGCAGGAACTGCCCTTCAAGCAGGCCGGAGGCGAGGTTACGTTCACCCTGCCGTCGCTGAAATACTGGACGATGATAGTAATTGAATAATCCTGTACTTTTTACCTGTTTCACGAAAGGCCGTCTTTTGCACGTCAAAAGGCGGCCTTTTAGCGTGCAAAAGGCGGTCTTTTGGAAGGCGAAAGACGGCCTTTTGCAAACTGCCTGACAGTCAACGGATTACGGAGAGGTGAGAAGGAGGGGAGGTGAGAAGGTGAGAAAACGGACCGTCTGCTTGTCAACTTGTCCCTCGTCTCTTGTCTGCTCGTCCCTCGTCTGCTAAGAAATAGTTTTTAAGAATTAAAATTTCGCCATGTTGTTTTTTTTGCGTACTTTTGCAAGTCAATATACACTAACTTGAAAATGGCAGAAATTCATAACAACGAGAACAATTATTCGGCCAGTAACATCCAGGTGCTTGAGGGGCTTGAGGCCGTGCGCAAGCGCCCTGCGATGTACATTGGCGACATCAGCGAGAAAGGTCTGCACCATCTGGTCAACGAGACCGTGGACAACTCTATCGACGAGGCCATGGCCGGATATTGTACCCATATAGAAGTAACAATCAACGAGGACAACTCGATAACCGTGCAGGACAACGGCCGAGGCATACCCGTTGACGAGCACAAGAAGCTGCACAAGTCGGCCCTTGAGGTCGTAATGACCGTGCTCCACGCCGGAGGCAAGTTCGACAAAGGCTCCTACAAGGTGTCGGGCGGCCTTCACGGCGTGGGCGTGTCGTGCGTCAACGCCCTGTCAACGCGCATGATGTCGCAGGTGTTCCGCGACGGCAAAATCTACCAGCAGGAGTATGAGAAGGGCAAACCGCTCTATCCCGTCAAGGTAGTAGGCGAGACCGAGCTGCGCGGAACGCGCCAGCAGTTCTGGCCGGACCCCACGATTTTCACCACGACCGTCTATAAATACGACATCATAGCCAAGCGTATGCGCGAGCTGGCATACCTCAACGCCGGCATAAAAATCACGCTTACCGACCTCCGTCCCGACGAGGAAGGCAAGACGAAGCAGGAGGTCTTTCACGCCGTTGACGGCCTCAAGGAGTTCGTCCGCTACATCGACCGCCACCGCACGCACCTCTTCGACGACGTAATCTACCTCAAGACCGAGAAGCAGGGCATACCAATCGAAGTGGCCGTGATGTACAACACCGACTATTCGGAGAACATCCACTCTTACGTAAACAACATCAACACCATAGAGGGAGGCACACACCTCGTGGGCTTCCGCATGGCTCTGACCTCGACTCTTAAGAAGTACGCCGACAACGACCCGGCAATATCGAAGCAAATCGAGAAGGCCAAAATCGAAATCGCTGGCGAAGACTTCCGCGAAGGACTGACCGCCGTAATTTCAATCAAGGTGGCCGAGCCGCAGTTTGAGGGTCAGACGAAGACCAAGCTGGGCAACAGCGAGGTGACGGGAGCCGTGCGCCAGGCCGTATCTGAGGCTCTTTCATACTACCTCGAAGAACATCCGAAAGAGGCCAAGATGATATGCGACAAGGTCATACTTGCCGCTACGGCGCGCATCGCGGCACGTAAGGCCCGCGAAAGCGTGCAGCGCAAGAACCCCATGAGCGGCGGTGGACTGCCCGGAAAGCTGGCCGACTGCTCGAACAAAGACCCCAAGGAGTGTGAGATTTTCCTTGTCGAGGGAGACTCCGCGGGCGGCTCCGCCAAGCAGGGACGCAACCGCTTCACGCAGGCCATACTGCCTTTGAGGGGCAAAATCCTGAACGTTGAGAAGGTGATGTGGCACAAGGTGTTCGAGAGCGAGTCGGTAATGAACATCATACAGAGCATCGGCGTGCGCTTCGGCGTTGACGGCGAGGACGACAAGGAGGCCAACATCGACAAGCTGCGTTACGACAAAATCATCATAATGACCGACGCCGACGTCGATGGTTCGCACATCGACACCCTCATAATGACGCTCTTCTACCGCTTCATGCCCAAGGTGATACAGGAAGGCCACCTGTATATAGCCACTCCGCCGCTTTACCTCTGCACGTATAAGAACAAGGTTAAGGAATACTGTTACACCGACCAGCAGCGCCAGGCGTTCCTCGACAAGTACGGGGATGGCGTAGACGACGGCAAGAGCATACACACCCAGCGGTACAAAGGTCTTGGCGAGATGAACCCGGAGCAGCTTTGGGAGACCACCATGAACCCCGAGACGCGCCTCCTGAAGCAGGTAACCATCGAGAACGCGGCCGAGGCCGACGAGATATTTTCAATGCTCATGGGCGACGATGTGGAGCCGCGCCGCCAGTTTATAGAGCAGAACGCCACCTACGCAAACATCGACGCATGATGTTAAGGTGAGAGGGTGAGAAAGTGAGAAGGTGAGAAAGAAATGCTGAAATGCAGCAGTCTTTCTCACCTTCTTGTTTTGTTTGTTTCTTACCTTCTCACTTTCTCACCTTCTCACCTTTTCTTTGTTGCTTTTATAAAGTAAGTGATGAGCAGGGCGTAAGCCACGAGCGCGCAGACCTCTGACAGCGGATTAGCCAGCCATTCGGCGTTTACGAGGTTGACGTCGGCGAAGCGCAGCAGCGCGCTAACCACTCCCATGAGTGCTCCTCCGGCAATGAAGCCGCTGGCGATGAGCGTGCCTTTCTCGCCGCGTGCCTTGTTCTCGTCGGCGTTTTTGGAGCGTGATGTCACGTACCAGTTGATAGCTCCGCCCACGAGTAGCGGTATGTTAAGCTCAATGGGGATGAACATGCCGAGGGCGAAGGCCAGCGCAGGCACTTTGCAAAGCGTCAATATGATGGCTATGAGGGCGCCGATGCCGTAGAGAATCCAGGGTGCGCCCACGCCGTTCATCAACGGGTCGATTACCGCGGCCATGGCGTTGGCCTGCGGAGCGGCCAGCTGTCCGCTGGCGAATCCGTATGTCTTGTCGAGCAGGAGCATCACTCCGCCCACGGTAGCGGCCGACACCAGCGTGCCGAGAAACTTCCAAGTCTCCTGCTTCTTGGGCGTTGTGCCGAGCCAGTAGCCTATTTTCAAATCGGTGATGAACGCTCCCGACATTGACAGCGCGGTGCATACCACGCCGCCCATGATGAGCGCGGCCACCATGCCTCCCGTGCCTTTAAGTCCTACGGCCACCATGACTACGGAGGCGAGGATGAGCGTCATGAGCGTCATACCCGACACGGGGTTGGTCCCGACGATGGCTATTGCGTTGGCGGCGACGGTTGTGAAGAGGAAGGCTATTACCGCAACGAGCAGTATGCCGACCGTGGCGAAAAGAATGTTGCCCTTCATCACGCCCATCCAGAAGAACAGGAAGACTACCAGAAGGGTGACTATCGCGCCTATGGCGATGACTTTGAAGGGTATGTCGCGCTGCGTGCGGAGCACTTGCTTGCCGTCTTTCTTGCCCCCGCGCATCTCGCGTGCGGCCAGGCTGACGGCGTTCTTTATTATGCCCCACGAGTTGATGATGCCGATTACGCCGGCCATGGCTATGCCGCCGATGCCGATGTACTTGCCGTAATATGTGAAAATCTGCTCCGGAGACATGTCGCCTACGGCCGTGTTGATGGCCGGGTCCCACTGGTTGAGCACCTGTCCGTCGAACAGAACGGCCATTACGGGCACTATGAGCCACCATACCGCCAGCGAGCCTAAGCAGATGATGAAGGCGTACTTCAGGCCGACTATGTAGCCGAGGCCGAGCACCGCCGCGCCGGTGTTGACCTTGAATACGAGCTTCGCCTTGTCGGCCAGCTGCTCGCCGAGGCCTATTACGCGCGTGGTAAAGTTCTCGTTCCACCAGCCGAAGGTTGCCACGATGAAGTCATACAGTCCGCCCACCAGTCCGGCCAGCAGCAAAGGCTTGGCCTGCTGGCCGCCCTTGGCTCCGCTTACGAGCACCTGTGTCGTGGCCGTAGCCTCTGGGAAGGGGTACTTGCCGTGCATGTCGCTCACGAAATACTTGCGGAACGGGATGAGGAACAGTATGCCCAGCACGCCTCCGAGGAGCGAGCTTAGGAATATTTCGATGAACGACGCGCCCATGCCGGGGTACTTGTCTTCAAGTATGTAGATGGCAGGCAGGGTGAATATTGCGCCTGCCACCACTGCGCCGGAGCACGCTCCGATGCTCTGTATGATGACGTTCTCGCCGAGAGGGTTGCGCCGCTTGGCCGCTGTTGACACTCCCACGGCTATTATGGCGATGGGGATGGCGGCCTCGAACACCTGCCCGACGCGCAGGCCTAAGTACGCGGCGGCGGCCGAGAAGAGCATCGTCATGAGCACGCCCCACGTAACCGACCACCCGTTAACTTCCGGGTAAGCCTTCTGCGGGTCCATCACGGGGCGGTACTCCTCGCCCTCTTTCAGTTCGCGGAATGCGTTGTCAGGCAGCCGCATTCCGTCTTTTTCAAAGTCTTCCATGTCTTTCATTATGTTTGTTTGTTGTTTCCGTAAATTCGCATATTGGCGCAAAATTAAGAAAAATATCGCACACGGTAAAGAGAAAAGGGATATTTTAAGTGCGTATTTTAATTGAGAATTGAGAATTGAAAATTGAAAATTATGATTTGTCTTTTAGCTATGTACCCTCAAAGGTAATCATAATTATACATTCCCAATTATCCATTCTCAATTCAAAACACGGTCGATTGCGATGCAAAAGGCCGTCTTTGACACGCTAAAAGGCCGTCTTTTGGAAGCCAAAAGACGGCCTTTTGCAGGGCTGTTTGTAACGTGTTGGAATTCAGTTGGTTATGAGCGGCGTAACGCCAAGCCGCTATTCGTCTCCAAGAAGGATGGCCGACAGCTCGCGCATACCCTCCGACGCGCCCTTCTGTATGTGCCTTACGTCATGCCGCCCGGCGGCCATTACAGGCTTGGGGTCGATAAGGTATATTGGCGTCTGCGGCGCGGCGTACTGCACGAGGCCCGCCGCCGGGTAGACGTTGAGCGACGTGCCTATGATGACAAACATGTCGGCCTGCCGCGCGTAGTCGGCCGCCACGCTGATGTTGGGCACCGCCTCGCCGAAGAACACTATGTAGGGCCTGAGCAGCGAGCCGTCGCCGGCCTTCTCGCCGGGCTGCACGTCGAGGTCGCCGGGCGTCATGGTGCGTATGAAGTGGGGGTTGTCAACGTCGCGGCTGGAGCACGTCTTCATCAGTTCCCCGTGCAGATGGATTACCCGCGAGCTGCCCGCCGCCTCGTGCAGGTTGTCAACGTTCTGCGTCACCACGGTAACGTCGTACCGCTGTTCGAGCGCGGCCACGAGGCGGTGACCCTCGTTCGGCTTGGCCTCAAGCAGCTTGCGGCGCAGCATGTTGTAAAAGTTGTTCACGTAGACGGGGTCTTCGAGCCACGCCTCATGCGTGGCGACGCGCGCCACGGGGTAGTTCTCCCACAGGCCGTCGGCGTCGCGGAAGGTGCTCAGTCCGCTCTCTACGGACATTCCGGCACCGGTAAGGACGAAAAGTTTTTTCATTGGCTTTCTAATTTTTACACAGGAGTGGAGGAGTAAGGAGTAAGTAGAAATGTCTTGTCGGATTATATGTAAGGCGTTAAAGTTCTGAATGCAAGTCATTTTTTACTTACTCCTTCTCTCCTTACTCCTTTTCTCCTTATAAATACTTCTTCCCCACAAAATTAGTGAAATTTCCATAATAATGCCGCCGTAATCGGATAAAAACATTACCTTTGCACGGTTTTTAATAAGGTATAAAAGAATTACAAAAATTAGAAGAATGGACAAGTTAAGTTACGCTTTGGGCCTCGGCATCGGCCGCCAACTGGCGCAGATGGGAGCCACAGGTTTGGACATTGACGACTTCGCCACGGCGATAAAAGACGTGCTGGCAGGCCGCGAAACCAAGGTGGCCGACAGCGAAGCGCAGACGATAGTACAGGAGTTTTTCCGCAAGCAGGAGGAGAAAGCCAACGCCGCGATGGCCGAGAAAGGCAAGAAGGCCAAGGCCGAGGGCGAGCAGTATCTCGCCGAGAACGCCGCGAAGGAAGGCGTGGTGACCCTGCCCAGCGGACTGCAATACAAGGTGCTCAAGGAAGGCAACGGGCAGAAGCCCAAGGCTACGGACAAGGTGAAGTGCCACTACGAGGGCTTCCTCATTGACGGCACGGTGTTCGACAGCAGCGTGCAGCGCGGCGAACCCGCCGTGTTCCCCCTCAACCAGGTAATAGCCGGATGGACCGAGGGTCTGCAACTGATGCAGGAAGGAGCCAAGTACCGCTTCTTCATACCTTACCAGCTCGGCTACGGCGAGCGCGGCGCGGGCGCGTCTATACCGCCGTTCGCAACCCTCGTGTTCGACGTGGAGCTTATAGCAGTAGTGTGATAAATCAATATCAATAACATCAATAACTAATGAAAAAACTTACATTTGCAGCTGTTGCGGCCGTCTCTGCCGCAATGTTAGTGTCTTGCGGCAACTCTACGCCCAAGGCAAACCTCAAGAGCGAAATCGACACCGTGAGCTATGCCATGGGCGTAATGCAGGGACAGAGCCTCAAGGAATACATGACAAGGGGCATGGGCGTCGACACCGCATACGTTGACGAATTCATCAAGGGTCTCAACGTGGGCGTGAACGCCGGCGACGACAAGAAAAAGTCGGCTTACTATGCAGGTGTGCAGATAGGCCAGCAGATTTCAAACCAGATGGTGAAGGCCATCAACCACGACCTCTTCGGCGACGACTCGACCAAGAGCGTATCGATGAAGAACCTCATGGCTGCGCTCATCTGCGGCGTAAAGGGCGAGAAGACCATCATGACCGCCGAGCAGGCGCAGATGGTATGGCAGGCCAAGTCGCAGGCCATCAAGGCAATGTCGATGGAGCAGCAGTACGGCAAGAACAAGGCGGAGGGCGCCAAGTTCATGGCCGAATACGCAAAGAAGCCCGGCGTGAAGAAGCTTGACGGCGGAGTGCTCTACCGCGTAATCAAGGAAGGCAAGGGTGAAATGCCCAAGGACACGTCGCTCGTGCGCGTACATTATGAAGGGAAGACCGTTGACGGCAAGGTGTTCGACAGCTCTTACGAGCGCAAGGAGCCCGTGCAGTTGCGCGCCAACCAGGTAATACCCGGATGGACTACGGCCCTCACACACATGCCCGTAGGCAGCACATGGGAGGTGGTAATACCTTACGACAAGGCTTACGGCGACCGTGAGACACCGCAAATCAAGCCCTTCTCCACGCTCATCTTCAAGATTGAACTTGTAGGCGTAGGCCGCAAGTAATTAAAACATCAAACGAATGAACATCAAGTCAATATTTACGCTCGCCGTCATGGCGGGCGTATTTTTCACCGGGGCAGGCACCGCGGAAGGTAAGGACAAGGCGGCGCAGACCGCCGGCGCGGCTGTACGCGGCATGGTTACGCCGCTCAAGACTGCCACCGACTCGTTGAGCTATGCCGCAGGTGTTGTGCGTACAGATGGCCTTATACCTTATCTGAAGCAAAGCCTTGGTGTAGACACGGCCTATATGGCCGACTTCATCCGCGGCTACCGCGACGCCATGGCGAAAGGTTTTGACGAGAGCAACAAGGCCTATTACGCCGGAGAGCAAATCGCCATGATGGTAAGTCAGCGCATGTTGCCTTTCCTCAAAGACGAGTTCGCCGGGCGTGAGGATTCCATCGACGAACATGTTTTCAACGAAGGCTTCATCAGCGCGCTGCAAGGTGATGGCGGCGTGATGACCGAAAAGGAGGCGCAGGCTTATTTCAACAAGGCTTTTGAACAGGCCGTCGAAGAGCGTAACGCCGCCACCCGCAAGGCCGGCGAGGACTTTCTGGCCGCCAACAAGCAGAAGCCGGGCGTGGTGACTACGCCCAGCGGCCTGCAATACAAGGTGCTCGTAAAGGGCACGGGCGACGTTGCCGGTGAGACTGATGAGGTATCCGTCAAGTACGAAGGCCGCCTCTTGGACGGCACTGTGTTTGACAGCAGCTATGAAAGGAAGGACCCTGTGACAAAGTTCCGCCCCAACCAGGTAATCAAAGGATGGACCGAGGCTCTGACGATGATGCCCGTAGGCAGCAAGTGGGAGCTGTACATACCTTACGATTTGGCTTACGGCGACCGCCCGGCGGGCAAAATAAAGCCTTACAGCACGCTTGTGTTCACCGTCGAAGTGGTAGGAGTAAAGAAGGCTGAAACCGCGAAGGCTCGGCCGAAAGCCACCACGGGGATGTCAAGGGTGGGTGTAGCCAAGCCTGAAAATACGGTAAAAGGCAAGGCTGACAAATAACACTCGTTTGTCAATAAATCAAGAGGGAAGCAGTCAAAAGCTTCCCTTTTTTTATTTCATAATGCCCTAAATCGGCGAAAAATACTGTCAAAATGTTGCGCGTCTCATTTTTAATGACTATATTTGCTCGCATTAATTAAAATGTCATTATAACCTTGCACAGGTAAGAAAAACAAAAACATAAACCTTAGGAAATGGAAAAAATAGACAGTCTTGACAGGAAAATTCTTAGCATTTTGTCTAAGAACGCCCGCATACCGTTCAAGGATGTTGCGGCGGAGTGTGGCGTCTCGCGCGCCGCTATACACCAGCGCGTGCAGCACCTGATTGAGAACGGCGTAATCACCGGCAGCGGATTTGACGTCAACGCGAAAAGCCTGGGCTACTCTACATGCACCTACGTGGGCATAACCCTTGAACGAGGCAACATGTACAAGGCCGTGGTTGAGCGTCTGGAGCATATTCCAGAAATAGTGGAGTGCCACTTCACTACCGGCCCTTACACCATGCTTGTGAAGCTGTACGCTCGAGACAACGAGCAGCTTATGGACCTGCTGAACAACCAGATGCAGGGCATTCCGGGCGTGGTGGCCACAGAAACGCTGATTTCTCTTGAACAAAGCATCAAGAGGGAAGTGCCCGTGCCGCAGGATTTGAGGAAGTAAGGAGGCGTGCATAACGATGAAACCCTTTGACCTTGAAGGCTGTCTGGACGATGTCTATTCGCGTTTTCCCGAGGCGGAGCATAAGCCTGTGATTGGACTTACGGGCAATTTTGCCGACGGCGAGGCGCGTCTGGCGGACCGTTACTATAAGTCTGTGGTTGCGGCTGGCGGCGTGCCGGTCATCATTCCGCCGTTGGCGGACAAGGATGTAATCATCAACACGCTTGAACGTATTGACGGCCTGCTTCTTACAGGAGGCGGGGATGTCAACCCGTTGTGGGTTGGCGAGGAACCGTCCGTTCATCTTCATTCCATCAACCGTGAGCGCGACAAGGCCGAACTGACGACCGTCCGCCTGGCATTCAACCGCCAGTTGCCCATCCTCGGGATATGCCGCGGCATACAGGTGCTGGCCGCCGCGCTGGGCGGTGAGGTGGAGCAAGACATCGCCGAAGGCTTTTCTACTGGCAGGTTGAAGCCCGCCTGCGGCCCGGAAGGTGTCCTTCCGCTGTTGAAGCACAGCCAGGATGCCGACCGTAACGAGCCCACCCACACGGTGAAGATTGTTCAAGGCTCGGTGCTTTCCACCTTATATAATATGGAAACGCTGGCCGTCAACTCGTTCCATCATCAGGCTGTGCGTGCCTGCGGACGGCGTTTCACGGTGTCTGCGGTGTCGCCCGACGGCGTGATAGAGGCCATTGAGAGCAGCGAGTTCAAGCCGGTCATGGGCGTGCAGTGGCATCCCGAATGGCTTGGTGATGAAGGACAGCCCCTGTTCAAGTGGCTTGTCGGCCGGGCGGCAGGGTTCGCCGAGGCCAAGGCCGTTCACAGGCGGACGCTCACTTTGGACACGCATTGCGACACGCCGATGTTCTTTCCGCAGGGCATACACTTCGACCGGCGCGACCCGCGCATACTTGTTGACCTTCACAAGATGGACGAAGGGCGACAGGATGCGGTCATAATGGCCGCCTATCTGCCGCAGCCCAAGCCCGGCGAGGCGTTTGCCGACAAGGTGACGCCGAGGTTTGACAGTCCGAAAGCATACGCCGACCACATCTTTGACACGCTCGAAGGCATTGTAAACGAGAACATTCCTTACCTTGGCATCGCTGAGACGCCGGCCGACTTGTACGGAAACAAGCGCGCCGGGCGGCATTCCATAATGTTCGGGATTGAAAACGGACTCGCCATTGAGCACGACCCGGCCAACGTGGAGCACTTTGCACGGCGCGGAGTGGTGTATATCACGCTGTGCCACAACGGCGACAACGACATCTGCGACAGTGCCCGCGGTGCGGGTACGCACGGTGGTGTGAGCGCGTTCGGTGCCGAGGTAATAGGCGAGATGAACCGATGCGGCGTGATGGTAGACATGAGCCACGCTTCGGAGAAGAGCTTTTACGACGCGCTCGACATCAGCAGCCAGCCTATAGTGTGCAGCCACAGCAACTGCAAGGCGCTCTGCGACGTGCCGCGCAACCTCACTGACGACCAGCTTCGGGCTCTTGCAGCCAAGGGTGGTGTTGCTCACATAACGTTGTATCACGGTTTCCTGCGCAACGACGAGCAGGAGGCAACCGTGCTCGACGCCATTGCCCATCTTGAGCACGCCATCGACATAATGGGCGTAGAGCACGTGGGCATAGGCACGGATTTCGACGGCGACGGCGGTGTAAGAGGCTTGGCGGACTCTTCCGAGATGCTGAACTTCACGCTTCATCTGCTCCGCCGCCGTTATAGCGAGCGCGACATAGCCGCCATTTGGGGCGGCAACTGGCTTAGGGTGATGGCCGAAGTGCAGAAAACCAGGAATTTTAAATAACCTTATACCGGTTAAGGGATTATGCGATTAAGGGGTTAAGACGCAATCATCGCCGCTGCCACGCGGCGACGGTGAATATTGGCGGTATTGTTTTAGCCCCTTAACTGCATAATCCGTTGGCATCCAATAACAAATAACTTATAAGTATGAACATCTTGAAATCCATCCTCTTACTTTCATTTTTGTCGCTTTTCGCCGCGTGCAACAGCAACAAAAAGGCTGCGTCGGCGGGCGGCGGCGACATCGTGACGCAGCCGGTGGGTCCGGCCTTCAACGCCGACAGCGCATACGCTTTTTGCGAAAAGCAGTGCTCTTACGGGCCGCGTACCATGAACAGCGAGGCTCACGAGCGGTGCGGCGAGTGGCTTGCAGGCAAGTTCAGGCAGTACGGCATGGACGTGACCGAGCAGCGCGCCACGCTCAACGGATATGACGGCACGCCGCTGAAGGCCACAAACATAATTGCCTCTTACCGTCCCGACCTGTCCGAGCGCATACTGCTCTGCGCCCATTGGGACACCCGCCCCTGGGCCGACAACGACCCCGACAGCGCCAACTGGCGCAAGCCCGTGCTCGGGGCTAACGACGGAGCGAGCGGCGTAGCCGTGATGCTTGAGGTGGCGCGGCTGCTTCAGGCCGACACGGCAAAGCTCTTCGTCGGCGTTGATTTTATCTGCTTCGACGCCGAAGACTGGGGTGTACCTGCCTGGAGCGACGTTCCCGATACCGGCGATTCTTTCGCGTTGGGCGCGCAGCACTGGTCGGCCAATCCCCACAAACAGGGTTACAAGGCGCGTTTCGGCATTCTGCTCGACATGGTCGGCGGCCAAGGCTCGCAGTTCTGGCGTGAAGGCTTCTCGATGCAGTACGCTCCCGACGTAGTGAAAAAGGTGTGGGCGGCAGCCGAGGTGGTTGGTTTCGGCAGCTACTTTGTCGACCGTGACGGCGGCATGATTACCGACGACCACGTGCCCGTGAACGAGAAGGCCAAAATCCCCACGGTAGACATTGTGGCATTCTATCCCGACTGTGCTCAAAGCACGTTCGGCCCTACGTGGCATACGGTGCACGACGACATGGAGCATATCGACCGCGCAACGCTCGGTGCGGTGGGGCAGACCGTCGTGCAGGTGCTTTATTCGGAGAGATAAATTGCCGGCTTATAACGCGCTGATTATCAGCCGCTTTGTAAAAGGCCGCCTTTCGCATTGCGAAAGGCGGCCTTTTAGCTTGCAATTGACGGCCTTTTGGTCTCTAAAAGGTGGCCTTTTACATTGCAAAAGACGACCTTTCGGAATGCAAAAGGCCGCCTTTCGCGGTTCATCCGCAAACCTTTTAGATAGAAAATTGCATCAACTTCCGTCCCCGAAGGGGGCGAATTATGCTTAACCGCATGTGGAGTGACCGAAGGGAACGGAACTTGCGGTAATCCGAAATACATATACACGTCCCCGAAGGGGGCGAATAGCATTTACGGTTATGGGGGTTACGGTTATGAGGTTTTACAATTATACCGTATAACCGTAAGACCTCAAGACCCCATAACCCCAAATGCCGTTCGCCCTCTTCCAGGACGACATTATTGGCGCATACATACCGCAAGTTTTGCTTCGCTCCACATGCGGTTAAGCATAATTCGCCCCCTTCGGGGACGGCAAGTTTGCGGTGAAAGCCGACATAGAGGTTTCATTTTTCATTGTTAATTGTCTATTTCCGCACAGCGGACACACGTCTCCGACGCCCTGCTTAGCTTTGTTGTCATCCAAAAGGTTTACGGACGAACCGCCTGTTGCATGTTGTCATGTTTCTTGCTGCTTTGTCACCAATCACTTTTGTTTCTGGCGTAAGGTGCCAACCGGTCAGTTTTTGTTAAATCATGGTGTTTCGTACCGGCGTATACCGGTCTGTACTTGTTGATGTGCCGCATTGAGTTAAGTGTTAAATAACACATATCCGTGTCTCAAAATGCGCAAAAAACAACAGAAAACCATACTTTTTAAGACAATGAAACAATTTGAAATGAAAATGAGACAATTGCAAACGAAGTGTTTAATCGTTTTGTATAATTTTGTATTTGGAAAGTGCGCTTTACCTTTAATAACATAGTGCCCCTGTCCATCTGTCCTTAAATCAGGCCCTAAGAAAAACGGAGTCAACAACAATATATTAAAGCATGGATTTTGCCGACGAAGGCAACAGCCCGGCTTTGCGCAGCCGATGCGGATTTGATGACAGACCCGGAGGCTACATCGAAAAACGTTGCAAATATATAAATAAGTATCAATAGCATGTCATTTTTTAACTAATACTATATTGTTTAACTTTGGTAACTCAAAAGACTATGGATTATTCAAAATCTAAATCAACCATGAAGGGCGTAGTGCTGGCACTCGGAATAGCCTGCGCCGCTTCCAACGCTTTTGCAGTTTCACTTGCAGCTCCACCGGAAAGCGCGGGCGTGAACGCCCCGATGGCCGTGCAGCAGAAAGTGACGGTGACGGGTAACGTCAGTGACGCGGCTGGTCCGCTCATCGGTGCTACCATCAAGGTGAAGGGCTCGTCCACCGGTGTCGTAGCCGACATGGACGGTAACTTCAAAATCCAGGCAAACCCGTCTGATGTGCTTGAAATCTCCTACATCGGTTACATCACCCAGGAAGTGACCGTAGGCAACAAGACAAAGCTGACAATCACGCTCGAGGAAGAGAAGCACAACCTCAATGAGGTGGTAGTCATCGGTTACGGTACGCAAAGGCGCGAGGCCGTGACAGGCTCCGTTGCCAACGTCAGCGGCGCCGAGCTGAATCAGATTGCGGCAACCAACGCAGCCCAGGCGCTCCAGGGCCGCGTGGCCGGTGTGCTCATGACGCAGACCTCTTCAAAGCCTGGCGCGGAGATGCAAATCCGTATCCGCGGCCAGCGTTCGCTCAACGCAAGCAACGACCCGCTCATCGTGCTTGACGGAATACCCTTCATGGGTCAGCTATCCGACATCAACCCCGGCGACATCAAGTCGATGGACATCCTGAAGGACGCCTCCGCAACCGCCATCTACGGTAGCCGCGGTGCCAACGGTGTCATCCTTATCACCACGGTGAAGGGTATGCAGGGCTCGCCCGCAAAGGTAAGCTACAACGCTTACGTGGGCTTCAAGACCGTGTTCCACAAGTACCCGATGATGAACGGAAAGAAGTTTGCCGCCATGCGTAAGTATGCTGCGACAGCTCCAAACGGAACGGGTGGATTTTCAAACTCTCTCGATGAGAGCGACGATACTGATACCGACTGGCAGGACTTGTTCTACCGCACGGGTATCACCCACAGCCATGACGTAAGCATCTCGGGTGGAACACAAGGCGGAAGCTACAGCTTCGGCGCAGGTTACTACCATGACGAGGCCGTCATCCCGACACAGGGCTATGACCGTATCTCCATCCGTGGTAACTTCGACCAGAGCGTAGGCAAGTATTTCCGCTTCGGCCTCTCGACCAATACCAGCTACCGTGAGACTAAGGGCAACAACATAAGCATGTACAACGTGTTGGCGCAGAGCCCGCTGGCTTCTCCGTACGATGAGAACGGCAACCTTAAGCGTACTATCAAATTGGCTATGGACGAAATGTTTGTCCTCACCAAGGATGTGGCAGAGAGCCTTAAGGACAACTGGATGAACGAGGAGAAGGGTCTCGGTACATACAATACGATGTTCGCAGAGGTTAAGTGCCCGTGGATTGAAGGCCTTAGCTACCGCATCAACGTCGGCTTGAACTACCGTTCGTCAAAGCAGGGCGTCTTCACCGGTACAGGCGTGAACAGTGCCAACGCTTCTACGATAAACAGTGCTTCTGTGCAGCAGGACATTACGAAGAACTGGGTAGTTGAGAACCTTCTCACATACGACCGTACCTTCGCAGAGAAGCATCACGTAAACTTCACCGGCCTCTACTCTGCCGAGCAGACTACGTTCGAGCGCACGTACATGTCTGGACAGGGTATTCCGGCTGAATACTTCCAGTATTACAACATAGGTGCAGCCACCTCAAACCTCGCCGTAGACCCGACGAAGCAGAACTACTGGCAGAGCGGCCTCATGTCATGGATGGGACGTATCATGTACACCTACGACAACAAGTACATGATTTCAGCGGCAGTCCGCGGCGATGGTTCTTCACGCCTGGCAAAGGGACACCAGTGGCACACATATCCCGCAGTGTCGGTAGGTTGGAACATATCTCGCGAGAGCTTCCTCAAAGACGTGAAGTGGATTGACAACATCAAGCTGCGCGTAGGTTACGGTGAGACTTCTAACCAGAGTATCGACCCGTATTCAACTCTTGGCGTGCTTGCAAGCCGTCCTTATAACTTCGGCCCGTATGACTATCTGCGTGGATATTATGTGAATACCCTTCCTAACGACGACCTTGGCTGGGAATACTCTTCTACATGGAACTTCGGTGTTGACTTCTCGTTCTTCAGCGGCAGGTTGAACGGTACCATGGAGTATTACATCCAGAACACCAAGGACTTGCTCCTCGGCGTTTCGCTTCCGGCTACATCGGGCGTGGGCAGCTACATGGCCAACGTGGGTAAGACACGCAACACCGGTTTCGAGTTCAGCCTCAACGGCATAATCCTTGACAACAAGAACGGCTGGACATGGGATGCAGGCATCAACTTCTACTACAACCACAACGAACTTGTAGAGCTCGCTTCAGGCGCGAAAGAGGATGTGGGCAACCGCTGGTTCGTAGGCCATCCGATTGACGTAATCTACGACTACAAGAAAATCGGCCTCTGGCAGGAGGGCGACCCGTATCTCGAAGTCCTCGAGCCGGGCGGCAACGTCGGTATGATTAAGGTCGAGTACACCGGTGAATATGACGCAAACGGCAAGCCTGTACGCCAAATCAATTCAGAAGACATGCAGGTTATGGACATGGAGCCTGACCTCGTGGGCGGTTTCAACACCAATGTTTACTACAAGGGCTTCGACTTCTCGCTCATCGGCGCATTCCAAATCGGCGGAACTCTTATCAGTACGCTCCACTCTTCGAACGGTTATCTCAACGCATTGACAGGCCGTCGCGGACAAATCGACGTTGACTACTGGACTGAGACTAACACTGACGCCAAATACCCGAGGCCGGGTGGTATCTCTTCAAGCGACAACCCGAAGTATGGAAGCACGCTCGGTTACTTCGATGCAGGCTACCTCAAGGTACGCGCCATCACCATAGGTTATGACTTTGCTAACTTGAAGGCAGTCAAGGATTTCGGCATCAGCAAGCTGCGTGCTTACTTCACGGTGCAAAATCCGTTCGTCCTCTTCTCGCCGTTCACCAACGAGTGCGGACTCGACCCCGAGACCAACACCCTCAGTAACGATGGTAGCACTATGGCGGTTACGATGGAAGGATATACCGGCTCGCATACGTTGCCGGTTGTCGGATACAACACTCCTGCCACACGTAATTTCTTATTCGGTATAAATCTGACTTTCTAAAATCGACAAACCATGAATACGATTATAAATAAAATAAGGAACTTCGGCTTGGCGTCTTTGGCTTTGCTGACGCTCGGCTCATGCTCTGACATCCTTGACGAGCAGCCGCGTACCGACTTTGACCCTAATTTCTTCACCCAGCAAGGTGGTGTTGAGGGTGGCTTGACAGCTCTTTATGCCCACTTGCGCGATACATACGGACAAGGTTACTATTACAATAACTGCGAGACAGGTACTGATGAGTACACCTACGGTCAGGGTGCAGACGCAAACTTCAAGGATGCCGACCTTTCAGGTGCAGGCTCGTTGACATCACAATCAAGCCGTTCTGACGTGCTTTGGAATTCTTCGTTCACATACATCAATACCGCCAGCGGAGTTATAGAGAACGGTACGGCGGCGGGAATGGCAGAGTCGCTTCTCAGCGAGGCGCGCTTCTTCCGCGCGTTCGACTACTTCCGTCTCGTGCAGATGTTCGGCGGCGTACCTCTCGACCTCGGTTCAGGAGAGTTGAAATTCAACATTACCCCTGCCCGAGTATCTAAGCGTAACACGGTGCCCGAGGTTTATACGAAGGCCATCTTCCCCGACCTGCTCATTGCTATCGAGAACTTGCCGGAGTCTGGACGTGTTACCGGCGGTGTTACCAAGACTGCGGCACGCCTCGTGCTGGCACAGGCTTACCTGACATACGGCTGGTGGCTTGAAAATCCGAACGACATTCCTACTTATCCGGAGTGTGACCGCGTTGACCCTGACGGTCACGACGCACAGTGGTACTTCCAGGCTGCATACGACACGGCTCTTGAGGGCATACAGAATCCCGGCCCGTTCGCGCTTCAGCCTACGTTCTATGATGTTCATCTCGGCTCTAACGACCGCAACAACGAGATACTTCTCTATGCCGACCATACGGAGAACAGCGAGGAATACAACGGCGGTTCGTTAAGCTACGGTAGCGGTGGCGCACCTGACAACTTCGCAAGCTGGATGGTTGCATGGAGTTATGACACCATGACAGCATTGAGAGGCGACTTGACCGGTGAAAACAAGGCTGCTTTCACGCCTGTATTGCGTGCCGCAACACAGGACCTCGGCCGTCCATGGGTACGTATGGCACCTCCGCAGGAAGTGTTCAAGAATACGTTTGCCGACAAGACTTACGACTCACGTTATGACGGAACGTTCACTACTGTGTTCCGTTCAAACTGGAACTTGAATGCAGACTTCGCAGGCATTCAGACTGCTATAAATCCGTTTAACAACCTTGAGATAAGGCTGGGTGAGCCGGTTATGACCTTCCTTGACGAGGATATTCCCGGTATTAAGTATCTGACAGCTGAAGAATTGGCGAATGATGCAGACAAAGGACATTTCGGAAATGCCGTCGGCGGAGGTTGGTTGCCCGACCGTCCTGACTATGTGGTAGGCCCATCGGCCATCAGCCGCCGTAAGTACCCGATATTGTGGAAGCTTGGCCCGTATCGTACAGACAATAACGGTACTATCGGCCAGCCCAACGCCGGCAGCACCCGTCCGTTCAACATCCTTAAGTTCTCCGAGCTTTACTTCGCCGCAGCCGAGGCTGCTGTAAAGGGAGCGCAGACGCAGTCGGGCTATTCTGCACGCGAGCTTATCAACGTTATCCGTGGCCGTGCAGGCGTATGGCGCTTCAGCAACGCCAAGAACGAGGTTTACGAGGCGGACTTCAGTCAGGAGATGAAGGACGCAACACCGCAGACTATCACCATAGACTACATCCTCGACGAGCTTAGCCGCGAATACTTTGGCGAAGGTCACCGCTGGTTCGACCTCGTGCGTACCCAGACATGGGCGGAGCGTGCAGCAACGTACACTATCGCCGACATTAACTGGGAAAGCTACGAACCGCAGACATTTACCCGTGACATTCCGAAGGAATATTATCTCCGTCCCATCCCGCAGAGCCAGCTCGACGCCATGGAGATGACGGCCGAGGAGAGGGATGCGTTCCAGAATCCAGGATACAGGTATTAATTACCTGACAGTACACATTGGGACAAGAGTGTTTCAACTGTGTTGTTTAAGTTAATTTGGAGGGCGCACCGCGTGAGCGGAGCGCCCTCTTTTTTTGCAGGTTATTATCCGGTATCTTCAGCCCCATGCTTTCTTTCCGTTTAACCTTTTTGCTCCTACATTCCAACTTGCGGCAAACCGCACGGTGAAAGGCCGTCTTTTGAACGGTGAAACACGGTCTTTTGTAACGCGGTTTGCCGTCTTTCGCAACACGTTGGCATAAAGGCCGTTGCGTTATGTGCATAATGCAGTGCGCCGGAGTGTGGCAGGACGGTGTACACGGTGCCTTTTGTCATAATGCTGTTGACAATGGTCTTTGTTGTCGGTTTGCTGCTTTATTTCTATTTAATTTCGCTGCGTAGCGCGGAGCAGGCGGTCAGCCGCGGGCGCGAGGGCATAGAAATGGCAACCGGGCAAGACGCTTAGTAAATGTTAACAAAACTATTCGGGCTAAAATTTGGATATGTACGGGATTTATTATTAATTTGCAATATATTATATCCATAATCGACATAGATGCAGACTCTTGCAGAACTATCCATCAAGAATTTCAGAGCCATCAAGCGTGCTGACATCCAGCTTGACGGTATCACAGTCGTGTCAGGTGTGAACGGGTGCGGAAAGAGTACGATATCCAAGCTTCTCTATTATATATTACGTAACGCCAATGCTTATGAAAAGCTGGTAAAGGCTGACATAAACAACCAAATACGTCCGTATTTGCGAGCGTTGGACCAAATTCAGTTTTTGGCTTTCAGGTATGAGCGGGGTCACAGGATGTTACGCCGTATTGACTTTGATTTTTCAAGTGTTGATGACGTAATCAGGAGCATTGACGTGATAAGGGAACTTTGCAACAGGTTTCTTGAATTTGAGGAAACGTTGCAACGTGAAGGGAAAACTGCTGTCACCGGGCGTTTGCAGATGATTTTACGCTCAACGTTGAAAGCAGGAGATGATTGGACCACCAAAAAGATGCTTGATACGTTGGTTGAGCGTATTTCTGAACACTGTTCACGGGCTGACATGTTGGTGACGGAGCGTCCTTACAGGCTGTTGAAGAACCGGATTGACGGTCTGTTTGATGCAGACATATCAAAGAAGGCCGTATTGAAAGAATATGGTGATACGGTATTCGGAGAGAATATATCGAACGTCCCAATATTGCATTATATAAATAAGGTGGCTTATATTGACACGCCGATGGTTATAGGCATGGAAACATCCATGCGCCAACCTTCGTACTGGAGGGAGCTGAACGACCTGCTTAAAGAGCCTCCCAAGCGTGGTTACAAGCGAGCCATTAATAATATAATAAAAAGCGAAATAATGAATGGTGACGCTTCGTTTGACGAAGACAGCCTTTCTGGAGGCTTTAAGTTCAAGCAGGCGGACGGCAAGGAGTTCGACCTGCTGGAGTGTGCCACGGGCATAAAGTCGTTCTCCATGTTGCAACTTTTGTTGAAAAACCTCTTCCTTGACGACAGCACACTTATGATAATTGATGAGCCGGAGGCGCATCTGCATCCCCAATGGATTGTGGAATACGCACGATTGATTGTGTTGCTACATAAAAGGGTGGGTGTAAAGTTCTTCATCGCGAGCCATAGTACCGACATGGTAAGTTCCATAAGGTATATAGCGGAGAAGGAAAGGTGTTTGTCATCGTTGTCTTTTTATGTGGCAGAGCGCGACGCGCGCGAGGCCGACGCTTTCAATTTCCGTGCGTTGGGGCATGACATCGAGCCTATTTTCGAGTCTTTCAACAAGTCGTTTGAAAAATTGGACTATTATGTCGGCAAAGGCAAAGACTGAAAAGGGCAAGTCTGTTGTGAAACATGTGTACCGCAGCGACGCGGCGATACGTGGGTTTGTGAGGGGTGACGCCTGCATGGAGAAAAGCTTGGATAAGGTTGCGCGCATCACTCCGCAGTGAGGGTTACAAGGGCAGGGCGTGCCCTTTTAAAGACGAGATGGCCTTGGACCTTGATAATGTTGAAAAACTTTTAAAGCAAGGCAAGAGTGGCGTAAATCAAGACGAAACGGTTGATTTTGTTGTGTGCCTTGAGAAAGACTTGCTCCTGCTTGTAGAGGCTAAATTGAGTGTGGACGATGCTGCTTCTATTTCAACGAATGAGATATGTGGAAAGATACGGCATTCACGTGACATGTTGCAGGCATGTGATAATTTTGTTCATTTTGAAAAAACGGTAATTGTGTTATTGAATGACAAGAATTATCAGCAAAATTATAGACGCTTGCGCAACATGTTGATGCCACGCAGCCCTGAGGTTGTGCCTTCGACAGTCAGCGGGTTGTATTCAGAATATTTTTGTCTTTAGCCATATATTTTTGTTTTTACAGCCTTCCTTCCTCGGAGTAGCTGTAATACCGGCCGTCGGTGACTATGAGGTGGTCGAGGAAGTGCAGGCGCATCAGTTCGCAGGCTTTCTTCATGCGCTGTGTCAGGCGGTCGTCGTCGCTGCTTGGCCGGGTGTTGCCGCTTGGGTGGTTGTGGCAGAGAGCCAGGACGGTGGCGTTGCAGAGCAGGGCGTTCTTCACGGCGAGGCGTATGTCTACGGCGGTCTCGGTGATGCCGCCGTGCGACAGCATGACGCTTTTTATCAGCTTGAAGTTCTGGTTCATCAGCAGCACCCACGCCTCTTCTTCGGGCAAGTCCTGCATTTTCGGTAGCATGTATTCGTATATGGCGGCGGCAGAGTCAAGCTTTTGGCGCTCTTCGGCCTTTTCGGCCTGCCGCCGTTTGCCTAGTTCGCAGGCGGCGATGATTGTTACGGCTTTTGCCGGGCCGAGGCCTTTGTAGCGGCCGCCGGCCAGCTCGTCAATGGTTTTCTTGCCCAGCGTGTTGAGGTTGTTGCCGCAGTCGGCGAGCACGCGCTTCATCAGGTCTACGGCGCTTTCGTCCTGTGAGCCGGAGCCTATGAGTATCGCCAGCAGCTCAGCGTTGGTCAGCGTCGTTGCGCCGTGCTTCATCAGTTTTTCGCGCGGGCGGTCTTCCTCCGCCCATTGGTTTATGGAAAGTTTGTTCATGATTGTTTAATTGGGAATTTAGAATTGCAGATTCCCAACTCTAAATTCTCATTTGTAAAACGTTTTCTCAAATGCGTGGAACTCGTCTTGTCCTTTTACGCAGCGTTTCCACCATGCGTTGATGAAGCCGCAGCCGTAGCCGAAGAGCTGGATGAACGCCGCCGGGACGCTCAGAAGGCCTACCTTGAGGCTCTTGTTGGCGGCGGTGGAGTCGGCGGCGATGAGCAGGCAGTAAAGCAGTATGGGCAGCCACGGTGCGGCGCACAGCCAGTACCAGCGGTGTATGTCGTCATACTCCATAAGGATGCGCCCTACGGCCGATGTTAGCACGAGCGCGCATACGCCGACGGTGAACACCATGGGCAGCATGTGGACGAGCTTTAGCGACTCGGGGTATTTCTTGTAAAGGTTGATGCGCGCTATGCCGCTGTTGTACACCTGGCGGAAGAACTTGCGGAAGTCGGTGCGCCGCTTGTGCCACACCCATGCTTCGGGGAACAGGCGGCAGCGGCATCCAGCCTTGAATATGCGTATGCTGAAGTCGATGTCTTCGCCGAAGCGCATCTTTGAGAAGCCTCCGAGGCGCAGGTAGACGTCGCGGCGTATGCCCATGTTGTATGAGCGCGGGTAGAACTTGTCGAGCTTTTTCTTGCCTCCGCGTATTCCGCCCGTGGTGAAGAAGCTTGTCATGGAGTAGCTTATGGCCTTTTGCGTGTCGGTGAACGAGGCGTGCGCACGGTCGGGACCGCCGAAGGCGTCGGCCGGTTCGCGGTCAAGTTCGCTGTCAACGGCCTGAAGATAGCTTTCGGGCAGTACGACGTCGGAGTCGAGCACTATAAGGTATTCGCCCTTCGAGCGTTCCGCGCCGTAGTTGCGGCTCTGCCCCGGGCCGCTGTTTGGCTTGGCGTAGTAGTGCAGGTCGAGCCTGCCGGCGTATTTTGCACACACGTCTTTGCATGGCACGGAGCTGCCGTCTTCCACGATTATCACCTCAAAGTCTTTGACGGTCTGCGTGGTAAGGCTTGCAAGAAGTTCGTCAACTTCGTCGGGGCGGTTGTACACGGGGATGATGAAAGAGTATTTCATAGGTGTCAGTGGTTGAAGAATTAAGGTGGTTGTAGGAGCAAAAGACGTGTGCCTTGTCTTTTAATCCCGTAATGGTTAAAGTAATAAAGGGAGCCAAGGGAGTTGAAGACGTATGCTTTATTGTCGTGCCTGACCTTGAAAGCTGTTGTCTTTAACTCCTTTGGCTCCCTTTGTCGCCTGAACTCCCAATAAAGCGGGTTATTCCTTTACGCGGTTGAGATAGCTGCCATCGCGTGTGTCTATCTGGATGAGGTCGCCCTCGTTGATGAACAGCGGCACGCGTACCTCGACACCGGTCTCGAGCGTAGCGGGCTTGGTTGCGTTGGTGGCGGTGTCACCCTTTATGCCCGGTTCGCTGTGGGTTACGCGCAGGTTGGTCTTGACAGGCATCTCGGCGTAGAGAATAGTGCCGTCGGTAGTGTCGGTCACAACCTCTACCACGTCGCCTTCCTTCATGTAGTCAACGCCGATGATGTTGTCGCGGCTGATTGGAAGCTGCTCAAACGTCTCCTGGTTCATGAAGATAAGCCCCGTAGGGTCTTCATAGAGATACTGGTATGGGCGGTGCTCTATGCGTACGTCCTCGAGCTTGAAGCCAATCTGGAATGTGCGCTCAAGCACACGTCCGTCGGTTACGTTCTTCAGCTTGGTGCGCATCACGGTGTTGCCCTTGCCCGGTTTTACGTGCTGGAAGTCGATGCAAATCCATACTTGGTTGTCCATGCGGATGCATGTACCTTTCTTTATTTCCTGTGAGTTAATCATTTTGTATGTATAATTAAATGTTGTTGTCTGTTTGCCGGTAGCGTCAAGGTGTCAATGAGCAGGCCTCCGCTTTGCCCGTTGGCATGGCCTTGCACGCCTAAAAAGTTGACTTTCAGGCTGCAAAGTTACTATTTTTTTAGAAAAAAGCATAAAACAAAGGCCTAAAAAACACTTAATCCTTGGTTGTTTGAAAAGAAATGTGTACTTTTGCAGCCCAAAGCGTAGAAACGAATAACAACAAAATAAAAACAAGAATATGAAAAGAACATTTCAGCCGCACAACAGGCGTAGGGTGAACAAGCACGGTTTCCGTGAGAGAATGGCAACGAAAAACGGTCGCCGCGTGCTTGCTGCGCGCCGCGCAAAGGGTCGCAAGAAGCTTACAGTTTCTGACGAGCACCACGGAAAGTAACCGTCAGCACGTAAGAAATTGAACCGGAAAAGGAAAGAAGTAAAGCGATGTCTTTGCTTCTTTCTGTTTTTTTTATACCTTTGCAGGAAAACATACGACAGGAATGAAGACAAAAGATTTCTTCAGAAAAATCTTCAGTTTGAGGCTTTGGTTGAACCTGGCCTCTATGCTGGTTGTCGTCGTCTTGTTGTGTTGGGGCGTGAAGGTCGGTCTTGACATATATACCCACCACGGCGAGGAGATAACCGTGCCCGATGTGAGGCGCAAGTCTTTCGCCGACGCGGAGCACATCTTGACGGGACAAGGGCTTGGCATCGTGGTGAGCGATACCGGGTATGTCAAGACGTTGCCGCCTGACTGCATCCTTGAACAGTCGCCTGAACCGGGCAAGAAGGTGAAGTCGGGGCGCGTGATGTATGTGGTAATCAATTCTTCACATTCGCCTATGCTCACCATCCCCGACATTATAGACAACTGCTCTTACCGCGAGGCGCGCGCCAAGCTGATAGCCATGGGCTTCAAGATAGGGCCTACGGAGTATATACCTGGCGAGGGAGAGTGGCTGTATGGGCTGAAGTCGAAAGGACGGCTGTTGCAGAACGGGCAAAAGGTTTCGGTCAATGATGTCATCGTAATGCAGGTGGGTGATGGTATGCGCGACATGAACGACTCCATAGTGTTTGCCGAACCCGAGTTTTATGATGAGTTCGGAGATTCGGCGACGGCGTTGCCGCCGTCAGACGGAGTGCTTTACACCGGGCCTGAACAGAGCGGTGACGTAGACGAGTTCGAGGTTGTCACCGGGCCGGAACAGTAATCTTTGAACGTCAGGACTTTTCGCATCAATCAGCCATGGCAGAAGATTTTATCGACGACATTGAGTTGGACGACGATGACGGGCAACAGTTGTATGAGCATTTGCGTGTCGTTGTAGACAAGGGACAGGAGCCGTTGCGCATCGACAAGTTCATGCTGAAGAAACTGCAGCACACAAGCCGCAACCGTATACAGCGTGCGGCCGACGCCGGTTTCGTGCATGTCAATGACCGCCCGGTTAAGAGCAATTACAGGGTGCGCCCCCTTGACGTGATTACGTTGATGCTCGATAGGCCGCAATATGACAACACCATCGAGCCGGAGGACATTCCGCTTGACATAGTTTACGAGGACCAGGAGCTTATGGTGATAAACAAGCCCGCCGGACTTGTTGTGCATCCGGGATGCGGAAACTGGCACGGCACGCTCGTGAATGCTGTGGCTTGGCACATGAAAGACGTGCCTACGTATGACCCCAACGACCCGGAAGTGGGCTTGGTGCACCGCATTGACAAAGATACGAGCGGCCTGTTGGTCATAGCTAAGACACCTAATGCAAAAACAAAGCTCGGCCTGCAGTTCTTCAACAAGACCACCCATCGTAGCTATAACGCTCTTGTCTGGGGTAATTTCACTGAAGATGAAGGCCGTATAGACGGCAACATAGGGCGTGACCCGCGGGAACGTATGCGCATGGCGGTGTTTCCTCCTGATTCGGAGACGGGCAAGCCGGCTGTGACACATTACCGCGTGATTGAGCGTTTCGGGTATGTCACCCTCGTGGAGTGCATCCTTGAGACGGGACGAACGCACCAGATAAGGGCGCACATGCGGCATATCGGCCATCCGCTCTTCGCCGACGAACGTTACGGAGGCACCGAGATATTGCGCGGCAACCGCACGGGCAGTTACCGCCAGTTCATTGAAAACTGCTTTAAGACATGCCCACGGCAGGCGCTTCACGCCAAGACGCTGGGCTTTGTGCATCCGGCTACAGGCGAGCAGATGGACTTCACCTCTCCGCTTCCTGACGACATGGAGCGGCTTATTGCAAAGTGGAGGGTGTATGTAAAAGGAAATGAATTTAAATAAACATATTTTATGAAAAATCTAAAGAGGACGATAGCCATCGTATGCGGAGGCGATTCTTCCGAGTATGGCGTCTCTTTGCGTTCGGCTCAAGGGCTTTATTCTTTCTTTGACAAGGAGAAATACAATGTTTACATTGTGGTAGTAAGGGGGCTTGACTGGCATGTTGAATTGCCTGACGGAACTACTACGCCGGTAGACCGCAACGACTTTTCGTTCATGGAAAACGGTAAATTTGTACAATTCGACTACGCTTACATCACAATACACGGCACGCCGGGCGAGAACGGCATTCTTCAAGGTTATTTCGAGCTTGTCCATGTGCCTTACTCTACAAGCGGAGTGCTTGTAGAAGCTTTGACTTTCAACAAGTTTGTGCTCAATCAATACCTTCGCGGCTACGGTGTCCGCGTGGCTGACAGCCTGCTCATACGCAAGGGATACGAGGAGATTGTCAGCGACGACGAAATCGAAGAGCGCATCGGTATGCCGTGTTTCGTCAAGCCTGCGGCTGACGGCAGCAGCTTCGGTGTGTCCAAAGTGAAGAACAAGGACCAGCTTGCTCCGGCCATACGCAAGGCCATGCTTGAGAGCGAGGACGTCATGGTGGAGCAGTTTATAGACGGTACGGAGATATCAATCGGCTGCTACAAGACTCGTGAAAAGAGCGTGGTGCTGCCTGCCACGGAAGTTGTTACGCAGCATGAGTTCTTTGACTATGACGCGAAATACAACGGGCAGGTGCAGGAAATCACGCCGGCGCGCCTTTCTCCAGAAACGACCAAGCGCGTCGAGGAAATCACGAGCCAAATCTACGACATACTGCACTGCAACGGAATGATACGCATCGACTACATCATCAGCCGCGGCAAGGGCAGCGACGGGCAGGAAGTTGACAAGGTGAACATGATTGAAATCAACACCACTCCCGGCATGACGGCCACGAGTTTCATTCCGCAGCAGGTCAAGGCGGCTGGCCTTAGCATGACCGACGTGCTTACCGACATTGTGGAAAACCAGTTCCGATAAATCTTTATTGAGTTTAAGACGTCAAGGGAATAAGTGTTTTGATTATTCCCTTGGCGTTTTTAATTACTTATAATATTACACTTGACATACTATGAAAGTACCAGTTGAGTTTGACAGTATCCGTCCTTTCGAGCCGGAAGAGCTGCCTCAGGTGTTCGAGCGGTTGCTTGCCGACGGGCAGTTCAGGCAGGTTCTGGCTTACGCCGTGCCCGGTTTGCCTTTTGAGAAGGTGCGCGAGAAGATGCTTTCGTGCAAGACAAACCTTGAATTTCAGGTCTCGTTCTGTTACGGTTTCATACAGTCTTTGGTCGATAAGCTCACTACCGGCTGCGACATGGACTCTTCGGCGGTAGACAAGTCGTGCCGTTACACGTTCGTAAGCAATCACCGTGACATCGTGCTTGACTCGGGTTTTCTTGACAAACTGCTTATAGACAACGGCTTCAATACCACTTGTGAAATAGCAATCGGCGACAACCTGCTCGCCCTTCCGTGGGTTAAAGACCTGGTAAGGGTGAATAAGTCGTTCATCGTAAGGCGCGGATTGTCGCCCAAGGAAACGTTGCTGGCAAGCCGCCTGATGTCCGACTACATGCACTTCGTAATCGAGGAGAAGCACGATAATATATGGATAGCCCAGCGCGAGGGGCGTGCCAAGGACTCCGACGACCGCACCCAGCCTGCCATTCTGAAGATGATGGCAATGGGCGGAGGCCGCGGCAGCGTTGTGGAAAAGCTGCGCCGCCTGCACATTGTGCCGCTGGCAATATCGTATGAGTATGACCCCTGCGACTACCTGAAGGCACGCGAGTTCCAGTTGAAGCGCGACAACGCCGACTGGAAGAAGTCGGCCGAGGACGACATCGTGAGTATGCGCACCGGAATAACCGGCTACAAGGGGCGTGTGCATTACCAGTGTGCGCCGTGCATCGACACCTGGCTTGACTCGCTCGACCCCTCAACGCCGAAGACAGAGGTGTTTGACGTTATCGCGAAGCACATAGACCAGGGCATACACAGCAACTACCGCCTTTATCCCTGTAACTATGCAGCTCTCGACATGCTGTGCGGCGAAAGCGCTTTCAGCGGTAAATACACGGCAGAAGAAAAGGCCGCATTTGAGAAATACCTTGCCGGTCAGCTTGCAAAAATCGACATTCCGCACAAGGACGAGCCGTATCTTATGGAGCGGATGCTTACCATGTATGCCAACCCTGTTGTCAACTATCTCAACGCCACGCGATGAAACACTGCCTGAAATACATCCTCCTGCCGCTTGTTTTCGCGCTTTTTGCATGTGAAAACGAGGCGTATGACACCGGCAACGGCCCTCTCTCCGACATGCGTGCCGACTTTGTCGAGGCGCAGACCGATGCCGACGCGCGCATGGCAAGCATCGAGACTGACGACGGCGAGCGGCTTTACCTTACCCGTGCGGTGACCGTAGGCTGGATGGAACGCCCCGACACGGTGTACCGTGCGCTGCTATATTATAATAAGGTGGAGGCCGACGGCGGCGCGTACTGCGCCGAACCGCTTGGCATTATGCAGGTGCTTGTGCCGCCGGTGACCGACATTGCCGACGTGAAGGACGGCTTGAAGGCCGACCCCGTGGACTTTGTCAGCTCGTGGAAGAGCGCCAACGGCAAGTACCTTAACATTGAACTTGGCATCAAGACGGGCGCGGTTGACGGCTCGTATGGCACGCAGACGCTCGGTCTTGTATGCCTTGGCGTTGACTACCGGGCCGACGGCACGCGCCTTGTACGCCTCGCCCTGTACCACGACCAGGCCGGAGTGCCAGAGTATTATACCACTGACGCATACGTAAGCATTGCCGTGTCGCGTCTGCCCATAGAGCCTGCCGCAGGCGACGAGGTAAGCATCGACATCGTGACTTACGACGGAACGCTTACGCGCACGTTCTCTTTTTAATCAGAATTTCAGTCAAGAAGGCTGCCGCCCTGCCGCCGGGCGCGCAGCCTTTTATTATACTTTGCCGCGCGTTTTTTCGCCAAAAACATGAAAAAAACACGTTCCCCTGTGTCACAAATACGGCTTTTCTGCGTAATAAGGGTAAACGTATGACAATTTAAAACGGAATATCATGAACATCAAGACATTGGCAATTACCGCCTGCGCGGCGGTGTTCTCGCTGTCGGCTTGTGGCGGAACAGACAAGAACTTGTCGTCAACCCCAACTGCGGAGCTTGCCCGCGTGTCGTCTACCGGTACGGTTGAGCGTACCCTCAACCTGCGTAATTTCAGCGGATTGACGGTCAACACGAGCGTGATTGTGAACTATACGTGCGGCGCGGACTATAAAGTGGTGGTGCGCGGAGACAAGGACGCGCTCGACAGAAGCGAATTTTACGTCTCCAAGAACCGCCTTGTCGTAAAGCAAAAAGGCGAGAACAGGGTGAACGCGAACATGGATTTCCTCAATACCTTGACGCTTGACATCACCGCCCCGGAGCTTAACAGCATCCATAACAACGGCAGCACGGTGTTCAAGGCGGGGCAGTTCGCCCCCAGGAGTCTTGACATTGTGAACAACGGCGCGCTGTCTTTTGATGTTGACGGCATATCATGCAAGGGGCAGGACGCCACCGTCTACATCTCTAACAACGGCCAGTGTGCCGTCAAAACGCCGTCAATCTCCGCGCAGGAGTTGTCAGTCAGCAACAACGGGATGCTAAGTATAGACAACTGCAACATCGTTTCATGGCGCACTAAAATCACAAACCACGGCAATATGAAACTTGACGGCGGCATAAAAGGCTCGTCGTTGAAGTGTACCAACAGCGGAGTGTATGGCATGGACGGCACAATTACGCTTGACGGTGGCTTTGAATACACCAACTACGGGCAGTCTTCCAATACTTGCGACGTCACTGCCGACGGCATAACCGTGGTTAATTCGGGCGTTGACAAGCTGCAAGGCAAGTTCAGGGCGGCTACCCTTGACATGAGCATCGACGGCAAGAGCGATTACGACATAAGCTATTCTGATGGGCAGGCACGGCTTGAATGCAGCGGAGTAGGCCGCTTCAAGCTTGCTCTCGACTGCCAAAGCATCAATATAGGCACGAGCGGACAAATAGACATCCAGCTCTCCGGCACAGCCGACAAGACGGAGTTCACAGGCTCGGGCGTGTCGCATATAGACACGTCAGGCCTAAACAAGTTCTAAATCAATCCGCCTTTTTACGGGCGGCAGACGCTTTACATGACGAAGGAGGACTTTCAACGCGAGGCCGAGGCCATGCGCCCCATGCTGCTTCAGGCGGCTGCGGGTCTGCTCGGCAGTGCCGCCGACGCGGAGGACGTCGTGCAGGACGCACTGCTGAAGCTGTGGGGTATGGCCGACACCCTGCGCAGCCCGGTGGCTCCGTTGGCGAAAGTTCTCGTGCGAAACCTCTGCGTCGACCGCCTGCGCCGCCACAGGCAGACCGTGCCCTTGGAGCTTACGGCTGGGGGGGGGGGGGGGCCTCGGGGGGCGCGCGGGC
>CAJJWN010000029.1 GCA_905196835.1 uncultured Prevotella sp. | reverse complement strand
GGGATGTTATATATGTACCGCAAGTTCCGCTTCGCTCCACATGCGGTTAAGCATAGTTGGACCTCTTCGAGGCCCTATGTATGTTATAACCCTTACACCTGAACTGCGGATGAGCCGCATATCGCTAACTGCCGGGCTTACTCCACGGGCGTGTTGGCCGGTGCGATGTAGGGCACGAGGCGTATGTTAGCCACGCAGAACTGGAACGAGTCGAGGTCGTGCATCGGCGGCAGGCCGTCGAGGTTGTAGTTCTCGAGGCAGAGTATGGTGACGTAGTTGCGGCTTATAAGGTCGCTGATGAACGCGCCGAGGTTGGCATCCTTGCCGCTCTCCACCACCCCGAAGGCCGTAAGCGGTATGGTGAACGTGCGCCATCCGCCCTCGAACGACATCGGCCCGTCCGCGCTCCAGCCTACCACGTTGGCAAGATAGTCGCCCGACGTGTTGCTGCCGTTCTTGTTAAGACGCCACGACAGGTAGCCCGTGTTCCACTCGGGCACGCCGTCGCTAACCACGTACAGGTCCATCTGTATGGCCAGCTGGGCGCACGGAGTGAGGCTGGTGAAGAGGCCGCCGCTGCCTTCGAGCGCGTGCTGGAGGCGGTCGCCGGTGCTGAAGCGGATGTAGCCCAGCTTCTTGTCGCTGCCCGACGTGACGGGCCACGCTACCAGGGCGTCGCCGAAGAAACTAAGGAGAGAGTCGGGGTTGATGACGTCAAGCCCTTTGAGCGAGTGGCCGTCGGGCAGCTCGTCGGCATCCAATGCCGAAGCTCCGCTGATGACGCTGCCGCCAAGGTCGCCGATGGTGTACTCGAAGTCGGTGCCCGCGTAGGGCTTGCCGGCGCCGAACGTATTGAAACTCTTGAAGAACACGGTGCTCTCGCAGAACATATAGGCAGGCGAGTAGCAGTTTACTCCGGCCGAAAGGGATTGCAGGCGGATGCTGCCCGGCGCGTAGTCGGCCTCGGGAAGGGTGAACTTCAGCTCCTTGGAGCCTGCCGTGAAGTCGGCTATTTCAAGCTCTCCCTGCTCCGTGGGCAGGTAGATGTGGTCTACGAATTGCAGGTTGCGGCCCGTGATGGTTACCGTCTCGCCCGCCCGCGGCATGGTGCGGTCAACGCCGGTGACGGTAGGCTCGGGGTCGCCCGTGCGCAGAAGGGTACATATTGAGTCGGTGCGGCCTACGGCCTCGGTGGTGAGCATCATGCGTTCTCCGCCTATATGGGTGGCCGTGATGACGGCTGCGCCTGCGGTCTGGGCGGCCGGTTTGGGTGTAAGCGTGACGGTGGAGCCGTCAAACTGGTATGTGTACTCCATGTTGATGACGGAGTCGCGCATTCCCGTCTCGGCGTCGGTGTACCAGTGGGAGTACACAGCCTCGGCGTCGTCAACGCTCTGGAACTCCACGCGGTACTGCTCTTCAAAGTAATTCTGGTTGTTGTCGCCCTTGGAGGTGGTGGCCTCCCACACGCCGAACAGCCGTCCGGCATCGAGCGGTTGCGCATCAGGCACGGTTATGCCGGGGTCTCCCGGCAGCACGGGAGAGTCCAAATCCTCGCTGCACGAGGCAAACATTAGCCCTGCGGCAAGCACGAGCGATGATAATATTATGTGTCTTTTTTTCATTGGTTATTTGTTGTTTTAAATGGAGAAAAGCCCCCTCCCAACCTCCCCGAGGGGAGGAATTGGTTTGCAATAGCTGGCAATCAGGCTCCTCCCCTCGGGGAGGTTGGGAGGGGGCTTGCTGTTTAATTCGTGAAATTAGTCACTTCCGAATACGCCTTGTCAACGTATTCCGCGCCGGTGGGGGCGTACACCTTGTTCATAACCACCTCCACCTGACCCTCGGCGAAGTTCACTCCGTCGGGCACGATGACGTACACCTCAGTGTCTGAAGAGGGCTGCGCAGGGTCAAGCTCGCACTTCACCTTCTGGTCGAAAGCCAACGGCAGGTACACCTCAGTGGCTCCGCCAAGGTTCTCGCCGGTGATGCAGAGCTGGCTGCCGGGCGTCAGCGTGGTGGCCGAGAACTTGGTGATGACGGGCTGCTCGTCCTCCGTGAACACGTAGAAGGGCTGATACAGGGCCTCGCCTTCGGCGTTCTCCACCTTCAGGTAAGCCTCGCCCGTGGCGGTGGTGGTGGCTACGTCCTGCGGCAACACTATTATTATGCTGCGGTCGGTGTTGTAGATTTGGTTCTCGGCCAGGTCTATTTCATATCCGTTTACGGTGACCTTCTCCACTCCCTTGAAGCCCGCGCCGCGCAGACTGACGGTCTGCCGCGGGTAGGCGCACTGCACTTGCTCGATGGGTTGGGTGTTCATGTTGCTCCAAACGGCGTCGATGCGCGGTGCCGACAGGTCGTCGTCGTTGTCGCACGAGAGGCAGCTGAACACCGAGAAGCACACAACGAGCACGAGCAGCGACGATTTCATGAAGATTTTATTCATATTCATTGTAGTCTGATTTGTTGTTTATTATTTCGGTAAAGTCATACGCCACGGGGGCTTTCAGCAGGTTGGGGTCGGCGTTGGTCTCGACGGGCGGGTACACCATTGACCATAGGTTGTCGTCCTCTCCGAGCTGCGTGGAGTGCACGAAGCTGCCTTCGGGTATGTTGTGGACGCACTCCTTGCTCTTGCGGTAGACGGTGTACTGGCCCGTGCTGTAGCTTGTAGCCAGGGCTACGGTGCCCAGTTTCTGCGAGTTCTGCTCGTTGTAGCTGTACTTGTAGTTGTAAAGGCGGTAACAGCCCATGATTGAGTCGCCCTCGTTGTCAACGATGCGGTTGTTCTGGTAGTCGAGCATACGCTGCAAATGGTCGTCGCCCATGAACGAACGGCGCACTATGTCGGGCCAGAAAAGGCCTTCCATGTAGGTCTCGAGGCGGCGTTCCTGGAGCAGCGAGTCAAGGTTGAACACGCCCGTCTGCCCGTAGTCGCCGGGATAGGTGCCGTCGGCCAGCTCCATCTTGTAAGCGCGGCGGCGCACGGTGTTGACGCCTTCGAGTATGCGCGGGTCTGTCGTCTCGGTCATGTTGTACAGGCCCATGTAGGCTTCGGTGAGGTTCAGATAGGCTTCGGCCAGCCGGAGCATGGGCGTGCAGAGGCCGGAGTTGCCGCTGAAGGCGATGTTGTCGGTGGCGATGGGGCCGCCAACGACGTGCTTCTTTATGCCGAGCGTAGTGTTCTTGGTCGATACCGTCCACGGAGTGCCCTTCTCCTGGCCGCTCTCATTCTCGTTGGCTTCAACGCAGTCGTCGTAGCCGTACTCGTGGAAGAGGTAGTCGTAGGTCATGCCCGACGGCATTATGTTGCCGCGTGTGCGGCTGAGTCCGCCGCGCTTGGTGGATACATAGACGAAATCGTATGAAGCCTTGGTGGACCACGCCTTGCCATAGTTGTTGTCAAGGCACCCGCTGTAGCAGAGGTCACCTTGCAGGTCGTTGCCAAGTCCGTATGAAGTGGTGCTGCCGGCTACGAACTGAAGGGCGAAAAGCACCTCGCTGTTGTTGTTGTTCTGCACGCGCCATATTTGCTCGTAGTCGTCCATCAGGCCGTAGCCCGAGGCCGGGGCTTCGTTTATTGCGCGCGTGGCGGCGGCCACGGCCTTGGCGTAGTAGAACTCGGCGAGCGACTGGGCTGCCTGGTAGTCGGCATCAGAAGCATAATAGCTGTCGAGCACCGAGGCCTTGAAGTCGGCCGAATAGTGGCCTCCCTTGGCGTATGCGCCAGCGGTAATGTAGAGGCGCGAGAGGAGCACGTCGGCGCTGGTCTTGCTCACGCGGCCCTTGTCTCCGGGCATCACGGGCAGCCACTTGCGGGCGTACTCGGCCTCGCAGATGGCGAACTGGAGCACGTCTTCGAAGCGGTTGGCGTATGCGGTCTCGCCCGCAGTGACGGCGTTGGTTATGATGGGCACGTCGTGCCAGTACATCGCGAGGAACCAGTAGGCCAGCGAGCGCATGAAGCGCGCCTCGGCGATGCACTGGTTAGCCTCCTGCTGCGAGCACACTCCGTGGCTTACGCAGTAAGGGGCGTAGTCGTCGATGACGTAGCCCGCCTGTGTGACTACGTTGTAGAGGCTGCCCCAGGCGTGGGTGAGCGAGGTGTTCTCGATGTCTTCGTTGAGCGATGCCTGCACGTTCCAGTCGTTGCTGGTGGTGGTGCTGTTGAGCACGTTGTTGGCTCGGGCGTCGCCCAGCTGTATGAAGCGGCGCTTGTGGAAGTAGTACCACGGCGACGTGTAGAGGCTGGCCGTGGTGGCGCGCAGGGCTTCGAGCGTGGTAAGCTCTTCGTGTGCGGGCGTGTAACGCTCGTTGGTCGTGTCGAGGTAGTCGTCGCAACCTACGGTAAGAGCGCACACGGCGCACAGCGCGATGGTCTTTATTATGGTTGTTTTCATCACTTGTTGTTTTTTATGGGTGAACTGGGAGAGCTGGGAGATATGGGAGAACTGGGAAGTTTTTTCAACGCTTCTCACTTTCTTAGCTTCTCACTTTCTCACCTTAATGTATCTCTTTGATATTCAACGCATTGGCTGCGCCGCCGCGAAAGGCCGTCTTTCGGCTTTCAAAAGGTGGCCTTTTAGCGTGCGAAAGACGGTCTTTTGCACTGCCGTTTGCCGTCTTTTATAATTCGGAAGGAACATGTCCGCACGGCGCAATCCCAATTTTTCATTTTTAATTTTTCATTTTTAATTTCTTAAAATGTTGCCTCGAGCAAGCAGACAGGGAACATGTCCGCGCGGCGCAAGCCTGATTTTTCATTTTTAATTTTTCATTTTTAATTTCTTAAAATGTTGCCTCGAGCGTGAATATGAACGAGCGCGGAGCCGGCACGCGGCCGGTGTCAACGCCGTACATGAGCATTCCCTGGCCTGACATTGAGTATTGGCCGTTCTGGCTTCCCACCTCGGGGTCGTAGCCGGTGTAGCCCATGAAGGTGTACAGGTTCTGCACGTTGCCCGAGAGCTTGAGGCTTTGCAGCATGAGCTTCTTGCAGATGCTGCGCGGGAAGGAGTACGAGAGTACGATGTTCTTGATGCGCAGGTAGTCGGCATCCTCGACGTAGCGGTCGCTCACGCGCGAGTTGTAGTTGCCGTGGTTGTTGTCGATGCGCGTCTCGGAGGGGTCGGCTCCGGGCACTACGTAGACGTTCCACACGTCCTGGTTGCCAGGGTTGCCGTCGCGGTAGGCCCACTTGGCGTAGTTGCTTACGCGCGTGAACTTGTTTGTAACGGAGCCGCTGAGGAGCGAAGGCTCGTCCATCTGGCGGCGTTGCCAGTTGAACACCTTGTTGCCCACCGAGCCGTACATGAAGACGGAGAGCGACCAGCGCTTGTAGGTGAACGTGTTGTTCCAGCCGAAGGTGTACTTGGGCAGTCCGCTGCCGAGGTAGTCGCGGTCTTCTGAATTGATTATTCCGTCGCCGTTGAGGTCCTTGAAGAGCAGGTCGCCTACGGACGTTTTCAGAGCCGATGCCGACGCGTTGCTCACCACCGTGCCCACGCGGTAGTTGGGAGTGGCGGCTATGACGGTGCTCGTACCGTCGCCGTTGTCGCGCAGGAAGTCGGCGGCCGAGTTGATGCGGCCCGCCACGCGGTAACCGTAATACTGGCTCACGCTGTGGCCCACGGCCGTGCGGGTTACCGTTTCGCCGCCCCATGTCTTGAAGTTGAGCGTCTTGTCGATGAAGCCCGTCTCGCTGTTAAGCGCGGTTATCTCGTTCTTGTTGAGCGAGTAGGTCAGCCCGGTCTTCCACTTGAAGTTCTTTTTGTTTATCACCGTGGCGTTGAGCGTCAGCTCAATGCCCTCGTTGCGCATAGAGCCTACGTTGGCCCACTGTGCCGCCGTGCCGCCCGTGATGTGCGTTCCGGTGTACCATGGCAGAGCCGTCTGCAGCAGAAGGTCCTTCGTGTCCTTGCGGTATGCGTCGAAGATGAACTCAATGCGGTTGTCCCAAAGGCTCAGGTCGAGGCCGATGTTCCACGAGTGGGTCTTCTCCCAGGTAAGTCCGTCGTAGTTGGGCATGTTGGCCGTGAGGTAGCCCGTGCCGAAGTTAGAGTTCATATTGGTGAACGTGGGCTGGTAAGTGTTGTCGGCCAGGTTGGCGTTTCCCACCAGACCGTAGCCCACGCGGAGCTTGAGCGAGTTGACGGTCTCAAGCAGCGGGGCGAAGAATGGCTCCTCGGAAATGCGCCACGCCAGTGCTACGGACGGGAACGTGCCCCACCGCTGTCCGCGGGCGAAGCGCGAGCTGCCGTCGTGGCGCACGGTGGCCGTGAGCAGATAACGGTCGAGCCAGTTATAGGTAAGGCGGCCGAAGAAGCTGACGAAGCGCTCCGTCGTAGTCCATCCGTCGTTGGAGTCCTGCGTTCCGTCGCCGCCTACGAGGGCCAGGTTGTCGTCGCTTCCGCCGAGACGCTGGCCGTAGAGGTAGTCGCGGTAGCGGTCGTTCATTTCAAATCCGGCCATGAGCGACAGCTTGTGCGACTTGATTTTCCAGTTGCCGGTAGCCACCGATTTGAGCGACATGTACTGGTTATAGGTCTTTCGCGACTCGTGTGTGGCGTAGTCGCGGCGCATTCCGCCGAGGTCGTAGGCCGGCAACAGGTAGCGGTAGTTCTCGGTGTTCACGTCGTAAGTCACCTCGTTTCGCCAGCTAAGCCACTTCCAGGGCTTCAGCGTGAAGTAGACGTTTGCGCGCGTGGACGACTTCTTCGTCTTGCGCGTTGTTATGGATGCGATGGCTACGGGGTTGGGCGTCCACGAGTTAGTCTCGCTGTTGTAGCCGGCCTTTCCCCACGAGCCGTCCTCGTTCTTCACCGGGATGTTGGGCAACATGCCCAGCGCGTTGCCCACAACTCCCCACGAAGCCATGCCCGTGTTCTGGTCGGTGTGCGAGATGTTGACCGTCGCGCCGAGGTCGAGCCACTTGTAAGCCTTGATGTCCATTGACGTGCGGAGGGTGAAGCGGTCGAAGCCGTTGTTGATGATGATGCCGTCCTCTGAATAATATCCGCCCGAAACGCTGTAGTTTACGCTCTTCGCTCCGCCGCGCACGGAGAGGTTGTACTCCTGCCTTACGCCTGTGCGGAACATCGCGTCCTGCCAGTCGGTGCCCTCGCCGAGCAGCTCGGGGTTGGCAAGGTAGCCCTCGCTCGACTCCGATATGCCGAGGTCGGTTATGTAGGCAGCCATCTGGCGCAGGTTCATCACGTCGAGTTTCTTGGGCAGGTTGCTGAATCCGGCGGTCGCCTTGAAGCTGATTTTCGGCGCGCCTTCCTTTCCCTTCTTCATGTTTACGATGATTACGCCGTTGGCGGCCTGCGCTCCGTATATAGCGGTGGCCGACGCGTCTTTCAGTATTTCGATGCTCTCGATGTCGTTGGGGTTAAGTCCGTCGAGCGGATTGGAGTAGGTGTCTTGCCCCGCCTCGCTGCGCACTATTGAGCCGTCGATGACATACACCGGCTCGTTTGACGAGTTGAGCGAGTTGACACCGCGTATCTGGATGCTCGTGCTCGAGCCCGCCGCGCCGCTGTTCGAAGTCATCGTCAGTCCGGCAGCCCGTCCCTGGAGCATCTGGTCCATGGTGGCCGCGCTCGTCTGCTCCATGTCCTCGGCCTTGACCGAGACCACCGAGCCGGTGATGTCGCTGCGCTTCATCGTTCCGTAACCTACGGCCACCACCTCGTTGAGCACGTGTGTGTCGTCTTCGAGCGTCACTTTCATGGTCTTCTGCGCCTTCACTTCCTTCGTCTTGTAGCCGATGTAGCTGAAGGTGAGCGTCTTCCCTTCGGGCACTTGCATCTTGAAGCGTCCGTCGAGGTCGGTCACTGTTCCCACGCTGCTGCCCTTCAGCTGCACGGTGCAGCCTATGAGGGGGTCGCCGTTGGCGTCGGTCACGGTACCGGTGGCGGTCACCATACCTTGCGCCAGCGCCGCCGCAGGCAGCAACGCCATGACGGACAGCAACAGGAATTGCATAATCCTTTGTTTCATAAACGTGTTTTTTATTGTTAGTAAATCGTATTTTGCACCGCAGCTGAAAAGGTTTTCACCACATGGATGCAAAATTACGATACGCGCGCCATACCGCCTAAATGTGGCGTTGTATGGCGCGCGTATTTTGTTAAGCGCGGTTTACATGGCGTTTCAACGGCCTACGCTTTTGTAACGTCAGGCCTCGCTGGCGCCCTTGGACGCATGTTTGGCCATGTATTCGGACGGAGTGAGGCCAAAATACTTCTTGAAAGCGGCGGCGAAGTGGTTGGGATTGACCATGCCCACGGCGTAAGTCACCTGCGACACGGTGACGTCTCCCTGCTCGAAGAGCCGCGCAGCCTGCTGCATACGCAGGTTGCGGATGAACTCGCCGATGGTTATTCCCGTCATCTCTTTCACGCGGCGGTGCAGCTGAACGCGGCTAAGGCCTACGTCGGTGGCCAGCGCCTCGACGTTGAAGTCGCTGTCGGAGAGGCGGTCGTTGACTACCTTCATGATTTTCTCCATCAGCTGCGCGTCGTTGCCTTTCAGCTCGATTGGCTTCACGGTTTCCTTCTGTTCCTGCACGCCGGAGAATTTTCCGCGCACCCGCTGGCGGTTGGCTATGAGCGAGGCGGCCGTTGCAAGCAGCTCTTCCAGGTCGAAAGGCTTGTCTATGTAGGCGTCGGCACCGTAGTCGAGACCCTCCACACGGGCGGCCTGCTCCACCTTCGTGGTGAGCAGTATGACGGGTATGTGGCTGGTCTTGGTATTGTTTTTCAGGCGGCGCAGCAGTGTGAAGCCGTCCATCTCGGGCATCATCACGTCGCTGACGACGAGGTCGGGCAGCGTGTCCGTCACGGCTTCAAGGGCCTCGCGGCCGTTGGCGTAAGTGTCAACGTGGTAGTCAAGGCCCATCTCCGACGAGAGGAAATTGCGTATTCCCTCGTCATCATCGACCACGGCGACGCGGTAATTCGTCGCCCTGCGCGGCTTGCGCTGCTTCGGCTCGCCGCTTGCGGCGGCTTCACCCTCGGCCCTGCGGCGGCTGTCTTTTTCGGTCTTGCCGGCGAAATAGCTGCCGTCCACGATGCAGTCCTTGGCAAGATGGGCCGCGCTCTGCGGCAATGTGACGGTGAAGACGGAGCCCGTCTGGCCGTCGGTGCGGTTTCGCGCGGTGATGTCTCCACCGTGGAGCTTTACCAATTTATACGTAAGGTTAAGGCCGATGCCGAAGCCCAACTGCCCCGAAGCGGTGCGCGAAGACACCTGATAGAAGCGGTCGAAGACGCGCTTGAGCTGCTCTTCGTCTATGCCTTGGCCGTTGTCGGCGACCGTAAGGCGCAGGCGGCCGCCGTCAGCGGCCAGCGCAACGGTTATTTCGCCGCCGTCCTGGGTGTACTTCAGGGCGTTGGTGAGCAGGTTGTTCACCACCTTGTCGAAGTTGTCGCGGTCGATGTAAGCCTTCAGTCCGTAGCCGTCGGCGGTGAACGAGAGGGCGATTTTGCGCTTCTCCGCCTCGTAGTCATAGTCGTGCACGATGTCGGCGACGAACTGCGTCATGTCCGTCTGGGCGTAGTGCAGGCGCATCTGCCCCTTCTCTATGCGGCGGATGCTCAATATTTGGTTGACAAGCTGGAGCATACGGTCGGTGTTGCGCTTCATGCCACGCAGCGCGCGGTCGGTCTGCTGGTCGTAGCCGTGGCGCAGGAGCATGTCGAGCGGGCTCTTGATGAGCGTGAGCGGAGAGCGCAGCTCGTGGCCCACGTCGATGAGGAAGCGTATTTCCGACTCGTTGTTATCCGCCTGCTGCTTGCGCCGGTAGGCGGTAAAGGCCAGGGCGATGACGGCCAGCGCGGCCATTATATATAATGTGTAAGCCCACCACGAGCGCCACCATGGCGGCGTGATGCGTATGTCTATCTTCTTGATGTCCGACGTAACGCCGCCCTCGCACGCCCTTACGAACAGCTGGTGGCTGCCGGGGGCGAGGTGTGTCAGCGTTATCTCGCTCGTTCCGGCGGCCGTCTGGTGCCACACACCGCGCGGCTCGTCCTTGAAGCGGTATTCGTAATAGATGTTGTCGGCCTCGCGGAAGTCCATGGTAGAGAAGCGCAGGGTGAACGTGTTGTCGCGGTAGTCGAGGCGTATGGCGTCTTCAGGCATCACCACCTGTCGTCCTTGCAGGTACAGGCCGGTAATGGTTACACCGCGCTGGAAGCTCGCCACCTGCACTTTCTGCGGCATGAAGAACGTCAAGCCGCGTTCGTTGCCGAAGTAGACGAGGCCGAAGGGCGACACGCCGCAGGCTCCGCGCAGATAGTTGTCGTCCTCAAGACCGTTGCCGCGGTAGAACGTAGCCATGCGCCCCGTACGCCTGTCAAGGCGGCAAAGGCCGCGGAAAGTGCTCACCCAGAGGCTGCCGTCGCCGCCCTCGGCTATTCCGCACACGGTCTCTACGGGCAGTCCGTCGGCCTTGGTGTAATGCTTCCAGGCGCGCCTGGCCGTGTCGTAGCTGAACAGTCCGTGGTTTGTGCCGAACCACATCAGGCCGTCCCTTGTCTCGGCTATGGTGTAAGTCACGGCGGTGCGCATCGTGGAGTCCATCGTGAGGTCGAGCACACGGTCGCGCCCGGGGTCGTAAGCGTCGATGCCATAGTAGTGGCCTATCCACAGGAGGCCGCGCGAGTCGGCCTTGAGCACGTTCAGGTAGCGGTTATGCAGCTGCATCCTGCCGCCGCAGAGGGTGCGCCGCGAGAGTCCGTCGGGCGTGAACGAGTAGAGGCCCTTGTTGAAGCAGGCCAGGTAAATGTTGCCCCGCTTGTCGGCGGCTATGCCCTTGACGTAGCTGCCCACGATGTCCTTGTCGGCTATCCAGCGCGCCGAGCCGGTGCGCGTGTCGAGCAGGCACACGCCGTCGTTGTAGTGCGTGCCCACCCATACCTTGCCTCCGCCTGCAGGCATAATGGCGCTCACGCCCTTGCCGTGCAGCCAGCGGCCGCCCACCTCGCCGCTCTGCGTCAGCTCGAAGAGGCCGTTGCCCTCCTTCCCTACGTACAGGCTGCCGTTGGCCGCGGCGGCCACGGCCAGCACGTTGCTGCCATTGTCGCCGTCGATACCGTCCATGCCGACATAGCCGAAGGGCTGCTGCCGCTGCGAGACGAAGAGCAGTCCGCCACGGTGGAAGCCAATCCAGGCGTTGCCGTCCTTATCACGGCAGAAGGCCCACGCCTCTGACTTGGGCATCAGTGACATCTCTGCAGGCGTGTACAGCGGCACGGCGCGGCGTCCGTCGATGTCAATGCGCCACACTCCGTAAATGCTGGTGCCCAAGTACATGCCGCCATTGCTGTCGCAGAACGAGCGCATGACGGTTACTCCCTTGACGTCGCACAGCTTTGCTATCGCGCCCGTGCGCCCGTCGGGCAGGTATATGCCGTTGTTGTTTGTGGCTACGACCACGCGCCCCTTGGCGTCTTCCATGATGCCGGCCACCTTCGTGCGGTTAGCCGCGTCGTCCAAGAAACGGAGCACGCGGTCTGTGCGCGTGTCATACATCACCAACCCGTTCTCGAGCGTACTCAGCCACAGGCGGCCGCGCTTGTCCATCAGGGCCGACTTCAACTTGTACCCTCCTACCGCCCGGTTGACCTTGGCCACGGGGCGGGCCTCCATCTTCTTCAGGTCGACCTGCCATATGCCGTGCCCCGAATTGACGAGCCATACGTCACCGCTTGGTGTCGTGACGATGCTTTTTACCGACACGGCGGGCGCGTCTTTCAGCCTGATGTCGTGGAAACGGTTGTCGTCCGGCGTATACAGCTGCACACTGCTGTACATGTCCACAAGCACTCCGCCGCCGCATGGCATCACGTTCTGCACCTGGTTATTGGCAAGCCCCTCGCCCGTGTCGGCGTAATACTGCGTGAAGTACACGCCGTCGAAGCGGTTAAGGCCGTACTCCGTGGCTATCCATACATAGCCGTGGCTGTCCTGGCAGATGCTCGTGACGAGCTTTGACGACAGCATGTCGTTGCCGTAAAGGCGCCGGTAGGTGGAAGCCAAGGCGGCCTCAACGCAGGCAAGAGCCAGCACGGCGCAGAGCAAAAGCCGGTTTATCGGTGTTTTCATGAATGTCATGGCGTAAGTGTTAATCTGCCTATAAAAATAAGAAAAATATGTAAAACAAAGATAAAATCATGCAGAAAAAAACGAAAACGGCAGCCACGCGGCCGCCGCCCTGCGGCAAGCCGGCAGCACTTGGCCGCCTGTCGGCTCATCAGGCTCATCGGGCTCATCGGGCTTATCGGGCCTAATGGCCTAATGAGCCAAATGAGCCAAATAAGAGGCTTTGCAAAAGGCGGCCTTCCGCCATGCAAAAGGCCGCGAATTGCACGCTAAAAGGCCGCCTTTCATCAAGCGAAAGGCGGCCTTCAGGAAAGTATCTGGTAATCAATACATTATGGATTCCGTGCCATGCGCGCCGCCGCGCGCCGTGCATTGTCACTTAACTACAACGTCGCCGAACTGCACCTGCCAGGGCTCTTCGGCTCCGCCAACGACCTTCGCCATCGACACGCGCACGCCTACGACGTTCTTCAGCACGTCGTCGCCAATCTTGCCCTTGTTGGTAAGGTCAACCTTGAGCGTCTTCTTCGACGTTATTTCCTTGCCCATCTGGCCGTAGAAGGTCTGCGCCTTCACCTGCTGCGTCTTGCCGTCGGCGTCCTTGTAGCGTATGTTGAATGTAAGGATGACGTTGCTCTTCAGGATGGTAGCCTCGAGCTTGGTGTGGCCTGTGAGGTCGCCCGATAGTCCGGGCAGGTCGAACCAGCGGTCGCCGCTACCCTTGAAGGTGGCTGTGCAGGTCTCGTCGTCATACTGGCAGTTGCTGCCATGCTTGGTGACATATTCCATGTCGATGACCTTCCAGGGTGTCTGTGCAGCTACGTTGGTTGCGAAAAGCGCCACGAGGGCGAACATAAGCATTAACTTTTTCATAATCGTTTGGTTTTAAATTGTTATGGTTTGAGTTTAATGTAAAGTCGGTTTCCGATGAAAATCCACAATACAAAGATAGCTGATTATTGCGGAATACGATGAAACATTTACGTCATACGTAACATAAAAATGTTACATCGCGCTTACGTGGAGTTGCACCGACACGCCGGTTTTGTATCATTCATGGGGAAGCTGGGAGGAGTGGGAGAGCCGGGAGGCCTGAAACGGCAGGGCAAAGGGCAGGCTTTTACAGGCCAAATGGGGCTGATTGGCCCGATAAGCCATATACATTCGTTCTGGCGGATTTGCAATCCGCCGGTTCTTATTATAAGGATTTGCAATCCGATTGACTGCTCCTCGTTTGCTGAAAGCAAGGTGTGGAGGTTTGAGCGGATTGCAAATCCTCATAGTATATTTCGGCGGATTGCAAATCACGCCGAAACACTGTGAATCCGATTGACGGCCTTTTGCACGCCAAAAGGCCGTCTTTGACACGCCAAAAGGCCGCCTTTCAGAGGGTGAAAGGCGGCCTTTTGCGAAGCGGCTGACTGCCAAGGGGTTATGCGGCGGCTGGCTTTGGCAGGCAATCAGGCGGTTTTCAATAGGCCAAATGGAGCCAATGGGCCGGATAAGCCGTATGCGCCCAAACTAACGTGGCTGTTAAAGCCTCTCCCGTGGGGAGGGATTTGGGGTGGGTGTCGTGGCCCTTGGGGATGGTGCCTGCGCCCTTTGGGGTGGCTGTCTACCTTATTACATGCTTGCGTCCGCCGCGGATGTACACGCCGGGAGCCGTGGGGCGCGCTATGCGCACGCCCTGAAGGGTGTACCAGGCGGTGCTCTGTGACGACGGAGCGGTGACGGTATGTATGCCGCCGATGCCCGTTGCGGCGGTGTCAGACAGGTAGGTGAGGCGTATGTCGTCGTAATACGTGGTCTTGACGTCGGGCACGCCGATGCCCCAGAGCAGCTGGGTGACGCCGGCCTCGTGGTACTTGTAGTCAACGCGCCTTATGGCTTGCGTGAAGTTCTGCCCGTCGTCAGAGTATTCAAGGGTGAGAAGATTGTTCTGGCAGGTGGCGCGGTACCAGCGCGGACGGCCTGCCTCGGGTGCGGACAGGACGGCTTCGCCCTGCGTGCCGTTGTCGAATTGTGTCGTGCCGTCGGCCTTGTTGGTGACCTTACGGATGGCTACGCGGGTATTGCCGCGCGCCAGGTCGGTGTTCACCTGGAAGTAGTAGCCGTCCATAAGACCCGGGTTTGCGCCGCCGTCGGCGTAAGTTCCGCGCATAAGCACGCCGCCCTTGCTGACGGAGGTGGTGTATTCCTTCCACGTTACGGCGTAGTCCTGCTCCGCGCCAAAGCGCGTAAGGTTGGCTATGCCCACGCGGTTCGTGCCCGTGCCGATGGCCGTCGGGTTGAGCGCGAGGCTGCCGCCGTACTGCGTTATCACGGCCGCGCCTGCTCCGTCGGCGGCGAGCCATGGCTGCGTAGAGGCCGTAAGGGCGTCGCCCTCGGCCATGTCCTCGAAGTCATACGCCTGCTCGTCGGGCACGATGTCGGCCTGCATGTCGGGCTGCGGTATGCTCTCCACGGCGGCGAACGTGGGCGCAGGGAGCCTGCCGGGGTTGCTCCCGGCGCATTGTATGCTTATGTCGAGCGGCCCGTTGTGCATTATTGTCAGGGTGAGCGTGCCGTCGGCGTACTCCTCTTTTACGCTGCTGGAGGGGTGGTCGCCGCGGTCTTTCCATGTAACCGTTGGCCTGGCCGTGCATCCACGGACGGCTATGACGCTTTGGCGGAGCTGCCGGTCGGTGGGATTGTCTATGAATGTGTCGTCAAAATAATCGAAGGCCGTGTTGTAATTAAGCCGCGGCAGGCCGTCGTCATCGCTCACTCCGGGGTACTGAAGCCACATGGCCGACTTGTCGGTGCGGTAGTTGTTGAGGTAGACTTGCAGCCCTTCGGCCCGCTCTTCGATTACGGCGAAGGTGTGAGGGGTGAAGTCAAGGCGCACGGCGTCGCACGAGTTGTATTTCAACGGGATGTCGGCCTGCTCGTCGATGTCGGTGTTTATGTAGTTGTTGTAGGCCAGCAGGCGGTTGTCCGCGCGGCCTACGTACATCGTGCCGGTGTACTCCTCGGGGTAAAGGCGGTTCAGTTCTTCCACCTTCGCGGCCTCCGTGGGCCAGCGAGAGGCGTAGCTCTGGTCGCCGCGTTGCGTCACGACGAGGTCGAAGAGGCCGTCTTCAGGCACAAAGGCGAGCGACGGAATGGTAAGGTAACGCCCTGTGCGCTTGAGGTAAGTGCGGTTCTGCTTCTTCTCGTCGTCCATGCCGTAGAGGCCGGTGTACAACGGGTCGTCCACCGTGCTGCTATTGTCGCACACGTAGGCGGCCTTCACCCGTGCCCTGACTTCTTCACGCGTGGGTATGCGCAGGGTGCCGTCAACGACCTTGCGCACCACGTCGGCCACTACGTTCTTGCCGCCGGGAGTCATTTGGCCGTGGCGTATTATGAGTATGGAGGATATCTCCGGTCCGTCGATTACCGTCGCGCCGGTCATCATCAGGTGCTCGGCGATGGACATTCCGGCCAGGGCCTCGGGGCAGGTAAGCCACGAAAGGGCGTTTGGCATTTCATAACCGTACTCCTCGCCGAAGACGCTTGTGCGCCCCGAATAGCTCCACGAGAACTGGTCGTAGCGCACGGCGTAGTTGTCGGCGTAGCCTCCGAGGAACATGCCGAGGCACGCGCTCTCGTTGTCGTAGTAGCCAAGCCCCATGGTTAGCTTGTCGCCATAGATTAGATTACGGCTGTACCGGCGCACGCACTCGGCGTAACGCGCGTACTTCTTCATCTTCGATATGGTGTTCCAGGGGTTGTTTGATACCGACTGCATGTCGTTTATGTACAGGTAGCCACCATACTTCGAGCCTATTTCCAACAGCTTGCAGTACAGCTCGCAGCGCTGGGCGAAGGTCTCGCTTGTGAAGCCCCACGCCTGTTCGCAGAAGTTGTAGCCCACGAGGTTGGGGTATTTGCGGTAGTAATCCTCGTAGCGTGCTACGTTGACGGAGTCCATGTAGTGCTGCACTCCACTGCTGGGCTGTATCATGACCCACACGCCCTTGTTCTTGCACTGCCCCATGTAGTAATCCAGAAGACCGGGGTCGGCCTTGTGGTTCATGGCAAGGTTGAGCACAACGTATGGCTTCAGGTCGTCGGGCAGGCCGTCAATGGTCTCCACGACGTCCTCCTTGTCGTTGCTTGTTACGTGGACAAGCCACATGGGACGCAGCGGACTGACGGGGCGGCGCATCTCTGCGCCACGCGCCCGACCGCCGCTTGCTAAAACTAAGACAACTATTAAGACTATGTATAAGCGTTTCATGGGATATTTGAAATGGAGAATGGAGAATTGGAAATTGAGAATTATGATTACATTTAATTAAGAATTGAGAGTTGAGAAGGGAGAATTATGATTACCCATCGTTGCAAAAGATAATCATAATTCTCCCTTCTCAACTCTCAATTCTTAACTAAAACAGTCTCTGGTGCGCCGAGGAAGCTCTTGCGCATACCGCCGAGGTCAATCATTATCTTCTGAAGCACGAGGCCGTTGTCGAGCGGACGTATGCGCAGCGTGTGCCGTCCGGGCTTCAGCTTGCCGTGTATGGTCTGGCTGTCGATGACGCCTTCGCGCTGTATTGGGCCGAGGTCGCCGTTGTAGTCGCCGTTGATGTTTACTACGGTTTCCTCTCCTCCGTCCCAGCTTACGGCGTAGCTAAGGCCCTTGGTGTTGAAGTTGAGCGTGGGCGAGAAGCGCAGTGTGACGCGCGGATAGCCGTCGCTCTCGGTGTAGATGTCGTACTCCAAAGCCATGCCTTCGGTCGAAGCAGTGACGGGCTGGGGCGTGATGGCCGATAGGGTGCGCCCCATCTCGGGTATTACAGTCCACCGGGCGGACGTGCCGTCGGTCTTGCGTGTAAAGTGCTCGGCCTCTATGCTTACGTAGCCGCCAAGCTCCTTGAACTCGTACTTGCCGCCACGGCTGGCCTGCCTGTCCGCTTGCAGGCCCGTCTGCTTGTCTGCTTGTCTGCTTAAAAGCTGCTCAAGCGTGCCCTTCGGAGTGCCTTCCACGCGCTTCACGGCCGGCATTACGAGCTGCTTGGGCTCGCTCCAACGGGTGTAGCCGATGTGTATTTGCGACATCAGGTGGTTCCATTTGCCGCCGTTCATAGCGTGATACTGCTTGGCAAGGACGCTGTCGCGGCCGAAGCACTGCGCCACGCGGTCGGCCCAGAGGTTGGCTTCGGGGTCGCCTTTCTTGGCGAGACGCTGGTTCATGGCCTGCGCATAGTACATGTCGTAGAGGTTTGAGCAGGCCAGTATGGGGTAACCTATGAGCTGATACCACGCGTCCTGCATCTCCGCAGGCAACCGCTTGCCCAGCGCCTCGGCGTCGGCGGCCAACCGGTCGTACTCGGCGGTGACGCGCTGCCACTCGTTGTAGTTCATGGAGAACGTCTTGTAAGACAGGTTTTCGGGCGTCATGCGGCGGTTGTACTTGGCGTATGTGCGCAGCAGGCGCGCCGCCTCGGCAGCCTCCTTGTCGCCGAACACGCTGCGGCAGAAGTCAATAGAGTGTTGTATAAGGTTGTCCTGATTGTAGCGTTCGGGGTCCCAGGCCATGTCGAGGAAGAAGGTTATGGGGTATTCCATGGGCTTGAGGTCGCCCACGTTGACTATCCACAGCTCGCGCACGCCGTACTCGTAGCACAGGTTCATCTGCTCCCATACGCGCGGAATGGGGTTGATGTTAATCCACTTGGAGCAGCGCGGGCCGCCCACATAGTCGAAGTGGTAGTACATGCCGTAGCCTCCCTTGCGCGGCTTTGCGTCCAACGCAGGCAGACGGCGCACGTTGCCCCAGTTGTCGTCGCAGAGAAGCAGGGTGATGTCGTCAGGCACCTGCATACCCTGGTCGTAGTAGTCCTGCACCTCCTTGTACAAAGCCCACACCTGCGGGGTCTCCGCCGCCGGGCGGCCTGTTACCTTTTCTATAATGCCGCGCTGGTCAGCCACAATCTGCTCCATGAGCTTTATGTTGCCCGTACCGTCCATCGGCTCGTCCCCGTCGCCGCGCATTCCCACGGTGACTACGGTCTCCCAGTTCTTAGCGCGCTCGATGCCGGTAGTCCAGAACTTGCGCAGGGCCTCGCCGTTGGTCTGATAGTTCCACTCGCCGTCGCGGTTGCGGTGCCAGTCCTGCTGGGCGAGAGCCATCGGCTCGTGGTGCGACGTGCCCATTATGACGCCCATCTTGTCGGCCAGGGGGCCGTTGAGCGGGTCGTCATCATAGAACGCGCTGCTCCACATGGCGGGCCACATGAAGTTGCCCTTGAGGCGGAGTATCAGCTCGAACATGTGCTCGTACATCCCGGCCTTGAAGCCGCCGAACTTTGAGTGGGTCCAGTTGCCGAAGCAGGGCCACTCGTCGTTGATGAATATTCCGCGGTACTTCACCTTCGGCTCGTCGTCGGTGAACACACCTTTCTTTATATATACGTCTTTGCGCTGCTGCGTCGGCACGTCGGCCCACCAGTACCAGGGCGACACGCCCATCTGCCTCGACAGCTCGTATGCGCCGTAGATGGCGCCGCGCTTGTCGCTTCCGGCTATGACGAGGGCGCGCTCTACGCCGTCCAAGGGGCGGTCAACTACTTGCAGGAGATACTTCTCCGTCTTGCCTTCAAGCTGCTTGCCGTCCACCTTTCCGGCCTTGACGAGCTGCTGTATGAGGCCCGACTTCAGGCTGCCCACGATGACGCACTCGCCCTGAGGCTGCTGCATCACCGCAGGCTTCGTTCCGCTGACGCGACAGAAGTCGTCGGCCAGGTTGGCCACGGCCATCTGCACGCCCTCGAAATCGTCCTGTCCACACACTACGTTGACGGGCTTTCCGCCCTTCACTACGGCAAAGCCTCCGCCCACGGGGGTGAACGAGACGAACGTCTCGACTGCTCCCACGCTGACGGCGAGGCACATTGCCAACACTAAAAGAATGGTCTTTTTCATCATTATTTCACGGTTTTTTGTTGCTTTGATTTGCAGGCAAAGGTAAATACTATATCAATTGCGTGCAATAGCGTGAAACAAAGTCGCAACGGTTTGAAATTGCAGGCTCCTTTCCCTGCGTCGGAGCATGGCTGAGTGAAACAAAATCGTAGGCCGGTGAAACATCGCGTACAGCCGCGTTGCCGTCATGTGGCTATGTGGCTGACAGCCAACGGGTTTGCAAAGGCCGTCTTTCGCCTTCCCAAAGACGGTCTTTTATACCGTAAAAGGTGGCCTTTCGCAATGCGAAAAGCCACCTTTGGGGTTATCCGTAAATCTGTTGGATGTACGTGTACGTCAACTCCCGTCCCCGAAGGGGGCGAACTATGCTTAACCGCATGTGTAGCGAAGCGGAACTTGCGGCATATATGTAACTGACAATATCGTCCTCGAAGAGGACGAATAACTGCCTGCTGTTCGCCCCCTTCGGGGACGGGTAGATGTATTCGACTTACCGCAAGTTCCGTTCCCTGCGGTCACTCCACATGCGGTTAAGCATAGTTCGCCCCCTTCGGGGACGGCATGTTTGCGGTGAAAGCCGACATAGAGGTTTAATTTTTCATTGTTAATTGTTAATTTCCGCGAAGCAGTTTTACCCCTTCGGGGACGGGAATGGGTATATATTTCTATCCAAAAGGCTTGCGGATGAACCCCAAACACCAGACAGACAGCCCGGTGCATCATTGCTCCGCTGTGCAACAATACTTCCCGATGATGCCGTCGCAGGCGTCCTCGATAAGGTCGAGGGCCAGCTCGAAGGCGTCGTCGCCGCCATAGTAGGGGTCGGGCACGGTGGCGTATCCGGGGTGGCGCGTCATGAAGTCGGCGGCGCACATCAGCTTGCCACGCTCCTCCGACGTGCGCGCAAGGCGCGAAAGTGCCTTCATGTTGTCGCCGTCCATGCCGAAGATGATGTCGAAGCGCGCGAAGTCGCCAGGCCTTATCTGCCGCGCCAGGCTGTCTATGCGGTAGCCGCGGGCCGCCCCGTGGCGGCGCATACGCGCGTCGGGCAGCTGCCCTTCGTGCCACGAGCCGATGCCGGCGGAGTCAACCGTAACGCCGCACGACGGCCCGTAGCGCTCCTCGAGCTTCTTCCTCATTATGGCCTCGGCGGCCGGAGAGCGGCATATGTTGCCGAGGCAGACAAAAAGTATCTTGTATTTCTTATTGCTATTCAATGAGTTATATTCTTTCATTTATGTTTGGTTTACATTGTAGTTTACAATATATTGTTGGCATACAAGGCTTTGTTTCCTTTGCTCATTGCAAAAGTAATAAATAAAAACGGCAATAATGTAGGTATCCACGCTTTCGCACATAAAATGTTCTAATTGAACTATAATGAAGCACACCGATAGTTACGCCTCTCAAAATTTTCTATAGAAATTTTAGATATGCAAAGGATGAAGTTTAAGTTGATTGTCCGTATCTAAGTAGAAATCATAATTCCCATTTCCTATCTTTTTGAGCGTGGTAGTTGCATCTTCATCACCTTCCTCGGCCAATCCTTTCAGTTGCGATACATAATCGGTAATGAGTTCTTTAAGCAACATATTTTTCTTCATAAGGTTTTCCATACACTCCTTGCCGTAGTAGTCAACGGAAATGTTGGGGTGCAACCCATATTTCCTATATACGTCCGTCATTACTTCTTTAACTATTTCTTCCGTACACTTTTCGTTTTGCTTCACATCCAACACAACAATAGCATCATGAATACTAATCACCTTGAATTTCTTGGCGTATAATTCAGATAGGATTTTGCCAAATAACTCACTCTCTATCTTCATCATGTCATTTGCGAGTTTGGTACGATTATCTTTCTTGGATTCTCGTACAACTTTATAGACGTTCGGAAACTCTTTTGCAAATATCTTGGCGTACTCCTTTCCTCTTGCCGTTAATTTCTTTGAATAAAACACTTCTCTGAACATCAAGATTTTAATGTCTGAACGCAACAATCCCTTTTCTTCTATAATGTCGTTTGGTATGGCAACATTCCAAAATAAACCCATCGAAGTTAAGTACATATAATATAGCACATCCGTTGGGATATCATTTATACCAATTTTACTTATATTGTTCTTAATCAACACTTTGCAAAGAAATCGCCTAACATCATGAGATTCTACATTAGACATATATAATTGCTCGTATATTGGATAGACTTTATTCATTAAAGATGTGGGAATCTTATAATAATCCATAAGAATGGAATTAAACAACAAAGGATGGGAGTTATGTATGTCTAACGAATACCTAATGTTAAGAAAAGGTTTCAATAATCTTGGTGTAGACGTAGCTATGGAGTATATTCTCTTGTTGTCATCAACAGTAGTTATACGAAAATCACCATCCAAATATCTATCTATTACCCTTACATAGTAGTCATTTGATTTATCTGAAGGAAAAATATGAGAAGTGACAAACGAAACAGCTTCATCTATGTATTGCAGTTTAAGGAATTTGAGGCTGTCATTGTAACGAGAATATAGGAAGTCATTATCAAGCCTTTGTTTGTTGTCTTGTTCTTCTTGGGTTTGGTATGGCAAAAGGCACTTGGTAAGTTTGTCGTCATAATCCGATAGATAAGATGAAGGGCGCAATGTATATGTAAACTTTACGTTCGGTGCAAAATAATATCCGTATGTTTTTTCCTCCAAAGAGTAATAGCCATCTGAATGTAATATGCCCATCTTATATAAGTTATCCAACATTTTCTTATAATCTTTGCCAAAGACATTTTGAAGAATGGAAGAGTGAAGATATGCAATTCCATTGTCGTTGTTAAGGACACGCTTAATTATAGTATGAATTAGGAATTCATATTTCTTTGCCAATAACTTTTCACGCTTTACAACCGTTTTCTTTTCCGCTTTTGGCTCATCACATTCAGACTTTGGAGCATTAGGCAACTGTATCTTGGGCATTATCATAGGAGCGGATTTAGAATATAAGCCGTATGTGTTTTCGGCCTTTACATAATGGCTTGCTATTTCATCAATGGAATAATCCTTTAACCCCCATATTTTCTTTGTACAAAAGGATTTTTTCATTTGAGCGTGATATTTATATTAAATAGCTGTAAGTTCAATAAAGTTCAAATAGAAATGGCCAAAAGACATAGTAGAAAAGTGTCGGATGCGACAAAATTCAAAATGAGCATAGCGAAACAAGGAAGAAAGAACCCTATGTTTGGCAAGCAACATAAGAAAGAAACTAAGGAAAAGATTAGCAAGGCGTTAACCGAGTATTGGCGCACTATTTTACCCCTTAATTCATAATTTAGGGTATAAGTGCCTATATTTCCAACTTCAACGCAAGTAAATTTCATATAATCAATTAGTTATGCGAGTAATACACGATTTATAGATTCTCTAAAACAAACACATATTACCGTTGCTCGTTTATCTGTTATCATCTTTTTTCGGTTTAGTTATTATATAGCCTTGCCTTATAACACATTTATCCGTTGTTATAGTACCCATCTTAGATAGATTATTCTTTGTCTTATAATATGAAATGCCTAATTCATCTTCCGTAAAGTCATCAAACAGCCGTGAAATACTGCCGTAATACAAGTGCTTGTCTCCTATTTGGAGATGCACTACTTTTCGCTCTTGTTTCTTCTTTCCTTCCATAGTTTCAATGATATTGAGAACAAAGATAATCTTTTTCATTCATATATTGCATATTTGCCTATACTTTAGTTTTCTTTAGCTGTAGATATTTGGCTATTATTTAATATATGCCTATATTTGCAGTGGGTAAAGGAAATAAATCATTCACAATTAAACAAATAAAGTTATGATACAAGCAATCGTAGTTAAAGGCACAACAGCAGTAAGGGCAACAGTAATCGCCAACCGCACAAAGTCCGATGAAATGGGGGTAATGAAAGCTCTAATGATAGAGAATTTGAAATCAAAACTTCAAAATGGCATTGCTCACTTCACTTTCATCAAGAAAAATGGAGAGTTAAGAGAATGTTGGGGTACAACGCAAAAGAATCTTGCAAAAGCTAAGACAAATGGCAACGGAGAAAGCAGAGAGAACTATTGCACAACAGCATATTTCGATGTAGAGAAAGGGGCTTGGCGAAGTTTCAGATGGGAATCTTTGGTTGAGGTCTTTTAATTCAAATTACAAAGGGTGTCAGCTTGCGGCATCCTTTTTTATCTTGTTGACTGTCAAGCAAAAAAACATTCGGCTTTAGCATACTTTAGGCCTAATGATTTGGCTATAATTAAATATATGCCTATCTTTGTAATGTAAATAAGAAACGAAATAAAAACAATAAAATAAGGTATGGCAACGATGGAGACTATCTATAAGGCATTGGAAACAATGAAAAAACATGATTGGTATTGGATGATGGCGGATTATTCACATCCATCTATTGACTATGCACGTGGAAATATGAGATATTTCGTTGAATTGGTTGCTACTATTTCTGACGCAAGCATAAGAAAGGCTTTGCGTGATTTATGGGTTGCAACTTATGAGAACGTACACGCCAATCTCTTCGTCCGAAACGAAGAAGCCAACAAGCAATATGAAGTGAAAAAAGCTGAATTGATGGCAATAATACTTCCATCAGAAAATGGCCAAAAGATGGCTGCATAACAATATTCACTTTCTCCACAGATTTGAATATGCGTTGAAAATAAGCAACTTACATACGGTAGAACATTAAAGATATTCAGAAACAAGAAACAATCAGCAAATTTGAATGTTATGAAGCAAGCAATACACAAATATCAGACTTCGGACTATATGGAATGGGATGTAATGTTGTCCTTAATCAGAAAACTATATAGAGATGGCAACTACCGTATGTCGCTTCTTATCGGCTGCGGCTGTTTCTTCGGACTGCGCATTTCGGACATACTCACTTTAACATGGTCTATGCTATTAGATGATAACAAATTTACTCTCAATGAGAAAAAGACGAACAAGCGCAGAACGGTAAAGATAAATTTTGATTTTCAGCAGCATATCAAACAATGTCATGACGCTTTGCATATCACAAATGACGATGAAAAGTGCTTTTTATCTCAAAAGAAAGTAGTATATAGCACACAAAGAATCAACATATTATTTAAGGAAATCAAGAAAAAATATAATCTCAAAATTGAGCATTTTAGCACACATAGTATGCGCAAAACGTTTGGGCGAAAAGTCTATGAAAGCAGCGGAGAAAACGCAAACATGGCGTTGATAAAACTTTCAGAGTTGTTTAATCATTCCAATATAGCTGTCACAAAAATATATCTTGGATTACGAGAAAAAGAATTGTTAGAAACGTATGATTTGCTTGATTTTTAGCCATTAGGATAATTTATTTTAAGGAAAACGAGCGTTCTTCTCTTGAAAATCGCTATCTTTGTGACGTACTTAGCGCAAAGCAAGTACGGACATATTGAAAGAAAGCGCATTTTCGCTTATTCTGACCGTGTGAACTTCGACAACTCACCGTATGGTAATATCAGAATAAGATGAGAAGGACGCTCTCTTTGGTGTGCGTATATTGTCTAACGATATACCCTCCAAAGTGGGGCTTGTCCGTTCTCCTTATCTATATTACAAGGGAGTCGAAGCCCTACACGGTGGATGAGGTGGAATGGTGGCCTCACTTTTCTTTCTTATGCCTCAAAATTTATAATAAAATAGCATCTTAGGGCCATAGATGCAACGGTAATTTATTGCAGATATGGCAGAAATAAGATGTGAGGAATGCGGCTCAATCATTCCAAATGGCGCAAAGGCTTGTCCTAATTGCGGATGTCCTATTGAGCAACAAACAGAAACAACGGCACAAGATATGCCGCAGTCACAACAAGACGATTCTTATAAAACTGTTTCGGAATTGTTTTGGTCGTGCGAATTTTACAAAGTCTTTCGTGGCAGCAAATTTGATTTGGCACAACGTATCTATGAAGTTGGTGCATTATGGTGGGAGACTATTACCGTATGGTGGAAATGCTTTACAAAAAAATTCGCAACATTCAGTGGCCGCGCAACAAGACGAGAATTCTTTTCCTTTGTCAGCTTTGGCATAGGTAATCCATTCTTTATACTTTCTCTTTATATTATAATTGGCTTCATTCCTTTCTTGGCTGTTTCTGTGCGTAGGTTGCATGATATAAACAGAAGTGGATGGTGGGTATTGATACCTATTGTAGAAATTTTCTTTCTCTGCAAAAAGTCCGATGAAGGAGTAAATGACTATGGCGAGCCGTCTAACTTCATTTAATGCAAAACTATTATGGCACTAATAAAATGTAAGGGCTGTGGGCAAATGGTTTCCACAAAAGCCGAAAATTGCCCTAAATGTGGCTACTCTGTGCGCTTGTCAATGGAGCAAGAACAATCTAAACAATCCGTAGAAACCCATTCTACAACGGAGGCAGAGAAAAAAGATGTTGTCAACAACGAGCCTCAACCTCAACAAAGAGGCAGTAAGAAAGGTATTATAATTGCTATTGTTGTAGTTGTTATTATCGGATGTGGCGTATTGTTTGCTGTGCTAAACGGCAACGGTAAAAACGGCACAAACAGTCAATCGCAAGATACAACGGTCATTGCCGACACGGAAGCAATCAAGCAAGACGAATTACCTTCAGATTCTTTGGCTGTTTCAACTGAAAATAACGACTTTGTTGCATCTGATTCATGCGCAACAGAAGTATTGGAAAACATAACTCTCTATGGCTCAATGACGGATGCAAACGGCACATACCCTATTGAATTGTCGTTTGATAAAAGCGGAAGCATACTAATGAATTGCATTTATACAAATGTGGATTTGGGTGGAAAGATACGAATGGATGGTAGAGTTTCCGATAATGACTTGATTTTTATCGGTAAAGATGGAAATAACTCTTTCCGTATTTGTGTAAATAGTCATTCGTTGAAAGGCTATGCTAAAGATGGCGACAAAGAGTTAAAAGTATCATTAAGCTATAACAGAAGCGAGAATCTAAATACTTCGCAGCAAGGCCCATCTTGGTTGCAAGGTACATGGATATATCATTTTGATGAAGATAGAAATCCATCTCATACAGATTGCATCTATGCTGAAATAACAATAAAAGGAAATAAGTTGAAAGTGGCAACAAGAGACTATGGCAGTGATTTCACCTATAAATACGAAGGGACTTGGCAATACAAAGATGAAGGAGAAGGGTATTTCATTTATTATTTCAAAGATGGTGGAAAAGGCATAGACATAGACTTTGATAAGAAAGTGTTGATTGTCCCCGACCGCAAATATATAAAAGAAGGTAATGAATATCGTAGAATTTACAAGTATATGAAAAAAATAAGCGAATAAAGAGAGTTCTTAATTTAAATTAAAAAAACATGAAAAAGCGTCTTTATCAGTTCATGGTGGCTTTGATGGCCATTTCGTCTTTCACGTTCTTTGCTTGTAGTGACGATGAGGACGATCCTACAACTCCAAAAGACCCAACCGTAAGTGTGAGTACCTATTACTGCAATCTTACCTTTGATGGAGAAAGTTTGTTTGGTAACAACTCTATTTTTATTAGTGGCGGCCCTTTGGAAATACCATCAACAGACGGTATCGAGAATATCGCAATATCTGTTTACACTATAGATATATGGAGTCTTATTTCGACATAACAATACCGACAGATAAAAATTTAGGTTACTCTCTTAGGAATGGCATAGATTTGTGTGAAGAAGAAGCATGGAAATTTACCAATCCTTATGAAAACGAAGAACTAGTTGGCATTGTCGGAAATATCTATTCCCCTAATGGCGATTACTTCACATATTATGCTATAAAAAGTGGCAACCTAATTGTAAATGATTATAAAGAAGGCGAATACATAGAACTTGAGTTTAAGAATTGCGAACTTTATGATTATATGAGTTCACACAAAAGCGTCATCGTAAATGGAACATTGAAAGCACCGTTAGATGATGAGCAACACGCAATTTAAATAAGTGACATTGTTGAAGTAGATAGGTTGGCCAACTACGGCCAACCTTTTCTTTTGTGTCTATATATTCAGAAACAATCAGAAGTGAATATCTCATTTTTGCGTAAATCGCTGATATATCGCATTATACGAAACATTTTCAGATATTAAGCCTCCACAAACATTCATTTTCCTTTATAATATAAGGATTTTGAATGTTTTTTCTTCAATGCTCATCCATAAATCGCCACCAATTCTCAAGCATCTTCAATGTATCAAATTCTCCTTTTTCTTCCAATTCCTTTCTTGTTTTGTCCCTTTGTGCTTGCTTTTGCTTCTCTGTAATCCTTAAATAATCCTCTTGGCCTGTGATTAGTGCTTTCTCGTTAGCCTTGTAAATGTTCTCTACATCAAACTCTTTCAGATAGGTTTCTATTTCAGCAGGATTGCGTCCCATATTTTGTGCAATTAAACCCATTGGCACATTTGCATGATAAAGAGCCGAAGCGTAGCTATGCCTTGCGGTGTAGAAAGTTATTCCCTCTGCAAATCCTAAGCGTTTGGCAATGCGTTTCAGATTGACGTTTACCAAATAATTCATATAGGTCATACGGCCAAATTTCTTTTCCTCCGTATCATCGTCTTTATCGAAAATCGGAAACAAATAATCTTCTAATTCGTCCTCATCCAAATCATCGCCATCATCAATATAACTTCCAAACGGATTTAAGTACGGTATAAGATAACGAGCATCTACAATAACTCTTGTTGGATGTGTCGTTTTATGCCTCGTTATATTTATTTCATAGCATAACAATTTTCTTAAATGAGACATGGCATAATCGTAATTATGTTCTGCCGAATCTTTCACAAACTTATTTCTGTCTGTCACTTGAATTAAATGTATATCTTTCTTTTTCAAATTGGCAAGGTCAACAAGTGCCATTCCCTGAAAATGGTAGCTGCAAAGGAATAAAGCAAGAGAAAATTGTTCGGCATTGATAGGAGTTAATTTATTTGTCCCTCTTAATTTAAACTTTTGATTAACCCAATATTGCTTTTCTTTAAGCTCACCGTACACATCATTATTTTCTATCCCCAATTTACCGTATCTTTCAAGATAGTACATCATCAAAGAAGTTATCTCCTGCAATGTCAACGCTCGTTTCCTTGTTTGACAATTCAGCTTCTTACTAAACTGAAAAGTCGTAAACGGAGTTTCTTTAACATACTCCTTAGTTATGGCATAGTTGAAGATAGCTTGGAAACAATCAAAGAACTTTCGGATTGAATTGTCTACATAGTGGCAGCGCAGATATTCTTCAAACGACCGAAGCCAATTTGTTGTCACCTCAAACAACTCTAAATCCTTGCCATTGGTGTATTTCTTTATACGGTTGAGCAAAGTCCTATATCCTGTAGCTGTATTATACTTGCCTTTTTCTATCTTGAAGAATTTAATCCTTTCTTCAAACAGAGAGAATAAAGTCAATCTTGTAGGTGCTGTTTTCTGTAAATCGGCAACTATCGTTGAGGCAGAGTAATCCTCTTTGCCTTCCAAAGACAAAACATAATTCTGTGCATCGGCCAATTCCTTTGTGATAATAGGGTTAAGGCTGTTCGCACGCTTGCCTTTTACACGCTGTTTGTCATCGCTCCACTCTTGAGGCTTGCAAGATATACCCATACTTTTATACTTGCGCTTGCCATTGTAGCAGACACGTAGCATAATAGGATGCTCACCGTTGGCAAGCGTCTTTGAAGTGTAAAGTATCGCTGAAATAGTAGGCAGATTGCGTTTCATATCCTTGTTTTTAGTTTACCTTGTGGTTTACATTTTACGGCGTAAAACCTATGTTTGGTTTACATTGCAAAGATAAGAAATAAATCTGAACTTCCTTTATTTCAGCGATATATAAATTATTTACATTTTTCTATTTATTTCCGAGGCAGACGAACAAGATTTCCATATTCTTCAAATTAAAAATTAAAAATGAATAATGAAAAATTTATGGTTAAACTCATTTTTCCACCATTCATTATTCATTTTACATTATTCATTATTCATTTTCCGTATCACCCTGGCCGGGTTTCCGGCGGCCACGCAGTCGTCGGGTATGTCCTTCGTAACCACGCTGCCTGCCCCGATGACGCACCGCTTGCCTATCGTTACGCCGGGGCACACCACCACTCCGCCGCCCAGCCACGTGTCTTCGCCTATGGTTATGGGGTAAGCCGTCTCCACGGAGCGGCGGCGCAGCACGTAGTCCATGGGGTGCTGCGGCGTGTAGAGCTGGCAGTTGGGGCCTATCAGGCAGTTGTCACCAATGGTAATCATGCCGCCATCGAGCATCGTCACGTTGTAGTTGACGAACACGTTGCGGCCTATCCTGATGCCGTGGCCGTGGTCGCAGTGGAAGGGCGGGCAGACGACGCTGTCCGCCGGGATGCCGGGTATAAGGTCTTCTATGGCCGCGCGGTAGCCGTCGTCGTTGATTGTCATCGCGTTGAGCCGCGTGCAGGCTTCCTTGGCGTGCTTCAGGCTGGCGTAGATTTCCGCGTCGGAGAAGTCGTACAGCTCCTGGCTGCGCATCTTTTCAAATTCGGTCATTGTTTTTTCAGTAATAAAGTAATAAAGGAGTAAACGCTCACTTCGTTCGCTAAGGAGTTAAAGACAAATGCCTTGCTGGCAGAAGCCGGGAAACAAGACATGTTCAATATAAGCGGTTTTGAACCAACTTTCAATTATGAATTGTGAATTGTAAATTATGAACTGACCGTCACTTCCGCCCGAAGTCGGCCGGTATGTCGCCCCACCGGCGCGTGTCCCACTGTACGATTGGCACGCGGAACTGGTGCGTCTTGAGCCATGCCTCAGCGCGGCGGATTACCTCGTGCAGCGCGGCGGTCTTGGGGTTAAGCTCCAGCTTGGTCTTGCACTGCATCTTCCTGACCCACGTTATCGCCGTGAAGCTGTCGCTGTAAATGGTCTTCCTGACGCCTTTCTGCTCCATAAGGGCCAGCGCGTGCACTATGGCAAGGAACTCGCCGATGTTGTTAGTGCCGTACACCGGGCCATAATGGAACACCTGCGCGCCAGTGGCAAGGTCCACTCCGCGGTACTCCATCTTGCCCGGATTGCCGCTGCACGCCGCGTCCACGGCCAGTGCGTCGGCCGAAACCTCGGGCGGAAGCATCAGCACAGTATCATTTCTATAATCAGGAACGTCTGTCAAAGGCATTATTATAATATTGGGAACACCCTTTGTAGGGACATAATTCATTATGTCCGCACGTTCTGAAAGAACGTATTTCATTGTAAATAAATGATTTATACGCCTTTTCAAGGCGTGCGGACATAATGAATTATGTCCCTACAAAGGGTGTGTACGTTATTTAAAAGATATGTTTTCTGAATTAAATAATTACATTCTCTCCGGCATCTCAATACCTAAGAGGGCCATGCCGTTGCGCAATGTCTTGGCTACATTCGCCGCAAGCACAAGCCTCAAGACTTTCTCCTTGTCGTTATCCGCGCCGAGGATGCTGTAATCGTGGTAGAACTGGTTGAACTCCTTAGTCAGCTCGTAGCAGTAGTTGGCTATGCCGCTGGGGCTGTAGTCAGTGCCGGCCTGGCGCACGGCGGCGCCGTATTCGGCCATTTTCTGTATCAGTTCTGTCTCCTTCTGGTTCACGGGATACGTGCCGTCGAGCGTCGCGGGCAGCTCGATGCCCTGCTCCTTGGCCTTGCGCATGATGCTGCGGATGCGTGCATAGGTGTACTGGATGAAGGGACCTGTGTTGCCGTTGAAGTCAATCGACTCCTCGGGGTTGAACAACATGTTCTTCCTTGCGTCGACCTTCAGGATGAAGTATTTGAGCGCACCCATGCCCACGATGCGTGCCACGTTGGCGCGTTCGTCGTCGGTCATGTCGGCGAACTTGCCCAGCTCTTCGCTCGTCTGCCGCGCGTCCTTTATCATTTCGGCTATGAGGTCGTCGGCGTCAACCACCGTTCCCTCGCGGCTCTTCATCTTTCCGTTGGGCAGTTCCACCATTCCGTAGGAGAAGTGGACAAGCTCCTTGCCCCATTTGAAGCCGAGGCGGTCGAGCAATATCGACAGAACCTGGAAGTGGTAGTTCTGCTCGTTGCCAACGACGTAAATCATCTTGTCTATGGGGTAATCGTTGAAGCGCATCTCGGCGGTGCCGATGTCCTGCGTCATATAGACCGAAGTGCCGTCGGCGCGTAGCAAAAGCTTCTGGTCGAGACCTTCATTCGTAAGGTCTGCCCACACGCTGCCGTCGTCCTTGCGGAAGAAAAGACCCTTCTCCAAGCCTTCCTCCACCTTGGCCTTACCCTTCAAGTAAGTCTGCGACTCGTAATAGATTTTATCGAAGCCTACGCCGAGAGCCTTGTACGTCTCGTCGAAACCGGCGTACACCCACGAGTTCATCTTCTCCCAAAGGGCGCGCACCTCGGGGTCGCCCTGCTCCCATTTTACGAGCATCTGGTGGGCTTCCTTGATTAGCGGAGCCTCGTCTTTGGCCTTCTTCTCGGCCTCCTCGTCGGCCATGCCTTCGCCGATGTACTTGGCTTTCAGCTCCTTCACCTCCTCGCGGTAGTGCTTGTCGAAGGCCACGTAGTAGTCGCCGATGAGGTGGTCGCCCTTCTTTCCGCTCGTCTCGGGCGTCTCGCCGTTGCCGTATTTCAGCCAGGCCAGCATCGATTTGCAGATGTGTATGCCGCGGTCGTTCACTATGTTGGTCTTCACCACGCGGTTGCCGTTGGCCTGCATTATCTGCGCCAGGCTCCAGCCCAGCAGGTTGTTGCGCACGTGGCCCAGGTGAAGCGGCTTGTTGGTGTTGGGCGACGAGTATTCAATCATCACCAGCGGAGCGTCCTCCGCGGCCTTCGTCTCGCCATAATGCTCGTCGGCGTTGATGTCGGCCAGCAGCGCGAGCCACGCCTGGGACGACACCGTGAGGTTCAGGAAGCCCTTTACCACGTTGTACGAGGCCACGCTCGGCTCGTTCTCCACGAGCCAGCGGCCTATGTCCCCGGCCGTGTCCTCGGGCTTCTTGCGCGAAACTTTGAGCAGGGGGAACACCACGAGCGTCAAGTGTCCCTCAAACTCGCGCTTCGTCTTCTGCACCTGTATCATCCCTTCGGGCACGTCCTGCCCGTAGAGAGCCTTCACGGCGGCCTGCGCCGCGCTGCTTATCTTATTGGCTATATCCATCTTCTATTACCTTATTATATTGTTGTTTTGGCTGCAAAATTACGAAAAAAGGCTGACATTCGGCGCGTTACACCATTAAAATTGGACTCCGCACGGCAATCGCCGTCATGCGCAGCCGTAACCCGTTGACACACAACGCGTTGCAAAAGGCCGTCTTTCAGCCTCCAAAAGGCGGCGTTTTGCCGCCCGAAACGCGGCAAAACGCCATACAAACGGTCAACCTACGGGGTTTATCCGCAATTCTGTTGGATGAAATACAAGTCCTGTTTATGAAAGCATTTGTTCCACCGGATTTGCAATCCGGCGGTTTCTAATTGCGGATTTGCAATCCGCATATACCCATACATTTGCCTCATGGCAGTGTGGTTTGAGCGGATTGCAAATCCTTATAGTAATTTTTGGCGGATTGCAAATCCGCCAAAACACAGGATTGCAATCCGCCAAAACACAAATATCCGCCAAAACACAAAGCATTTGTTCCGCCGGATTTGCAATCCGACGGTTCCTAATTGCGGATTTGCAATCCGCACATACCCATACATTTACCTCATGGCAGTGTGGTTTGAGCGGATTGCAAATCCTTATAATACTTTTCGGCGGATTGCAAATCCGCCAAAACACAGACCATTATTCGCCGGTACTTTCGAGCACGGATATTCATATAATCGTTAAGTCACGTCATTCCATAAAGTTGTTGAGCCGGTTGGCAGGGTTGAGCGGTGTCTGGTCTGTCAGTTCCAACGACTTTACCATGTGCAGAGTCCCTTGCTTGTATTTCTGGAAATGCACGGAAGCTATGTGCCTGTCGTATGCCTCCCGGCTGGCGTATGTCTCAAGAATGGTGATTTTGCAGGGGTTATCCTTTTCGCCGACGGCGTACATCGTCAGCACGCCCGGTTCGGTGCGCAGAGAGATTTCGCCCACTTCCGTGGCATACTGCATGTATTCGTCGAGGTACTGCGGCCATACTTCTACTTTCGACAGGCGCACGATGCCGCCGGAAGTCATCTGCTGCTTGGCGCACATGCCCGGCTGTTTGTCCAAGTTAAGGCATTTGCCTATTATTTCGCCGGTGGCGAGGTAGGAGTAAGTCGGGAACTCGAACAGGACGGGCTTCAAACGAGTGTAGTCGAGTTTGCCGTCCTTGCCGAGCACATCGGGAGCGGCGTATGTGTTGGCTATGGAGCAAATGAAGTTGTCGAAGCCCTCCGTCTCGTAAACGTCAACCACGTCGCACTCCATCGTCAACGGCGAAGCGTCGATTACGGGAGTGCCGTTTTCGCCCCAATGGTATTCAAACACCCCCGACTTGTCTACCGAAGCGCCGCTCACGCTGCCCACGTAATCGGCTTTGGGCAGCATCTCCCGGCTTACAAGGTTTACGGACAGTTTCTTTGATTTCCTTATCCCTTGGTTTGTATAGTGGCTTTTGCTCATGCTGACGAGCACCCGGTCGTGGCCTATGATGCCCGTATGCCCTACGACAAGCCAGTTGACTTTCCCGTCCACCTCCGCGCCGATGACGGTCATCGGTTTCGGATAAAGTGCGATTACGCTTCCAATGTTCTGCTTTTCTGTCTCCATAATATCTGATTTATGGGTTTTCACTTCTGCTGTGCCGCATGACGTCAGTCCGAAAATGAGCATTGCGGCTAATAAATTCCGTGTCATATTCATTGTCTTTCAAACCTTACGTTTACGTGAGTTTGGCATAACTTCTATTTTCCACAAACAGCGAAAATACCCTTTGTAGGGACATAATTCATTATGTCCGTACGTTCTGAAAGAACGTTTTTCATTGCTGCGCTTGCGTAATACGCCTCTTCGCGGCGTGCGGACATAATGAATTATGTCCCTACAAAGGATGTTTTCTTATACCGAACTCACGTTTACATTTACACTCTCCGCTCCTTGCAACAGGCTGATGCCGTCGCCGTCGATATGCCCGATTTTGACGAGCGAACTGCTTAGTGTGGTAAGCCGCATTCAGCCTGAAGGTGATGCGGCGTGCGGCATCGCTCATCTCGTCCATGAAGACGTGTATATCGTCGGTGTCGAGGGCGCGCCCGGTCTTCACATAGTCTTTGAATTCTTTGATTGTCATACTCGATTTAATAACTGTTTTTATGGAATTACGTCAGTCCACTATTATTTTTCTGCAAAAGTAATTACAATCAGTCACGCGGCCGCTAACTGATTTACTGATATTATTAACCTATTTACTGATTGCGCGGATGACCCCCTTTCGCATGGCGGAAGGCGGCTAATTGCATGATAAACGGCGGCAAATTGCGGTGCAATTTGCCGCCGTTCAAAGCGGTGGATGTAAACGCCTGTAAATCAGTTACATTTTAGCGTAAGTTTTGTATAAGGAGACATCCTTTGTAGGGACATAATTAGCTTAACGCTGACCTTCGGTTCATTATGTCCCCCCATTTGTTCCGCCGGATTTGCAATCCGGCGGTTTCTAAGTGCGGATTTGTAATCCGCACATGCCCATACATTTATCTCATGGCTGTGTGGTTTGAGCGGATTGCAAATCCTTATAATACTTTTCGGCGGATTGCAAATCCGCCAAAACATATTACCGACAGCATGGTTCAAGGTAGGATGTTTTCTTACACCGAACTCGGTTACATTTTAAGCACGGCGCGGCGCTCGTCTTCGGGAAACTTCTCGATGGCATAGCGCAGCATGGTGCGCGGCATACAGTGTACATGCTCGTAGACGAAGGCGCGCAGACGGGCCATGTCGCGCTTGCCGGCCTCTCGCAGCATCCAGCCCACGGCCTTGTGCATCAGTTCATGCTTGTGGCCGAGCAGCCGCAGCGAGAGGGCGAAGGTGTCGTCGAGGTCGTTGTTTTTTATGAAGGCGTAGGTAGACACGACGGCTATGCGGTTGTCCCAAAGCAGGGGGCTGTCGGCCAGGCTGTAGAGCACGCCGCGCGGCTTGTCAATGAGGTAGGCGCCGACTATCTGCGGCGCGGAGAGGTCAACGAGGTCCCAGTTGTTTATGTGCGCAGTGTTGGAAAGGTACATGTCGAATATCTCTTTGGCCTCTGTTGCCCCGGCGCGCTTCATCTTCTCTACGAGTATTAGCAGCGCGCAGAGTCGCGCCTCGTGCCACTCGGAATCCAGCAGGCCGGCAACGGTGTCAAGCCCGGCGGCCTTGTGGATCTTGGCCACGTCGCGCGTAAGCGGCACGGGCAGGCCGAGAAACTTGTCGCCCTCGCCGTACTGCCCCTTGCCCGTCTTGAAGAAGCCGCTCAATATGCGGCGCTTCTCCTCGCTGCCGAGGGCGGCCAGCTCTTTGGTTATCAGCTGGCAGGCTGACAATGAAGGAGCCGACAAGGCTGTTCCTCCTGCCTGGCTGCCTGCCGAAAGCTTTTGTTTGTCTGATGATGCCATGTTTTTTTATCAAAAAAGTATGTCCCTCGTCAACTTGTCTGCTCGTCACTTGCGAACTTGTCCCTCGTCCCTTGTCAACTAAAAAAAACTACTTCCACCCTCCGCCGAGCGCCTTGTACAGGTTGACCTTGGCCAGCCTGCTCTGCAGGAGGGCGTTGTTAAGGCTGATTTGGGCGTCGAGGTATGTACGCTGCGCGTCGAGCAAATCCATGTATCCTATGGCTCCGTTGACATACTGCACGAGTGCGAGCGAGAGGGTTGTCTTCGACGAGCTTTCAAGGTTGTACCGCGTCTCGTATATTTCCTTCACCTTGTTGAAGTTGGATATGGCGTCGTAAGCGTCGCGGAAGGCCGTGAGCACGGCTTTCTCGTAGGCATAGGTGGCGCGTTCGCAGGCGGCCTTGGCGGCCTTGTGGCGCGCGATGTTCTTGCCCATGGCGAAGACGGGCTGCAGCAGGCTGGCGCCAAGCAGGTGGTAGGGCGAGCTGAGCAGGTCTTTCAGCTCCTCGCTCTCGGCTCCGAGGCTGGCCGTAAGCGTGATGTTGGGGAACATGTTGGTGTAAGCCACTCCCACGGCGGCGTTGGCCGCGATGAGCTTCTGCTCGGCCTCGCGCACGTCGGGCCTGCGCTCCAGCAGCTGGGATGGCAGCCCTACGGGCAGGCTGTCGGGCAGTGTAAGCTCCTTTGGCATGGCTGAACGCACGATGTGGCGCGGATAGTCGCCCGTGAGGAATGCCAGCTCGTTCTCCTTCGCGGTGATTTGCCGTTCCAGGTCGGGCACGAGCGTTGCGGTGCGCGACAGCTCCACCTGCGCCTGGCGGTAGGTCACTTCCGATGTCAGTCCGCCCTCGTAGCGTATCTTGGCCAGGTGCTCGCTCTCGCGGCGCGCCGTAAGCGTCTGGCGCACGATGTCAAGCTCGTTGTCCAAGGCCACGAGTTCGTAGTACGCCTGTGCCACCTGCGCTATGAGGCTCATGCGCACGGCGCGCTGGTTCTCCACCGAGGCCATGAACTCGGCCATGCTGGCGTCGCGCGCCCAGCGCAGCTTTCCCCAGAGGTCAAGCTCCCACGAGATGTTCGCCTTCAGGTCGAACTGGTTGTCGTCCGAGGGGTTGTCGCCGCCGTAGTTGTCGCGTTCCTTCTCGGCGTACACCCTGAGGCCGAGCGAGGGGAAGAGGTTGGCGTAGTCGATGCGCTTCATTGCAGCCAGCTCCTTCACGCGGGCGGCCGCCATGAGCATGTCCTTGTTATAGTCGAGCGAGCGGCGTATAAGCCCTTGCAGGACGGTGTCCGTATATATTTCGTTCCACGAACGGTCGGCCAGCGACGCCGAGTCGGCCCCGGCCATCCCGCCGAGCGTGGCGGGCATTGCGACGTCAGGGCGCACGTAGTGTCGCCCTATCTGGCATGAGGCCAGCAACAGCAGCGCGGCGGCAAGGCCGGCAAGCGTGCGGATATGCTTCAGGTAATGTGTCATAACGTTCCGTTGTGTTGTATTTCTTTCGTCTTTCCGCCCCTTTTCCCGGCCTTGGCCCTGTACACACGGGTGAAGAAGAACGGTATGAGGAGTATGCCTACGGCCACGGCGGCGAGCATGCCGAAGAACACGCCCGTGCCTATGGCCCTGCGGCTGGCCGCTCCGGGGCCTGAGGCGAGCACCATGGGCAGTATGCCGAGGATGAAGGCGAACGACGTCATGAGAATCGGGCGGAAGCGCAGGCGCGCCGCGTCGAGCGCCGCCCTGAACACGTTAGCGCCCCTGTCGGCCTTGTCTTTTGCGAACTCTACTATGAGTATGGCGTTCTTTGCCGCCAGACCCATGAGCATCACGAGCCCTATCTGGAAGTAGGTGTCGTTCTCAAGGCCGCACACGGCGATGCCGATGTACGCTCCGAGGGCGGCCACGGGCAGCGACAGGAGCACCGCCACGGGCACGCTCCAGCTCTCGTAGAGCGCGGCGAGGAAGAGGAACACGAACATGAACACCAGCGCCATGACAAGCCCCGTCTGCCCTCCGGCCTGCTTCTCCTGGTACGACAGCCCGCTCCACTCAAGCCCGATGTTGTCGGGCAGGTGGGTGCGCACAAGCTCCTCCATCACCTCCATGGCCTGCCCGGAGCTGTAGCCCTGGGCTGCCGTGCCGCGTATCACGGCCGTGCTGAACATGTTGAAGCGCTTTATGCTGCCCGGCCCGGTGGTGTAGCTGGTGGTGCCGAGGGCGGTGAGGGGTATCATGTCGCCGTCGGCGCCGCGCACGAAGTAAAGGCTTATGTTGTCGCGGTGCTCGCGGTAGGGCGCCTCGGCCTGTATGTAGACGCGGTAAATGCGGTTGAACATGTTGAAGTCGTTGACGTACACCGAGCCGGTATATGCCTTGATGGTCGAGAACACGTCAGCCATGGGCACGCCGAGCATCTTCACCTTGTCGCGGTCGACGTCGAAATAAAGCTGCGGTATTTCGGCCTGGAGCGACGACGACAGGCCCGACAGTTCCTTCCTCTTCGACGCATAGTACATCAGAGTGTCGGCGGCGCGCACCAGGTCGTCGTAAGTGGCGTCGCCGTGCGCCTCAAGCTGCATCTCGAACCCTCCCGAAGAGCCGAGTCCCGGGATGACGGGCGGCGTGGAGAGGTAGAACTTGCATTCGGGGTATCCGGCCAGCTCGCGGCCCACCCCGGCCATGATGTCGCCGATGGTGGTGTCGTCGCGCTGCTTCCATTCCTTCAGTATGACGGTCAGCTGGGCGCGGTTCTGGCTGGTGCCTACGCGCGGACTGGTGCCCGTGACGTTCTGCACGTACTCCACCGAGGGGTCCTGCATGAGGTACTTCACGGCGCGCTCGGTTACGGCGCGCGTCCGTTCGAGCGTGGTTCCCTCGGGCATCTCAAGCTCTACGGTGAAGTATCCCTGGTCCTCGGCCGGCAGGAAGCTGGTTGGCGTAAGGCGGTAGAGTATGAAAATCATGACGAGCACCATGCAGAAGCCCACCCCCACGCGCCTCGGGTTCTTTATTATGTTGCCTATCCCGGCGAGGTACTTGCCGTTGCCGAAGTCGAGCCAGCGGTTGATTGCGCGGAAAAGGCGGTTCTTGGGCTTGTCCTTGTCGGCGGGCTTGAGTATGAGCGAGCACATCACCGGGCTTAGCGTGAGCGCCACGATGGTTGACAGCAGCACGGAGATGACTATCGTCACGCTGAACTGCCGGTACAGCTGGCCTGTTATGCCGGAAAGGAAGCTCACGGGGACGAACACCGCCGCCAGCACCATCGACGTGGCAACGAGCGCGCCGGTGAGGCCGTCCATGGCCTTCTTGGTGGCCTCGTAGGGGCTTAGGTGCTCTTCCTCCATGATGCGCTCGACGTTCTCTACCACGACTATGGCGTCGTCAACCACGAGACCGATGGCGAGCACGAGTCCGAGCAGCGTCAGGATGTTGAGCGAGAAGCCCATGATGAGCATGAAGCCGAACGTACCTATGAGCGAAATCGGCACGGCCACGAGGGGTATCACCGTGGCCCTCCAGCTCTGGAGGAAGAGGAACACCACCACGATGACGAGCACAAGAGCCTCGAAGAGCGTCTTGTACACCTCGTGGATTGACTCCGA
>CAJJWN010000028.1 GCA_905196835.1 uncultured Prevotella sp. | reverse complement strand
TATAACCGTAAATGCTATTCGCCCTCTTCGAGGACGGGTGGGATAGTTTTGACTTGCCGCAAGTTCCGTTCCCTTCGGTCACTCCACATGCGGTTAAGCATAGTTCGCCCCCTTCGGGGACGGGATTGGCACCTATACGTTATACACCTAAACTGCGGATGAACCCCCAAAGACGGCCTTTTACCGTGCAAAAGGCCGCATATTGCCCAGTGAAAGGCCACCTTTCGCAAGCTGAAATGTGGCCTTTTGCTAACACGCTGACAGCCAATGGTTTGCCGCCGCGCTGAAAAACGCCGCTGAAAACCATTGCTTTTACGCGGAAAAGAGTTATTTTTGCAATTGAAAATCTATATCTATTCATTTTGAAAAACATGCCAATAAATACATTCCTGCGGACTTTCGTTCCGCTCGTTACATTCCTTTTCACGTGCTTCGCGGCGCAGGCCGGGCCCGTGGACACTAAGTATCTGAGCAACGTTCCGCAGTACGTGCAGTATGAAAGCGCGCCCGGAGCGTTCCGCCTGGCGGCCGACGGCGTGGCGGCAAGCATCATTGTGTCGGGCGAAGACTGGCAGGGCGTAGTCCGCGCGGTGGGCGACCTCGGCCAGGACATAGGCCGCGTCACCGGCACGGCGGCGCAGGTAGTCAAGGCAGACGCGCCCCGCCGAGGCTCAATCATAGTAGGCACAATAGGCAAAAGTCCGTTGATTGACGGTCTTGTCAAGGCCGGACGGCTCAACGTTGACGGCGTGCGCGGCCAGTGGGAGTCGTTTGTCATCGAGACGGTGGACGGCTCTCTCGTCGTGGCAGGCAGCGACAAGCGCGGCACCATCTACGGCATCTACGACATATCGGAGAAAATCGGCGTGTCGCCCTGGTACTGGTGGGCCGACGTACAGCCGCGCAAGAGTGCGTCGCTCTACGTCCGCGAGGGCCGCTACGTGCAGCCTTCGCCCAAAGTAAAGTACCGCGGCATCTTCATAAACGACGAGTGGCCCTCCTTCGGAGGCTGGGCTACGGCCAAGTTCGGAGGGCTTAACGCCAAGATGCACGCCCACATGTTCGAGCTGCTGCTGCGCCTCAAGGCCAACTTCTTCTGGCCTGCCATGTGGGCCACGGCCTTCAACGAGGACGACCCCAAGAACCCCGAGCTGGCCGACATGTACGGCATCATCATGGGAACGAGCCACCACGAGCCCATGATGCGCGCCCACAAGGAGTACACACGCCGCCGAGACGAGGTGGGGGAGTGGAACTACGCCACCAACAAGGCGCGCCTTGACAGCTTCTTCACCGACGGACTGCGGCGCAACAAGGCGTATGACAACATCATAACCATAGGTATGCGCGGCGACGGAGACGTGGCGATGAGCGACGGCGGAGACGAGCAGAACATGCGCGTGCTGGCCGACGTGGTGAAGGGTCAGCGCGAAATAATAAGGAACGTGTACGGCTGCGACCCGCAGGAAGTGCCCCAGCTGTGGGCCATTTTCACCGAAGTGCAGCGTTACTACGACAAAGGCTTCACCGTGCCCGACGACGTTCTGCTGCTCTTCTGCGACAACAACTGGGGCTACCTGCGCCGTACGGGGCCCAAGAAAGAGCTTGGACGCCGTGGCGGACTCGGCCTTTACTACCACATCGACATGAACGGCGGCCCGTGGAACGACCGTTGGGTAACCACAACCACCGTGCCCAAGCTGCGCGAGCAGTTGCATCTGGCTTACCGCACGGGCATCGACGACCTCTGGATAATCAACGTGGGCGACCTCAAACCGAAGGAGATGCCCATCGACTTCATCATGCGCTACGCCTGGAATCCTGACCTCATAAAGCCCGGCTGCGAGCAGGCTTACCTCACGGAGTGGGCCGCGCAGTGCTTCGGCGACGGCCTTTCTACCGACGTTGCCGACATAGTGGCGCGCTATACGAAATACAACCTTTGGCGAAAGGCCGAGGTGCAGGTGCCCGGAATATTCAGCATCGCCAACCACCGCGAGGCCGACCGCGTGGATTCTCTTTGGCTTTCGCTTGAAGAGAAGGCCGAAGCCGTGCGCAGGCAAGTGCCCGGCGAGAGCCTCGATGCTTACTATCAGCTGGTTTACTATCCCGCCGTGGCGTCGTCGGGTGTAGCCCGTCTGTACAACGCCGTTACCCGCAACCGCGCCTTCGCACGCCAAGGCCGTCCGCAGGCTGCCGCCTGGAAGCAGTTGGCCGAGAGCCTTTTCGAGCGCGACAAGCGGCTTACTGCCTACTATAACGACACCCTCGCCGCCGGAAAATGGCATGGCATGATGCAGGACAAGCACATAGGCTACACCAAATGGTCCATGCCCGACGACAACATTCTGCCCCGCATGAAGACCGTAACGCCCGAAGCCGGGGCGCAGATGGGCGTAGTAGCCGAGGGCAACGAGTACGCCGACAACTACAACGACGCGCTCGCCCTGCCCGTATTCGACTCCCTTCTCGACCAGAATTATTACATAGACGTGTTCAACCGCGGCACCGCCGGCTTCCCGTTTGAAGCCAAAGCCAGCGAGCCTTGGGTGGTGTTGAGTGAAGAACGAAGAGTGAAGAGTGAAGGATTCATTGCCGATTATAATGACGACACGGCCTCTTCACAGCAAAATAATTCTTCACTCTCCACTCTTCACTCTTCACTCTCCGGCTCTTCCGCCGAGCGGCGCATCCTCGTAAGCATTGATTGGAGCAAGGCGAAGACGGGCTGCAACGAGGCCACCGTTACCCTGAAGGGCGGCGGAAAGACCGTAAACGTGGCGGTGAAAGCCGTCAAGGGCAGTGCGCCGGAGGCCGAAGGCAAGTATTTCGGCAACCTCTCGGGCTCGGAGTTCTCCATCCCCGCCCACATGTTCAGCCGCAACCTGACGGGTGAGGGGCAGTCGTGGACGCTGTTGCCCGGCCTCGGGCGCGGCGAGGGTTGCATGGGAGCGAGTGAAGTTGACAAGCAATCAGCAGACCAGCAGACCAGCCGCAAGCCTACGCTTGAGTACCAGGTGCTGCTGCCCGATACCAATACCGTAACCCTGTGCATAGGCATCCTGCCCGTGCAGGACGTTCAGCCGGAGCGCGGAATGCGCCTCGCCGTGGCGTTGGACGGCCAGAAGCCCGTGGTGCTCGACGCCCGTCAGGGCTTCAAGGACGAGTTTCAGGAGTACACGAAGGAGAACCTTGCCATGTCGCCCAACCTCAAGCCGCTGCCCGAAGTGGAGAAAAACATCCTGCTGACGGGCTACGGACAGCTGCGCCGCAACGAGGTGTTTGACAACATGCGCTGGCTTACGGCGCGCCTGCCGGTAGCCGGTGGCGGCCTGCACACGGTGAAAATCATCATGGTTGACCCCGAGGTGGTGCTCGAGCGCATAGTTGTCAACCCCGACAACGCCCACCCGAGCTACTTCGGCGCACTCGAAATATGCCATAACAACTAACTAAAACCTATACACAATGAAGAAACTTATCCTTACATCAGCCCTTGCGCTGCTGGCCGTTGCCGGCCTTCAGGCGCAGACAAAGTGGACGGCCACGTGGGCAACGGCCATCGAGGCTCCGCTGGCGGAGAGCGACATGCCCAAGACTTCAATGACCGGCACCACGCTGCGGCAGGTAATCCACGTAAGCATTGGCGGCGAGAAGCTGCGCCTGCAGCTGTCTAACGAGAAGAGCGTGGAGCCTGTCGAAATCAAGTCGGTGTACATAGCCGACACCGACGGGGGCAAAGCCATCGACGCGAAGACGGCCAAGTATCTTACTTTCAACGGCAAGCGCTCCGTCACAATAGAACCGGGCAAGGCCGTGTACAGCGACGTTGCCCAGTACAAACTGAAGCCCTTGCAGCGTCTCTCGGTGACAATCAGCTACGGACAGACGCCCAAGAAGGCCACGACTCACCGCGGCTCGCGCACCACGTCGTACTTAGCCGCTGGCGAGATTGCGCCTACGGCCGATTTCGCCGAGGTGGAAACGTTCGAGCACTGGTACAGCATTGCGGCCTTGGAGGTTGAGGCTCCGGCATCGACGCGCTGCATAGCGTGCCTCGGCAACAGCATAACCGACGGGCGCGGCACTACCACCGACGCGCAAAACCGCTGGACCGACGTGCTCGCCGAGCAGCTGGGTGGCAAGGTGGCCGTAATCAACCTCGGCATAGGCGGCAACTGCGTAATCACCGGCGGACTGTCGGCTCCGGCCTCCGAGCGCTTCGACCGCGACATACTGGCGCAGCAGGGAGTGACCGACCTCATAATATTCGAGGGCGTGAACGACATCGGCGGCATCAAGGACGACGGCTCGCGCACGGTAAGGATGCTCACAAAATTCTACCGCCTCTTCGCCAAAAAGGCCAAGGAGAAGGGTATGCGCGTGTACGGCGGAACAATAATGCCGTTCAAAAACAGTTCCTTCTACACCGAGACTCACGAAAAGGCGCGCCAAGCCGTCAACCAGTGGATACGCACCACGCAGGACTATGACGGCTGCATCGACTTCGACAAGGCGACGCTCGACCCCGCCAACCCCGAGGCTTTGCAGGAAAACTTGCAGTCGGACTGGCTCCATCCCAACGCCGACGGCTACAAGGTGATGGGTGAGTGTGCCGCTAAAGCCTTTAAATGAATTGATAATTGACAATTGGGAATGGAGAATTATGATTACCTTATGCTGTGTATCTCCCAGAAAAACCGGTTCATCCAACAGATTTGCGGATGACCCAGAAAAAACTACAAGAGTAATCATAATTCTCCATTCTCAATTGTCAATTCTCAATTCTCAATTAAAAAATCTCTCATAAATCTCTTATTATGAAACCATCATCAATTACCCTGAATGCAATATACGGCCTTTTGCACGATGAAAGGCCGTCTTTCACCCTGCAAAAGGCCGTCTTTCGCACGCCGAAAGGCCACCTTTTGCCAACGCGCTGGCTGTCAGCCGTTTGCGCGTTGCTGTCAGTAATGCTGACATTTGCCCCCACCTGCGCCCAAGAACACTCCGGCGACCTTGGCGACGGCACCTTCGCCAACCCCGTGATGTGGCTCGACACGCCCGACCCCGACGTAATCCGCGTGGGCGACGACTACTATATGGTCAACACAACGATGTTCTACACCCCCGGCGCGCCCGTGATGCACTCTAAGGACCTTGTCAACTGGCAGATTGTAAGCTACATCTACGACCGCCTCGACGACACCCCGCGCTACGACCTGCGCCAGGGAACGGCCTACGGACGCGGCCAGTGGGCCACGTCACTGCGCTACCATGACGGCACGTTCTACGCCTACTTCTCGCCCAACGACGAGCCTTGGCAGGGCTATGTCTACACCACACGCGACCCGCGCCGCGGCTGGACGCTGCACTCGCGCCTGCCTCACTTCCACGACGCGTCCCTCTTCTTCGACGACGACGGCCGTGTTTACATGTTCTACGGCACGGGACAGCTGCGCGAACTGAAGCCCGACCTTACCGGCGTGAAGCCCGGAGGCGTTGACATGAAAATCTTTGAGCGTGACGCGTCGGAGAACAACCTGCTCGAAGGCAGCCGCGCCATAAAGTACCAAGGCAAGTATTACCTGCTCATGATTTCGTGGCCCAAGGACGGCAACCGCCGCCAGGTGTGCTACCGGGCGGACAAGATTACCGGCCCTTACGAGAAGCGCGTAATCCTCGAAGACAACTTTGCCGACTTCCCGTACGTGGCGCAGGGCTGCATCGTTGACGACACGGAAGGCCGCTGGTACGGCGTTATTTTCCAGGACCGCAACGCCGTAGGCCGCGTGCTCACACTCATGCCGTGCACTTGGAAAGACGGTTGGCCCATGCTGGGCGACGCCTCGGGGCGCGTGCCCGCCGTGATGCCGAAGCCCGTCGAGGGGCAAAAGGCCGTGCCGCTCATGGCAAGCGACGGTTTCGACAAAGACAAACTTGACATACGCTGGCAGTGGAACCACAACCCCGTCGATGACGCATGGAGCCTTACGGAGCGGCCGGGCTGGCTGCGGCTTGCCACGCAGCGCGTGGTTGACAACATCTTCCTCGCCCCCAACACGCTGACGCAGCGCATGGCAGGGCCGCGGTGTTCGGCGGAAATAAAGCTCGACGTGAGCGGCATGAAGGACGGCGACGTGGCCGGATTCAGCGCGTTCAACGGCGACGCCGCCCTGCTGTCGGTAGTCTGCGAGGGCGGACAGAAGCATCTCGTGATGACCGAAGAGAGCGTCACTCTGCGCGACAAGGACAAGGCGGTGACCGCCGTCAGCCGCACCGAACACATGCGCACGCCGCTCGCGCAGCCTACGGTCTACCTGCGCATCGACGCCGACTTCCGCCTGAACAAGGACACGGCCCGCCTATATTACAGCCTCGACGGCGACACGTGGACGCAGGCCGGTCCGGCGTTCAAGATGCGCTTCGACTACCGCCGCTTCTTCACAGGCACGCGCTTCGCCGTCTACTGCTACGCCACGAAGGCCGCAGGGGGCCACGTTGACGTTGACTGGTTCAAGGTAAGGTGAGAAGGTGGGAAAGTGAGAAGGTGAGAAAACAATATTGCTTTATTTCAATTAAGTCGGTATATTTCTGTTTTCTCACCTTCTCACTTTCCCACCTTCTCACCTTTTAAGTCTTTCCCCTTTACAAAAACGTAGCCCGATGAAACAAATGCGATACAAATCGGGCAGCCGATGAAACAAATAAAATATTGTATGCGGCGCGCATAATCTATCTTTGCAACCGAAAGCCGGCATGGAAACTAACACTTGACACTGGCTATACCGATTTATTTAACCAAAACAATAAAGATTATGCAAGACAGAAAACTTTTCATCTCGCTGGCCGCCGCGCTCACCATGGCGGCAGGCTTCACGTCATGTTCGAACGACGACGTGCTCGAAGGGCAGCCCCTCGACGGCCGCACGCCCATCACGCTGACCAGCAGCGTAGCCACACGTTCAGTCAGCCAGACGCTCCAGGACGACCAGATTGCCAAGGGCGTAAACGTCGGCGTGTTCGCCCAGAGCAACGCCACGGCCATTGAGAACGGCGACAACAACATGCTGACGGCCGACGGCGCGGGCGCGTTCACCGGCACAACGATGTACTTCCCCGAGGAAGGCGACGTGTCAATCTACGCATACGCTCCCTACAACAGCGCATGGACAGGCCAGCTGAACAGCGAAAACGAGTTCACCGTGCCCGCAGACCAGAGCACCGACGATGGCTACCTGGCTGCCGACTTGATACTCGGCACGCCCTCGGAGGGCAATCCCGTGGCATCGACCACCGGCGCAATACAGCTGGACTTCAAGCACAAGCTGACGAAGCTCAACCTCGACTTCAACGTCGGCCAGAGCGGAGTAGACCTCAAGGGGGCTACGGTAAGCGTGATGAACGTGGTCGGCACCACCACGGTGAACGTTGGCGAAGGCACTATTGGCAACGCACAGGGCAACGTGATGGAGATAACCGCGGCCAAGTTCGCCGCCGACGCGACGACGTTCTCGGCCAGCGCAATATTCGTTCCGCAGGCAGTGCTCGGCCAGACAGACTTTGTGCTCATCGAAACAGCTGACGGCACGCAGTACAAGGCCAAGCTCAACAAGGACGTAACCTTTGCCGAAGGCAAGAAATATACGTACACCGCGCAGTTCAACGGCGGCGGCAATGTGCCTGTAACGGTAGAGCTGAAGCTCGGCAGCGTGCTCGATATCTGGGATGACGGCAACGACGACCTTACCGGCGAGCCCGAGGAAGCAGTGGTTTACGGCATCGGCGACTACATGCTTAGCGACGGAACGTTCGTAAAGAACGCCGAACTCACCGACGACCAGAAGTCGAAAGTAGTAGCCGTAATCTTCAGCAAGCAGGTAAGCGAGACTGACGCAGAGGATGGATACAACGCTTATGCAATGGGACTGTGGCGCGTCAAGGGCAAGCTCAGCTTCCAGGACGTGATTGTCGGCAGCGTAGACAAGTTTGAAAATGTGCTCGCCGACCTTGACGGACGCGAGCATACGGAGGCCATGCTTGCATCACAAGCTTATGCAGGACTTGGCGAGGACGTAAAGCCTGCATCCATGTTGGGTATGTTGGAGGCATACAGGACAAGTCATGAGATAACTTATGCGGAAAGTTCTGAATGGTTCATACCGGCCATAGGCCAGTTGATACAGGTTGTCAACAACCTTGGCGGCGCAACCATCGATATAAACACACCCGTCGAGAGCGGCAACTATGGCAGCGAATGGTGGAAAACCGAAGACAAATCGGCAATAACCAACCTTAACGAATACTTTACAGCTTGCGGCATTACGGCTCCGCTGCCCGACGGCGGCGCGGTGAACGTGGCCTCATCCACAGAATACAAGGAATACCTTTGGGGCATACAGGTAAAGAACAAGGACGGAGAAGGCGGAAAAGTGTTCAGCACATGGGGCTTCGGCCGCGGCCTGAACAAGAACGGCCAGACCGACACCAGCATCATCCCCTGCGTCGCCGTGAAGCTGCCCGCTGTCGAGTAAGTTGCAACGTCACCATCAGTTCCGGCGGATTTGCAATCCGCCGGAGCTTGATATAAGGATTTGCAATCCGCTAAAACCATGTTTCAGCAAGGCGGCTATGCCTGCACGGACGGGCTGCAAATGCTTATGACGGAGCCTGCCGGACGGCTATTCCGGAGAACACAGGATAACCCTTGAAATGCGAAAGGCGGCAAACGGCACGGCCAAAGGCCGCCTTTCACGCGGCGAAAGGCCATGTTTTGCAATGCAAAAGACGGCCTTTTGCAACGCATTGAACCACAGGCGGTTATGCTACTGATTACAAACAACTGACAAGAAAGACATGAAGAATAACTTAACTACACTCAAGGCGGCCATGGCCTGCGCGCTGCTGGCAGTAGCTCCGGCCTTCGTGGCCTGCGGCGACGACGGCGAGGGAGGCGGCGGAGATACGGGCACGCAGGCCGCGCTGACCGTAAGCGTGGCCGAGGGCGACGGCACGGCCGCGCCCGAAGAAGGCACCGAGGTGGGCTTGATGGCCGTCACCGCCGCTGACACCACGGCCTATACGGCCACCGCAACGGCGTCGGCAGCGCAGCCGCTGGCAGGCGTTGACGCCCTGCTGGCTGCCATGCACGACGGCATGACGCTGGCAGCTTACAGCCCCGCCACGCTATGGACGGCCGACACTTACGGCGAGCCGGTGCAGTTTGGCGTGCAGACAGACCAGTCGGCCGAGGCAGGCTACCGCGCCAGCGACCTCATGATGTCGCCCCTCACGACCGTCGCAGGCGGCAGGGCGGCCCTCGTGATGGAGCACAAGATGGCCCGGCTGACCGTACACATAACCGACGTGACCGGCAACTACGACCTTACCGCCGCGCGCCTCACCATGCCCTCGCGCCTCACCACCGTCACCGCCGACCTTGCCCAAGGCACAGTCACTACCGTGGACGGCGTTAAGGCCGACATAACACCTTACTCGCCGGCGAACAACGCCTACCGCGCGTCGGCGTCGGCAATCGTAGCCCCGGGCACAGCCGAGGCAGGCGAGCCGCTGGTAAGCGTCGCCATTGACGGCGAGACGTTTGCCTACAACCTGCCGGAGGCCGCCGCCTTCGAGGCAGGCAAGGAGTATGTCTACTCGATGAGGCTCACAAGCGAAGGTCTTGTGCCCTACGGCAGCTACGTGACCGGATGGGGCGACACGGGCGAAGACCTTACGGGCGACGCCGAGGAGATGCTCGTCTACGGCGTGGGCGACTACCTCACGTCGCATGGCACGTTCATCAAGGCCGACCGCCTGACCGCCGACAACGCCAAGGACGTAATCGCCGTGGTGTTCAGCACGCAGGTGAGCGAGGGCGACGCGGCCGAGGGCTACAACGCTTACGCCATGGGAGTGGAGCGCGTGACGGACGTGAAGTTCGGCTTCGCCGATGCCGTAAACCCGAGCGTTGACGACTGGGCGTCGGCCTTGGCCGACCTCGACGGCTACTGGAAGACCGCACAGATGTGGACGAGCGACGCCTATCAGGCCCTCGCCGACAAGCAGGGCACGGCCTTCCAGGCCATCAGCGACTACTCCACACGCCACCCGATAGACGCATCGGTGACGAGCGGATGGTTCATGCCCGGCATAGGCCAGATGCTGCAAATACTCAACAACCTCGGCCAGGCAGGCCTTACTGGGGACACGGAGGTGGACATCAGCCAGAACAACAGCTCCATATACACCTCTACGGACGCGTCCGTTCTTGAGCGCGTCAACGCCCCCGTCGAGGCGCTCGGCCTCGAGCCAATCTTCCCCACGACAGGCTCGATAATCTACATGACCTCGAGCGAATACGAGACATCGACCTACCACAACTTCTGGTGCATACAGACCGCCGAGAGCAACGGCTCCTGGCACTGGGGCTTCGGCAAGAACGCAGGCCGCGGCAGCAACAACGGCCGCAGCCTCGTGCCCTGCGTGGCCGTCAAACTGCCCGAGGCGATGTAAGGCGGAAGGTGGTGAAACATACAGTAAAACGCGAAATCCGCGGTGGCTATCCTCATGAAAGAAAGCCTCCGCGGATTTTCCATTGCCCTGCTGTTGGGATGAAAAATGCCCGCCGTTGAAGGACGACGGGCCAACCTGATGTTTTCACAACGGAATAATCCTTATTGTGATTTGCTTAAAATTCTGTCGGCTAAGATAGTGAAAAACATCCGAAACACAAAATTTTATGCCGCTTTTTAGTATATTTGTGAAAAAACAAATATACTTCTTGCTTTTTGTTTCTTGTTTTTTTTGGGGGGGGTTGTGATTTGCTTTAAAATTCGTATCTTTGCGCTAAGACAAACATCGGCAAAGCCGTTTGGTCTTGGAATGCTACCGTTGTGATTTGCTTTAAAATTCGTATCTTTGCGCTAAGACAAACATCGGCAAAGCCGTTTGGTCTTGGAATGCTACCGTTGTGATTTGCTTTAAAATTCGTATCTTTGCGCTAAGACAAACATCCCTAAAGAGTAGATAAATTATGAATTTAAGTTGTGATTTGCTTTAAAATTCGTATCTTTGCGCTAAGACAAACATCAAAAGGAACAACGGAGACATACCGATATTAGTTGTGATTTGCTTTAAAATTCGTATCTTTGCGCTAAGACAAACATCAGCACGATTAAGAGAAGACTCAGACCTACGTTGTGATTTGCTTTAAAATTCGTATCTTTGCGCTAAGACAAACATCGTTGATAGACGTATAAGTATGCAGACGATGTTGTGATTTGCTTTAAAATTCGTATCTTTGCGCTAAGACAAACATCACTTTTATAATGGCTGCAAGCAAGAGTTAGTTGTGATTTGCTTTAAAATTCGTATCTTTGCGCTAAGACAAACATCAGAGTGCTGCCGATATAGCTACAAATCTTGGTTGTGATTTGCTTTAAAATTCGTATCTTTGCGCTAAGACAAACATCTTCTACCAAACATTTGAAACTTTCAAGATGGTTGTGATTTGCTTTAAAATTCGTATCTTTGCGCTAAGACAAACATCGTCATTTCCAAAAATATATTATTATTCTTGGTTGTGATTTGCTTTAAAATTCGTATCTTTGCGCTAAGACAAACATCATTTCAGAACCATAGGCAGAATTACTACCAGTTGTGATTTGCTTTAAAATTCGTATCTTTGCGCTAAGACAAACATCTTGCGTATGGCAAGGATTTTGCTGATTTTAGTTGTGATTTGCTTTAAAATTCGTATCTTTGCGCTAAGACAAACATCGGAAGAGAACCTAACTTCTGTCCCAACGAGGTTGTGATTTGCTTTAAAATTCGTATCTTTGCGCTAAGACAAACATCCCACACAATTGGACTTACAACTGAACACGAGTTGTGATTTGCTTTAAAATTCGTATCTTTGCGCTAAGACAAACATCTATCTTTGTTTGGCTTATCTCTTACAATCCGTTGTGATTTGCTTTAAAATTCGTATCTTTGCGCTAAGACAAACATCCCGTTGACCGCCTTGAAGGTGAGGAAGTAGGTTGTGATTTGCTTTAAAATTCGTATCTTTGCGCTAAGACAAACATCCAAAAGTTCTTTTTTATCCATGGTGCGAATGTTGTGATTTGCTTTAAAATTCGTATCTTTGCGCTAAGACAAACATCCTTAAGGTCAATGTCGGCCTGCCAAGTCTTGTTGTGATTTGCTTTAAAATTCGTATCTTTGCGCTAAGACAAACATCACCCCCAGCAAATGCAACGGATGTTCCTATGTTGTGATTTGCTTTAAAATTCGTATCTTTGCGCTAAGACAAACATCATGCCAAGTATCTTGAAAAAGCCGTCGTAGTTGTGATTTGCTTTAAAATTCGTATCTTTGCGCTAAGACAAACATCATACGGGTGGAAACATTGTAGTGAACTACGTTGTGATTTGCTTTAAAATTCGTATCTTTGCGCTAAGACAAACATCCAGCCGTTCCACAAGATATATTACACCGTCGTTGTGATTTGCTTTAAAATTCGTATCTTTGCGCTAAGACAAACATCTTGAACGATAGAGTTCCACTGACGGGACTTGTTGTGATTTGCTTTAAAATTCGTATCTTTGCGCTAAGACAAACATCACTACCAATGCCAGAAGTAATTGCTCCTTTGTTGTGATTTGCTTTAAAATTCGTATCTTTGCGCTAAGACAAACATCGTCATATTGTTTTAACATATACTTCGTTATGTTGTGATTTGCTTTAAAATTCGTATCTTTGCGCTAAGACAAACATCCATGACATTAGCAAGCTTAGAGGGTATCTGAGTTGTGATTTGCTTTAAAATTCGTATCTTTGCGCTAAGACAAACATCGGAGGACAATAAAGACTATCTACAAGAGAAGTTGTGATTTGCTTTAAAATTCGTATCTTTGCGCTAAGACAAACATCTCCAACGAGACGAATAGCCAAGCATATCCAGTTGTGATTTGCTTTAAAATTCGTATCTTTGCGCTAAGACAAACATCTTCTGATTGCTGGCGGCGGTTATCGTTCCCGTTGTGATTTGCTTTAAAATTCGTATCTTTGCGCTAAGACAAACATCCGAAGGTCAATAATAGACTGACGCTCTTTAGTTGTGATTTGCTTTAAAATTCGTATCTTTGCGCTAAGACAAACATCCGTTTTTGCCGTCGAGCACGTGCCGAACGAGTTGTGATTTGCTTTAAAATTCGTATCTTTGCGCTAAGACAAACATCCTTTAACAGCGTACAATCGGATGATACCGAGTTGTGATTTGCTTTAAAATTCGTATCTTTGCGCTAAGACAAACATCCGTTTTTGCCGTCGAGCACGTGCCGAATGAGTTGTGATTTGCTTTAAAATTCGTATCTTTGCGCTAAGACAAACATCTGGAGCATTACAGCGATTTGCCGAATGACGGTTGTGATTTGCTTTAAAATTCGTATCTTTGCGCTAAGACAAACATCACGATTTTGATAATATGTTGAAAATCAGTGATATGCGTAATAAATTAGAAAATAAAAAATGATGGTTGTCTAACAACAAAAAGTCCGGCTGATGCCGGATTTTTTGTTTTAAGGCAAAAACTTTACGGCAAATAAATAACGCATGAAGATGCGGAAATAAAGGATTGCGACAAAACCGGACTGTTAAATAACAATAAAAAAGTCAGAACAACTCGAGCTGCTGTCCCGGGGCGTTTGGCTCAACAGGCTTCTTGCCGTAGAACAGCTCGATGGCACCAAACTGCTTGTCTGTTATGCAAAGCACGCCGACATGACCATACTTCGGAAGAAACGATTTTACGCGCTTTATATGCACCTGGGCGTTTTCCATGCTGGCGCAATGGCGGACGTAAATAGAGAACTGGAACATCGTGAAACCGTCGCGTTGCAGGTTCTTGCGGAAAAGAGCATAGGCCTGCTTGTCCCTCTTTGTTTCGGTAGGGAGGTCGAAGAAAACAAGTATCCACATAATCCTGTATTCGCTGAAACGGTCGGTCATAATATATAATAAGGTGATATGGCGGATATTCGGCGGCGCAGCGCGTACGCCGCCGAATCGTTACATTACGGGATAGGCTATGCGGCGCGCCTCGCCAGTGAAGCATTTGTACAGCGACGCCGTTGTCTGGGTGGCGGCAACCATCAGCGGACTGCGTTTGCCGCCAATCCTAACGTCGGTTACGGGTATGCCGAGTAGCCTCATCTTCAGTTCTTTCGTAATGTCCTCCGGCATGTCGCCGCCGTACTCGTTGACAATACAGAACACAAGGCTGTCAACCAAAGGACGGTAAGGCTCCATTACGTCGTCGGCAAGGCAGTAGGCGTTGTACCTGTTGTGGTGGTGTATTCCGAGCGTAGGCAACAGTCCGCTTGACACAAGGGAACGGGCTATCACCGCACGGAGGATGGCATAGCCGTAGTTGAGCAGGTTGTTAGGCGGTATGCCCTGGCGGTCGCGCGTAAAGTCGGAAAGCCCCGGCACGCCGGCGAAGAGGCTTTTCCAATAATACGCCGCCGTTCGGCCTTCAAGGTTGTCAGGGTCGCCGCTGCGCACGTCGGCCGACCACCGGCGCATACATCCCGTCTCTGCCCCGGCGCAGGCGGCCAGAACAGCCGCCTGGTTGTCAATCTTGGCCTTGACAGTCTGCTGCCAAAGCTGCTTCTTCAGCGGTACCGACGCGTCGAGCTGGTCGCGGAAGCGCTCGCTCTGCACTGTGTTGCCGCATAGCGGAAGCATCAGCCCCACGGGCATACTGCGGCTGTCGCAAGTAACCACGGAGCAGTTGTTCTCAAGCAGAGCCTCGAGCAGTCCGTGCGTAATTGTTATCTGCCTGTTGTCGAACACCACAACACCGATGTCCTCTACTGGAATAGTCCTTACGCTCTCTTTCTTCAAAACGTCTGGCATGTCGCTCTTCTCCACCTCGGGCAGGCGGATTACCATCTGTCTGTCTTTTAAAGAAAGGTAGGCGGGATTGGTAAAACACAATGTTCGCTTAATCATAATTTCTTTCCGTTTATCTCTATAATATTTCCTATCCTGTCAACCTTTATCGGTATGCAGGTTTCTTTAATTGATTCTTTCAAATCCGTAAACTCTAATTTATTTAGTTGTGTAAATTCAAATTTGTCAATTATAGAATTTGCAACACTAAAAGGTATTCCGTAAAGTCTTGAACTTGTGCAGCTAACCACCTTGTAAATCCTGCTCTTATCCAGCGGTCTGCTTATCGTTCCCTTGTCGATTTCTTCTTTCGTCGGGAGATATACGAGGTCGTTAGGTGAAAGCACGAATGTGGGCTTTTGGCCGTTTGCGTTTTCGGGTGCTATGGGCAGGCCCTCTTTTGCTCGCTTCACGGCTTCATATAGAGGTATCGTGGCGTAAGAGCGCTTCTTTACGGGCAGACCTGTGGCTTTGTCAGTTTCCTCGGTTTCGTATACGGCGAAAAACAGGTTGGTGCCCTTTGCCGCCTCTACGAACTTCGTAGACTTGCTGCCGCGTTTGCCTACGGCGTATTTCTCGGCCTTCTCATACACACGGACCTTGTATATCGGTTGATGATGTTTCCCGTTGTTGAGGCTTACAATGTTGCGGTTCATTTCTTCAATTCCTTCCGGCGAGAAGGCGCGCTCGGTGTCGCAGCCGCACAACTCGAGGTGTCGCAGCAGTATCTTTTGTATGCCCGTGTCGGTTACCGAGTCTTCAATGCGCTTGCGGTTGAATCTTGTGTCAAGTGGCTTTCGCGTTGCAAAGTAACGGTCTTTCACGCTGCCATCCTTTCCCAAGACATCCTGCGTGAAGTAATATACTTTTATCTTCGACGGGTTGAAGTCGGGCCATGCGTCCTTGTGGCCGGCAAAGTATGTCTTTATGAGCTTCTCGTCATAGCCGAGCTTAACGAAGTCGGTGATTTTGCGCTTCATGTCTTTGTCCACTATGGCCTTACGCTGCCTCATGGCTTCTTTAAGCGACACTTCGCGGATTCTTCTTAGGTTCACCTCGCCGTAGACCGTTTCCTTGTGCAGCGGCTTGCGCACAGCCCAGCTGTCACCTTTCACTTGATGTACGACGGTTTTCTTTCCGTCGACGAAGCATTGGTATGCGTTTGTGGTCTTGTTGATTATCCTAAGGTTCTGCTTGAAACTTACCACGATGTCTTGCAGGGCTTTTTCCAAGTCGGCGGTGAATGTGGCCCACGGTTTCAAAAACTCGCGCGCCGTTTCAATCGTCTTTCTCTCGCCGTTCCTTACGATTTCCGTCTGTTCGTAGCGTCTTAGCTTGCGCGACAGTTGGTAGCGGTTGGCGTTGTTGCCAGACATGGCCGCCTCGTTGTTGAGCAGGTTGACGTGGCTGCGCGTGGTGCAGGCTATCACGACGGCATCCATGGCGTGATGGCGGTGGTCAATCCTTTTCTTGTTGAATCCCTTTTGCAGTTCAAGCGGCATGTCAGGTATCTCGTGTCCACCGGCGCTTGTCGTTGTGAACTTGCGTGTGCCTGTAAGCTCGTTGAGGCGGCGGAAGCGCGGCAGCACTATGCGGTTCCACACATCCTTCACGCCCCAGTCTTTCTTCAGCCTGTCGGTTATCGTGCCGTTAGTGGTTATGACGTTCTTCGATATGTCCTGCTCCTCGCCGTCCTCGCGCACGATGTTCGACATGAGCGTCTTCACCAGTTTGCTGATGTAGCGGCTGTCGTTCAGCTGCCGTGCGATGAAGTCGTCAGGGATGTCGTCCATGAGCAGTTTGCGCATTTTCGCACGGTTATTCTTATAGACGTTGGTAACGAGCCGCTCGTATTCCTCGACACTTAGTATCGTAGCGTCGGAGCCGTTGCCAAGGCTTACTATTTGTCCGTGCTTTTCCTTGATGAATTCCATGCCGAGCATTTTGTCCTTCAAAGCGTTGACTGCCGACTCGCAGATGACCTTGTTAGAGAACGAGTCGTCGAAATAGCGCGACTGCGGTATGATGTGCTCAATCTGGTAGTCGGTGGTGAACAGGCGGGCGAGGGGTATGAACCTGCCCGTGTACGGCGACTGATACTTCTGGTCGAGCCACAGCTTGTAGCGCAGAACTTCAGAGCGCGACGGCCGTTTCTTCTCGTCGGTCTCGCCGAGCTTCTTTATTATCTCGCTTATGCCGTCGTCTATTTCGCCTATGCTGCTTAGCACGCCGTCCTCGTAGATGCGCAGCAGTTCCTGCTGGCTCGGCGAGTAGGGGCGCACGTTGTCTATGCCGAAGTCGGGGTTCATGAATTCTGTAAGCAGCACCTTCGCCCTTATGTTGGCGTTCTCGTTGTCGGTTATCAGCTGTGTGGCCTTCTTGCGTTGCTCGGCGGTCTGCTTCATGTTGCGGCCCATCTCGATGTGTATCTCGTCAATATTGCCGTACATGCGCCAGATGTCGCGCACGGTGCGCAGCGTTTCTGTCACCACCTGCTCTACTATCGGGTTGCGCAGCGAGTGCTGTTTGAAGTGCCTGAGATATTCGTCAACGTCGTCGGGAGTGCGCCATTTTACAACTTCTTTGGCTTCAGAGTGGCGGTTGTAGACCACGTAGCAGGCCTTCCACAGCGGCAGTCCGCTGAAGTCTTCCACCCTTGTCATGCTCTGGGTCATCTCCCTTACCTTGTCGATTATGCTTTCGTCGTATTCCCCGTTGATTAGTTTCTCTATGCGTTCCCTCGTATTCTTGTCTATGTCTGATTCGCTCCAGCGTCGACCGATGCGCATAAGCGCAAGCAGCTTCTTTATCGCCTTTTCAGAGTAAGAGGCGTAGTCTTTCTTGAACGGCGGGAATTTGGCGAACGCCTCTACGAATTCTTCGCCAAGACCGTGCTTCCCGGCGAATGTAGTCAACGCATGTTGCAACTCCTGCTTGTCTTCAACCGAATAGAGAATGTGCCAGAGGCTCATCTCCGTTTCGGGCGTAAGCACGTCTTTGTCTACGCCTGCCTTGTCGAGATGTTTCAGCATAAGGCCCCGCGTTTCGTTGCAGGGATAGGCCTTGTCTTCTACGTAGTTCCAGCGGTATGGGTACGGTGTTTCCTTGCCTTTCGGCTTTTTTATCTTGAAATACGAGCCGAACAGCGTGTCTTGCGTTATGTTCTCGCGGTCATTTAGCCAGTCGAACAGCTTTATTACGTCGTCCGTCGAGCTTATGAACTCGCCCGTCACGTCGATGTCGGTGCGCAGCAGGCCGTCCACCTCTTTCTCACGCTGGAATATGCGGAGGTTTGAAACGAACTGCCACATGCGGAACTCTTGGAACAGAGGGTTAGACCTTGCGGCGCATTTCACGGCGGCGGTTTTCCTTTCGCCCGTTTCCTTGTCCGTGTAAGCGTGCGATTCGTAGGGGCAGTCGTCAATGAGCGACTTCTTGCTCTTCAACGGTCGTTGGTAGAAAATGATGTTGTCGATAAACAGGTAGGTGAACCCGCGCCTCTCGATGGAGTGGCGGTAGGCATCGTTCGAGGGGTAAAGCTCGTTTATGCAGGCGTTATAGAGACTGTCGTCTGTCAATTCCGGGATGAAGCGGGCCTGCGCTTCGAGTATCTTTTCCAGCTCCTCTTTGTAGTATTTGCGCTCTATCGTGCGCACGAGTTTGCCCTTGATTTTCTGTTTTGGGTTGACAAGCAAGGCGTCGTAGATGTATTCGCCTACGGTCTTTCCTGAATTGTCTATGTCCGCCTCGGTCTTTTTCTTCACGAGGGTCCAGTCGTTCTCGCCCGGCATACGGAGCGAGCGCTTTACGCTTCCGTCCTTGTCGAGCTTGGGGTTGCCGTCCTTGTCGAGCTGCGTCGTTACGATAAACTCTTTCACTTTGCCTTTCCAGTCAGGCGGAGCCGGAGCGGCGCGGTGGTACACCATGCCGTTCTCCAGCACGATGTCATACCACGTGTCCTTGCCCTTACGCTCTCCCGTGTCCCTCACGTCGACTACCTTGAGGGCGTAAAACTCCTCAAGCTTGCTCTTGTCTTCATCATTCTCCTCGCCGCGCAGCTGGTAGTAGCCCCGCTTCTGGTTGAAGTTCAGCAGCAGCCACGCCAGTTCCTGTTTGCTGATGGCTTGCGTCAATGCCTTCTTGCGCAAGTAGTAGATAGTCCAGTCATAAGGCACGAGCGCGCCGTCAGCGAGCCATGCACTTTGGTTCAGCCTGAAGTCGGCAAGCATTTCGGCGTATGACTCCTTGAAAACGAACTCATAACGTCCGTCTTCACCCTTGCGCCAAGCCAGCTTGCAGCCGTCGGCATCCTTGAACTTGCCGTAGCGTGTCAGCGCGGTCGAGTAGTGTTCAGGCAGGAATCCCATTACGTCGAGCACCCTGTTAAGCCGTTCGCGCCTTAAAAGGCAGCGTTCGCGCAGGCGGCGTATGCCGCGGTAGCCGGTGCGCTCGGCCGTCTGCGACACCGAGTTGCCTTTCTCAAAGTCGCCTTGTATGGCGGCGTCCATGGGTATTATGCGGCTTCCGCAAGCCTCAAGATGTTTTTCTACTTCCGGCATTACGCCGTCATACTTCTCATTCACTATGGCCCAGCCTATGCTGTTCGGGCCAAGGTCAAGCCCAAGTATCTGTTTCATGGTATGTCTTTTTTTTAACAGTTGTCATTTACAAAGGTAGTGAATTATCACAAACTGCAAGTCATAATGTTCTTATTTTACAGCCTTCCGCTGCAAAAGCCCATCTCTTCCAGCTGCGGCCAGCCGGCATCCTTCACCTCGCGGAGGAACAGGCGGGCGCACATCTCGGCGTCGTCGCCTGCGCGGTGGTGGCGGCCGCAGGTTATTTCAAACTGGTTGCAGAGATGGTCGAGCGTGTTGCAGCCGAAGTCGTAGAGCCTCCGTGCGGCGCGCAGGGAGCAGTAGTAGGCTGCGTCGGGCTTCGTGATGCCGTACAGCTCGAGCGAGCTGCGTATGCAGCCGATGTCGAACGCGGCGTTGTGGGCCACGAGCACGGGGCACTCTTTGATGTATTCCGATATTTCGGCCCACACCTCCGGGAACTCGGGCGACCGCTCCGTGTCCTCCGGCCGTATGCCGTGTATCTGCACGTTACGGTAGCTGTACACATTGCCCGGCGGGCGTACGAGCCACGAGCGCGTCTCCGCAATGCGGCCGTGGCGCACAACGCAGATGCCCGCCTCGCACACGGAGGCGCGCCGGCCGGTGGCCGTCTCGAAGTCGATGGCTATGAAGTTCAGTCCTTGAATGGTGTTCCCTTCTGTATCAATGCGTTTTGCAGGCAGCCACGGCCCTGTATGGCTTGGTGTGGCGGTCAGGCTGTCTGACGGTCAGGCCTGCTTTCTGCAAAGTTACTTGTCAGCAGGTGAAAAATCAAGTCACAGCCAGACTTTTTTCGATTTTGCGTCAAAAAAATAATGTTGCGCTGCGTTTCGGCGTCCGTTTAGTGCTGTAATGTATTTACGAAAGGCCGTATTCCGCCTTGCGAAAGGCCGCCAATTGGCTTGCGAAAAGCCGCCTTTTGCAGTCCAAAAGGCGGCTTTTCGGATTGTAAGCATACATTCCGCGTTTTGTTATAGATTGTATCTCCAGCGTGTGTTGACGAACGTTCATGAAAGCTAAACAGCCCCATAATGTTATAATAAAACGCATGTCGGCAAGAGACTTGCCGGCAACCGGTCGCCAATATGCAAAAAGAAAAAGGAGAAAGACAACCGTCCTTCTCCTCCCTTGTACCCAGAGCCGGTACAAGGCATAGAAATCATAGGAAAATAAAAGAATTTATCTTCCTTATTATCAGTCATTTGCATCTTTCTTATTTTCTCCATTTTTGCCATATTTTGCCCATTTTCTGTTATTCAGTACACTTTTAGTACACTTTGAAATTCCATTTTCTTTTGTACCTTTGCAATATCGAAAAACAAAAGAAAATCAATTATTTAGCGTAATCACCCGGTTACGGTATCTAAATCGGGATAAAACCTCTAAACAATGGCAAAGTTAGAAAATAAAACGAAAGAAAACCCTAAATTGGAGCAAAACAGGCTGTCGGACGGCAGAATTAGTTTGTATCTGGAGTATTATTTGGGTAGAGAGGAAAAGCCTGTATTGGATGAAAACGGTAATCAGGTGTATTATGAAAGCGGTAAGATGCAGGGAAAGCCGAAGTTCGCTATCAAGCATCACAGGCGAAAAGAGAACCTCAGCCTGTATCTGATAGAGAAGCCACGTACCCCTGCGGAACGCCAGCAGAACAAGGAAACACTGGAGCTTGCTGTAAAAATACGTACCGAACGTGAACAGGAGTTTAAGGAAAGTATGTTGGGCTACCGTCTGAAAAAAGACCGGAACGTGAATTTCTTGGATTATTTTCAAGCCTATATCAATGACTACACCAAGAAAGACATTCGGATGGTGCAAATCGCCCTAAGCCGTTTCAAGGACTTTTTGAAGGAGCATTACCCGATGCACGAGTTCGGCATCAAGCCGGAACTTATCACGAAGGACATGATGGAACAGTTCGTAGCTTATCTGCAATCCCGGAGCGTGGGCGAAGGGGCTAAAAGCATCTTCCAGCGTTTCAAGAAGGTTATCCACTATGCGATTGACCACGATGTGATGCTGAAAGACCCCTGCAAAGGCGTTACCTGCAAGGCGGATAGCCAGATACTACGCAAGGACGTGCTTTCGCCGGAAGAAATCCAGCGGTTGATTGCGTGCCATTATGACAACGAGAACCCCAACGTAAGGCGTGCGTTTATCTTTTGCCTGTATTGTGGCTTGCGCTTCTGTGATGTGAAAGACCTTACCTATAAGAATATCGACTACGCTAATAAGCTGCTAAAATTTGAGCAGAACAAGACCAAAGGTCATTCCGCCAGTAGCGGTGTGGTCATTCCGCTCAATGACGGTCTTCTTTCGCTTGTGGGAAAACCGCCGGCAGACGGTAACAAAGACGCTCTCATCTTCAACCTGCCTTCGTATGAAAGTTGCTGCAAATCCGTCAAGCGTTGGGTGAAAAGAGCCGGGATAGATAAGCACATAAGCTGGCATTGCGCAAGACATATCAATTCTTCTTACCCATTGAAAACAAGGAACTTACAAAGATTGTCAGCTTAACAGCTAACGATTTGGAAACCAGCGGGCTTCTCTATTCTGCAATGTTCTGCATCAATCAAAAGAACGCTTCTCTCATTTGCAAAAGTAGTGTTTTTCTTCCTTATTGCCAAAGCTATTCCTCTGAAAAATAGAGAAAATCAAACATCTTATCATTATTGTACATTTGTTGCACATCTTGGTGATGAAAATCGGTAGCACTGTCTTGCTTTTAATTCCATACCGTTTCCACATTATATTTGAGCCTGCCCATTTGCAAATAGCCTGTTGGTAGGTTTGCCTGTCTGTGTGCCGGCAGGCAGGCACGCCGGCAGGCACGCCGGCAGACCGGTCGGCAGGCAAGCAGGACGGCAGGTCGGTTGGAGCGCGGGCAGGCTTGCAGGCCAGCGTGCGTATTCCTATATGCTTTTGTTTATTGCACCATTCTTTTGTTGCTTCATTACTACGTTGATAGACGGATGTATTGTACCACCGATTTATATCATTCAAACTCCACCTCTCTAAAGCCACATTCCATTGCTGATACCTTTATTTGAAGTTTCGCTGTTGTAAACCAGCACAACAGCAAACCAGCATATCATTGAAACTATGTTGCTTCCTATCTGCATTGAATTACTTTCTTGGTTGTCGGGTTCTGTTCTTCATTGTTTTAGCAAACCATTGGTTCGCTGAGCTTGTAAACAAGCGAGGATGTATTTGCTCAAAATAGCATTTCCTTATTAGTCTAATGTCAGTTTTGGCTGTGATTGGCACATATTGACATCGAATTGACACTATTGCCTGTTTCTAAGCCGGCTTTGTTTCCTGTAATCTCAATAAGATGCAGGCTTGCACACCGCCCTCATCCCCTTTCTTCTTTTAGGCAGCTTGGGCATCGGGAAACGATGCTTTAAGGATGAGAATAACAGCACAAATTCCAATCCGTTTGCTGGCGGATTATTGATTTCACGAGAAATCAGCAAGGTGTCCTTCGAGTAACCCGAAGGCTTTTCGGTTACTGCCGAAAAGTGGCAGCAGCAAGGTATGTTTTGAGTTACTCAAAACCTTTCGGGTTACTCCCCGAAAGCCTTGCCGTTTGGTTGCTCCTCCGAAGTCGGGCGACCTGAATATAGAAAAAGAGGATATAGGTTTATTCCTCATATCCTCTTTGCTTGCTTTTCTGAAAAACACCTTATCCTCTCTTGGTTAACAAGTGCCATAATTCTCTTGCCCAAAGAACCAATGAGGAAAGAACAACTATTATTACCCAGTCTATAAGTTTCATTGGAGTACAGTTAAAGAAATCATAAAGAACTTCAACTATCGCTATCTGCCCGATGAAAATAATGGCGACAATAGTAAAGAACTCTTTGCTCATCTTAAGTTGGAAGAAACTTTTTCCTGTTTCAAATGAACGGGTATTGAACATATACCAAAGGTGCGTCCACACAAAAATTGAAAACAATAGAGTCTGTTCATATGGTGACAATCCATTGGCTTCACCGAACTTGCAATGCAACAGGTCTGTCATTTGCGTGATTTCAGTGTGCTGGAATATATAAAGGAACACAACAAGCAGCAAGAAGAAAAATCCGCCAACACCGAGAATGTCTTTCATCATAGGTTTTGTAAGGATGAAGGCTTTACGGTCACGAGGTTTGTCTTTCATTACAGATTGTGAAGGTGGTAATGAGGCAAGAGCCATAGCACCGAATGTATCCATTATCAAGTTCACCCACAGCATTTGCGTCACGGTCAACGGAGATTCTGTTCCCATGAACGCACCCACCAACACGATAAAACATGCAGCCACATTGACCGTAAGTTGGAACAGTAAGAAACGCTGAATGTTTTGATAAAGCGAACGCCCCCACATTACTGCACGACAAATACTGCTGAATGAGTTATCTATAATGGTAATGTCCGAGGCTTCTTTGGCTACGGAAGTGCCGTCACCCATTGACAAGCCCACATGAGCCGCTTTGAGTGCAGGAGCATCATTCGTACCGTCGCCTGTCACTGCGACCACTTGATTATTTCTTTGCAGAGATTCAACCAAACGTTTCTTATCCATTGGACGGGCACGAGCGATAATCTTCAATCCAAGCACTTTCTTATCAAGTTCGTCATCTGAAAGTTTCTCAAACTCCGTTCCTGTTATTATTGCACTGTCACTATCCTTTTTAGTCCAAAGTCCGATTTGTCGTCCAATTTCTTTGGCAGTTCCGGGAGTATCTCCGGTTACAATTTTCACATTAATGCCTGCAGCCATACACTTTTGCACGGCTGCTGGAACATCTTTACGGACAGGGTCAGCAATGGCAACAATCCCCATGAAAGTAAGGTTTTCAGCAATCACGTTACCATCTGCGATAGCCATATCGCTGTCATTCAATACTTGATATGCAAAACCTAAAGTGCGCATTGCACGATTTTGATAGTCTGTCAGTTGTTTGTCAATATCGGCAGTATTCACGTTCTTGTCGATTTGCTTGCAGAGGGAACGGATTATTTCAGGAGCACCTTTGACATAGAGAATTTTCTTTCCTCCCAGTTGGGCGGACTCAACAACTGTCGCCATATATTTCCTTTCTGTAGAAAAAGGCAATTCTTCTACTACATTAGCATCTTCTTTCAACTTACGATAATCAATGCCGTTTTTTCTAAGCCATAAAAGCAATGCTCCTTCTGTGGGATTACCCAATACCACAGGCTTGTCAGGATTACTTAAATCCAATGATGCCGTAGAATTAAGCGCAATGCCTTCTTTTATTAAACGGCTTGTTTCATCTGTCCCCAATGCCTGATTAGTCAAACCGTAGAATTGAGTTTCCTCAACGCTCATTTGATTTTGGGTCAGTGTCCCGGTTTTATCCGTGCAAATTACAGTTGTGGCTCCCATCGTTTCACATGCGTGCATCTTGCGTACAAGATTGTTCGTTTTCAACATCCTACGCATACTATATGCAAGGCTAAGCGTGACAGCCATAGGCAATCCTTCTGGAACAGCAACGACAATTAAAGTGACGGCTATCATTAATGTTTGGAGTACATATGCCGTAATATGTGCCCATTCCATTGAGTTGTCTCCCAAAAAGTAAATCAGCAAACGCCCTACGACTACTAATGCCGCAAATCCATAGCTTAATTTTGTTATCAGGTCACTTAACCCATCCAATTGTTCATTGAGTGGTGTCTTTACACTGTCATCAATTTGCGCGGCTACGAAAACTTTGCCGTTTTCTGTTTTATCCCCGACTGCAGTCACACGGAATATACCATGCCCCTCCATCACCTTAGTTCCTTTAAGAACGTGATTGGTAGGATATGTCGCTTCCGGGTCAAAATCCTTTTCATCAACACTCTTATGGCACATCGGTTCTCCCGTAAGCGTGGATTCATCTACATTCAGACTGACACATTCCAGCAGTTCACCATCAGCAGAAACTTCTGCACCAGTATTAATGATGACAATATCCCCAACAACCACATCTTTCTTGGGAATTTGAGTTGCATTGCCGTTTCGTATGACTTCAACCAGTTCGTCATCATTCACTTGGTTTAATATGGCAAACTCCTTATCCGCCTTTAATTCAAAATAGAAAGCTAACCCGGTAGCAAGTAAAATTGCCACAAAAATGCCAATAGGTTCAAAGAATACAGTGAAACCTTCATTGAGTCCGAAATACTCGTAAAAAGAAATTCCAATGGACAAAACGCCCGCTATCATTAGAATGATGATAAGAGGGTCTGTGAACTTCTCCAGAAATTGTTTCCATAACGGTTCTTTCTCTGGTGGAGTAAGGATGTTTACTCCATACTTTTTACGGCTCTCCAAGACTTCTGCATCTGTCAAGCCAATGTAATGCTTTTTCTGTTGCATATACTGAAAAACTTATGATTAATAATTATTTGCCAAATAAAACTTTGAGTAGAGCTTTTCCTAATTTACGCTCCAATCCAGCCTTGGATGTTGGTATTCCGGTTTGACGGGCAAATTTCTGTTTCGCTTGGGTTATGCCCAACGCACGTTTCCAAGAAAAACTTACTCCCGGTATTCTTACGATTTTCTTCTTTGCCATATTATTAGTTCCGATTTATCCTGTTTGGTTGATACAGTCAATGTTTTCACAAAACAACTAATATCAAAAGCGTAAAAAAGATACATACAATCAACGAAGTGTCAAGCTGCAAACGTTGCCCCATTTGTATTTTGGGAATAAAGCCTAAGATATTCTGTAATCTCACGAATATTCTTTCTGTTATGCCAAAAGCCTTTTGATATTTAGGGAATAGCTGTTGCTTAAAGGGGGCTATTTTCCAATAAAGTACGAGCATAACCAGAAATATGGCACATAATAGTTTCAGTCCGATAACCCAATTGCCTCTTGTCAACGTACCTAATAAAATTAATGCAATACCAATTAGCAGAGCGATTGATTTTTTCATTTTGCTTTATATCTATTGCTTCGTGATTTTATAAATGGCTATTATCGTTCTAATTGTTAACAAGTTGAACAACAATAAGTCGTCCTCCCTGTCCTTTGTCAAGCAATATCTGCCTGCCTTCTGTAAGCGGCACATATTCGCCTATAGCGATAGGCTTCTTCTCCGTAACATCCATCATGTCAGGAAGATTACGATTTATCAGAATCCACTGATTATTGAAGAAATGAAAATCCCCAACAGGCTTTTTGTCAGCTTCAGATGTCCGTTCACTTGGAGATACTAAATTATTTGCGTGCCATTTGTACAGAGTTTGCTTGTCATATACCATCAAACGATAATTTTCCGATATGAATTTGCCATGTGAGGGAGCATAATAAAAATTCAATATCGGCAATTGTCCATGATATGGCTGGCCACAAAACGGGCATTTAGGCTTGGTAGTGTTGTCAAATACAAACCACTTGGCGTCACAATTAGGATTCTGACATGGCTGTACCAAATCGGTTGTCTTGACCAAGGCATCTTCCCATTCCGCTGCACTCGGACGCTTTGACGGGTCGTGCAAACCTTCTACGAAAGCACGGTCAAACAATTTCTTCAGATACGGGCCACAAATAGTATATGGCATCTTTGCTGGGTCGCCTTGTGGCAACTCTGCAGGGGATAGTTGTTGGGCTTTAACCCTATTGGATTTGTCTGTTGGATTCTCAATAAACAAGGCTTTTGCACCCATAGACAATTCTTCATCACGTCCACTGTCATTGACATCATTCACCTTGCCGCCTCTTAATGGATGTCTATTAAGCAGGTACATATATATCAGGACAGCCAATGCATGACGGTCTGTATAGATACTCGGCAGTTTCCTTTGTTTATCATCCAATGCAAGATGCTTGGTTTCAATGACTTCTGGAGCAATAAAATCTGGCGTACCTATAACCTCAGGAGGGAATTTGCCCGGAACAACTAAACTGTCATCATCAATAATACACGCACTTCCTGTAATCGGGTCAACCAGTATATTCTTGTAAGACAAATCCGAATGTGCCAATCCTGCTGCGTGAAGCCGTCGGACAGCACGTGCTATCTTGATACACATATGAAGATTGGTCAGCCAATTCCCTTTTTGGTCAGCAGGCAAAAATTTGTTACGCAATTTAGCGGAAGCAAACCACTTTCCCTCTTTTTCTTTGCCTTTGAATGGCCCTGAGGAGAAGAAAAACTTTTTGTCATAAAATGGCATTATTATGCCTGTCTTTCCATTCCATTCTACCATTTTTGTAGGCCATGCAAACAGATTTTTCCAATAATTCCCCTCTGGAGTATCGAAAATCCGCTGGCGATAGATACCAACAATATTGGTGATACGCTCCCTGTCATTAGCATTGATTGGCTTGCGATAGAAAGCGACAACATAGGTTTTGTCAGGACTAAAATAAACATCCTTAACCCCACCTTGAGCTTTTATTTCATCATAAAACTCAACGATACTTCCGTCATTTGCTGTCAGAGTTATTTTATTTGCCATTATGCCTTACGTTTAATACAATATTGCAATGGTTCTATCGTCATGGTTTCCCGGTGACCAAAAGTCCAACCAATTCAACAATTGATTTGCAGCTTCCTCATTATCATCCGTTAATTCTACTCCATTCTCTTTAAGGTCAGCCCATAATTCATTCCACTTATCATAAGACTTCAAATTAGCGTCGGTTTCAAACTTGGGGTCGCTAACGCCATCCGTCATAAGGAATAAAGCTGTAAAGTCCGGAACAATCCGGCAATTCATTCTTTGGTAGAATTTATTGGAATCCGAAAATATCTCAGGCATTGTAAGAAAACGTGTTTGCCCGGCATACTCACCCTCATCAGGCATACCGAGCATCATTGCTGTTTTATCTGCTTGGTTGTAAAGACATATTGCTCCGTCGCCGACCCAGAATGAAGCAACAAACCAACCAAAATCATATTTTTTGCAGATGCCCAGTAACAATGTTGTGGAGTATTCCTTGGTCTTGCGACCTTTTAGTTGAGCCTCTGCCGCTATTGCCTTATGCGCTTTTAAGGCGGCATTACCTACGATTTTGTATATATCCGCACTAATAGCCTTACCTGCCGCTTCCGATTTTTGGTCAAGATGATAGAGATTGATGTCATCATCAAAATTTTCAGAATCAGCCAATTGTTCTTTACAATGCTCAACTGCCACATTGCAAGCTATTCTTGAACCTTCACGCGAATAGGGTGCAGACCCCGCTCCATCGGCCACGGCAATGACATACCAATTCGTTTTTTCGTCATGATACAAACGGAAATCGTCATCACGTGGCTTACCTTCTTGTGCATGTGAACGGCCTCTTTTGCTTGCAGCGACAATATCTTTTTGTGGAGTTCCATCGGAAAGTGCAGCAACTTTTACATATTCTTTTGCCGTATTATCTTTCGGATACTCCATATCTTCGGGTACAGGAATATCTTTCCATAAATCCCTTGGGTCTGGATTGATGATAATTTGTAACATACGTTCCAGATAAGGACGCTCAACAGACAAGCCACGATATTTGTATCTTAACGTGACATCAAAAGTTCCACTTTCCTTGGGAGTTCCACTTATCCTAAAAGACTTGCCATCCTCCTGCTTCTCAATTTTAAGCCCTTGCGCTTCTTCTGTGAGACCGGATAATGTTATGTCGGTCATTTCTTCGCACGGTATTGATACAATCGTATTATACGGCTTTCTGATAGACGCATTAGGTATAACGATAGGCAGTTCTTTTACCTTATTCTCTATCACAACAAATTCATTCATAAGATATTCATTATATTCAGCCCATAGCTTGTTAGCATAATATTTGATGAAGCCGCTCATGTGTTCATCGGATTCTCCATTGCTTAGGAGGTCTATTACTTTTTCAATGTTCATAATCAGCCTCTTCCCCGTGTTATATCCAAACCGCCATCACCGATTGCTCCTAAAGAACCTTCCATTCCACACCACGGACAAGCGGTAGTTTGACCGTCTGAGCACATGATGTTGCCACATTCGCAAACTACGACACCAAATTGATTGCCGCAACAAGGACAAGTGGGTACTCCTATCAAAGACATGGTGTTGATGTTGCGGTTGGACTTGCCATCGCTTAATTCTTCATATGCTTTATCATCAATTGGATAAGCACCCACAAGTTTGTAGTCTATTCCTTTTACGTCAAGTTGCTCTAATCCGGGTATTTTACCTATTCGCTTGGCATATTTAATAAGATATTTCTTTTTCGTATTCGAACATTTGCCGAGTAGTACGACAAAGTTCTCATCCACGATACAGTCCTTAGTCGTATCCACCTTTTCAAGGTCTATTCCAGATGTGGAAGCAAGCTGAATTTCATCTGTTCCCATATCAGTAACAGAAACACTTGTTGATTTGATTGAAGCTGTAACCCATTTGAAAAAGGCTTTGAAAGATTGTTCCCCTGTATCATTCAATCTCAACACATTGTCCGAGATTTTTCCAAGCATTTTAGTATCAGTATTGTCACCGATTGAAATACATACCAAATTTGCCTTTCTCTTATAATGTGCGTTCCATCGGTTGAAGGCTTGCTGGGGATTATCGGTTGGCATCCCGTCCGTAAAAAGAAAAATGATAGGTTTCCAATCGCCTTTCATTTCAACAGTTGTTTTCTTTACGGACTTGTCAATATCGTTCATCAGACAGTCCAAAGCAGTGCCTAACGATGTTCCCCCACCTATAGGAAACTGCGGTGGATAGAACTTGTACAACTCAGTTAAAGGAGACAAGACCTTTGCCTTTCCTGCAAAAACAATGACAGACACGAATACAGTTTCAAGAGCATACGGGTCAGTCCTTAGCTCTTGTATGATATTCCTCATTCCTTTCTCTACCTGAGTGATTGGTTCTCCAACCATTGATTCTGAAACATCAATCAGAAAATATATCGGTAATCTTCTCATAAACAATTATATTACTATATTCACTTCCGCAGGTGGCCCCGGCAATTCCAAAGAATCCGTTGTTCCCACACTTTTTCCTCCTACACCTATAACATCAGAAACCCACACAAAGAATTTCTTAAACGATGTAGCGTCCATTGTATCAAGCGTAAACACTTGGTCTGTGAGCTTTTTTAGCGGTTCTATCTTTGCTTTGGGACCGGCTGCACAAGCAATTATACTTGCAAAATTTTTATTTTTTACTTTGGGGATGATATTCTCATAAACCTGAATGTCAGAAGGCTTGCCATCAGTTAACACGAAGAGTAATGGACGCCAATCGCCCTTTTGTTCAGGTGTACCCTTTTGAACTTCTACTTCAATCCGATTGCAAAGCATTTCCAATGCCTTTCCAAGAAATGTCGGGCCGGAATCCGGCGTGATGATATTGGGTATCTGTAAGTCAGCAAGTTCAGTCAAAGGCAAAATCTGATTTACTTCCCTGTCAAAAGTTATTATGCTTATGCAAACAGTTTCCAACGCATACGGGTCTTGACGGAGAGTCGCAATCATATCTGACAAACCGACTTTGACACTTTCTATCGGTTCTCCCTTCATAGACCCGCTGGTATCAATCAAAATATATACAGGTAAATGTCTCATTCTTGATAAACTTTATAGCATAAGTGGCACAAACTGTTTCGTGCCACTTTGCTTTGTTTCTTTACACAACGATATTTACTTCTGGAGGTGGAGGTGGTAACTCGCTCATTGATGCAACATCGCCGTGAGTATCCTCAACTTTTTGGCTGCCTGTACTAATGCTTGCGCTTACCCATTTGAAGAACGCCTTAATCGTTGCGCTGTCGGCTGTATCAAGCTGAACGACATTTTCTGTAATCTGCTTTAACGTATTCGTGTTAGCACCTTGCCCTGCGGCACAAGCTACGACCATACCGAATTTTCTTTTCTTGAACTCGTCAATCCCCTTCTGCAAATCATCTGTAGGTTCGCCATCTGTCATAAGGAAGACCAAAGGCTTCCAGTCACCTTTGACTTCTTGTGTGGTCTTGACAATTTCGGTATCAACCTTTTGTGCAAGCAAAGTCAGTGCTTCGCCCAAAGCGGTACAACCACTTGCTTCAATTTGAGGTTGTTGAAAAGCCGACAATTCTGTAAGAGGTGTTACCTGTTGAGCCACAGAATTGAAAGTTATGATACTAATATATGCTGTTTCAAGAGCATAAGGGTCTCCTCGTAAAGTTGAAATAAGTGTCTGGACACCATTTTTGACCGCCTCTATCGGTTCACCGTACATAGAGCCGGATGTATCCAATAACAAATAAACTGGTAATCTTCTCATTGCTCTATTTCGAATATGAAGTTAATATTCTCTTTACTGTTTGCCGAAGGTCATTTTGGTCATCAAAGGCATCACCAATGGCTGCAAATTTCCAATCACCATTCCGACGATATAGCTTACCCATAATGAGAGCATTCTTCCCCATGAACTGGTTTTCCTTTGCAACATCATATTGTGCAAAAATGGATTTCACCTTTTTAGGAGTTCCTTCATACATACGAATTGCAACATATGGGATTTTTTGAAAGTCTATATTCCTTGGTTGGTATATGTTCAAAAAGAAAAATATCTGGTCTATTGCAGGATTGACTTTCGTAAGGTCAACGGTTATTATCTCATTGTCCAATCCATCGTCACCGCCCTTATCTCCTTCCGTATCATCGGGAGTGTGGTACATAGATTTATCTGCCGACCAATCTTTCCCTATGGGAAGTCCTGCGGCTTGGAAAAACTCTTTTTTATATAAAGGGGAATACAGCGTGTCAACAAGTTTGCCGGTGCTGTCGGTCATAACACAACTTAAGTCAACATCTACATCGAGTTCCTCTTTTTTTGTTCCAAATCCTAAGAAGCCTGTTTTTTCAACAACAATAGCTCCCCAATTACACCCAACACAAAAGTTGGTGAGTTTTGCTCCATTATCTTTTTCAAGATTAATGCGCTGACCTTTTTCTAATCGTATTGCCATATTAAAATCAGATTAAGTATATTTTTCAACTAATTCTTCAAGACCGCCATGATGTCCAATGCCTGTTGCCTGAATTTTCCATTCTCCTTTGTGGCGATATAACCTGCAAAATTCAATGGAAGCACAAGCTGAAAAATCTTCGGTTAAATCATAGACAAACTCTCCTTGCCCCTCGGCTTCCTGCCCAGGTTTATAAAGACGGACGTAAGCACGTTCTACTTGGCCGAAATTCTGTTTGCGCTCTTTGTATTTATGTATGCTTACAGTTATTATTATTTCCTGTATGTCAGCCCTAACTTTCGAGAGATCTATATCCATTGTTTCGTCATCGCCATCTTCCGAAGTTGAACCGTCCTCGTCGTCAATAGCCCCTATAACCGACATTTCGGGGTCAACAGGGCGTGATTGTGCCCTCATTTCATCATTCGTCGTCCACACAGTATATGGGTATATCTTGCGTGGTTCGACCAACTCGCCCTTGTTTTTCCCTTCGAGATAAACCTTCAGCCGTTTTTCGGAATTATAAAAAACCAAGTAATCGTCTGCTGGGATTTTATGGGTAGCATTAACCATGAAAGCCGAAACGTCAAGGTCGAAATCGTCATCCGACGAAGCATCTTCATTCACGTCCCAGCCAAGCCCAACATGAAAAATATTCATGTTGAGCACATGGTTCTGTCCCTTAACAAGATTTATAGGCATGATTTATTGATATTTGTTGACCAATGCTTGCAATCCACCTTTGTTACCTATGCCCATAGCTTCGAACTTCCATTCTCCACCACGGCGATACAAACGCCCAAACTCAACGGCTGTTTCAATGGAGAAATCCTCGTCCAAATCATAGCGTGCTATTTCTTCGTTGGTGATTGAATTGTAGATGCGTATATAAGAGTTTCTAACCTGCCCAAAATTCTGTTTCCTTTCGTCTGCCTTATAAATTGTAGCAACAAACAGAATCTCCTGAATAGAAGGGTCAACTTTTTGCAGGTCAACATTCAATGTTTCATCATCCCCTCCGTCACTATTGCCTCCAGTAGTATCATCACCTGTAGATTCCACCGCTCCGTCTGGAGATTTCGGATTATTGTAGAATATGAAATAATTGTCATTTGGAATTTTCTTGTTGCTTCCCAACATAAATGCAGAGGCATCCAAATCGAAATCAAAACCTGTACCTTCATTCGGATCCCATCCGAGACCTACACTAACTTTAGATAGACCTATGCCTATCCGCTGTCCTTTTTCCAATGTAATTGCCATAATCGTATTTGCTTAAATTTTTACGCAAAATTAGGCAATAAGTATTTGATTTACAGAAATCTGCAATATTACACCCGATAAAGAAAAAAATCGTCTGCAAAAAGTTGCAAGGTTATAAGGCCAATACCCGGCTCCAAAAAGCAGAATCCTCAAAACGGCAAATCTGCTTTGCTTGCATATCGTAACATAGACACAATTCTGGAGGAATGGCTACACAGTAATTGCCAAAAAGATTTCGTTGTACCAAGTAGTCATCGGCATTGCTTAACAATTCTCCGATTTGGCGAATTTGTTGTTTAATCAGACTTAACATTGGCAACCTGTTTTCCGAAAGATATATTTTCGGAGCACGAGATTTATCGCCGCCAAAACCTTCATAAATCATCTCATACTTTAGCTGTATAAGCTGCATACGGTGGTCAAATCTTTTTAGAGCCTTGGCGTTTTCCGGTTTGCTGAAATTTATTCCACCACTTCCTGATTCCAACAAGAATAAGGCATACAAGGCCTTCTCCCTTCTATGAAGTTTTGATAACTTTATTTCGGCCTCAGGCAAGAGAATCTCTCCATGAAACAGGTCTATAACAACACTGCTTCTGACGCCTTTTCTATCTGTAAATATGTCAAATACCTGCTTGTAGTAACCACGATAAACAAATCTTTCCTTGCCTTCAAAAGAAGGATTCAACACTCTTGGCTTATACAGTTTCATGAACAAGTCTGTAAAATCCCTTGCTATATTGAGAGCGTCCTTTTCGAGAGTAATCGATAGAAAGTTTGAGTAGATTTTACCTCCAACAAGCGAATCGTTTATACATAAAAGTATCGACGGTAACGATTCGTCCAAGTCTTTGAGATTCATTTTCTCGACAATACCTTCCTTGCAGAAATCAGATGTATTCAACGAGGTTAACTGCCGTATCATATCTCCCATCTGTTTCTCTGAAATTTTAGGATACAGAAATGAAAGCAATGACAATAACTTACTTTGTGGCAACGACTTATAATGCTCGCATACCTTTGGAAGATAGACAAAGTTCAAACCTATCAATCGGAACTCATTGGATATTTCTCTATAAGCATCAGAAATTTCCTTGTTTGCCTCCTTGTAATATTCCCCTTCAATATAAAGTATCTGTGATTTTTCGGCTAACGTATTATTGGGTAAAACTGTCGAATATATTTCAGCGTGTGTGAAATATTTTTCAGACAAACACGCTATTATGGCAAGTACAATAAGTCCTTCTTCTCTACTAAAAGCGTTGTCAGACAAGGCTAAATTGTAAAAATCTCCAATAATGTCATGGATTAGGTTTGGAGATAAATTCTTTAACAGGCAAACAGCATCGGACAAAGTCATGGAATCGCCCATAGCTTCGTCTTCTTTCGTTATACGGTACTTGTCTTTGATTCCATCCAAGTAATCAATTTCTCGCAAGTCGATAATAGAATCAGCTTTCACAATGTCTGAAACTATTCGCATAATGCCAGCACGTTCATTCTGCTTCATTGCCGAGTCAAAGTGCGGACTTGATTCCCGGCAAGCCTGCTGTTACACAAAAAGATTTAGACAAAAGAAAAGCGTGGGAATCATGCTTGTTACTCGTCCCACACATAGAGGCTCTGGCATCGCCCTGTTAGTCGAAACGAGCAACGCCGAAGCCCACGCCGATATGTATATAAACGAATATGATGCAAACAACCGACAAGGTCTGCCTGCATACAATTAATCGGATATAACATACCCATGGACATCTACCGTTGCTTTGAATTTGACTAACAATTCGAAACTGCCAGATTTCTATGTGTCAAGAACAAAGCGTCAAGTAAACGCCTTCACATTTTGTCAGTCCTCAATCCCGACCCATAGCCCGCTGTATCCATCTAGAGGATGACAGCCCGGCGTGAGCTGCCTTTCTATACACAACCTCTTTTGAAAGGATGAGCTTAGAAAGAAGTCGAGGACTGTTGCAAAGATAACCAATTGCAACTTAAATCAAGAAAGAAATATGAAAAAGTTTATTATTGCAGAGCTAATTTAGTCTTGAATTTGACGAACGCCACAGGCTACCACACCGATGCCAAATGCTGCCACGCAGGTGCGAAGCGGTTGGATTGTGCCGGACTTCGCTTTTCTTTGCATCACGGACGCTTGGAACAGCCGTCACGGGGTCGGCAGATAACGACACTCCCTGCCACAAGCTGCCACGATTGTGCCAACCCATCGTTTGATGCGTAATGCCCATTTACTTTGCGTCCAAAACCGAGTATCAACATTAAAAACAGTATTGACAATGGAAGTATTGATTTTTCAGAAAGAGGCGTTTGAGGAAATGGCGGCGAAGTTCAGCCGCTTCTCAGACCGTGTGAACGAACTCCTTGCCAAGCAAGGCAGCAAATCATTATACCGTTGGATGGACAACCAAGAGGTCTGCCGACAGTTGAACATCAGTCCGCGCACCTTACAGACGCTGCGTGATAACGGCACGCTGGCCTATTCGCAGATAAACCACAAGGTGTTTTACCGACCGGAGGATGTGTTGCGCATCGTCAAGCCCGTTGAACGTAAGCTGGCAGACAAAGCCGTTTGATTATTATTGTACCACTAAATCCAATGTAACAATGAGTGAAATGATTACCAAGAACCATGCGCTTGTCGCCGAGTTCGGCGACAGCCTTGACCGTCTGCTGGACGGCATCGAGAACTTTATGGCAAACAGCCGTCCGACATTGGGCGGTGAACGCTTCCTGACGGACAGGGAGGTGTCGGCACGCCTGAAAGTGAGCCGACGCACCTTGCAGGACTACCGCAACAACGGCATAATCGCCTATTACCAGTTGGGCGGCAAGATTCTGTACAAGGAGTCAGATATCGAAAGGATGCTTGCCGCCAATTACTGGGAAGCGTTCAGATAGGCTGACGGGAATTCCCTGTAAAACGGTGTTACCCTCAAACGGCGTAAGAGGTAGCCTTACACGCCGTTTGAGGGTATCTCATACGCCGTCTGAGGTCTGCTCAATTTCCCGCTCTCTTTCCACGTGACGGGGAGAGCGAAAAGAAAAGGTTGACGGACTGTCTGTTGTTCATGGTCAGCCTGCCCATGATAAACCGTCTGAAAGCCATGCTTTCCCGACCTCTTAACTTGAAAGAAACGGCTATCACCATTTCAAGGCTGTAAACATCATAGTTTATCCCGTTGTCCTGTTTGATGTACCGCTTCGTTTCGCTTTCCAACAATTCCATGTTTTTGTAGATGGTGTGTACAGCCCTGTGGATGTCGCAGCCGAACACGTTGAACGCATCGGACATTTCCTGCTGCGTCATCCAGACGGGAGCGGTCGGCATGGCAACCGCCCCGTTTTCTGTGATTGTGATTATTCCACGTTCCATAGTCATTATTCATTATCAATGTTTGTTTCTTTTGGCAGTTCTTGTCTTTTGTACCATTTGCCCGTTCCGTACATCATTCTGACCGCCATCAGGTTGTCCATGTCCTTTGAAATCTTCTTGTCAGTCACCTCCGCGTACCGCTGGGTGGTCTTTATACCCGAGTGTCCCATCATCTTGGCGATGCTCTCAATGGGTATGCCCTCCGAAATCAAGAAAGTTCCGAACGAATGGCGGCTTTGATGGTAGGACAAGTTTTCTTTCCGTCCTATCGCCACGCCCAACTCGTGTATCTCGAACCACATCTCGTCACGGCTCGGAAGCGGAAACACGGGCTTCCTGTCGTCAGTCGTGTTGTAGAGGTCGAGTATCTGCTCCGCTATCGGATGCAGGGGGATGAACGCCTCCACGTTGGTCTTCTTGCGGTTGATGCGGATGTAACGCCTGCCGTCCGCCGTCGTGCCGATATGGTGCGGATGGAGCAGCATGATGTCCACATATGCCAACCCCGTGAAAGTTGAAAACAAAAATGCCCTGCGCCCAAGTTCCTGCAACGGGTCGAGCATGGGCGTTTCAAGGATGGCTTTCAGTTCCGCACGGCTGATATGCCTGTGCTTCGGCGCGGGCTTCTTCTCGTATTCCATGTCCTCCAACGGGTTGGCACGGAGTATCTCGTAGTCCACGGCGAGGTACACCAGCTTGCTCAGCCAGCACAGGCACTTGTTGATTTGCTGTGCGCTGAAATTCTTGTTGCGCTTCATGAAAGCCTTGTAGGAACTGCCGAACTTTTCCGTGATGTCGCTGAATTCGATGTCTTCCTTGCCCAACGATGTGAGATAGTCTTTCAGGTACTTCTGATAATACTTTGAGTTCCTGTATGTCGATGTGGAGTTTATCTCCTTTGAACGGGCAAGCAGCCGTTCAAGCTCCCTTTCGCCCATCTGCAACAGCTTGGTGGGGATGACGGCTTTCCTTGCCAACGTGTTCTTCAGTATCTCTGCGTTCACCACGTTCTGTTTCTTCAACGAATCCTCATAAGCAAGTTCAACGGACTTCTTGAACTCCTGCAAGCGGTTGTTCTCGCGGACGGTGCGGATGGTTCCCTTGCTGCTGTTCCAGTCCTCCGGTCTGCAATAGATGCCGGTGGTTATCGTGGAACTCTTGCCGTCTATGGTGATGCGGCAGAGGACGGCGGTCGTGCCGTCAGCCTTTACTTTGTTACGGTTGATGTACGGTAATATGGAAAATGTACTGCGCATAGATGTAATGTTTTAGGATTAAAGGATAAGTTTCAAGTCTTTGGTCGCCTCGATGTATCTGTCCATGTCCTCAAACAGCTTTTTCGGGGTGACACGGGCATAAACTTGGGTGGTGGTTATATCAGAATGACCCAGCATCCGGCTGATGGTTTCAATCGGCACTCCGGCTTCCAGCGTAATCAGCGAGGCGAAGGAGTGGCGTGCCTGATGATAGCACAAGGTGCTGCTTACCCCTGCGAGGACGGCAAGGGATTTCATGTGCCGGCGGAGGTTCGGATGGTATACCATCGGGAACAGCGTCGGGCGGTTGTCATCATGGTACTTCTCAATTAGGGCGAGGGCTTCCGGCAGCAGTTTCACGCTCGCCCGAAGCTCGTTCTTCTGGCGGCGGTATTTCAGCCAAGGGCATCCCTCGTCATCGGTGTACAGATTGTCCCTTGTGACGCTCACCGCATCCGCATAGGCGGTTCCGGTATAGCAGGCAAACAGGAAAAGGTCACGTACAAGGATATGCGTGGTGCGCCATGCGGGTATCTCCACGTCACGGATTTTCTCGAAGTCCTCACGGCTCAACGCCCTCGGTGTACGCTCTGTCTTTTGCGGTAAGGTGAAATTTGCAAAGAAGCATCTTTCCGCATACCCCTCCTTGTAGGCGATGCGGCATACCTTTTTCAAGATGGCAAGGTAGTGGCGCACGGTATCTACGGCATATCCCTTCACGTCCATCACGAAGTTCTGGTAGTCGTGTATGAACTGTTCGGAAAGCTGCCCGAAGGCGATGTCTTTCGTCTTGAACTGCCACTCGATGAACTCGCCCAATGTCCTTCTCATGTAGTAATAGCCGGGGTAGGTTCCTTTGGCACGGTCGATGCCGATACGTGCCTTCAAGTCCTCGCAGATGCGGTCGGTCATCCTCAGCAGGGTCATCTGCGTGTCCATACTGCCTTGGAACAAGTCCTTGACTGCCGTAGCGTCAAAGTCCTGCCCACGCTCTACCAGCGTGTCAAACGCCGCATTGACCGCAAGCAGCAGCCTGTCCAGTTTCGCATTGGTCTCTACCGCCTCGCGGCTCTTGCCGTCCAGACGGCTTTCCCGTGCGTTCCACAACTCCGGCTTGCACGACAGCTTGCATCCGAACTGCGCCATCGTGCGGTTCACCGTTATCCTTCCCATTATCGGGGCTTTGCCCGACTTGTCCGTTCCGCTCTTTTTCAGGTAGAGCAACACCTTGAATTTTTCAACTTTCATACGCTTACTGTTTTTGTTGCAAAATTAACTTATGAGTAAGCGTCCATTGATTTGCAGAACGGTGCGTATCGGCGCAATCGGAACGGGCTTGCAACAATTTCATTTTCCGTATGTTACCTGTCCTTGCTTCGGTAACTAACGGCTAACGGTTTGGTAACTGAAATGGCTCAATATTCCGCACTCCGCTGCGTTTCCGGTATTTGGCAGAATAGTGAAAAACCGCTCATTTCAAACAGGTTACGTTTTATCTTTACTTGTTTGCTGACGGCTGCTTTGTGGGTTCTGTTCCATTGCTCCCGTCACTCATTCGCCGTGAATATCCTCAACAATGGGGCGAACATCAAGACGGTTGCCAGCCTGCTCGGGCATAGCGGACTGAAACATACGGAAAAATACACCCGTGCGGTGGATAAATTGAAAGAGGAAGCGATAAACAGCCTGCCGGAATTAAAGTTTTAACCATAAAAGACTTACCTTTGCAATTATGGACTTTGAAGCATTAGTAAAACATATCAGCACGATACAAAGCACGTTGCAGGCGCAAGCCGCACACGCAGTAAACCTCGCCCTAACTGCCCGCAACTGGCTCATGGGCTGCTATATCGTGGAGTTTGAGCAAAACGGTGAAGACCGTGCCGCATACGGCGAACAACTGTTGAAGAAACTGGAACAGCGGTTGAATGTCAAAGGGCTGAACGAGCGCAGGTTTCGCGAGTTCCGTCGGTTGTACCTCGTTTATCCACAACTGAAAGAGCCTATCGCACAATACCTATTGGCAGGAAGCGAAATTCGGCACACACTGTCCGCCGAATTTGCAGAACCAATTCGGCGGGCGCCCCCCCCCCCCACCTCTCACCAC